>CAYOWU010000015.1:35592-59536 GCA_964407765.1 uncultured Lachnospiraceae bacterium
TCGCTCTGTTCTGATGGCTATTGGGAGTATTCATAAAGTCGATTTTAATTTTTTAAAAAAGGGGAGGATTAATATGTGCACTTTATTTGAGGAGATCAAGCAAGAAGGCAAAGCCGAGGAAATCATTGCCCTGGGCAGGGAGTTTGGCCTGGACGACGAGGCTATTATTTTGAAGCTTCAGGAAAGATTGAATATCGACACGGCTAAATCCAGGGAATTTTTTGAACAATTCGGACGCACGCATTCTTTATAAGGAGTTGATGAACACACACATATGACAAACGCTTTAAAACCAGACGCTGCTTTGAAATCTTACTGGCGCAGAAACGATGAATTCGCTGACCTGTTTAACGCCTTCCTATACAATGGCCGACCCGTCATCAAACCCTCCAGTCTGCTGGAGCGCGATTCCGACAATTCCGTTATCTTACATCTCGAAGGCCATGACAACTCCAAAGCCGCTTCCCGCGACCTTTTCAAAGTCGTCATGGCCTCCGGCTCCACGCAGTACGCTCTCCTGGGCTTGGAAAACCAAAATAACGTCCATTATGCCATGCCTCTCAGGGATATGGAATATAACTGCTATTCCTACCTCCGACAATACGAACAAATCAAATCCAAATATCCCAACAAAAAAGGCCTCTCCGGCGATGCATTTCTTTCCCATATGAAAAAATCCGATAGGCTTATCCCCATTGTCTCTCTGGTTCTCTATTATGGCGAAAAGCCCTGGGACGCCGCAGCATCCCTTCATGAGATGATGGCCCTTCCTGCCGAACTGAAGCCTTTTGTAAGCAATCACTGCATGAATCTTATTGAATTGCGCAATTCTAAGCTCAATCTCCATAATAAAAACAACATTGACCTGTTCCATTTGCTTCAGTTGATGTATAATAGGAATATCTCAAACAGAAAGCAACTGGCCATCGACTATGCCGATGAAAATCTGGTGGACCGCTCTGTTCTGATGGCCATTGGGAGTACTCATAAAGTCGATTTTAATTTTTTAGAAAAGGGGAAGATTAATATGTGCACTTTATTTGAGGAGATCAAGAAAGAGGGCGAACTGATTGGCGAAGCACGGGGCAAAGCCGAGGGTGAACTGATCGGCGGAGCCAGGGAAATCATTACTTTGGGCAGGGAGTTCGGCCTAAGCGATAAAGCCATCATTTTGAAGCTTCAGGAAAGGCTGGATATTGATACCACTAAATCCAGGGAATTTTTTGAACAATTCAGCTAACCCGGCCTTCCGGCGGCTGCCCTAACGAAAAGACATCTTTTTTATCGCACGGAGCGAATCGGTCTGCGCCGGCAAAGAGGTTTTGGGAATCTGTGCCCTGTAAAAGGATGGCGTACTGTTCCGAAAACCCGTTGAGCGCCTCCCCGTTTATCAGGTAAATCCCGCGGATATATACAGCGATCGGATTGCGTTTATGGGCATTATGTTCTGCCGCCAACAGCAGTCCATCCAAAAATTAAAGAAAAAATTGAAGATGTAAAGCTATGCTTTACACCTTCTTTCTGCGATTATACGTTTCCAGTAATTCCTCTATGGGCTCTTCGTCCAGGGCATTCATCAGCCTTGCTCTGTTTAGGCCCATGGTCATTGGCTCTGGGGCAACTGCTTTTTCTGCACTTTCTTCCGCCGTCAGCTCCTCTCTGCATTCCTCAAAGAGCCGCTCTCCTTTTTGTGTGTTGATTTTTACCAGGGTAACGCCCTGCGCACCGCTCATAGCGGGATGACGTTTGCGCGCGTCTTTATATTCGCCGATGGCAATGTCCGCCGTTCCCCATTTGGATTCGGCAAATTCGCACATATAGCAGGCGGGACGCTGTATGCTCCCGTCCTTCCAGGCCCTGTTGTATTTATGCTGCAGCGCATCTTCCACATCGATACTCCCCGATTCGAATTCCGTCACCACAAAAAGTGAATCCGGGCCTTTGAATCGATTCTGGAACTGCATATTTGCCAGTTTGGACTTATACGCGCCCTCCAGGTAATCACAGAACTTGCGGAACACTTTGGGCGAGCCGCCGCCATTATCGATTATTTCTACGGTGTACAAGTTGGGATAATCTTTTCCCAGAAAGCTCTTCAGCCCGGCAATCTGGCAGGGCGTTCCGGAAAAGAGCACGTGCCTTCCGCCCTCCAGAAGCTTTCGCACCTGCGGCTTTATCTCCCCGCTGTCCGCAAAAACATTTTTCAATCCACAGAACCGCCTGCAGCCTTCTTCATCCTCGGCCAGGCTGTACGTCACACGGAAGTCTTCATCATAGCCGACTCCTGCCACGGCTCCGCCTTTTTTCAGAACGGCGCGGTACAAAGCGGTGAATGCGCCGCCGCTGGCGCTTCTCTTTAATACCTCCCGATCCTTATGGTGCGCGGCGTATATCTTGGGAAAACCAGCCTTCTCGGGATTTAAAACGCTTTTGTTCTGGTAAATGCAGACTTCCTCACATTTGCCGCAATGGTCGCACTTATCTTCATCCACCGCTGGATACAGAAACCCTTCCGCGTCCTCCTTCATGAAAATGGCCTGCTTTGGGCATATATCCTTGCAGGCGCCGCAGCCGCAGCACTGGAAAACGTCCCCGGTTTTTATGAAGCTTTTTTTGCTGTCCGCCCGCTTGGCCGTCAGCGATTTTTCCAGAAATTCTTTGGCGTGAGCCCCCATGGCCGCTTTCTTTTCTTCCACTTTTTTGTAATCAATGGAAAGCTGCTGCAAATCTTTCGGCACAAGCTTCCGATCTCCGATCAGATGCTCCGGTATTCCCAGGCTCTCCAGCAGATTGCGCATCCGATCCGGGTGTTTGTAGTGGGGCACGGTGATGAAGTTTCTCCGGTAAATGATCGCAAACACCGTACAGTGGAATGAATTGGTCACTATATATTCCGCCGATGCCACCAGCCCGAGAAATTCTCCCACACCACCGGTAAAATGGCCCGCCTCGTTGGAAAATATTTTCTTATTCCAGTTGTGGATGACCGGCAGGTTCAGCCGCTTTGACATCTCCTCCACTACGCCGTTTAAGGCCTCGTCCACTCGGCTTAGATGCACGTTGTGCACATAGATGTATTTCCCGGAGGCTTTGGGCTCCTCCCGTAACGCGTCGAAGGCTTTTTGATCCAGCAAAAATGTGGGGTCCGCCACCAGATCCACCGGAAGGCTCGTAAGCGCTTCCACCTCTTCCTGCGCCCGCTTCTCCCGCACGGAGATATGGTCGAAACTGCGAAGATAACGTCGAAACAGCATTTTATATTCCTCTGGTATTTCGTCGGTGCCGATGCTGGCCGCATAGGAAATCCGGATCGCGTCCTCATTGGCGAACTGCAGAAAATAGGCCGGGCTGATGTTTTTCATCATCACCGCGTTCCAGATCTGGTCGCTGCCGGCAATCAACGCGTCGTACCGCAGGTTCGCTTTGCACAGATCCTCATACTGGCTGAACTCTTTTGTCACCGGAAGGACATGGTTGATAAAATGTTCAAATTTACGGTATTTCTCCACCTTTCCCGTGTCCGGCATGATATACCGGTAGATGCAGCGCGCCCGATAATACGCCTCGTTCACCAGACAGTTCACCCGCCAGCTTTTGCAGACTTTCTTATTGGTCTTATTCACAATGCGGTACAGCTTGTCAATCACCGGAAGGCGCAGATTCACGATTTCCGGCTGATGGCCCTGCTGCCTTAAGTATTCCTGCAAAGACCATGCCTGCAAAACGGCCCCGTAATTATGGGCGCTATGGAAAGTTACAATCCCTATTTTCATCTTTACCTCCAAATCTGCCTTTGCGCATCCCCCAGAAGGTTTATAAAAATAATTCCTCAAACTGCTGCACGGCACAGACATTATGCGCTTCGTAATCCACGCCCATGACCTTTACCTTTCCCTTCTCGAAGGCTTTCATGCCCTTATAGATTCCCTTCACATCCGGGGTTGTGAGATAACCGCCGTAGCGCTTCAGGAAACAGTGGGGCCCGGGAACATCTGTGGATATGACCGGAATCCCCAGCGTGTCCGCCTCCAGAATCACCAGGCCCAGCCCTTCGTACAGCGAGGACAGCACAAACAAATCGCATTTTGCCAGGATGGGCATGGGGTTTGAGATGGACTGAAGGATAATCACGCGGTCCGCGCAGGCCATGGCCGCCGCCTGGGCGATGGTCTCCTCATATAATTTCCCATGGCCGCCGATAATAATAAGATAACTGTCCGGATTTTCCCTGTGATATTTCTCAAACGCTCTCAAAAGGAGATTGTGCCCTTTTTCCGGTGAAAAACGCCCGATGGTAATCATTTTCCTGGAATCGCTGTCTAAAATCCGCTGCAGCTCCTCCTGGGACACGCTGCACTTTGTGAAAGAATCGTACTGCAGATCCTTTTTGGATTTTTCCAGGACAGCCTTGTAGTCGTGGCAGTTGTTAACAATCTTCACATTCTCCGTGCGGCCCCCCAGCTCCACTGCCGGCCCGTAGATGTCCTCCGTCACCGGTATCACCTTGTCAAACTCCCGGTAGGCCCTCTGGATGGTGAGCTTGTGCTGGTTGTGTCGGGTCTGCATTTCCCGGATCATGTCATTGTGGACAAAAATCATCCGCTTTGCGGGAGACTGCCCGAACATATTGATAATCGCCCGCTCATAGCCCGTGTACTGAATGGCGCAGCTAAAATCGCAGCAGCCGTAAATGCCCTGGTACAGACGTTTATAATAACGGTCCACCCGTTTTATCACAAAAGGCCGCGTGATATTTTTCTCGTAATACAAAAATAGAGCCGCCGCTTCGCCCAGGGATTCGCCCTTCGTGAACGCAATGGGGTAAAATCCAACCTGGGGCGGCAGCATGGCCACCCGCTCCGGCTCTTTTTTCAGAGACAGGGACTTAAACGTCACATAGTAATTTCTTTTTTCCAGATCGATGTTGGAAAAAAGGTTTAAAAGCGCCGTGGTCAGGCCGTTCTGGGACAGGTTGCCGCTGTAAATCAGCACGTTTTCCTTTCCATTTTTGGCGGCGCTCAATTCCTGGAACGCCTTCTCGCCTTTTACGATATGGCGGCACAGCCTTTCGGCCACGCCCTCCTGGTCGTATTTGCAGAATTTCTCCAGAAACTCCCGGTCGTCGTATTGTTTGGGCGAACGCAGCTCTTTTAGAAGGTCGTCCACCCGGCGCACCTGGGGGAACGGGAACGTATCCATGGAAACATACACGCCCCGCTCGTCCATATACAGCTCTTTATCGTACACGAACAGCACGATCTTTTTGCCGGAATTGGCGAAATCGAACATGACGCTGGAGTAATCCGTCACCATACAGTCGCAGATATTCAGGATATCGTAGGGCTCATAGCCTTCCGGAAACGGCCGGATGTGCTCATAGCGGGAGTAGTCGATGGTGTTGCCGATGAACGGATGCAGACGCACGAAAAAGATTTCATCCTCTTCAAACTTTTTGTCCATATCCTGCAGAAAATACTCCACCTGGTACGTATTTTTGTTGGCGTCGATATGCTTTAAAACGCCCCGCCACGTGGGCATGTAGCCATAGAGCCGCCTGCCCTCCAGCCCCAGCCGGCCGCGAAGCGTTCCTTCCCTGTCCCTGTCAAAAAAAATCGAATTTCTGGGATAGCCGGAACACAGAATTTTCCCCTGAAATAAATTGTCCAGGAAATAGGCCGAGGTCATGCACTCCTTCATGTAGTCGCTGGGGTAAATCAGATAGTCGGAAATCAGATGGTTCTTCTGCACGTTTCCCATGTCGAACGCACGGTTGTACACATCCTTGCCCATCATTTTCAGCGGCGTGCCGTGCCAGGTGTTGGCGATTACCTGCCCCTTTTTCTTCACAAACCAGAGGGGCAGGGACGTGTCCGTGAAAAGATACCCGGCCAGGGCCGCAATCCTCGCGTAGCAAAAGCCGCCCTCCCGGATGAAAGTCACCCCCCGCAGCTCATACTGGGCCGCCATTTTCTGCAGATCCGCCTTTTTATCCTTGTTGCAGGATATGAAAAGGCGGTATTTCCTGTAATCCGGATTGTGGGTAAGCTCCTCGGCAATCCGCAACATATTGCTGCCCAGGTCCTTGCCGTTTTTTGAATCCATCAGAATCCAGACCCTTTTCAGTGTTTCTTTATTATAAAACAGGGCATACCATGACATCAGAAGACATACCCGCAGTCTTAATAAACTTTTCTTTATCTTTTTCATTTCTCCATCCTCAAAGGCTGTATCATCCTTCTTTCCCAGACAGTTTCTTTCGTATTTTTCTCAGTATTTTTGTTAAAACAGCTTCCTCTTTTACTTCTGAAGCCCCCCGCATCTCTCCCGGCTTTTTCACCTTATAGCCGGCATATTTTTCCGCGCAGTGCGCAAATCCTTCCCTTTTGTAATCTTCCCAGAATTCGTCGTAGGCCTCCGGTCTTTCCATGGGCTTTTTCAGCCTGCCATGCCGGTACGGGTATCCGGTAACGTCCACGAAGTCCACTTCCTCCTTCGCGGCCTCCCACAGCTTCATGCCCTGGGGGTTATTGACTAACACAAGGGAGATGCCTTTGTCGTCGTCCCACACGCCGGGCATGGCCTTCTCGTGGCCCCAAAAATCCGCCAGGGTGATGTCTCCGGGCCGGTTTTTATTGGCGTACGCGCATTGAAAGCAGGACTCCCGGATGTTGCATCCGTAGAACATCTTCGTGTAAATCCTGGACGTGTAAGGCTTCCCGTCGATGACCACCGTCTCCTTATGCGCCTTCCATCCGCATTTCTTCTTGTTCCGGAACTCGGCCCGCTCTGCCCGGCCGCCCGCTTCCTCTTCCCGCATATGCACAAAATCCGCCCACAGCTTGGGGGAGGGAACGCCATGGCAGATGATGTCTATGGTATACAGGTTTTCATATTCCCTGGGCAAAAAGGAATACAGCGCGCCCACCTGACAGCCGACGCCCGAGAACAGAACCGTCTGCCCGGCCTCCAGCTTTTCCTTAAGCTCCGAAAAAACATGACCCAGGTCGCTCTGCACATACTTGGAGCCGCGCATTTTATTTCGCTCCGCTTCTGTCTGGGCGCTTACGTGTTTCACCGAATAGGGCCCTTCCTTGGGGTCAAACCCCGCCCCATAGATAACGCCGGACTGCGCCAAAACAGCATCGGACAGCGCTGTAAAGGCCCCTCCAGAACGACTGTTCATATACACTTCCTTTTTCTTATGACGCACGCCGTAGCCATAATAGGGCTCAAACGTCTTGCGCTTCTTATAGCCGCTTTGAAATGCGCATTTCTTCAGGCACAGCTCGCAGTCCACGCATTTTTCCGGGTTTATCTCGGGATATAAAAATCCGCATTCGTCCGCCTCCATGTGGATTGCCCCCTTGGGACATACCTGCTCACAGGCCCTGCACCCGCAACAGTCGCCTTTTCTCTTAACCAACTCCATCCTTTATCGCCTCTTTTTTCCCACTCTAAATTCTCCGCGCCCACAAAACCCTGCAAACGCATTTGATTTCTATCAACTCTAAGAATAGCATAAATAAAGATATAAAGAAACAGCATAATTATAATTTCACCCAAAAAGCAGGCGCGTCACCCGTTTTGCCGAGCGCCCGTCTTCCAGGGGATTGAATTTCTGATTGAAGGCGTCCAGCTCTTTGGCGTATCCGAAAAGTCCGTCTCCGCCGCTGTCCAAATCTTTGAGAATTTTCGCCAATTCGCTCTGAAGCTCCTCCTGCGTTTGCACCGTCGGCCCGGGAAGCGCCGCAATGTCAAAATAAAATTCCCGCATGTTGTTTTTATATTTTTCATAATCATACAGATAAAAGAGCATGGGCCGCCTTAAGTTGGCGAAATCGAAAAATACGCTGGAATAATCGGTTATGAGGACATCGCTGACCAAATACAGGTCGTTTATGTCGTCGTAGTCGGACACGTTTCGGACATAGCCGGCATGATCTTCAAAATCAAATGCGTTCGCTATGAAATAATGGGCGCGAAAAAGCACAACTATGCCGTCTGCGCATTTTTCCCGGAGCGCCTGAAAGTCGATAGCCGGTTGAAGGACATATCCGTCCTTGTTGTACTGGCTGTCCCTGAACGTGGGGCAGTACAAAACCACCTTTTTGCCATCCGGTATGGAAAGCCTGGCCTTCAGCGCTTTCACCGCTTCCGGATCCGCGCGAAACAGGGCATCGTTTCTGGGATAGCCTTCCTGTACGATGCATCCCTGTTTCCCGATTTTTTTCAGGTTAAAGGCGGAAATCAGCTTTGCGGAAGTAAAGTCGCAGGGCGAAAGAAACAGGGAAATCCTCTTTGCCTCCTCTGTGTATTCTTCGTATATTTCCCGCACGGTTGAAGTGGCGTTCCCGGCGACTCTTATATCGCAGCCGATTTTCTTGAAAGGCGTTCCGTGCCAGCACTGGATGTATCTCTGGCTGTCTTTTGGCACATAAAAATCTCTGAGGCGGGAATTGACAATCCACGTGCCGGCCGCGGCATAGGCCTTCAGCGCCTCCTCTGTGTCAAACCGGACCAGGCGCGTGCGGCTGGGAAATTCGCCATGAGCCTTTAAGTCCCGGAAAACCCAGATAAAGGAGAAGTCTTTAAATTCCGGCGCCGAGAGCATATACTGGTAGATGGCTTTGGGGCTGCACGAATAGCTTCTGCCCTGAAAAGACTCGAAAACCACCAGTTTGGGGTCCGCCGGAACCTTTTTCGAGATTTTTTTAAATTGGCCGGATTTTCTTTTTAAATACATTTTTTTTAATTTTTTTTTCAAAAAAGGAATTTTTTTTGCCAAATCTTTTATATTCATTTTTTTATTCCCACCGCCTCCAGCGCCCTTTTACAGTTTTGATCGTCGCGGTATTGATTAAAGATCTTGCAGAGCCTGCGCCTCTCCTCTCTGAAAGGATCCTTATGCTCCGTAACTCCCCGCACAAAATCCAGCAAATCCTGGCCGCTTCGTATCATGTCCCCGGGCATGAAATCCAGGGGCTTTTCAAAGACAAAACCTCTCTTCTCATCATACTTTGTCATATCCGAAACCACAAAAGCGATGGGCTTATCCAAAAGCATATAGTCAAAGTATACCGAGGAATAATCGGTTATGAGCGCTTCCGAAAAATAAATTGCCTTATAAAAGCCAATCCCTTTATCCGCCAGCTCCTTGTCCGTCAGAACCCGGATCCGTTCGTATCCTTCCAGGCTGTCTTTTTTCAGCTTTGAAAGGGGATGGGGTTTTATAAATATTAAATAATTTTTTTCGGCGCACAGTTCCTGGAGCTGGGTCAGCTGCGCTGCGGACAGTATGTCCAGTTCTTTTGCATTGTTTTCCCGAAAGGTGGGCAGCCATAAAATGACTTTGCAGTCTTTTCTCTTCGGTCCGAAAAGCTTTTCTCTGACCGCCTCCCCCTCCGCCGGCGAATGACCGCGCAGCATGATATCCGTCCTTGGCTGACCGCAGATCACGATATTTTCATCTTTGCAGCAAAAGGATTTCTTCATAATCTCTCTGAAAAAATCTGACGTGCACAAAAGATGCGTGAAATAATAGTAGTCCGTTTTTTCACAGCCTTTGATCATATTTCCGACGCGTTTTAAGGGCATGCCGTGCCAGAGATTAAAGACCGCCTGCCCGGGAGCAGGCTTGATCGGATATTTGCCAAAACAGTAGAAACAGTATTTGGATCTGAAAAAACTTAAGCATCCTTTTAAATTGCCTGTGAAGCGTATGTTTTTAGACTGCGAATCTGCGTACTTCTCATAATCGTTCAGGCTTACGGTTATCTGAAACGCATCCGCGTAATGATGCTCCAAAAGATAATCATAGATCGCCCGCACATTGTCGCGGAAGCCCATGTTGGAATAGATGAAGATCCTTTTCTCATCTTTTTTGATCAAGCGGTTGATCACATTCAGAAAGCTCCAGGTTTTTCTCGGCAGCCTTTTCAAAAAGCTCATAGCATATCCTCTTTATTTCGCAGTAATTTTGAATAAAACAGCATGCGGGCCTTATTGGGAATAACGCCGGAAAAAATATGCGCACAGCACGCAATCCAATAATCTGCAAAGCTGCAGTATTTCATCGCGTACATTTTTTTTCTGAAGGCCAGAGCGTCCCTAGCGTATAAAAGTCCGCCTCTTCTCTTATACATTTCCGGTCCGCTTCGCATATAGAGCACAGGCTCTTTTACATTGTATCCGACGCACCCTTTCGCCAGCATACGGATCCACAGATAATAATCTTCAAAATAGGGACAGTCCGCATATCCCCCCGCCTGGATGGCTTTCTGTTTCCGAAAGCAGACGCAGGGATGGTTAAACGGATTGCGCCGTTTGGAGTATTTTCTGATCTGCGCGTCTGTCTCGGGAACGCTTTTTTTGTTTATAATGTTTTCAGCGCTGCCGACGAACTCCAGGACTGTGCCGCTTACAATGTCCGCGCGCTGTTTTTCAAAGGCCTCCAACTGCTTTTCCATTCTCTGCAAAATTGCAATGTCATCGCTGTCCATCCGGGCAATTATGTCATTTCTGCAGAATTTCAAACCATTGTTCAGCGCCCTGCCCAATCCCAGCGCAGTCTCGTTATAAATTACATTGATTACCGGAAACCGATTTTTCAGTGAATCGATTTCCCGGAATAGCGCATCGGTCAGTGTACCGTCGCAATAGAGCACGAAATCATCCGGCGGAATCGTCTGGCTCATCATGCTCTCCACGCTTAAGCGCAGATTCTCTGGACTTTCTTTTATGTAAACGGACATTAGTACAGAATATTTATTCATCTTATTCTCAGCCCTTCCTTGTACCGCTTCCTTAAAAATAGACTGCGCAATTTCCACAAAATTATACGCTTGCGGACTTTTAGCGGCGCGGTAGTATAAAACCGGAAGTAGGGTTGTGCGTCCTCTTCCGGTTTTTGCTCTCAATTCAACTTAAAAACAGCTCCTCAAACTGCCGCACAGCGCTGCTGTTATACTCTTCATAGTCCACATGCATCGCTTTCACCTGACCCCTGTCAAACGCCCGGAACCCTTCATAGAGGCCTTCTGCGTCCGGCGGCGTCAGATAACCGCCGTGTTTTTGCATAAAGCAGCGGGGGCCAGGCACGTCCGTGGAAATCGCCGGGACGCCCAGCGTATCCGCTTCCAGCAGGACAAGGCCCAGTCCTTCGTAGAGCGAAGACAGCACAAACAGGTCGCATTTTTTGAGAATGGGCATCGGATTGGATATGGAACGGATGATGATTACATGGCCGCCGCAGGAGGAGGCCGCCGCCTGCGCCGCCGTCTGCTCATACAGCTCTCCGTGTCCTCCGATGATGATCAGATAGCTGTCGGGATTTTCCTGGCAATACCTGTCAAAAGCCTGCAAAAGCGTCCCATGGGCTTTTTCCGGCGAAAATCGCCCGATGGTGATGATTTTCCTGGCGCCGCTCTTTAGGATTTCCTTCAGCTCCTTTAAGGACTTATTGCATACAGTGTCCTCGTCAAAGAGAATCTCCCGGCCCGCCTTCTCAAGAACCGCTTTATAATCATGGCAGTTGTTCACAACCTGGATGTTTCCCCGGTTTCCGCCCAGCTTAAGGGTAGGCGGGTAAATATCCTCTGTGACCGGAATTACCTTTTCATACGCGCCGTAAACCCTTCTAAGGGTCGGCTCATGCTGGTTATGCCTTGTGGCAATCTCTTTTACCATATCGTTATGGACGAAAATCATCCGCCTCCCAGGCGCCTGCAGGAACATATTTTCAATTCCCTGCTCATAGCCGGAATATTGAATCACGCTGCCAAAATCACAGAGCCCGAAGCCGCTCTGATAGAGGCGTTTATGATATCTGTCCATTTTTTTTACAATGAAAGGCGCTGTTATGTTTTTTCTGTAATACAAAAATGCCGCCATGGCCTCGCCCAAAGATTCCGTTCGGATTGTGGCGATGGGAAAAAAGCCGACCTGCGGCGGCAGCAGCTCAATCCTCGCCGGCTCCGGCTCCAGCGCCTGTGAGCGAAATGTGACAAAATAATTTCTCTTCTCCAGATTAATATTTGCAAAGAGATTTAAAAGCGCGGCAGTCAGGCCGTTTTTCAAAAGGCTGCCGCTGTAAATCAGAACATTTTCCTTGGCGTTTGCCTTTGCCCGGGATTCCTCGAAGACATTTTCGCCTTTGAGGACATGCCTGCACAGACCCGACGCCAAATCCTCCCGGTTATACGCGCAGAATTTTTCCAGAAAAAGGCCCTCATCGTACTGCTTCGGCAGACGAAGCTCCATAAGCAGCTCATTTGCCCGACGCGTTTTCGGAAAGGGCAGCGCATCGGCAAAAATATAGCCCTCTCGCCCATCCGGCTGCATTTCGCCGCCCTCCCACAAAACAATTTTCCGACGGGAATGGGCATAGCCAAACAGGGCGCCGGAATAATCTGTCACCATACAGTCGCACATATGAAGGATTTCGCAGGGGTCATACTCCTTTGGGAACGGCCGTATACGCTTATATTCCGAAAAAGAAAAACCCTGGCTGACCGGCGGGCGCAAACGCACGAAAAAAATCTCCTCCGGCTTAAGCTCCCGATCCAGCTCCCCGAGAAAATGTGCGATTCCCTCTGGCTGCGCTTCTTCACTCCAGTCCAGCACACAGCCGTACAGCCGCTTTCCCTCAAGCCCCAGTTCCCGGCGGATGGCTATGGCCTTTTTGGCGTCAAAGAATGCCGCGTTTCCCGGACGGCCGCAGCGCAGGAACTTTCCCTGATACAGGTTATCAAGAAAATAGGCGGACGCCATACATTCTTTCATGAAATCACTGGAATAAAGGAGATAATCCGCCATCAGATAGCTTCTCTGCTCATTTCCCATGCGAAAAGCCTGCCGCCTGGCGTCTTTTCCCATCTTCCGCAGCGGATTGGCCTGACTCATATGGACAATGACCTGCCCGCTTTTTTTTGCAAACCACAGCGGTGCGGGGCTGTCTGTGAATAAATGTCCGGCTCTGGCGGCGACTTTCGCATGCCTGAATCCATTTTCCCGTATCAAAACAGCGCGCTTGAGTCCATACCGGGCCGCCTTCCTGGCGATAGCCGCCTTTTTTTTCCTGCCATAGGTTATAAAGATGCGGTATTTTCTGTATTGGGGATTACGCGCCAGCTCTTCTGCGACGCGAAGCATGTCGCTGCCCAGATCTCTCCCTTTTTCGGAATCCATCAGTATCCAGTCGTTTTTAAGGGCGGTTTTCTCGTAAAAAAGCAGATACCACGTCATCCGCAGCCAGCGCTTCAACAGCTTCATGCTTTTCCCCCTATAGTTTCTTCTCTTTTTTCAGGTTATTTATGTCAATGCCTCTGCTCTCCAGCTCTCTCTGGATGCGCAGCCGGTCCTCAATCCGTTTGCGGATCATCTCATCCCTCTTCCTGCGGCGCTCCGCGTACAGCAGATAGAAGCCGTAAATGATGCCGCAGATCAGCGCCAATGCCCACATGCCTGCAAAGAGCAGGTACGGCATATATTTCCACTGGTACACGACCTTTATCTCATGGGGGCCCTGCACATTGCGGAAAGTGTATTTGTCCAGCATACTGGCGGGTATCCGCTGCATCCACCTGCCATCCACTTTCACATAGGAAATCGCATATTCTTTCTGTGGCGTATATTCCACTTCAAACTGCTCATCCCTGTAAACCTTTGGCTGGGTCTTTGTGATGGAGCCGTTGACTGCTTCCGTCTTTATCTCGTAGGACGGAATCTCTTTGTAGAGAACTTCGATGCTGTGGGGCCCCTGCACGTTAATAAAATCATACTTTTCTTCATGGGCCTGGGGATCCTCTATGGGCGTTCCGTCCACCAGAATCTGATCCACCTCGTAGTGTTTCCTCGGCCTGTACGCGATGGTTCCGTCTTTATCCCGGCGAACCGTCAGCGTATCGTCAATAAAACCGTTGGTTACAGAGGTAGTGATGTCAAATTTAGGGATTTCCGTAAACCGCACGTCCAGCGTATGGTCGCCGGATAAATTTTCAAATGTATAGGAAGTGGGATAGGCGGATTTATCCTGCTCTACCCCGTCTATGAATAAGGTGGACAGCTCATAGTCTTCATCTGGGGTATAGTTCACCGTATAATTGCTCCCCTCATCCAACTGGTCGCTCCCGCCGGTCACATCTCCGTTTTCCACCGACGTGGTGACTTTAAACACGGCCTGCAGTTCCGTCTCAAAAAAGCCGATGCTTCGGGGATCGTGAAGCGCCACCGCTACCAGAATGCGTCCCGGCGAAACCTCCGCAATAGACTGGGCCTCCTGGGTTCCCACCCCATCCATATGTAAACGATAGTAGGCCAGCTGGCTTTCCTGGCTTTTGGAAAACACCAGCAGACCCGATGAGCCTCCCAGCTCCTCCTGGGGCGTGGTGAGCACCAGCATGTAATCTCCGGACGTGGTAAAATCCTGGCACACAATCCCCTGTTCCGAGCCAATGACGCCGAAGGAATGCAGCTCCTGGAAATTCTCGTCCGTAAAAACCATTTTATAGTTATTTTGCTTATCCCCTTCCAGCAGAATATACTGCCTGCTTTCCGCGTCATAGTCTACGGCCGCCACGCGCAGACTGCTGTCCGCCACCTGCACCGTGTCCTTATAGGTCAGCGTGCTCGCGTCCACTTTGTATATAATGCCCATATTCTCTTTCTTGCGGGGCTTGGCAGGCGCGATGATGATTTCGTTGGTATTCCGGTTGTACGTCATACCGTTTCCATGTTCATAATCTCTCTCTGTGATTGTTTTCGCCAGACTGTATCTCTGCACCGGATTCCCATTTTCGTCGTAGTCATTTTTGTAAAAAGCCATCAGCGTATCCGGTTCGTTATTTTTATTCGATGCGTTCTCAAAACAGACAATGTAATTGTCCGTCACACACATGGACTGAAGCCACCCTTCTTCCGTCGTCACTCCAGTCTGTCCGACCATGGTCCACTGCGGGTTCTCCAGCGCGCTTACCTCCTTTATCTTCGCGCTGACATCCATCGAGCCGGCCAAAATGGCCACAGCCAGAATCAGCAATCCGATTGTCGTACACATGCGTGTCTTTTTCCCCTTCAAGTACAACATGCATGTCTCCTATAAACCCTTAGATATTTCTCCATCTCCCCAAATGGACTATTTCCTGAGATCTTCTTTGATCTGCGTTGTGGATATCTCAGGCGTTCTGGGCAGATACACCACTTCGCAGTATTCCTTGAGAAAATCAAATTTCCCCTCCCAGTCGTCCCCGATTACAAAGACATCCACTTTAAATTCTTTCACGTCCGGGATTTTCTGCTCCCAGGAATTTTCCGGTATCACCAGATCCACATATCGTATGGCTTCCAGAAGGCGTTTACGCTCCTCATAGGGAAAATAACATTTTTTCTGTTTCTGGGCCCAGTTAAATTCATCTGTGGACAGCGCCACAATCAGATAATCGCCCAGCTCTTTTGCCCGCTGGAGCAGGTTTACATGTCCGTAATGGAGCAAATCGTATGTCCCATACGTAATGATTTTTTTCATGGCAGACCTCCTTCATGTCAACTCATAAATTTTTCATAAGCGTCAATCACTTTCTCTGTATCCCCCACCATTTTGACCTTGCCGTTGTGAAGCCACAAAAGGCTGGTGCACAGTTTGCGAAGGGTATCTGAATTATGGGACACAATTACCACGGTTCTTTCTTTATTGGATATTAATTCTTTCATTTTGCGGTAGCTCTTCCGCTTGAATCTGGCGTCGCCAACGCTTAGCACCTCGTCGATCAGCATAATATCCGCTTCCAGCACGGCCGTAATCGAGAACGCCAGTTTGGAATGCATGCCGCTGGAATAGGTTTTCACCGGCATGTCGATAAATTTTCCCAGTTCGGCAAAATCAATGATTTCATCCATTTTTTCCCGAACCTGCGCCTCGGAGAATCCCAGCAGCATGCCCGACAGGATAATATTTTCCCGCCCGGTCAGCTTTTTCTGAAACCCCACTCCGATGGACAAAAGCGACACGCTGTTCCCATGCAGATCGATCTCGCCGCTGTCCGGTGAAAAAATCCCCGCAATGGCGCGCAGCATCGTGGATTTCCCGCTGCCGTTTTTGCCGACTATGCCGAGGATCTCACCTTTGGGCACCTGGAACGTGACTCCGCGAACGGCTTCGTATACCTGCACCTTTGATTTCTTGAACTGCAGTAAACTTTTTCTAATCGAATAGGCTTTCAGGCACCGGTAAGTGATTTTCAGGTCTTTCACATCTAAGGCAATTTCACGAGCTTCCATTTTAGATCACCTTTACATAACTGTTTTCATACTTATAGACTATTTTCAACGCTATCACGGACAATAACGTGCCGGCGGCGCCCCAGCACAGCAGTATCCGCAGATCCGGCGTCCCCCCATAGAGCATGCATGTGCGGCTGCAATTTATCAGAAACGCGACGGGATTGAGCGTCAGCAGCAAATCGTTATACGGCGCCGGCACTCTGGTGGCGACGGAGTAGAAAATTCCCGTCATGTAGAACATCAGCTTCAACAACACCTTCAGAACATTATAAAGATCCTCCACAAATACACCGAAGTGCAGCATCAGATTGCTGATGGCGAACGTAACCACCAACAACACCAGCAAAAGGGGAATCACATACAAAACTCTATAAGTGACCGGCACCCTGTATACCGCCATCAGCAATGCGATCAAGACAAAAGAGATGGTCATTTTAAAACCATTCACCAGCATCTTCTGAATGACCAGAATAAACTTCGGCACATAAACCTTCGATACAATGGCATGGTTATTTTTTACAATCTTCACGCTTCCCAGCACGATTTTATCAAAGAAATTCCACATGGTCAATCCAATCAGGACAAATGCCGGAAAATACGGCTCACTTCTGTTAAACACAACTTCTGCAATGAATGTATATACCAACATAAACAATAACGGATCTAAAATCCACCACAGCCAATTCAAATAAGAGCTGACCACCTCGGACTTTAACTCCGCTTTGGCCGACTGCTTGGCATATGACCAATATCTTTTCAGATCGTTTATAAACCTCATTTCTATATCCCCTCCGGTCCAACTGAAGAATCTGCGCTTGTCAAATCATAGCACAAAATAGAATATAATTCAACGCTTCATTTCTCCTGATCATCCTTGACCGAATCCAACAGGGCGTTGGTCTGCCGATCCTCCACCCCTTCCGAAGTTTCTTTCTGAAATAAAATCCGAAATGTGAGAAACATTAACTTAATGTCCATGAAAATCGAATAATTCTCAATATAGAATAAATCCAGCTTCAGCTTATCATAGGGCGTGGTGTTGTATTTCCCGTAAACCTGCGCGTAGCCCGTCAGGCCAGCCTTCACTTTCAGCCGGTAATAAAACTCGGGGATTTCCCGCTGGTATTCCTTCATAAGCTCTTTGCGCTCCGGGCGCGGCCCCACTAGGGACATATCCCCCGCCAGGACGTTGAAAAGCTGGGGAAGCTCGTCAAAGTGGAGATTGCGCAGCACACGGCCCACCGGCGTGATGCGGTCGTCGTGCCTGGAGGCCAGCCGGGCGCCGTTCGCCTCCGAATCCACGTACATACTCCGAAATTTGAAAATTCGAAAAGACTTTCCGTTCTGCGTCAGCCGCTCCTGCCGGTAAAAAACCGGACCCTTGTCACACATTTTCACCGCCAGGGCGCACAGGGCCATAATCGGCGAGGTAAGAACAATGGCGATGATGGAAATCACGATATCCATAAACCTCTTGACCACCAGCTGCTCCGCGTTCAGCCCGATATTCCTGGCCACCAGAAGCGGCGTGTCAAATAAGTGGATCCGGTCGGTTCCCGTGAGGATCACGTCCGATATTTTTGGCGTTATATAGCAGCGGATGGAATGGGCGAAACAATATTTCAGATACTTGTTGCGCACCTGTGAGGGGAGATCCCAGATGATAACGGCCTCGTAGTCCTTCATCATCCTGAAAATCTTCTTTTCCCCCATGTCCACATGCACCCGCCCGCCGATGTCATATTTATCCCTCCTGGACTCCATTTTCTTAATCAGCTGATCCGGTTTGCGGTCCCCGTAGATGACCAGCATCCGCCTAGCCCCATACAGATGGTTGAACAAATAGCGGGAGCCAAAGGTCCAGATTACAATCACGATGAACTGCGCCAGCGTCATAATCAGCATGGGAGTCGGCGACAAAAACCAGCGGTTAATCAGCGTAATCTGCAGATAAATCACCACATTGGAACAGATGCCCGCCAAAGCCAGGGAGTATATGTCATCCATACGTTTTAGGTATCCCACCCGAAGGCCGCCGAATAGTCTGGAAAAAAGAACCAGAAGCAGCGCGTACATGGCAATCAGCGCCCAGTTTCCCTTATTCCAGAAAGGCTCGAAAATCTTTCCCCGGTAATACAGATACCATACGGCCGCGAACATGGCCGCCTGCGCCAGAATCACCATGGACGCCAGAACAAACATGACAATTCTTCTAAAGTATTCTCGTCTTCTCAACTTAATCCCGTCCTATATCTTATCTCTCCCAGATATGATTTACAGCTTCCTTCCCCTGTCTGTACAGGTTTTCCGGATCTACCTGGATCGAAATCTCTTCCAAACGTCCGTCCTTTTCCCGATATGCCGGTTTGCCCAGAATTCCCATCAGAGGCCCCAGACGCCCGGGATCTTCCTCCCCACAAAGCAATGCGCCCCGAAACCGCCGGAAATAGTCGAGCGCCCCCGGCATATCCCCGCAGACCGTCCCGCCGATGGGGATTACGCAGTCCTTTAAATCCCCGTCTGCCGCGTCGTCCGGCACGGGCAGATCTCCGACGAAAACATACAGTGAGCTGTCCGGCTCCTTTTCACGGAGCTGTCTGAATAAAGGAAGAATAACGTTTAAGTTCCCGCCGGCCACATAGGCGCTCTGGTCGTTTGGCGGCGCAGGAATAAATTCCGCCTCACCGCGCAATTCCCGCCAATCTTTGCCCTGCAACAACAAGGCATATTCCCGGCCCTGGTATTGGAGAAGCGTCAGCTGCCCCGTGTCTCCTTTTAAGCATTTCGCCGGCACGGGCGTGGGAAGCTTTTGCAGCGCGTTCCGCTCTTCGTCCAGCTTTGCCTGCTCCGTGCCCAGCCAGTAGGCCGCCTTCATTTCCTTCATAGCTTCCCATTTGTTCTTCCACCGCTCCATGCGCTCACTGGAGCCGTCCGCCTGGATTTCCAGCTCCCTGGTACAGATAAAAATCTGTTCGCCGCAGTGTTTCCTGGCTCCCAGATACCACAAAGGCTCCATGGACGTTAAAAGAATCACATCAAAAGAAGCGCTTCCAAATATCTTGCGCCATTCATTTTCATAGGCGGCCTGTATGCCCGGGTGGCCATTCAAACGCTCGTCCTTTGAAATCAGCCAGAAATCATTGGCGTATTCCTTGGCCTCTTCCTTTTGCTGCAGCCCCGTCAGCATATAGCCCCTCTGAATCAGAATCCGCACCTGTTCGGGAAACGCAGCCAGTTTGTATATGTCCACAGACTCTTTGGGCCGCATGGTTGCCAGCGTCACGTCGTACTGGTCATAATCCACATACTCCAGCCAAAGGCGCACCCATTCCCGCAGATAATCCCGTTTGTTCCAGTTGAGCTGGATCAGCACCCGACGTTTCTTTGGCGGAAACTTAAGATTCTCTTTTTCAGCCGCCTGGGAATCTTCCTGGAAAATCCGCCTGCTTAAAGCATCTATCTGCGCGTCCTGCTGGCAAAACCCATCCATTTGACAGACACAGCCGCCGTATACGTTTTCCAGATGGTAATCGTCCTGCAGAAGCCGGACATCCTCCTCGGAAGTCGCCAGAATATGCGTACTCTGCAGAAAATTCTGGCCGTACCGCCACAGCAGTACGTTCTGATCATAGCCCGGCTTGTATTTTCTCGTTCTGCCCTCCCGATCCCGGATGATGCCCAGATTCCAGTGTTTCTGTTCGGGCCTGCGCGAAAAATAGATGGGCAGCGTTATGTCCGAAATCAAAACCGCCGACGTGGCCAGCAGCCGCAAGTAGTCGTCCTCCTCCCAGGGAACACACGAAATCCGCTTTTTCCTGCACCATTCTTCTGTTTTTTCATCCCTTTTGGAAACGGCCCAATATACAGAGTATCCCTGGCAACAGGATTGTTTTTCCATAGAATCATAGAGCCGCATCAGAAAATTTTGTCCCTCCGACCCTTTGGCCGTCAGGAAAAAAATATTCTTCTGCCGGATCGGCTGCTGTAAATAATCCGCATACGCGGACATCTGATTCCATAATTTTCCCAAATCCGCCATCGAATCCTTACCTCCTCTCAGGTGATCGCCCGCACAAATTCCTGATATGCCTGCCTGTTATATTCCTGCACATCAAAATCATAATTCGCGGGCGTCTCGCCCCGCATAAAAGAGCGCATCCCTTCCAGTATCTCTTCTTCCGTCGGCTTAATCAAAAGCTGCCCCTCCGGCAGCAGACTGTCCGATACCGTCGAAAATTCTGTCATAATGATCGGCATATGAATCGCCCGCGCCTCCAAAAGCACCATCGGCTGACCCTCATGAAGCGACGGCAAAATAAAGCACTGGCACCTCTGCATAATGGTAAAAGGATTTTTTACATTCCCCGGCAGGGTCACTTTCTTCTCCAGTCCCAGGCTGAAGATCTGTCTCTCTTCCGTCTCCCTTAACGGCCCGTCGCCCAGGATGTAGAGCCGGGTATTGGGATATTCCTCCTGCAGCTGCGCAAATGCTTTAATCAGCGCTCGATGGTTTTTCTCCGTGGACATCCGGCCCATGGTTACGAAGTTTACGGCATCCTCCTCGGGCAGCGAAATCAGCTGCGCCGATATTCTGTTCCTATACGGCTCATCCGCATTCTGGATGACATATGGCATGTCCTTTAGGCGCACAAGCTCCTGCCGCTCGATATTTTCTTCAATGCGCTTTGTGTCCAGTGTGTTCTTGGCGTATACAAAGTTCTGGTATGTTTCCTCTGTGCTGAGGTTCTTTCGGTTCACCTCCATGACTGATTTCCCGCAGGATACCAGGCGGTCGAATTGGGGAAATAAAGATATATTAAAGTTCAGCCCTTTGCGCACCGTTAATTTTCCATTGACTGTTTTTGATAATTCCTTTTTAATGTCATTGTGCATCCAAATGGATTTCACTTTTGCCTCGCCCTGCAGCAGCACAATCGGGTACAATGGATTATAACCTTCAAAATCCACGATATAGTCAAATTTCGCGTCTCCGAAACATCTGTGGAATTCTCTTTTCACCATCTCAAACGGATACAGCCGCTTCATCCATTTCCCATGCAGGCCCCTTCGGGTGACAAATTCCCGTTTCACATCCTCTTCCAAAGAGGACACACAGGTTCCGCTGCGCACCAAAGTCCGCACATTGGGATTCATCTGGCAAATCATTTCCTCCACCAAAGGATTCGATGCGTCATTCACCACATACACCGTCACGTCAAAACGCTCATAATCCATCTGCTCCAGCAAATTCAGAAAAGAATGCGTAATGCCATTGCTCATTAAAACGCCTCTGTGCAAAAGCAGCGTTTCTTTCGTTTTCTTTGCGCGTATGCTCTCATATTCTCTGGCTTTTCCAAAAATAATATCCGCGATCCGGGCGCTGGCCTGCCCGTCTTCATATGGACACATCTTTTCCCGCAGCGACTGATAAACTTCTTGGTAGCCCACAACAACATTATCTATATCCCGTACCGCCTCTATAATATCCTCCAAACGTGAAGATGTTGGCCCCGGCAGCTCTTCCGGCGTGAGATCCAATCCCCGGTTATTCCTGTATTCCTCCAAATCCGGAATGTAAAATAAAATGGGTTTTTCCAACACCATATAATCCAGAAATATGCTGGAATAATCCGATATCATAATATCCACCACGGACATCAGTTCATTGGCGTCAATGGTCGCAGGCACCAACAGCCCCTTGTACTCCTCTAGGTCTTTCAGTTGACGATACACAAATTGATGGGGCTTAATAAGAATCTGGTATTTCTCGCTATCCAGCGAAGATTCCAGTTTTTCCTTTATTTCCAGTAATTCCGTCGGATTAACGACTGCCTTGCCGGAACTGTTTTCCCGCCAGGTAGGCGCATAAAGGATCAATTTTTTGTCCAGCTGCAGCTGAATTCCATATGCCGCCAGCTTCTCCTTTATCTCCGCCGAAGATGTTTTCGACAAAAGATCATTCCTGGGATAGCCTTCCTGCAAAATCTCCCCTTCATAAATTTGCTGAAGCTTATAACTGTCTAAATACATTTGCGTCATCTGTCGATTGGCAGAAAGCAAATAATTGGCGCACAGAAAATTCCGCATGGTATTGGCAACGCCCAAATTGCCGCCCACCATATGATAACCCATTGACTTAATAGGCGTGCCATGCCAGGTATTTATATAAATCTGCTCTGGCTTCCGTATAAAAAAATTCTGAAAGGTCGTGTTATTGATCAGATATTTCGCTGTCGCCAAAGCTTCTAAATATTCTTCGCTTCGATATTGCACAAATGTTATATTTGATTTATTTTTATATTTCTCTATAATTGGTTTATTCTCTTCAAAATCATCAATGACCCAGATATGCCTGAAATTACTGAATTCCTGTCTCTCCAATAATTCCAGGAAAATAGCATAAGGATTGTCCACCAACCCCCGCCCCCAAAAACTTTCATATAGAATCGTATTGTCTAAAACAGGTTTCTGGTAAAAGTCCGCATATTGAGTGAGCATGAGCTGATGCGCATTTTTATTTTTTACCTTCTTCCGCTCCTCTTTGATCTCCTTATATTCCTGAAAATCACTTCTGAGCCTTCTAAGTTTTTTCCTTATATTCATAGCTTATCCAATCCAAATGTATTCTACTATAAAAGTCCGCCGCCAGACAAACAGCATGCATTCTAAGAAAACCCCTTTTTTGCTTAGAGCGTGTTTGAAAACCCATTCATGCCACCTGCAAGCCCCACTTTGCGGCTTATTTGCCCGATATTCATTCGAAGCAAATCTTCCATTATAATGCCCTGTAGGTACAAATTGTGACGTGAATGAATTTTCAAACACGCTCTAGCGCTTCATCCGGACAGGAATTGAAGTTGTGGGCTGGCTAATTCATGTCATTGCTAGGCAAAATTTCGACGGCGATGCGGTGGCATCGGCTAGAAATTTTAACAACGCAAGGGCGTGAAGTAGACAGTTCACAATTCTAATTTCTGTCCGGATGAAGTACTAGTACTATCACAAGAAAGGGGTCTGAAAACATATACATTCTATTATTTGATACCCCTGCCATATTTATGCATATTAATTTTCCGACATAGCGCGGAGTATCTACGCAAACAGGATTCACAGATTACAGTTGAGAAATACACTCCGTCGCCTTCTGATAATCCACGGTTACCTGTTCAAAAATCTCATGGGCCTCATCTGGAATCGCTCCATCCCTTAAGATATCCGTTAAACGGCCGCTGGATGCCTGCAGATCCATGAGCTCCAGATTCAAAGCCACGCCTTTGATGGTATGGGCCGCCCGGAACGCTTCTTCCGCATTTCCGCTGGACAAAGCTTCTTTCAAATTCTCATAACTGGGATCCTTTGTGAATTTATTAAGAAACTTTACGATCCGCTCTTCTTTATTGCCCATTCTGCCCATCATTACATCATAATCTCCGCCAACATTAGCATAGAAACTTTTTAAATCCATAAATTTGTCCCTTTCCGATAATCAACTACTCTATCTCTTGACTACATCCCTTACCCATGATTATACGCTTTTTTCGGATATTGTAAAGTAAATTATTTTAAATACAAATAAGCCATCCACCCTTTTTACAAAAGCAGACAGCCTACGCTAAACTCCCCGAGTAGGACTCGAACCTACGACAACGCGGTTAACAGCCGCGCGCTC
>CAYOWU010000016.1:0-50326 GCA_964407765.1 uncultured Lachnospiraceae bacterium
TTGCCACATTTTGTGGCAAAACGCCTCGCGGGACAACACCTACTGAATAGTTACGGCTCTCTACATATACTGGTTCACAGTATAGCACATATCTTGACAGGTGACAAGACAGATAATGAGATTTTCAAAGGCATTTTGTAACAGTTCAGCCTTCCGGCTTCACTGTCACAAAAATATGCGCACAAACTGCAAAAAACGCAGTTTGGCGCGTGGCTGTCTCGGGATCGTCTTGCAGGTGCAAGCCGACGCCTCGCGGGATAGCGCATGGCTGAACTGTTACGGCATTTTCTTGCTCCGGCGGACGTTCTCTGTTATAATGAAAAAACAACTGAAAATTCACGAAGGGGCAGATATCCTCTGGGCGCCTCTGGCGCGCCGAAAATTAGAGATTGCAAACACTGTAAATAAATTTTCAAACATACTCTGGGAGGAATCCATGAAACAAAATAACGAGTGCATCCGTTTAGAAAGAAAAGAAGAACGCCGGGAAATAGAAAACCTTGTAAGGGAATCCTTTTGGAACGTTTATCGTCCGGGATGCCTGGAACACTATGTTTTAAACCAGCTAAGAAATGACGACGCATTTGTGCCGCAGCTTGACTTCGTCATGGAGAAAAATGGGGCTCCCATCGGACAAATTGTTTTTGTGAAATCCGCCCTCAAAACCGATGGCGGCAGGGAAATCCCCATCCTGACAATGGGACCTATCTGCATTGCGCCGGAATTCCAAAGAAAAGGCTATGGGAAAAAATTGCTGGACTATTCGCTGGAAAAAGCCCTGGAGTTGGGCTATGGAGCCGTGTGCCTGGAAGGAAATATCGACTTCTATGGAAAAAGCGGATTCACTCTGGCCAGCGAATACGGCATCCGCTATCATGGGGCGTCCGAGGACGAAGACCCCTCATTCTTTTTATGTAGAGAACTGCTCCCCGGATACCTGGATGGAATCACCGGCGTCTATGCCACTCCCAAAGGATATCTCGTGGATGAAACAAAAGCAGATGCCTTTGATAAAGATTTCCCATATAAAGAAAAACAAAAACTTCCGGGACAACTCTTCTGAAGCCATTTTTACGGAATGAACTTCAGACATATTTAAAGTATGCAGAAAATCCGCATATTTTACAATTATGCGCTATTTCCGCATAACGAGAATAAAAGTAGGTATCCGCAATGAATCATACAGCAACTGTCGGCGATGTGAAAGATTCGAGAACTATCCATCCACACCCCCAGGTATATCTCGCCTCCCTAGAAAAAATGCGACGGCTGGGGCGTGCAATTCCAATAGATAAAGGAGCAAAACATCATGAAAAAAACGATCCTATTTGTCATTTTACAGCAATACGCAGACTGGGAGGCGGCGTACCTTTCCTCCGCCATCGCCATGCTGGGCCAGGGACAGTGCGCCATAAAAACTGTGTCTCTGTCCCAGGAGCCCGTTCAATCCATCGGCGGCTTTCGCACGCTTCCCGATTACGATCTCGCCACTGCCCCCAAGGATTACGAAGCAGTTTTTTTAATTGGCGGCCTGACCTGGCGCCGGGAAAACGCGCGGCAAATCAAGGCTCTTGTGACGGATTGCTATCATAAAGGCCGCGTTTTAGGCGGCATCTGCGACGCCTCCGCCTTTCTGGGCGTGACCGGCGTTTTGAATGAGGTATATCATACAAGCAATGACTTAAATGACCTCAGACAATGGGCCGGTTCCCAGTACACAGGGGAGGCGAAATATCTGGCGAGGCAGGCCGTCCGCGACAAAAATGTGATCACCGCCAACGGCACGGCCCCCCTGGAATTTGCAAAGGAGGCATTGCTCGCCTTAAACCTTGCTCCCACAGAAAAAATAGCGGAATGGTATAATTTTCATAAACTGGGATACTACACCGCGCCCATGCCCGCCATGTAGACTCCTGTAAATCAAGAACGCGCTTTGTTCCACTCCTGAAACAGTTTACGCACAACAAAAAACTCGAAAAAGGTATAAAATATGGGATTCTGGATCTTCATGCTGTTTATGAACGCGATCATTCCGGTTACGATGATTGGTTTTGGAAAGTTGTTTTCAAATAGCGCGCCAAGGAAAATAAACAGCGCATTCGGATACCGGACCGGTATGTCCATGAAAAACAAAGAAACTTGGGAATTCGCCCATAAATACATCGGAAAAATCTGGTACGCATGGGGGCTTTTCTTACTGCCTCTGTCTGTCTTTGCACTGTTCTTTTTCATAAATAAAGGAGAAGACGCGGTGGGCGCAGTGGGCGGCGTTATCTCTGTCATTCAGATGATTTTCTTGATCGGCTCCATCTTTCCCACAGAAAAAGCCCTTCGGAAGACCTTCGATAAAAACGGACAACGGCGATAAGCCAGACGCATCGGACTTTATAGGAACCACTGCCATGAAAAAAATCATTTACACGCCTCTGACGGCCGCCCCTTTTCAGCAGACAGCAGAATACCAGGAATTCCCGCCCCAAAACCCCGCGCTGGCAAAGTATATTCGCTGCTTCTGGGGCAGTGACAGCCCTTATCTGAAGAGCAGCGCCGCCTCAGCGACGGTCATCATCCCAGACACCTGCGTAGATGTCATCTATCACATAGATCACACAAAAAACACAATTTCCGGCAAATTCTGCGGAATCAATGACGCCAGTTACGTAGCCTACGGGGACGCTCCGCCCAGCCGCCTGATCTCTGTGTTCGCCATCCGTTTCTACGCCTGGAGCGCCTACGCTTTTTCTGAAGATTCTCTGAAAGGCACCCGAAACGCCTGCTGCGGCGTGCCGTCCAGATTCCAGTGGCTGGACCAAATCCTGCGGCGGCGTCTGCTGGAAAAACACTCCCTAAAGGAGCGCATCCACATGACGGAAGAACTGCTTCTTTCCCATGCCGCCCGGGCAAGACAGCATCACGCAATCGACGACGCAGTGGGGGAAATTCTCCTGCAAAAAGGCGCTTTAACCGTGGCAGATCTGGCCAGAGAATGTTTAATCAGCGGCCGGCAGCTGGAACGGCTGTTCCACGAATACATCGGCATTGCGCCCAAGAAGCTGTGCAACCTGGTGCGCTATCAATATCTGTGGAACGATATTTTAAGAAATCCCCAATTTAACATATTAGACGCGGTCCATAAATACGGCTACTCTGACCAGCCCCATCTGATGCGGGAGTTCAAGCGTTACCATGCCATGAATATCCAGAAGGCAAAAAAATACGCCCAGACCCATGTCGGAAATATACAATCCTTTCCCGGGGATTTGTTATAAAATAGGCGCAGAACATTTACAGGAGGAGGATATGACATGAGATATTGCAATACCTTAATTGCCGTAAAGGACATGCCCGCGTCGCTGCAGTTTTATAAGGATTTGTTCGGCCTTACCGTAGCCGTAGATTTGGGGTGGTGCAAAACATTGACCTGCGGGCTGACCTTGCAGGAACATTTTGATGAGATCGCCGGATTTCCAATCGAAACCATGAAATATCGCTCCAATACTATGGAGCTCTATTTTGAAACAGAAGATTTCGAGGATTTCCTCGCAACGCTGGACGCTCACCCGGAAGTGGAGCGCCTTCATGAGTCCAGGACTTATCCATGGCTTCAGCGAGGCATCCACATCTTCGACCCCAACGGCCATCTCATCGAAGTCTCCGAGAGCATGTATTCCGTGGCCTGCCGGGAGTTTGAAAAAGGCATCAGCATAGAAGAAACGGCCCGGCGCACCCAGCATCCACTGCACGTGGTCTCGGCATGGCACAAGAAATACCAGGAGCCTCCCGCTTCCCCTTTAAGCGTATGCGGAACCGACTGCAGCGCCTGCGACTGCTATGGAAATATGTGTGAAGGCTGCCGCACCTGCAGCGGTAAGGTTTTTCACGCGCCAGAAGGCCAGGCTTGCGCCATTTATAACTGCGCCGTCCACGGCAAAAAGCTGGAAAACTGCGGCCAGTGCAGCGCCGTCCCATGCAAAATCTGGATGGATGTCAGGGACCCCAGATTTTCCGACGAAGCGTTCGACGAAAATATAAAAATGCGCGTCCAGACATTAAAAAATATGCAAAACCATATAGATGGCGATTAATTATCGCCATCTGCGCCGAGCGCGGCCGCTCTGCGGCATATACATATTCGCGCGAGCGTGCATCCCCCGGAGGGTCTATATATTTGGCAATTATTTAATGCCAGATATATAGAATTAAAGTCTTACTTTGTCTGACTTGCGCCGGTGCTCCCCACTTCTCGGAACCCCGACGACGCTGCGCCTGTACAAGGCATTTGCAATTTTCTCAATGAAATGATACACTGGATAGTGGTTGAAAACCATTTTATGCCAACCGCAAAAGATATAAATATGAAAACAAAGCGGGGCTTGCAGGTGGCGTAAACAGGTTTTCAGGCCGACTAACTAAGGGCATTCGGTTCAGGAAATGAGGTGCGCGTTATGGAATACAGAATCCACAAAAAGACCGGAGATAAAATCAGCGTCATCGGTTTAGGAACCAGCTATATGGCAGAGATTTCGGAAAAAGAAGCGGTAAAAGCGCTTCTTTTGGCCTACGAAAATGGAATTAACTATGCAGATCTGGCCACCGCCGGAGCGAAAACCTTCGCTTATTACGGGAAAGCCTTCGCGGACATTAGAAAAGACATGCTTTACCAAATTCATTTTGGCGCGAATTACGAGACGGGCGCGTATGGATGGACAACCAATCTCAACAAGGTGAAGGAGCAGGTTGACTGGATGCTGAAGAATCTGAAAACCGACTACATAGATTACGGATTTATCCACTGCCTGGATGCGGCGTCCGACTGGAACGCTTATCAGAAAAACGGCGTGCTGGAATATTTGCTGGGGTTGAAGAAACAAGGCATTGTAAAGCATATCGGCCTTTCCACCCATACGCCCGTGCTTGCCAATCAGATATTGGACGCCGGACTCGTAGAACAGTTGATGTTTTCCATCAATCCGGGGTACGACTATCACCACGGGGATTATGCAAAGGGCAGCGCAGATGAGCGAACGCGGCTTTATCAGCGATGCGAAGCGCAAGGGATTGGCATAACAGTCATGAAGCCATTCTCCGGCGGACAACTGTTAAACGACAAGACTTCTCCTTTTGGAAAAGCCCTCACGCAGTACCAGTGCATTCAATATGCCCTGGACCGGCCAGGCGTGCTGACTGTGCTTCCCGGAATACGCAGCGCAGAAGATGTAAAAGAATTGCTGGGATTTTTCAAAGCCAGCCCAGAAGAAAAAGATTACGAAATACTCGGCGCATTTACGCCCAAAGATGCGGTGGGCAGTTGTGTGTACTGCAACCACTGTCAGCCCTGCCCGGCAAATTTAAGCGTAGGGCTGATCAACAAATATTATGATTTGTCAAAGGCCGGCGACTCTATGGCAGCGGATCATTATAAAAAACTTGAAAAACACGCTTCCGACTGCACCGCGTGCGGCCACTGTGACAGCCGCTGTCCTTTTAAGGTGAAACAATCTGAAAGGATGAAAGAAATCGCAAAGTATTTTGGACTATAGACGCCCCAAAAAATCTATCCGAAAAAGGATTCCTTTCTTTTTTCGCAATGGCCATCCTGCGCCTGCAAAAGGCGGGCGCAGAAATAGCCGTTTCTGAAATGTCCATTGCGCTGATCTTCGCTTTCTTTTATAAAAATCCCGCAATCATTTTCGCGCAGACATCCACTCCCAGCTTGGAGCTGTCCAGCATCATATGGTAATGCTGTCTATCCCGCCATTTCCTGGCGGTATTGGCCTCGTAGAACCCGGCGCGGCGTTTATCGAACCTCTTCAGCGTGTTTTCCGCCTCTCTGGGAGAAATTCCATACGCTTCCACGGCCCGCTGCATCCGATATTTTTGGCTTCCATAGATGAAAACATGCAGCACATCCGTCCGCCGCCGCAGGGCCCACCCGGCGCAGCGTCCCACGAACACGCAGGGACCTTCCATGGCCAGTCTCTCTACAATCTGGTTTTCCGTGAGGAACAACCGGCCCTCTTCCGAAAGGCCGTCTCCCTGCCCGGCGGCGGCGCGGGCCGCCATGCCGATGGAATAGAGCAGGCTGTTGGTAAAATTCTCCTCCAGATGTTCAATGTATTCTGCTTCCGTATTCCATTCCTGCGCCGCCATCTGAAGGATATCCCTGCCGTAGCAGGGAATCCCCAGCATTTCTCCTACCTTCGCGCCTATGTCCTGGCCTCCGGTGGCATACTCCCGTTCAATCGCCACAATCTGATACTCCATTTATACCGCCTCCGCTTTCTCAAACTGGCTGTTATAAAGCCCCGCATAAAATCCCTGGGCCGCCATCAGCTCTTGGTGGCTGCCCTGCTCAATGATATCCCCGTCCTTCATCACCAGAATCAGATTGGCGTCCCGTATGGTGGACAGCCGGTGGGCGATGACAAAGCTGGTTCGGCCTTCCATCAGGTTATCCATGGCTTTTTGAATCTGCACTTCCGTCCGGGTATCCACCGAAGACGTGGCTTCATCCAGAATCAAAATCCGATTGTCCGCCAAAATGGCCCTGGCGATGGTGAGAAGCTGCTTCTGCCCCTGGGACACGTTGCTGGTTTCTTCGTTTAACTCCATCTGATAGCCGCCCGGCTGAGTCATGATGAAATCATGGATATGGGCCGCTTTCGCCGCCGCGACCACTTCCTCATCGGTGGCGTCCAGCCTGCCATAGCGGATATTTTCCATAATCGTACCGTTAAACAGCCAGGTGTCCTGCAAAACCATGCCAAACATTTCCCGAAGCTGGCTTCTGTGAAAATCCTGCACGTTATGCCCGTCGATTCTCACCGCTCCCTTATTCACATCGTAAAACCGCATCAAAAGCTTGACCATGGTGGTCTTTCCCGCTCCGGTGGGCCCGACGATGGCCACTTTCTGGCCGTCTTTCACCTCCGTGGAAAAATCATGGATAATCATATTCTCCGGATTATATCCGAACGCCACATGGTCAAACTGCACATTTCCTTTCAGATTGGAAATATCCACGGGATTTTCAGACAACTGATCCTCTTCCTCCTCATCTAAAAATTCAAACACCCGCTCCGCAGCGGCAGCCGTGGACTGGAGCATGTTGGTCACCTGCGCCACCTGGGTGATGGGCTGGGTGAAACTGCGGATGTACTGGAAAAAGGACTGAATGTCCCCCACTTCGATGGATTTCTGAATGACAAAATATCCGCCCAAAAGAGCCACCATCACGTAGCCCACATTTCCCACAAACTGCATTACCGGCATCATAATCCCGGAGAAAAACTGAGATTTCCATGCGGACTCATACAGCTTCTGGTTGGTTTCCTCAAAGACATTCACCACATCCTCTTCCTTATTAAATGCCTTCACGATGGAATGGCCCGCGTAGATTTCCTCAATCTGTCCGTTCACCTCGCCCAGATACTTCTGCTGCCCCCGGAAATATTTCTGGGAATGCTTCATCACCGTCCCGATAATCCCCATGGAAACAGGCAGAATCAAAAGCGCGCAAAGAGTCATCCACACATTGATGCTGAACATCATAATCAGCACGCCGATAATCATAGTCACCGAGGTAATCAACTGGGTTACGCTCTGGTTCAGGCTCTGCTGCAAGGTGTCCACGTCGTTGGTCACCCTGGAGAGGATTTCCCCATGAGTCCTGCTCTCAAAGTATTTCATGGGCATCCGATGGATTTTCTCCGATATATCCCGGCGCATGGAGTAGGTCACGTCGTTGGAAATGCCCGTCATCACAAATCCCTGGATAAACGTAAAGCATGCGCTGACCAGGTAAAGCCCCAGCACGCCCAGGAGGATTTCCCCAATCCGGGTAAAATCAATCCCTCCCGTGCCGCTGACCTTGGCCACCAGGCCGTTGAAAAGCTCCGTAGTGGCCTTTCCCAGGATTTTCGGGCCTACAATGCTGAACACCGTGCCCGCCACGGCGAAAATCAGCATAAACAAAAAGCGTATTTTATATCTGTCCATGTATCGGAACAATTTCTTCAGCGTACCTTTAAAATCCTTGGCCTTCTCGCCGCCGCCCATTCCGCGGCCATGGCCCATGGGGCCTCTGGGCCTGATGCTTCTTCTCTCTTCACTCATCCTGCCAACTCCTCCTCTGATAACTGTGACATGGCAATCTGGCGGTAAACCTCGCAGCTCTCCATCAGTTCCCGATGGGTTCCCTGTCCGGCCACCCGTCCCCGATCCAGAACAACAATCAAATCCGCATGGATAATGGTGCTGATTCGCTGGGCCACAATCAATGTGGTAGTCTCAGCCGTGGCTTTTTTCAGAGCTTTCCGAAGAGCCACATCCGTCTTAAAGTCCAGAGCGGAAAAACTGTCGTCGAACAACAGGATTTCCGGCTGCTTGGCGATGGCCCTGGCGATGGACAGCCGCTGCTTCTGGCCGCCGGACACGTTGGAGCCGCCCTGGGCGATAGGAGCCTCATATTTCTCCGGCTTCTCCAAAATAAAATCTTCCGCCTGGGCAATGACCGCCGCCTGCTCCACCTGCGCCTGAGGCGCGTCGGGACAGCCATAGGCGATGTTGGAATGTATGGTTCCGGAGAACAAAACGCCCTTTTGCGGCACATAGCCCAGTTTATCCCGCAAATCCTTCTGACTCATCTGGCGCACATCCACCCCGTCCACTTTCACCGAGCCCTCCGTCACATCGTAAAACCGTGGAATCAGATTTAACAAAGTGCTCTTTCCGCTGCCAGTGCTGCCGATAAACGCCACCGTCTGACCCTTTTTCGCCGTAAACGTAATATCCCGCAGAACCTTCTCATCCGCATCCGGGTAAGAGAAGGAAACGCCCTCGAAAGCCACCGTGCCTTTCTCGCCTGTGTCGGCATTTTGGGGATTTTCCGGGTCATTTATCATAGGCTCCGTCTCCAGAACTTCCGCAATCCGGTTGGCGGACACGCTGGCCCGAGGCAGCATGATGGACAGCATGGTCAGCATCAAAAAGCTCATGATAATCTGCATGGCGTACTGAATAAACGCCATCATATCCCCCACCTGCATGCTTCCGTTATCCACCGCATGGGCGCCTGTGTACACAATCAGCACGGAAACGCCGTTCATAATCAGCATCATGGCCGGCATCATAAAAGTCATGCACCGGTTGACAAACAGCGTGGTTTTCGTCAAATTCCAGTTGGCCTTCTCGAAACGTTCTTTCTCATGCTGTTCCCGGCTGAAAGCGCGGATCACCGGAAGCCCTGTGAGGATTTCACGGGTCACCAGATTGAGTCGGTCAATCAATACCTGCAGTTTCTTAAACCGGGGCATGGCAACTCCGAATAACACAAGCATCAAAAGCAGCACCGCCCCCACAGCCAGCGCAATAATCCAGCTCATGGACGCGTCGGTTCTCAAAACCTTTAAAATGCCGCCAATCCCCATGATGGGCGCATACATGGCAATCCGGAAAACCATGGCCATCATAAGCTGGATCTGCTGGATGTCGTTGGAACTCCTGGTAATCAGAGACGCCGTGGAAAACCGATTGTATTCCCCGCTGGAAAATCCGATGACCTTGCGGTAAATGGCGTTTCGCAGATCATGTCCGGTCACAGCCGCCACCCGCGCCGACAAAAACGTCACCAGCACAGCCGCCAGCATACTCAAAAACGCCAGCCCCAGCATAAAAAGGCCAATTTTCAAAATATACCGGATCTGCATCTGATCCACATCCCGGCCCATCTCCTGGTATTCCTGCTGAATGTAAGTCACCGCCGTCTGGGTAATCAGGGAATCCGGCATGGCGTCGATTTGTCTGCCGGATTCCTCCAGCATTTTTTCTATGGCTTCCGGCGGCATTTGTTTCATGACTTCCAGAAGATCCGCCTCCTCGGGCAGCCCCATCTGGCTTTTCACCGCCGCGCTGCGCTCCTTATCCTGGGTCAGGGAATACAGCATGAGAATGGGTTTTCCCATTGCGTCATTCAACTCTTCCCTCTCTTCCTTTGTCATCCCTTCTTTTAAGACATAACGCTCCCCTTCTTTTTCATAGCCGCTTCGCACGTCCTCACGGCTTTCCTCGTCCAGGAATAATTCCAAATCTTCCATGGAAGAGACGCGGATTTCCTCCGGCACGCCGTCCAAAATCCCCTTTTGCTGAATGCCCACGTTGACAATATCCGAAGTGTACGTGGGCAGCGACAGATCGCAGTACGCCTGCAAAAAAAGCAAGACCATGATACAGAAAATGTATCCTGCGGAACGCTTCAGATATTTGATAATCTTACTCATAAGTTTGCAAATCTCCTTTCTATCCTTCCGTTGCGTCTATGGATTCTATGTTTTCAATCAACTGCCTTAGAAACCGGAACAGCAGACAAATTTCCGCCTCTGTAAAATTCCTGGTCATCTGGTTTTCGTTATTCTCCATCACCCCTTCAAGCCGCTTCGCCAAATTTCTCCCCTTCTCTGTCAGATAGATGCGGGACACCCGCTGGTCCTTCTCGTCCTGCCGGCGGCAAATATAATCCGACTTCTCCAGCCGCTGCAGCGACACATTCACCGTGGGGGGCTTCACCTTCACCCGCTTAGCAAGCTCCTTCTGACTTAAGCCTTCCTCTTTAAAAAGATGCCACAAAATAGGCGGCTGTCCCGGATGCAGGCCCAAGCCGTTCAAAAGCTGAAAGTTCTTCTGAAAATATGCATGAGTCGCCCGCATAAATAACCCCTGGATGCTGTTTTCCAGCCTTTCGTCCATCATTTCCCTCACCTCGCTTTTCCAAAATCGCGCACTAATTAATTAGCTGAATAATAGTATATTAAGCCTTTTGGATAAATATAACAAGTGTTTTTTGGTAATTTTATACTTTATTAAGAATTATAAACAGCAAGTTGATGATATAATTAATTAGTTAAATAATTATTAAAATTGGAGAAAGTTTTTATTTTCAGGAATATGGCCGTTGACGAACGGATATCCTTTGTATACACTATAAACAGGGTATATCCATTGTATACAGTTTAAAAATCAACCCAAGAGAATAATTGAGGAAAATAAGAATGAAAACAAAGACAAAGGAAAACGCTTACACAACGCAGACCACCATAAATAAAGTGGGGAAACAGCCAAGGCATAAGATTATCAAAAGAACTATTATCGCAGATGAATTTAAAAGAAAACGCCGCCATAGGAATCCAAGTATGCGATGGAAAAATGAGTATCGAAAAATCAATACTCCTAAGCGCCTTAATCTAAAAGAAAGGTTGGATGTCCGGGCCAGGAACGCCCAATTTAAGGAAAAATGCCCGGAAGACATCTGGCGCGAGGCGAGGGATTTAATCATTTCCCTTATTCCTGCGCCTGTGCCATTCCCTCCAAAACGCCGTATAGCCCTTTTGATTAAAATCATCGAATTCGGCTTCCGGAAAGAGTTTCGGCTTACAGGAATTGTAATACGCTTCTATTTTGTCCGCAAAACGAAACGCCTCCGCCTGATAATCCAGGAAGCCGATCCGCTCTTCTTTTCCAGACGGCAAAATGATTTTTACCCAACCGCCTTCATGAACGACCGACCAATCGATCCCATTGGGGCATCCCAAGATCTCCACCTCGGATAAATCCTCATTGGCCATCAGAAAATGGCCGCAGCAGGGAATCATCTGAATGCCCTGACCCATAATTTTGTCCTCCTCCAATGACTTTAAAAGATACAACGCGGTGGCGCTGACTGTCCCGAAATCACCAAAAATCTCCGTTCCAACCTGTACGTCAACACGGCCATGCAGACAGTAATCATAAGGGTCATCTTCCGGCCCGTTCACCCATCCCAGCTGGTCCGCGTCAATCTTAAAAATCCCCATGTTCCCATCCTCCTATATTTTTCTGTTTATTTACGGCTCTGCCCTGCGCCAAAGAGTGATTCGCTGAAATGGCCGGGCAGTATGTCAATGCCCTCATTTGTCCAGTCGGGCATCCCGATTCTTTCTCAACATGCTTTTTTTATTATACTAAAAAACAGCCCCCCTTTTCAACTAATTTCAAAATGGATACCAAAAGGACACATTCCCCTGCTAAAATACAATCTGAAAAGGAGGATGCCCCATGAACCAAAAACTTCTAATTGTAGAGGATGACCCGTTGATGCAGGAAGCCATCGCCGATTACTTCACGGGCAAAGGCTGGCAAGCGCAGACGGCAGGCGACGGGGAGGAAGCCCTGGAGCTTATGGCGCAAAACAGCTTCCATCTGGCCCTTTTAGACGTGATGATGCCTAAGATGAACGGATTTTCCCTGTGCCAAAAAATCCGGGACTCCAGCGACATTCCCATTATCTTCATCACCGCGCGGGTCATGGAGGAAGACGAGCTGAACGGCTACGCCCTGGGCGCGGACGACTATGTGACCAAGCCCTTCTCCCTGCCCGTTCTCTACGCCAAGGCGATGGCTCTCTTAAAACGCGCTTCGGCCGCAGGCACGGCGAGGAGGCTGCGGGCAGGCGCACTGGAAATAGACCTGGACGCGCACCGGCTCTGGAATGGGGGCGCGCCTGTCCACCTTCCGCCAAAAGAATACGAGATGCTTCTCTTCTTCCTGGAAAACCCGGGGCGCACATTCAGCCGGGAGCAGCTTTTAATCCGCTTCTGGGGTTATGACTTCGACGGCAGCGAGCGGGTGGTGGACAACCACATCAAGAAACTGCGAAAAGCAATCGGCGGGTGCGGCTGCGCCATCCAGACTGTGCGCAAATTCGGATACCGTATGGAGGTGACAACATGAGAAAGAGAAAAAGAAAGAAAATCTGGCAGCCCGTGGTAACAGGCTTTGCCGTCCTGTACCTGGTGAGCATGGAGCTTGCCACCTGTCTGATGGCGGCGAAATATGCGGAAGAATTCAAAAACAACGCCAGCCTGCGGCTCTCGGCCATCCAGCAACAGGCGGAACGCGACCTAAGCGGCGAAACGGATCAAACGGATTCATCCTATTTCAGCTACCTGGCCTCCCAGATAGCCACGGTGGATGCTTCCGGGCCGTTCCAGCAGTTCTCCGTGGCCTTCTACCAAACCGGCGGACAGCTTTTGGCCAAAACCCAGGAGCGCATCGGCCAGACCCCGTTCACCGATGAGACGAACGCCCGCTATGCCTATCACGCCCTGGAACATTTGACCCAGGAGGAAAAAGCCGTTTTGGCCAACTACGGCCAGCGCTCCGGGGACAGCTACGACCCGTCGGGAGAGCCGCCCCAATACCGTTTTTTGACCCGCACATCCAAAGATTCGGGAAAATTATGCCAGATTCTGGTGCAGGAAGTTACCTGGGAGAAAGAGTCCGAAAACGCCGAGCTTTATGAAGACCCGGTCACCCAAACCAACCATTCCTACGAAAACGAACAGGGGGAATCCTACACGGAAACCCACAGCAGAGTCGTCTGGAAAAGAAATTACCCGGACAAGGACAAGAAAACATGGAAAGAAAGCCAGACCGAAATCCAGAAGGCCGCCCTACTTTTTCCCTATCTGCGCTTCGGCGACTCCAAGCAGTGGCGGCGCTGGAGCGAAAGCGAATATCTCCAGGCCTTTGACAGCCACGCCGACATTTCCGCTCAGAAAATCGAGAAAACTTCGACAGATTTTTCCAAAGATTCCTACAGAATCCGGAGCAAAGACCGCCTGTATACGTCTATCTGGCCGGAAACGGACGAAGCGTCTTCGCCGGCCTGCTACGCGGAACTGCGCTTTGAGAGCCACCCCTTGCTGGCGGCCATGGACTATCTGAAATACGAATATCTGGCGGGGCTGGCGCTGATGATCGTGTGCATTGTAAAAGTCCTCTACACAGCCAACCAGACCAACAAACAGCGGGCCGCCCTGGAGGAAATGCGCCGGGATTTCACCAACGCCATCGCCCATGAGCTGAAAACGCCGCTGGGAATCATCCGGGGTTTCGCCGAGAACCTTCAGGAAGGCCACATGGAAAACAAGCGGGACTACTACCTGACTCAGATTATCGGCCAAACCGAGGAAATCGACCGGCTGGTGACGGAAATGATTGACCTGTCCAAAATGGACGACAAACGGCTGACCCTCCAAAAGGAATCCGTTTCCATGAACGCGCTCATCCAGGAGCAGCTGGAACGTCTGGAACCCATGATACAGGAAAAAAGTCTTCAGATACAGTGCGACTGCGGCGAAGACTTTCTCATAGACGGCGACCCCGGCTACCTGGCCAAAGCCGTCGCAAATCTGCTGTCCAACGCCGTCCTCTACAACGCGCCCGGCGGCTGCGTCCGGATTCAGACAAACGCCCGAGGCTGCGTCATTGAAAACACCGCCGAACCTCTGACAAAAGAGCAGCTAACCCACGCTTTCGATATGTTCTACAGCGGGGATAAAAGCCGCAGCCGAGCGGATAAGCATCGGGGGCTTGGATTGTTTTTGGCCAGAAAAATCCTGTCGCTGCATCATTTGAACATCACCCTTCAAAACACCTCCACCGGCGTGCAGGCGCAGATTAAAAAATAAACCGGCGGGTCCTCCGCTTCTATAAGGAGGGCCCGTCGTTTGGCGAAACAACATACGAATATGTCCGCAGGCAAATTCTATTTTATCGGCATGTCAACTGTCCATTTTCCAAATCCAGCGTCAGCGTATCCCCAGCCCGCACATTTCCGGACAAAATGCTTTTCGCCGCCAGCGTTTCCACAGTCTTTTGCAGATACCGCTTCAAAGGACGCGCGCCGTACACCGGATCGTAGCCGTTTTCCACCACATGCGCCTTGGCCTGCTGGGTCAGGGAAAGCATAAGCTCCTGGTCCGCCAGCCGGCGGTTTAAGTCCTTCACCAGTAAGTCCACAATCCGGCCGATATGGTCTTTACTTAAGGGGCTGAACAAAATCACCTCATCCAGACGATTTAAAAATTCCGGGCGGAAATGGCTGCGCAGATCCCGCATCACCATCTCCTCACACTCCGCCTGGATTTTCCCCTGGCTGTCAATTCCTTCCAGCAGATAAGAGGCGCCGATGTTGGAGGTCATAATCAGTATGGTGTTCTTAAAGTCCACGGTCCGCCCCTGGGAATCGGTAATCCGGCCGTCGTCCAGCACCTGCAGAAGCACGTTGAACACGTCCGGGTGCGCCTTTTCGATTTCGTCAAAAAGCACCACGCTGTAGGGCTTCCGGCGAACGGCCTCGGTGAGCTGACCGCCCTCCTCGTATCCCACGTATCCGGGAGGCGCTCCGATGAGCCGGGACACGGAATGTTTCTCCATATATTCACTCATGTCGATGCGCACCATGTTATTTTCATCATCGAAAAGGCTTTCCGCCAGCGTCTTGGCAAGCTCTGTCTTCCCCACGCCGGTGGGACCTAGAAACAGGAACGATCCAATGGGCTTGGTGGGGTCTTTGATGCCGGCCTTGGAGCGCAGGATAGCGTCCGTGACCTTTTGCACCGCCTCGTCCTGGCCCACCACCCGCTGATGGAGCACATCCTCCAGGGCCAGAATCTTGCTGCGCTCGCCTTCCGTCAGCTTCGCCACGGGAATGCCGGTCCAGCGGGAAATGATCCGGGCAATCTCTTCGTCTGTGACCCGCTCATGGAGCAGGCTGTGCTCCGAATGGGCCATCTGCTCTTCCGCCTGCGAAAGCTCCTGCTGCAGCCTGGGCAGTTCCCCATACTGCAGTTCACTGACTTTTTCCAGGTCATAATCCTGCGTGGCCTTTTGAATCTGACGGTTCACATCCTCCATCCGCTCCCGGATTTTCTGGACTTTTTCCACAGAGACTTTTTCATTGTCCCACTGAGCTTTCTTAGAATTAAAAGCGTCGCGGCTTTCCGCCAGTTCTTTTTGCAAAGCGACCAGGCGGTCCTGACTGAGCCGGTCGTTTTCTTTTTTCAGCGCCGCCTCCTCAATCTCCATCTGCATGATTTTCCGGGACATCTCGTCCAGCTCCGTGGGCATGGAATCCAGCTCCGTCTTAATCAGCGCGCAGGCTTCGTCCACCAGGTCAATGGCTTTATCCGGCAGGAAACGGTCGCTGATGTACCGCTGGGACAATGTGGCCGCCGCCACCAGCGCGCCGTCGGTGATTTTCACGCCATGGTACACCTCGTAGCGTTCTTTCAGTCCACGGAGGATGGAAACGGTATCTTCCACCGAAGGCTCATCCACCAGGACCGGCTGGAACCGGCGCTCCAGGGCCGGGTCTTTCTCAATGTACTGGCGGTACTCATCCAAGGTGGTGGCGCCGATGCAGTGCAGCTCGCCCCTGGCCAGCATGGGCTTTAACATATTTCCCGCGTCCATGGCCCCGTCTGACTTGCCCGCGCCCACGATCAGATGCAGCTCATCGATGAACAGGATGATTTCCCCTTCGCTCTTTCGCACCTCTTCCAGAACCGCTTTCAAACGCTCCTCAAACTCGCCCCGGTACTTGGCTCCGGCCACCAGCGCGCCCATATCCAGGGAGAAAATCCGCTTGTTTTTCAGCCCCTCCGGCACATCCCCCCGGACAATCCGCTGGGCTAGCCCTTCCACCGCCGCCGTCTTGCCCACGCCCGGCTCGCCGATAAGCACCGGGTTATTCTTAGTCTTCCTGGACAGAATCCGGACAATGTTTCGAATCTCCCCGTCCCGGCCAATCACCGGGTCCAGCTTCTGCTCCCTGGCGCGCTCCACCAGATCCTGCCCGTATTTGTTCAGAGTGTCATAGGTGGCTTCCGGATTGTCGCTGACCACCCGCTGATTGCCCCGCACGGTGGACAAAGCCTGCAGGAACCGCTCCCGGGTAATCCCGTATTCCTGGAACAGCTTTTTCATGGATGGGCTGGCGTGCCGAAGCATGGACAGGAACAGATGCTCCACCGAGACGTACTCATCCCCCATCTGCCTGGCCTCGTCCTCCGCTTCCACCAAAGCCTTGTTCAGATACTGCCCGTAATGAAGACTGCCGCCGGACACTTTCACCCGGGCCTCCAGCGCCTGGTCCAGACTCTTCTCAAAAGCCTGGGGCTGGATCTCCATTTTCTCCAGCAGCTTTTTGATCAGGCTGTCCTCCTGATGATATAAATTATAGAGCAAATGCTCCTGCTCAATCTCCTGGTTTCCATATTCATAAGCGGCCTTCTCCAAATCCTGGACGGCCTGGATTGATTTCTGCGTAAATTTTGCAATGTTCATAGCGATCCCTCCTTGTCTGCAGGGTTTCTTTGTTCTGTTCTACAAGAACTATAACATTTATTATTAGCGCTGTCAAGGGGTGAGCGCTAATATTGTGTGAAAATTTTATGAAACGCCGATCTTATGTGATTTTGAGCGGTTATCCGCTCTATGCGAAGAACGCGGCCACGAAAAAATTCTTGCGTCCTGCCCCTGGATATGCTATATTAGACATAAGAAAAGGGAAAACCGTAGAAGCGGCTCTACCCCAAACAGTTAAAAGCTAATTTTTACATCAGCCGTCGCTATTGCAGTAGTGGCGGCTATTTCTTTTTATCCTTGAAAATCTGATAAATCAAATTCGCAAGGGCAACAATGAAGATACCTATCTGGATCAGATCCGAATATGTAACCATTGCATCGCCCCCCTTTCTTTCGCGCCCAAAGGGCATGATATCTGGAGGGCTTCTGGAACCCTCCGAAAATAAGAGGGGTAAAACCGCCTTTGGATCTATAGCATATCTTCACTTTTTCGACAATCGTCCTTTTTACAGTCTGCGGGAATTTCAGCAACTTGTAGTCACACGAAATTTTATATTTTTCTAAGATTCCATTTTTTTCAGCTCCGGGACAATCATCGCTGTCATGGTTATGAAGCACGTCAGCCCTCCGACCACGTTAGAGATCGGCTCCGCCATAAATACGCCATCGCTCCCCATTTTAAACGCATAGGGCAGCAAATAGGTGAGGGGAACCACCATGATGACTTTCCGGAACAGGCTGAAAAAGATCGCCTGCTTCTTTTTATTGAGCGCTTTGAAAACGGTCTGCCCGGAATACTGGAACGCCTGGAAAACAAAGGCGAAAAAATACAGGTGAAGCGGCCGCAGCGCCAACTGCTGCAGTGTCGCGTCGTCGCTGAAGATTTTTATAAGAAGCAGCGGAAATTTCTCGATAAATATCCACATCAGGCACGTACAGAAGATGGCCGCGGACGCCATTAACAGAATCGCGTTTCGGACTTTCCTGGGCCTTCCCGCTCCGTAGTTATAGGAAATCGTCGGCGACGCCCCCTCTGCGATTGCCAGTATCGGCGTGTCAAAGATCTGCCTTACCGAAGAAACAATGGTCATAACGGACACGTAAAGAGTCCCTCCGGTCTGCATTAACACACGGTTGCACGACACAGACACGATGGAATTCGTGCACTGCATAACAAAAGGCGACGCGCCAAGACCGACAATATCTTTTGCATAGGGAAGCGCAAAGGGTTTCCGAAAAAATATTTTAAACGCGTTTTTCGGGGCCAGAAGAAATCTGAAAACGAACAGCATGGATAAAAACTGTGCAATCACTGTCGCCATGGCGGCTCCATTTACCCCGCCTCCCCATGTGAAAATAAACAGGGGGTCCAATATAATATTCGAGACGGCCCCGATCAACACGGCGCCCATGCCGACCGGAGCGTATCCCTGGGCGTTTATATAGGGATTCATGCCCGTGGAAATCATTGTGAAAATCGTTCCCACAAGATATATCCTTATGTAAGGAACGGAAAAACGAAGTTCATTTGCAGCCCCGCCAAACGCCGCCAGGATCTGGGGCGCGAACAGCTCGCCCAGCAGCATAAGGATCGCGCCTACAATAATCTCCAGCCGGAACGCCGTATTCAGTATGGCGCAGGCTTTTTCTTTATCGCCTTTTCCAAGCGCGATGGAAAATAAAGGCGCGCCGCCGAGACTGAACATATTTGTAAAACCGCCAACCAGCATGACCACTGGAAAACACAAACCTATTGCGCCAAGCGCCTGCGTGCCGTACCCCTCGATCCTTCCTATATAAATCCTGTCCACAATATTGTACAGAAGACTGATCGCCTGCGCCACGAACATCGGCGCCGCTGTCTGGATGATGTTTTTCGTGATTGTGCCATTCTCAAAATCAACTTTTTTCATCTTTATACCATGAAAGTTCCGCCGCTGATTAGGCGGCATGTAATTAGGGATGTCAGATGCGCCCGCACAGCTTTTAAATAAGGCGGAGCGCCCAGTCTGCCAATTATTTTAGCACAGGAAAGTGAATTTTTCCACCCGTTTGCCGATTCTTTTGCCGAATTGCGGAAAATAACAGTTGCCGATTTTTGCCGCAGACCGTATAATACAAGTGCACAGGCAAAAGCCTTTTTGCCTGTGGGACGAGCCCGGCGTAACAGGGCATTTACATATAACAATGAATTTTTTAAAAATCTTGTACAATACAGAAAAGGAGCATCTATGGGTGGATTTTTTGGTGTAGCGGCAAAACGAGACTGTGTGTTGGAACTTTTTTATGGTACGGATTATCACTCCCATCTGGGGACGAGGCGGGGCGGCATGGCCACTTACGGCGAGAGCGGATTCAACCGGGCAATCCACAATATTGAAAATTCCCCTTTCCGCACCAAATTTGACCGGGACGTAGGGGAACTGGAAGGGTATCTGGGCATCGGGTGCATCTCGGACTTCGAGCCCCAGCCTCTTCTGATCCAATCTCACCTGGGCAGCTTTGCCATCACGACAGTGGGCAACATCAACAATTTCGATGAATTGCTGCAGGAGATTTACAAAGACGGACCGGCCCATTTTCAGGAAATGACTAACGGTCAGGTGAACGCCACGGAGCTGATCGCGGCCCTGATCTGCAAGAGGGACAGTCTGGCGGACGGCATCCGCTATGTACAGGAAGCGGTGGACGGCTCGATGACGCTGCTTTTGCTGACCCAAGAGGGCATCTACGCCGCCAGGGACCGCTATGGGCGAACCCCCTGTGTGCTGGGGCATAAAGAAGACGCCTACTGCGTTTCTTTTGAAAGCTTCGCCTATATCAATCTGGGCTACAGCGACTACCGAGAGCTGGGTCCGGGGGAAATCGTGCGCATCCGCCCCGACGGCGTGGAGACTCTGGCGCCTGCAGGGAAGGATATGCGCATCTGTTCTTTCCTGTGGGTCTATTACGGATATCCCACTTCCTCCTACGAAGGAGTCAATGTAGAGCAAATGCGCTACGCCTGCGGACAAATGCTGGCCAAGCGGGACGACGGAAGCGTAGAACCGGATATCGTAGCCGGCGTGCCCGACTCCGGCATTGCCCACGCCATCGGCTATTCCAATGAATCGGGCATTCCCTACGGGCGGCCTTTCATCAAATACACGCCTACCTGGCCCCGCTCTTTCATGCCCACCAACCAGAGCATGCGGGAGCTGATCGCGCGCATGAAGCTGATTCCGGTGAAGTCCCTGATCCACGATAAGCGGCTGCTTTTGATCGACGACTCCATCGTGCGGGGAACCCAGCTGCGGGACACCACCAAGTTTCTCTACAGCAGCGGGGCGAAGGAAGTGCATGTGCGCCCGGCCTGCCCGCCGCTGATTTACGGCTGCAAATTCTTAAGCTTTTCCCGGTCTAAATCCGAGATGGAGCTGATCACCCGCCGGGTCATCCATGATCTGGAGGGCGACGAAGTTTCCCCGGAAACCATGGAGGAATACGCCGATCCCTGTTCCTGCCGCTACGCGAAAATGGTGGAGGAAATCTGCAAGAGACAGAACTTCACCACGCTGCGCTACCACCGCCTGGACGATCTTCTGGCATCCATCGGTCTGGAACCCTGTAAGGTATGCACGTACTGTTTTAATGGGAAAGAATAATTCAAAACGCCTCCCTTTTTTCTCAATCGGGAGGCGTTTTTACCTTGCAGCTTCGCCAAACTTACGTTATACTCACATTCGAGAATATATAATTAGGCAATTCTATGTTTGAACAAAATAGCCTTTTTGCATTCGCCCCTAATTTACCAATTTTGTCCAAACTCTAATTATAAAAATGGATACTATGCGATATGAAATATAGAAGGAGTTCTGCCGCAATGAAAATAAAATTCACTCTCCCGCTTTTTTTCCTGACCGCAGGCGTTTTGCTGGGCGGCTGTTCCCAATCCCCGGCCAAAGAAACCCAAACATACGACAACAGCGACATCGCCATGGGCACCGTGGTTTCCCAGCGGGTTTATTCCCAGGGGGAGGACGTCACCGGGGAAATCCTAATGCTTCTGACCCAGACGGAACACCGCTATCTGTCCTGGCGGGATGAGGACTCAGACATTGGAAAGATAAACGGGAAGGCCGGGAAAGGCCCCGTTTCGGTGGACGGACAGACCATGGACTATCTAAAGGAAAGCCTGACGCTTGCAAAGAAAAGCGGCGGCGCCTTCGACCCCACCATGGGCAGGCTGACCCGCCTGTGGAACGTGGAGGCGGAAAATCCCCGCGTGCCCGATGAAAAAGAAATCCAGCGGCTTTTAAAAGAAAGCGGCTACGACAAAATCCGTCTGGACAGCGAAGACGGACAAAACCAGGTGGAGCTGGAAGAGGACTGCTCCATCGACCTGGGCGCGGTGGGCAAAGGCATTGGCTGCGACGAGGCGGCGGCTCTGCTGGAAAAAGACGAAGACGCCCAGGGCGCGGTCATCGCCGTGGGCGGCAGTGTGCTCACCTGGGGCGCCAAGCCGGACGGCACAGACTGGAAAGTGGCCATCCGCGACCCCAGAGGCGAGCAGGAAGACCTGCTGGGCGTGCTTACGCTGAAAGGGGAGCGCTACGTGTCCACATCCGGCGATTATGAGAAATATTTCATGCAGGACGGGAAACGCTACTGCCATATCCTGGACCCTGACGCCGGCTATCCCGCCGACTCCAGGCTCATATCCGTCACCGCGCTGGGGGAAAACGGACTCATAAGCGACGGGCTGTCCACCGCCTGCTTCGTCCTGGGCTTGGAAAAAGGCGCCAATTTGCTGGAAAAATATAACGCGGAAGGCATATTCGTGGATGAGGAAAAAAAGGTCTATGTGACCGAAGGGCTGACCGACATCTTTTCCCTGGAAGCATCTGGCTATATTGTTTTTCCTTTCCCTTCGTGATACAATAGAAATCAATGAAAAACCAGGAGGAAAATTTCATGGGAATTGCACTAAAAGATATCCTGGCCACGCTCCCCAAGGATGGCCAGGACGTTGTCTGCAGGACGAATATTTATCTGCAGGAAGACAAAATCGTGGGAATCGGAGAAATGCCAGAAGGATTTTCCCAGGACCGGGTCATTGACGGAACGGACCGGCTGGCGATTCCTGGCCTTGTAAACGCCCACACCCATTCTTATATGGCGCTTTTAAGAAACGTGGCCGACGACCTGCCCTTTGAGGACTGGCTGTTTAAAAATATTGAACCCATCGAAGACAAACTGGAGCCGGAAGACGCCTACTGGGGCGCCTGCCTGGCCATTCTGGAAATGATGAAATCGGGAACCACATGTTTTTCCGATATGCAGATGCACATCCATCAGACCTCCAAGGCGGCGGCCGAATCCGGCATGCGGGCGGTGATTTCCCGGGGTCTGGTGGGAAGCGGCGATAACGAGGCCGGGCAAATCCGGTTAAAGGAAGCCTACGAAGAAAGAGACGCCTGGAAAGACTGCGACCGGCTGACCTTTTTCCTGGGCCCCCACGCGCCCTATAGCTGTGATGAGGACTTCCAGCGGATCGTGGCCAAAGAAGCCGCCAAAAACCATATGGGCGTGCACATCCATTTATCCGAGAGCCGAAACGAAGTGGAGAATATCCGCAGCCAGTACGGCGCGTCGCCCATCGCCCTGGCCAAACGGGCGGGACTCTTTGACGGGCTGGCGGTGGCCGCCCACTGCGTCCATGTGGACGAGGACGACCTGAACATTTTGAAAGAATGCCAGGTGAGCGTCATCACCAACCCGGCCAGCAATATGAAGCTGGGCAACGGATTCGCCCCCGTGCCGGACATGCTTCACAAAGGAATCAACGTCTGCATCGGCACCGACGGCGCCGCCAGCAACAATTCCCTGAACATGTTCCACGAGATGAACCTGCTGGGCCTGATCCACAAAGGCGCCCGGGAAAAAGCGGACTGCGTAAGCGCCCGGGAGATTTTCCGCATGGCCACCATAAACGGCACGAAAGCGCTGGGCATGGAACAGCAGACAGGCTCCATCGAAGTGGGCAAAAAAGCTGACCTGGCAATCTTAAACTTACGCACACCGTCTATGACGCCGCGAAACGACCTGCTGGCGGGACTCTGCTACTCCGCCAACGGCTCCGAAGTGGAAACGCTGATCATCGACGGCAAAATTGTCATGGAAGACCGAAAAGTCCTGACCCTGGACGAAGAGCGGATCTACGCGGAGGCATCCAGGATTTGCAAGCGACTGGGCATTGAGAAATTTTAAAAATTGAAAAATCACGAAACGCCCCTTTCGTAATTGGCGTTTATTCAAAATAGATAAACGATTTTGAGCAAACGCGGACCTATGAATAACTGTTTCGCAATTATCAAATATGAAGGATAATTTCAGGAGGAACCATTATATGGAAAGTGAAATCAGAGACATAAATTTGGCCGAGTCCGGCGAGCGGAAAATCCAGTGGGTAAAAAGAAACTGCGACCTGCTGCGCACCTTGGAAGAAGAATTTTCCAAAACAAAACCATTCGCAGGCAAAAAAATCGCCCTGTCCGTGCATCTGGAGGCAAAAACCGCCTACCTGTGTAAAGTGCTGGCGGCGGGCGGCGCACAGATGTTTATCACCGGGAGCAATCCCCTCTCCACCCAGGACGACGTGGCGGCAGCGCTGGTGAAAGCGGGCCTGGAAGTCCACGCCTGGTACGACAGCACGCCGGAGGAATACAACGCCCACATCCGCAGCGTGTTAAAGCCCGGCCCCAACATTATCATCGACGATGGCGGGGACCTGGTGCACATGATGCACACAGAATTTACCGACTTAATCCCAGAAGTCATCGGCGGCTGCGAGGAAACCACCACCGGCATCATCCGGCTGCAGGCCATGGACAAGGCCGGGCAGTTGAAATTCCCCATGGTCATGGTCAACAACGCAGACTGCAAACATTTATTTGACAACCGCTACGGCACCGGCCAGTCTGTATGGGACGGCATCAACCGCACCACCAACTTAATCGTGGCCGGGAAAATCGTGGTGGTGGCCGGCTACGGCTGGTGCGGCAAAGGCACGGCCATGCGCGCCAAGGGCCTGGGCGCCCGCGTCATCGTCACAGAGATTGACCCGGTAAAAGCCATCGAGGCCGTCATGGACGGATTCGACGTAATGCCCATGAAGGAAGCGGCTAAGCTTGGCGACTTCTTCATCACCGTCACCGGCTGCGAAAAAGTCATCGACGAGGAGGATTTCGCCGAGATGAAAGACGGCGCCATCCTCTGCAACGCCGGACATTTTGACTGCGAAATCGACATGGCAAGGCTGCGGGAAATCGCCGTGGCCAAACAGGAAATGCGCCACAACATCATGGGCTACCAGCTTGAAAACGGCAACTGGATCTGCGTGCTGGCGGAAGGCCGGCTTGTGAACCTGGCGGCGGGCGACGGCCATCCGGCGGAAATCATGGACATGAGCTTCGCCATCCAGGCGCTGTCCGCCAAATATCTCGTAGAACACCAGGGGCAGCTGACGGAAAAACTCATCGACGTTCCAGTGGAGGTGGACCAGGACGTGGCCCGGCGCAAACTGAATTTCCTGGGAAAATCCATCGACGTGCTGACACCGGAACAGATGGAATATCTCAACAGTTCAAGCATCTGATAAACTTAACCGGCCGCGCGCCGCATAAAGAGGGAGGGCACTATGAAAATCGGTATCGGAAACGACCACTCAGGGCTGCTGATGAAGCAGGCCATTACGGAATATCTCCAAAAAATGGGCCATGAAGTGGTCAACTATGGGACAGACGAAAGCGCAAGATGCGACTACCCGGTCTACGGGGAGAAAGTAGGCCGCGCCGTGGCGAGCGGGGAGGTGGAGCGGGGCATCCTGATTTGCGGGACGGGCCTTGGCATTTCCCTGGCGGCCAACAAGATTCGCGGCGTGCGGGCGGCTCTGTGCAGCGAACCGTGCACCGCCCGGCTGTCCAGGCAGCACAACGACGCCAACGTTCTTGCCTTCGGCGCGCGCATAATCGGAATCGAAATGGCAAAAATGATTGTGGAAACCTGGCTGTCCACCGAATTTGAGGGCGGGCGGCACAAACGGCGGGTGGACATGATCACGGACATCGAAAACAAGCAGGAGAAATAAAACATGGATTACAATCAGCAAAGCCTGCAGATGCATGAAGAACATCGGGGAAAAATAAGCGTGCAAAGCAAAGTGAAGCTTCTGACCAAAGACGACTTAAGCACAGCCTACACCCCCGGCGTGGCCCAGCCCTGCAGGGAAATCACGAAAAACAAACTGGACATTTACAAATACACGTCAAAAGGAAACCTAGTGGCGGTAGTCACCGACGGCACCGCTGTGCTGGGCTTAGGGGACATCGGCCCGGAGGCGGCCATGCCCGTCATGGAAGGAAAATCCATCCTCTTCAAAGAATTCGGCGGCGTAGACGCATTTCCCATCTGCCTGGACACCAAAGACGTGGACGAAATCGTGGAAACGGTAGTCCGCATGGCCCCCACCTTCGGCGGCATAAACTTAGAGGACATCTCCGCCCCCCGTTGCTTCGAGATTGAGCAGAAATTAAAAGAACGGCTGGACATTCCTGTCTTCCACGACGACCAGCACGGCACGGCGGTGGTGGTGCTGGCCGCCATCATAAACGGATTGAAGCTCACCGGAAAAAAAGCCGCCGACTGCAAAGTCGTATTAAACGGCTCCGGCGCCGCTGGAATCGCCATCGCCAAGCTGCTGCTGCGGTTCGGATTCGCCAACCTGATCCTCTGCGACCGCAAAGGCATGATCAACCAGAAAAACGCGGGAAATCCGGTGAAACAGGAGATGGCCAAGGTCACCAACTTAAAAGGCGAAGAAGGCTCCCTGGCCGACGCGCTGACAAACGCCGACATTTTTATCGGCGTCTCCGCGCCGGGCAGCGTCACCGCCGACATGGTCCGCTCCATGAATCCGGACCCGATGGTTTTCGCCATGGCCAACCCCATACCGGAAATCATGCCGGACGAAGCCAAACAGGCGGGAGCCAGAATCATCGGCACTGGAAGATCCGATTTTCCCAACCAGATTAACAACGTGCTGGTGTTCCCCGGCATCTTCCGCGGCGCGCTGGACGTACACGCCAAAAGCATCACCGAGGAAATGAAAATGGCGGCGGCCAAAGGGCTGGCGGCCCTGGTGGATGACGACCGACTGGCCCCGGACTTTGTCATACCGGACGCTTTTGACGAGCGGGTAGCCAAAGCCGTAGCCAAAGCCGTAGCCGAAGAAGCGGTAAAAAGCGGCATCTGTAAACCTCTGTAGAAAGCCTGCATGCGCCCCAAGGGCGGGCGCTCTGCATGGTATGAACGCTGGGCGGGCGCCTGGGCGTCCCTGAACGCATGCCGCCTGAGCAGCGGCGGATTGTCACAGAAAAGAAAGGAACGCAAAAAATATGGATGATAAATTAAAAAAAGATTTGCAAAAACTGGCCATTCAGATCCGTATGGGCGTAGTGGAGGAAATCAAAGCCCGCGGCTTTGGCCATCTGGGCGGAAGCTTAAGCGTGTGCGACGCGCTGGCCGTCTTGTACGGAAAAGAAATGAAAATCGATCCCAAAAACCCACAGTGGCCGGAACGGGACAAGCTGGTTTGCTCCAAAGGCCACGCCGGCCCGGCGGTCTATTCCGCGTTGGCCGTCAAAGGCTATTTCCCCTATGAAGACATCAAGACCTTAAATCAGCCCGGCACCAATTTCCCCAGCCACTGCGACAAGAAGAAAACCGTGGGCGTGGACATGACCACCGGCTCCCTGGGACAGGGAACCTCCCTGGCGGCGGGCATGGCGCTGGGCGACCGTTTAAAAGGCCGGGACAGCCGCGTATTCGTCATCGTGGGCGACGGCGAGAGCAACGAGGGCCAGGTATGGGAAGCCTTTTTATTTGCCTCCGCCAAGAAGCTTTCCAATTACGTCGTGCTTCTGGACAACAATAAAAAACAGCTGGACGGCTACGTAAAAGACGTGCTGGACACCGGCGACCTGGCGGCGAAAATGCAAGCCTTTGGCTTCGACACCCAGGCCATCGACGGAAACGACATTGAAGCTTTGACGGCGGCTCTGGAGCGGACCCAGCAGGGCGGCGACAAACCCTACGCCATCGTCATGGACACCGTAAAGGGAAAAGGCATCCCGGAAGTGGAAGAAACCATGGCCAACCACAGCATGAACGTAACCCCGGAACAGTGTGACAAATGGCTGGCAGACCTTAAAAAGGCATGCGACGCCTTAGAAGGATAGGAGGGAATGAGATGAAGATTGTATATAACGGAGAAAAAGATTCCCGCGCATTCAAGGAAATACTGGGCACACAGCTGGAAGCTCTGGCAAAAGAAGACCCGGATGTGATTTATCTGGACGCAGATTTGATGAGCTGCATCGGCACCGCCAAATGGGCCATGAACTCCAGCCAGGGCGTAAACTGCGGCATCGCGGAAGCCAACATGGCCGGAGTGGCCGCCGGACTTTCCGCCAGCGGATTCAAGCCCTATATCCACAGCTTCGGCCCCTTCGCCTCCCGCCGCTGCTATGACCAGGTGTACCTGTCTGCCGGCTACGCGGGCAACCCCATCACCGTCATCGGCTCCGACCCAGGCGTATGCGCCGCATTCAACGGCGGCACCCACATGCCCTTTGAAGACATGGCCCTCTACCGTGCCATGCCCGGCTCCACCGTCCTGGACATCGCCGACTGCAACCAGCTCATCAGCGTGTTAAAGCAGGTCAAAGACATGGACGGCGTAAAATACATCCGCGTGGGCCGTAAAAACTGCGCGAAAATCTACGAGGACGGCGCCGAAGTCCCCATCGGCAAGGGCGTAACCCTGCGGGAAGGCAAAGACGCCGCCGTGTTCGCCACTGGAATTATGATTCACGAGGCGTTCCAGGCAGCAGAGGCCCTGGCAAAAGAAGGCATCGAAATCGCCATCATCGACATGTTTACCGTGAAGCCGCTGGATGAAGCCTGCGTCATCAAATACGCCAAAGAAACCGGCGCCATCGTGACCGCGGAAAACCACAACAAAATCGGAGGCCTTTACAGCGCTGTCTGCGACGCGCTGGCTGCCAACGAGCCGGTTCCGGTAGAATACGTAGCCGTGGAAGACGCATTCGGCGAGGTGGGACCCCAGGACTACCTGCAAAAACAATTCAGACTGACCGCGGAGCATATCGTGGAAAAAGTAAAAGCCGCCATCGCCCGCAAAAAATAAAACCGCATAAAAGGGAAAGCCTGCCAGAAACCGACAGGCTTTCCCTTTTCTATTGGACAAAAAATATCAAAATCCATTTTCCGGCTTGTTTTTCCCCTACCGCTGATGTAAAATGTTACTGTTCACTTGGTGAACGGCCGAATTACGCATTGCGCGGCCTATAAAAAGAAACTGCAAAAACCAATCGGGTTTACCAAAAAAACATGCTATGAAACCATTCAAAGATAAAAAAACACTGGGGCTGACCCTGGCCATACTGGGCATTCTTCTGGCCTCCGCCGTCGCCTTACTCATACAATTTCGCCCTTCCTCCCCGGACAAAACGGCCCATAAGACCGCCGCCATATACCAGGACGGCCAGCTGCTTCGCCGCATCCCTCTGGAGCCCGGCGCCGAGGATACTTTCACCGTAGAAAGCGGCAAAGACGGATTCAACGCCATCCAGGTTGTGAACGGGAAAATCGGCATCGTAGACGCCAACTGCCCGGATAAGCTGTGCGTGAAGATGGGGATGATTTCCTCCGGGGCCTATCCCATCAGCTGCCTGCCCCACAAACTGGTCATACAGATCGAAGAAAGCGAAAACAGCAAGGAGGAACCGCCCGTTGACGCACTCACCCAATAAAAAAACACCCCAGACAAATGTGAAAAAATTAACCCTCCTGGCTGTATACGCCACCATCGCGCTGACCATTTTCACGGCGGAATCCTTTCTGCCGCCTCTGGTTCCCCTTCCGGGCGTAAAGCTGGGGCTTTCCAACATCGTCACCCTGTGGCTTCTGATGCACACAAAAGCGCGGGACGCCCTGTGGGTATTGCTGGCGCGAATCGTCCTGTCCTCCTTTTTCGCGGGGCAGATGATTTCTTTGCTGTACAGCCTGGCGGGAGGCCTTTTCTGCTTCGCGGCCATGGCCCTGCTGTTTCGCGTCCTTGGCAGCAAATACATCGTCTTCATCAGCATATTCGGCGCCCTGTTCCACAACCTGGGACAGATCGTCATCGCCATATGCATCACGCAGCTGCCTTCCATGGCGGCCTATCTCCCGGTCCTGGCCATCAGCGGCGTCGCCACCGGAACATTCACCGGACTGTGCGCCTTCTACTTAAAACGCCATCTTCCGCCAAAAACAGCCTGGCCGATGTGATTGGATGCACGTAAGGCCAGGCGGATGTTTATCCCGCTCCTACACAATCGTAAAGCATCTTTGAATGAAATTTTATCTAAAACGCAAGAAAGCCGGATTTCTCCGACTTTCTTAAGTATGTGTCCGCAAACGCATACCCCAATTAATGTTTATAGTATACATCACCCTTTAAAAAAATGCAAGTTTTACAGATAATTTTTTAATAAATTCATTCTCATTGTCAAATCCGGATGGATTACAATCGCTGAAACATGCGCATTGACATCTTTTTTGTAACCCTCCGTTACTTTTTCAAATTCACGTAAGGCAAACCTATCTCAATTTTCAAACATTGTTTCATTGCACTGGTAGGATCAATATTGCGAAATCTTGTATCAAACACTACTGCATTATGCGCAATAGCATTTCTCAAATCTTTCAGTGTATAAATATACTTGTAAATCAACTGCCGATTGGTATCGCTGGAAACATTTATCCCGAGTCTTCTGGAAATATCATCACGCACATCATAGGAAATAAAGGGCAGGCTGTTCTGCGCATTCTAAAAAAAACGATACCCTTTATATCCATGAAAATATCCGGTGTTCATCAACTGACGTTTCTGAGAACTTCCCGAAATTGCAATTCCATTATTTCGTAAATGACGCATCAAGCCATCGATCGTCTTATAACTCATAGAAACCTCCCGCCAGCTATTATGCGTCTATTATATACTTTTATATATGCAAAAACAATACGTTTTACGAATTATGGGGAAAATACTACTATGAACCGCTAAAAGAAGACTTTTTAGATTTCCCCCAGAAAAGAAAACACCTTCCCATAATAAGCCTCCGGGTCCACGTAATTAGAAAGCCCATGCCCCGCCCCGGGCACTGTCAAAAGCTCTTTGGGTCCGGCCGCCTGTTCATACAGCTCATAAACCATGGACGCGGGAACGAAATCATCGGCCTCCCCGTGAATGAACAAAATGGGCAGACGGCTTTTCGCCACCTGAGAGAGTGCGGACGCTTCTCGCAGATCGTAGCCGCCCCGAAGCTGGAAAATCAGATTCGTCTCGTACAGGATGGGAAACGGACCCACCCCATACCAGTCCTTTAATTTCCGTGAAAAAATGTCCCAAACGCTGGTGTACGCGCAGTCCGACACCACCGCCTTCACCTGGTCAGGCAGTTCCTCCCCTGCGGTCATTAAGGCCGCCGCGCCGCCCATGGACTGGCCGTGAAGCACGATTTTCGCCTGCGCATCCCGGGCGATTATGTAGTCGATCCACTGGAGAATGTCCTGCCGGTCCGTCCAGCCCATGCCGATGAAGTCCCCCGCGCTGTCCCCGTGACAGCGCAGATCCGGGGCCAACACCCAATAGCCCCGGTCTGCATATTCTGCGCCTATGTATTCCATCTCTTCTTTGCGTCCCGTATAGCCATAGCCGTGGAGCAAAAGCGCCCATTTATGACTTTTGGCCGGACCGGGATAGACATTGGCCATAAGCTCGTACCCGTCGCGGGAAGTCAAAGCCACCTCCTCCGGTTTTACCTCGGCCAGCCAGGCCTGCCGCTTCTCATAAGCCGCCAGCATGTTCTCCTGGGTTTTGTCGCTGACCTTATAGGAAGCCTCCACGTCCGCCGCCACGCTGGCGTAGGAATCATTTTCCCAAATGCTCTCCTGGGGCCGGCAAAGGGCCATGTCAATCAAAACATTTCCCAGCCAGCCGCTAACCAGCGCCGCCGCCAGCAAAAGGCAGACAATCACCCCAACCGCGATTTTCCTTGCTCTTCTTCTGTGCCCTGTCATCTTCCGCTCCAACTTTCATCCCCTAAGTCATTTGAAAACCGCTTCACGCCAACTGCATGACGCAATTTCGCCCATAGGGCAAAAGCCGAATAGTGGCAAAATATCCCGCAAAATAAGACATACAGGCAGCGTAAATAGTTTTTCAAACACACTTTTTTGGTTAATTTACAATACGGTAATAAGTCCTGGCCGTCAGCGCGTAAATCACCCCGTAAACAAGCGCAAAGCACCCGATGGTGGCCAGCGTGCATACGGCAAACAGTCTCACGTTATACAGATACAGCAAAGCCAGCAGCCTCTTCATCAGCGGAAACGCAAACCCGATATGCATCACGGCCGTAAGAAGCGGCAGGAAAAACACCATGAGAATCTGGCTGCTGATGGACCTGCGCACCTCCCGCTTACTCATGCCCACTTTCTGCATAATTTCAAATCTCCGCCTGTCCTCATAGCCTTCCGAAAGCTGCTTATAATAGATAATCAGCGCCGTGGCCATCAAAAACAGCGCTCCTAAGAATATCCCCAGGAAGAAAAGCCCGCCGTAGGTCCGGTAAAAGGACTCCCGGTTCAGCTCCCGGCCTCCCACATGCACGTAAGCTTCCCCCTCTAAAGCCTGGTTCACCCGCTCCTCAAGCTGCCGCTCCGCCTCTTCAAATACCGCCGGGTCGCCAGAGAGATTATAGGATTTCTGATAGCAAATGCCTTCAAAAATATTGCTTGTTTTGGCAATGCGCATAACGGCCTCCATGTCGTCCACCACCAGATAATAGCCGTTAATCTGCGGCGAGCTCACCTTTTTTTCCAGAAAAAAATCATCCAGCTCTTCGGCGACTGCCCACCGCTCTCCGGCGATATTCAATTCCTTGCGGCCGTCCTTCTTCTTCTGGTTGACAAAAAACAGCGCCTCGCCCGGCTTAAGCTTACGGTCCTCTCCCATACAGGCATTATAATCCTTAAGCGGTATAAAAGCAACCCCGGCAATTTTTCCCATATCCTTCGCCGGATGATCGTCATCGGACAGAATCTTCATCTCATCGCCGGTATCCAGAACCGCCACCTGGGCGCTCCGGCAGAAAACCGGATCTATCGGCGTAAGCCCCCATTCCTCCAGAGTCTGCGCCTCTATTTCCTCCATCTTCCGAAAGCTTTCATCATCCGCCCTGTAAGCCGTCAGATTCACTTCCTTGGGGTATCTTCCGGCGATGATTTCCTCCCGGCCTACGTACAGGCAGATCGTTGTGGAGATCATAAGCAAAACGCCCGTGGACAAAATACAGATATTTGCCAGACCCACCGCATTTTGCTTCATCCGGTAAATCATGCCGGAAACCGCCGTGAAATGGCTGGTCTTATAATAAAAACCTTTCCAGCGGCGCAGCATTTTCAGCGCGGCCACGCTCACCGCCACGAACAGGCAGTACGTGCCCGCCATCACCAGAACCACCGCCACAAAGAAATAGGAAATGGCCTCCATGGGCGATTCCGTGGTCACCGCAATCCAGTATCCGGCGCCCAGACTCAAAAGGCCCGCCAGCGCCAGCAGCCATCTGGTTTTCGGCTCCTTCTCCCCGACGTTTCCGCCGCGCAGAAGCTCCGCCGGATTGGCCATATGAATCTGCCGCAGATTATTCAGATAGGACAAAAGGAAGATTGCCCCGAAAAGCGCCAGCGCGCGGACAATGGATTTCACCGACACGAAAAACCCCAGCTTCACCGGAAACGAAAGCAATTTCAGCAGAAGCAGAAAAACCAGCTTGCTGCCCAGAATCCCCAGAAAAAGCCCCAGCGTCAGACTGACCGCTCCGTTTACGAGGGTTTCATAAAACAACGCCCGACCGATGTGCCGCTTCTCCATACCCAGGATGTTGTAAAGCCCCAGCTCCTTTTTTCTGCGCTTCATCAGAAAGCTGTTGGTGTAAAACAAAAAAATCAGCGAAAAAATAGTAATCACCGCGGTTCCCATTGTCATAATCGACTGCACGTTATGACCGCTGGGCATCTCCAAAAGCCCTGGATTCAGCGTCAGAAAACTCATGAAATAATACATCATCACCGAGCAGACGCAGGTGCACAGATAGGGCAGAACGGTTCGCTTGTTTTTCTTCATATTCTGAAGCGCCAGCCTGAAATAAAATCCCTTACTCATAGCGATCACCGCCTGTCGCCAACACCCGCAGCGTGTCGGAAATCATCCCGTACATTTCCTCGTCCGTCTTCTCGCCCCGGTAAATCTGGTGGAAAACCTGCCCGTCCTTGATAAACAAAATCCGCCTGGCGCGGCTGGCCGCCATCACGCTGTGGGTCACCATCAGAATCGTCTGGCCTTTCCCGTTGATTTCCTGAAACGCTGTCAAAAGATCCCCCGCCGCCCGGGAATCCAGCGCCCCCGTAGGCTCGTCGGCCAGCACCAGCTGCGGACCGGTAATCAAAGCCCTCGCCACCGCCGCCCGCTGCTTCTGCCCGCCGGACGCCTCGTAGGGAAATTTGTGCAGGATTTCCTCAATCCGCAGCTGCTGGGCGATGGGGTGCAGCTTGCTCTTCATCGTCTCGTAAGACTCCCCGGCTAACACCAGCGGCAGGAAAATATTGTCCCGGATGTTAAAGGTGTCCAGCAGATTAAAATCCTGGAACACGAATCCCAAGTTCTTGCGCCGGTAAGCGGCAAGCTCCTTTTCCTTAATCATGGACAGGCTTTTCCCGTTTAAAATCACCTGGCCGCGGGTGGGCTTATCCAGCGCCGCCAGAATGTTTAACAGCGTGGTCTTGCCCGAGCCGCTCTCTCCCATAATCGCCACATATTCCCCCTGCTCCACCCGGAAGCTTACGTCCGTAAGCGCCTGCACCTGGTTTCCGCCGAAACGGGTGGCGTATACTTTCTGAATATGTTCCACTTCCAATATAGACATACGCGCATTCCTCCTTCGATGTTTGTCTTTTTGACAGTATACCAAAAGAGGCGGCGGCCTGCCTTAGCTTTTGCTTACAGATTCCTCTTTAACCTTACAAATTCGTAAGAAAAAATTTACGATGGGCGATTGAGCTTCGGCAGCTCAATAATCCTTTCACAGACCCGCGCCGCCAGAGCCTTGCTGTGGGTGACTACGAGAAGGCCAAGGCCTCCTTTCTTGGCGGCGGCCAGAACCTTCTGCCAGATCTGCGCCTGCGTGATTACATCCAGCATTGTGCTGATTTCATCACAGATCAGAAATTTCGTTTCCGGCCCCAGCGCCCTTGCGATGCAGAACCGCTGCAGTTCGCCGCCGGAGAGTTCCGACGGCCAGCGTTTCATCCACGCTTTTTCAATCCCCATGTCCCGCAGCGTCTGTTCGTCTGCCTGCCAGCCCTCGTTTACGATGCGCGCCATCTTCCAGCGGGGATTGACCGCCTTTTCCGGATGCTGGCCAATCATCTGCACCGGGCAGAAGCCTTTTTTCGGCAGCGGGGCGCCGTCCCAGAAAACCTCCCCTTTCACAGGATTTTCATAGCCCGCCAGAATTTTTGCCAGCGTGCTCTTTCCATATCCGGAAGGGCCCAACAGGGCCACTCTCTCCCCGGCCTGCACCGTCAAATCCACATCCTTAAGAATCCACGGACTGTTTTTCTGATACCGGAAACTGATTTTCTTCGCTTCAAGTTGCATGGACACAGCGCACCTCCCCGTCCCGAATTTTTCGCATGGCGATTTCTTTTTCGCACTCCCCGCTTCGCATGGGACACCTGGGGGCGAACAGGCACCCTTTCGGCAGATTGCCCGCATAGGGCTGGAAGCCCTCGATGGGTTTAAAATCATTCTGGGGCAGCGCGTCGATAAAGGCTTTGCTGTACGGATGGCGCAGCGCGTCTTTTCCCGCAAGGAAATCCGCCACCGGAGCGATTTCCACAATGGTCCCCGCGTAGAACACGGCAATCCGGTCCGCCGCCTGAAAAGCCAGGTCGATGTCGTGGGTAATCAGCAGCACGCCGCAGCCCGCGTCGGCCAGTTCCCGGAAATTCTGCAGTGTCTCCATGGCCATCGCCGCATTTAGCCCCGGCGTAGGCTCATCCGCCACAATCAGCCGCGCCTCTTCCATAACCGCCGTGGAAATCAGGACGCGGCGGGCCATGCCGCCGGAGAGCTGGAACGGGAACATCCGCTCGACCTCTTTTCCCAGATGATACCGGGCAAAGGCCGCCTCCTGCTTTTCCTTCGCGCCCCGTATGCCCATGACTTGCCTGTCCACGCGCATCAGCGGGTCCAGATATTCCACCGACTGAGGGATGAACGCGATTTCTTTTCCCCGAAGGGACTCCTGGCGCTTCCTGTCCAGGGGCTCCCCCCGGTAACGGATTTCCCCTTCTGCGCGGGCGTTTCCCGGCAGGATGCCCATGACCGCGTGGGCCAGAATGCTTTTCCCGGAGCCGCTCGCGCCCGCCACCGCCAGAATCTCCCCCGGATACACGCGCAAGCTGAGTTCGTGAAGAACCTCCAGCTCTTTTTTCTGCAGGCCCTTTTCATACATGTCAAAGGCCACGCGCAGCTTTCGCACATCCAATAACGCCATTTTTTCCTGTTTTTCTTCCATTTCTCACTCCTATTCGTGGCCGCTGCCCGGGTTCAGCAGACACTTCAGATTCTCCCCAATCACATCAAAGAGCATAATCGCCGCCAGCAGCAAAATCCCCGGAAACAGCGCCAGCCACCATTTTCCCGTGGAGATATGCTTCATGGATTCCGAGAGGATTACGCCGATGGCCGGCTCCTCTGCGGACAGGCCGAACCCCAGAAACGTAATCGACGCCTCGTGCATAACCGCGTGGGGGAACAGCAAAATCACGCCAATCAGATAGACCGGGAGCACATGAGGCAGGATGTGTTCCCGCGCCACCTGCATCCGCGTCTTTCCCAGCCGGTATGCCGCCTGCACATACGGCTGTGCGCGAATCTGCAGGACTTCCGCCCGCACAATGCGGGTCAGCTCCGGCCAGTGGGTCAAAGCCACCCCGAACATCACGCCTTTCATGCCCCGGCCCAGCATAAAGGAAATCAAAACCAGCAAAACCAGATGGGGCATGCCCATGCACAAGTCCACGCACCAGTTCACAAAGCTGTCCAGCTTCCCTCCGACGACCGCCGCGGCCACGCCAGTCGCCAAGGCGATCACCGAACTGACCGCCGAGGCAATCACCCCGATGACGATACTGGTGGACAGACCCTTCACGCACCGAAACAGCATGTCCCGGCCCATAAAATCCGTCCCGAACAGATGGCCCGCGCCGGGCGGCAGGAATTTCACGCTGTAATCCACCGCGTAGGCCTCCGGGTTCATCAAAAGCCCCCAGACCAGAACCCCGGCCAGATAAACAAAGGCCAGGATGATATAAACCATGACCCGAGTCCGCATGTTGAAACGCACTGTTTTTCTATCCATTTGCCCGTCCCTCCTTTATCCTGGGGTCCAGCAGGCCGTACAGGATGTTGGCCATCAGATTGCCGGCGAACACGAAGATGGCGCTGAACACGGCGATTCCCAGAAGCAGCGGCACGTCGCCGGACAGCCCCGCCGCCGTCAGCGCGCTGCCGATTCCCGGATAGGAAAAGACGGATTCCGCCAGAGCGATGCCGCCGAAAAGCTCGCTGAAAGCCGCGAACTGGACGGTGACCGCCGGAAGCGCGATGTTTCGCACGCCGTGGCGCCATACCAGCTGGGACATATTCTCGCCCCTGGCCTTTGCAAAAAGAATGAAATCGCTGCTTAAAATCTCAATCAGTTTCTGGCGGGTGTACAGGGTAATCTTGCTGATCCCCAGCACGCCCAGGGTCAGAGACGGCAGGACGAGATGGTAAATCCGCTCCCCCAGCGTCACGTCCCGGGCCAGTTTCCCCATAGGCGCCGCCAGTCCGATAGGAAACCATCCCAGCCGCACGGCGAACAGGCTTAAGACCAAAAGCCCCACCCAGAACGTGGGCACCGACTGCAGCGCCAAGCAGAAGGTCTTGATGATTTTATCCCACAGGGAGCCTCTTTTCACAGCGGCAAAAACGCCTGCCAGAAATCCCAGAACGCCGGAAAATATCCACGCAATCAGCATCAGCGCCACGGAATAGGAAAATCTCTCCCTAATTACGGTCTTCACTGGTTTTTTGAAGGCAATGGATGTGCCCCAGTCGCCTTTTAGGAAATTCCCCGCCCAGGCCAGAAACCTTTTTGCGGGCGGGTCATTCAGTCCCCAGTGTTCGGCAATCGCGTCTTTGGCCTCCTGGGACAGGGTAGAATTTGTCCCAATGTAGGCCGTCAGCGGGTCAATGGGCGACGACGCGACCAGCGCAAAGGACAGGACGCTGACTGCCGCCAGCAGCGTGAGCATCCGGCACAATGTGCCCCCTATATATTTTAACCGGTTCATTTCAGACTCCAATCCTTCATATTGCAGATAATCGGGATGCCGTGACCATGGGGATGGGGAATCTGCGTGTCCACAGAGATGTCCAGCCGGTCACTGACAAAATAACAATGTTCAATATTTACGATAAACAGATATGGGTACTCTTCTGCGTAGACAGACTGGACTTCCCGCCAATTTGAAACCGCTTCCTCATGCTCTGCGGCGCCTATGGCTTCGCCAATCAGCGCGTCCACTTTTTTATTTTCATAGGCTGGCTTGTTGTCAAAATCCCCTTTCAGGATTCCATTGGAATTGAAAAGCTGGCTGATGACGATGGGGTTGTACTGGCCGAAGCCCCAGACCACGCCGCCTGTATTGGAGGCCTTATAGATTTCATCCCAGCTGGTCTGTTTGACGATTATGGAAATGCCAAGCCCCTTGGCCTCCTCCGCCACCGCCATGGCCAGGTTGTACCGATCCTGCTCGTCGGAAGGCGTGTAGACCTCAAATTCGCATTTCACGCCGTCCTTTTCCCGAACGCCGTCGCCATCTTCGTCCAGCCAGCCGGCTTTTTCAAGAATCTCTTTCGCCTCGTCCGCCTGGCCGTCTTGGCCCTCCGGCGCATTGCCCCACTCCAGGTTTTTGGTAAATCCGTAAGCCGGGCGGCCCACGCCGTTGAACGCGTTTTCAATAATCCGCTCCCGGTCGCCGCCTATGGAAAGCGCCCTGCGGACATGCACATCCGAAGTGACGTCATTGCCCACTTCCACATCGTTTCCTTCGCTGTCTTTCATCACCTGTCTGGGCTGGCAGGGCAGGCTGATATTGCGCACGTCCATGGTTTCCAGTTCCTCTATGTGCATCCCTTTGATTTCCTCCGATGCATAGCTGGGCTGCACCATAACGATGTCCAGCTGCCCGGACTGGGCGTTGGAAAAAGCCGCCTCATTGTCCATATCCACGAAAGTCACCCGCTGAATCTTGGGCGCCCCGTCAAAATACTCCTCGTTGGCTTCCACAATCAGCTGCTGCTCGGCATCGTACTGCACAATCTTCCACGGCCCCGTTCCCACCGGCTTTTCATCAAAAGCCGCGCTGTCATAGCCGTCGCTTGGCACAATCCCCAGCTGCGCCGTGGCGTCCAGAAACGGCGAATACGGCTCTTTCAGCGTAAAAACCACGGTTTTCTCATCCGGCGCTTCCACATGCGCAAGCTTCGTCAGATCCACGTCTTCGTTATCGCCCTGGTTTTCCATGACCGTCTCATATGTAAACACTACATCCTCCGCGGAAAAATCCGACCCGTCCTGAAATTTAATTCCGTCCTTCAGATGAAACGTATAGGTCCGGGCGTCCGGCGCCACCTCCCAGCTCTCGGCCAGATCGCCCGTATAGCTGGAATCCGGCGCCACGCGCAGCAGAGCGTTGTTGGTAAAATCATATCCGTACGCATATGCCCCCTTAACGGGGTCCAGCGAGCCGTCCCAGAAGCCGTGGCCCACGTAACAGACAATGCTGTCGCCACCCGTCTCCCCGCCAACGTCCCCATCCTTTTTCCCGCCGCAGCCGGCGAATAAAGCAGCCGCCATCGCCAAAGCCAATAGAAGCGCGATCGTTTTTTTCTTCATATTCCCTCTCCTTTGCTTTTTGTCGTTGCTAGAGCGCTGTACCGCTCATATCTGATAAAACACCACCGGATAATTTTTCATCGGCAAGGCGGCTGAATGAGGCGATGCGGTGGCATCGTCGATGGAAGCCAACACAGTCCGATGGAAAATTAGACAAGGCGCTTTGTCTGAATATGAATGGTGCAGTACACTAGGAGCATAATCGAAAACGCCACGCGCCACAAGCCCCCCATGGGGATATTTCCCCATTCCTCTTTTGCATGTGCCCATTCTGTTTTTTCATGTCCCCTGGCCTTTGGGGCCAGGAACGCTTTTTAAGCTTAATTGAAATTTAATTAACGTGAGTTCGATGAAAAAATGTCCATAAGCCTATCCCTCTGATATATTTATTGTGAGATATTTACAATACCGTCATTGACTTCTGGCTGGACTATGCTATAATGTACGCATACTACTGTTTATTAATCACTAGATAAGGAGGCCAATATGTTAAGATCATGGAGAACAGAACAGGGATACCTGTGCGCTTTTGGAAAACTGCTGCTCTTATTTTTCCCCTTGGATCAGGTATTGGAGATTTTATCCGATTACGAGGAGCTTTTTTCTGCCGAGAAGGAACAGGGCGCGCCATTGGAAACGTCCATCCGGGGAGCCGGGAGTCCCTGGACGGCGGTGCGGACACTCCTGGATGAATTCCCACAGGGGAAGCGGTATTTTCTTAAATGGACAGGGTTTTGGACGCTCGCGCTTTTGTCGTCCGTCTGTTTTCTTCTTTTTATGGAAAATGGATGGTTTGCGTTTATCGCGCTGGTTCTTCTGTCCTTATTTGGGCTCATTCATGGGTGGCAGGTCAGAAAGGTCGAGCGGATGTTTTCGACGGGGCAGCAGCCCAGGAAGCGGTGGCTTTTTATCCATATGCTTCTCTTTGTCCTGGTCATAAGCATGGAGACCGTGATACAATATCTGCTGGGTATCCTGCATACGCTCCCGTCTTCGGCGCTGTATCCCATCGGGCGGAACATGGATCATGGATATACGGTTTTCCAGATTGCCATCCTGGCCCTTTTTTTGTGGATGCTGAAAAAGACCGCCTCTTCATCCATCCTGTACTACCTGGGCGCTGTCCATGCGTTTGGCGCGCTTTTGTTCATCTGGACTGTAAAAAATGTCTGGCACGGCATGGATCTTACCATCGGGCCGGGAGCGGGCAGACAGGACATGATGATCTGCCTGATGGAGTATGGGAACTGTCTGTGCCTGGCCTTTATCCTGGCGGTTTCTTTAAAAATCTGGGAATGGAGGCGCGGCAGATGAATGCGCAGATCAAGAAAGGGATATTGGAGATGTGCATCCTCCATATCATAAGCGGGGAGGAGCTGTATGGATACGATATCATCCAGAGGCTGCGCCAGTTCTTCCCGGAGGTGGCGGAGAGCGCCTTTTATGCTATCCTGCGCAGGCTCAACAAAGAGGGAGCCGCGACGACTTTTACAGGAAATGTTTCAAAAGGGCCCGTCCGCAAATATTATAAGATCACGGAACAGGGGATGCGCCGGCTGGAGCAGCTCAGGGCAGACTGGAGATGTCTGCAGGAAATTGTATCTAAGATCGGTATACATTAGAGTACGAAATCTTCCGAACCAGGCCTATAGAATTTTATCCTGCAGGCAATCGTATGCTCTGCCCCATCCGGCGCGAAATCAACGGAGATCTTGTATCGTCCGCTTAAATCCGGACAATTTTCATCAAGGGGAACCTTTTCCTCCCTATTATCCACTTCCCTGTCATCTATAATTACCTCAATTTCACCCAGCGGAGCGTCTAACATAACCTGCATTTCCCTCACGAATTATAATTTCAGGTATTTGCAAAATGTCCATGCTTTTCAGCAATCTCTCTTCCTCTTTTCCCGCAGTTCCCGGAAGAACCGTTTCATCAGCTCCGAGCACTCCTCCCCAAAAATCCCTTCTTCAATCTCCGCCTGATGATTCAATCCCGGCATCTGAAGCAGATTCAAAACAGACCCGGCGCAGCCCGCTTTGGGATTTCTGCACCCCATCACCACCCGCTGAATCCGGGACTGAACGATGGCTCCCGCGCACATCGGGCAGGGCTCCAGGGTCACATACATGGTGCATCCGTCCAGCCGCCAGTCTCCCAGCTTCCGGCTGGCTTTTTTTATGGCGTTTAACTCTGCGTGAGCCAGGGCATTCTTATCCGTATTGCGCCGGTTGTAGCCCCTGGCGATGATTTTCCCATCCAGCGTAATCACGCACCCGATGGGCGCCTCCTCCAGCGCGTAGGCCTTCTTCGCCTGCCGGATAGCCTCCTTCATAAACTTCTCATCTTCCGTCATCTGCCGCTTTCCTCCGTTTTATAAGCAATGTTTGTGGAAATTATAATTTATACCGCCCCATATGGCAATGGGTATGCGCCTTTTTTGCGCCCGAAAATGCGCCTTAAGAAGTTACCGCGATAATTGTTGAAAAAAAATATCAGGTATAGTAAAATCTATATGGAAATAGTCAACTATCAAGCAAGAACTATCTTAAGGAGGTATCATAAAATGAATGAATGTTATGGGTGCAACACCTGCAAAAGCGCCGACAAGCCATTAGAAGAATTCATTGCGGGACTTCCCATGGAAACGTCCCATCACCGTGTAGAAGGTCAGAACACTAAATGCGGATTCGGGCTGCAGGGCGTATGCTGCCGTCTGTGCGCCAACGGCCCCTGCCGCATCACGCCGAAGTCACCCCGGGGAATCTGCGGCGCCAACGCGGACACCATCGTTGTGCGGAACCTTCTTCGCGCCGTGGCTTCCGGCTCCGGCTGCTACATCCATGTGGTGGAAAACACAGCCTTAAACGTGAAAAACATCGCCCAGACCAAAGGGGAAATCAAAGGCGTAGACGCTTTAGACCGCCTGGCTTCCATCTTCGGCATTGAGGAAGCGGACGTGCACAAACGGGCGGAAGCCGTGGCCGACGCGGTATTGAAAGACCTGTACAAACCGGAATACGAAAAAATGGAACTGACCGAGAAGCTGTCCTACGGCCCCCGCTATGAGAAATGGAAAGAGCTGGGCATCCTGCCGGGCGGCGCCAAATCCGAAGTGTTCCACGGCGTTGTGAAATGTTCCACCAACTTAAACTCCGATCCCGTAAACATGCTCTTAGACTGCCTGAAGCTGGGAATCTCCACCGGCATCTATGGCCTGGTGCTGACCAACCTGTTAAATGACGTTGTATTGGGCGAGCCGGAAATCCGCACCGCTCCCGTTGGTCTGCGCGTCATCGACCCGGATTACATAAACATCATGATCACCGGACATCAGCACTCCATGTTTACCTTCTTACAGAACCGTCTCACCGACGACGACGTAAAGGAAAAAGCGAAAAAAGCCGGCGCCAAGGGCTTCAAGTTGGTGGGATGCACCTGCGTAGGCCAGGATCTGCAGCTTCGCGGCGCGCATTACACCGAAGTTTTTGACGGGCACGCCGGAAACAACTACACCAGTGAAGCCATCCTGGCCACCGGCGGCATCGACGCGGTGATTTCCGAATTCAACTGTACGCTTCCAGGCATCGAGCCTATCTGCGACGAACTGAAGATCAAACAGATCTGCATCGACAACGTGGCCAAGAAAGCCAACGCGGAGCTGAAAGAATTTGATTTCGAGAACCGTCCCGCCGTCACAGACGAAATCATCGACGAGGTGATTGAAGCTTACAGCGCACGCCGCGGCAATGTGCCCATGAACCTGCTGAAAGACCACGGCTACGCCAACACCCTCACCGGCGTCAGCGAAGTGTCCTTAAAGAAATTCCTGGGCGGAAACTGGAAACCGCTCATCGACTTAATCGTATCCGGAGACATCAAGGGTGTGGCCGGCGTGGTTGGCTGCTCCAACTTAACCGCCGGAGGCCACGATGTGCTGACCGTGGATCTGGTAAAAGAACTGATCGCCAAAGACATCATCGTGCTCACCGCCGGATGTTCCTCAGGCGGAATCGAAAACTGCGGCCTGATGGAGCCGGAAGCCGCTAAACTGGCAGGACCAAAGCTTCGGGCCGTCTGTGAAAAACTGGGCATCCCGCCGGTACTGAACTTCGGCCCATGTCTGGCCATCGGACGTCTGGAAATCGTGGCCACCGAACTGGCGGAAGCTCTGAATATCGACCTGCCGCAGCTTCCATTGGTACTCTCCGCCGCGCAATGGCTGGAAGAACAGGCGCTGGCAGACGGCTGCTACGGCCTGGCCCTTGGACTGCCGCTGCACTTAGGACTGCCTCCATTCGTAACCGGAAGCCCGGTAGCTGTACAGGTGCTCACCGAAGATATGAAGAAACTCACCGGCGGACAGGTCATCATCAACGCCGACGCAAAAGAATCCGCCGATATTCTTGAGAAGATTATCGAAGAAAAACGGCAAGGGCTGAATATATAAGAAAGGGGTGATGCATATGAAACGCATCCTAATCGATTATCAGAAATGTGACGGGTGCAAGAGCTGTTCCATCGCCTGTATGCAGGCCCACAGGGAAACCGAAGGGACCGTCTACGACCTGGATCTGACAGACCCCAAAAACGAATCCCGGAACTGTATCTTAAAGGATGCCGACGGCCAGTACAAACCACTGTTCTGCCGCCACTGCGACGACCCCAAATGCGTGGAATCCTGCATGAGCGGCGCGCTCCATAAGGACCCGGAAAGCGGCCATGTATTCTATGACGAGACACGCTGCGGCTCTTGCTTCATGTGCGTGATGAACTGTCCTTACGGGGTTCTGAAACCAGATACGGTAAGCAGGACCAAAGTAATCAAATGTGATTTCTGTGTAAACGCAGGAGGCGAGCCGTCCTGTGTAGCCGCCTGTCCCAAACAGGCGATCTACGTAGAGGAGGTGTAAGGATGAAATACGTGATTATAGGCGCCGGCGTGGCCGGCATAGAAGCGGCAAAAACCATCCGTCAAAAAGACAGCGCCGGGGAAATCCGGATGATTTCCAGAGACGACCACGTGCATTCCCGCTGTATGCTGCATAAGTTCATCGCAGGCGAACGGGACGAAAAGGGACTGGATTTTACAGAAGACGATTTCTTCAAAAAATATAACGTAGACTGGATGAAAAACGCCCAGGTAACGGAAGTTCATCCGGAGGCCAAGGAGATTAAGCTGGAGAGCGGCGAGAAAATAAGCTACGACAAACTTCTCCTGGCCGGCGGCGCCGACAGCTTCATTCCCCCGGTAGGCGAGCTTCAGAAAGCCAAAAACGTATACGGACTGCGCAACTTATCCGACGCCCAGGCCATTGTAAAAGAAGCCGAACAGGCCGAAAACGTGCTGATCATCGGCTCCGGCCTGGTAGGCCTGGACGCAGCCTACGGCCTCTTAGAGCGGGGCAAAAAAATCACCATTGTGGAAATGGTGGACCGCATCCTGCCCGTGCAGCTGGATAAACACGCCGCATGCGCCTATCAGGCGCTTTTTGAAAAAGCAGGCGTACGCTTCGTCCTGGGCCGCAAAGCCTCCGAGGCAGTCTGTGAAGCCGACAGCAAGATTCACAAAGTAACCCTGGACAACGGCGAAGAGATTCCCTGCGACCTGCTCATCGTAGCCGCAGGCGTGCGCTCCGCCATCGCCTGTCTGGAAGGCAGCGGCATTGCGTGTGACCAGGGCGTCACCGTAGACGCTCAGATGAAGACCTCCAAAGAGGATATCTACGCCGCCGGAGACATCACCGGACTGTCCGGCATCTGGCCCAACGCGGCCAACCAGGGAAAAATCGCCGGCGCCAACATGTGCGGCGGCCAGGAAGAATACAGCGATCGGTACGCCATCAAAAACACCATCAACTTCTTCGGCCTGGTAACCCTCTGCGTGGGCAGAATCCTGGAAGAAGAAGGCGATGAAATTCAGATTAAGGAAGACAAAACCCAGTATAAACGGGTCATCCTAAAAGACGGCAAAGTCCAGGGCATCCTGCTGCAGGGCGACATCTCCCACGCAGGAACCTGGCAGTATTTAATCAAGAATCAGATTGACGTAAGCAAAATACAAAAAGATATTTTCCATGTAAACTTCGCTGATTTTTATCAGATGGAGAAAAACGGAGAATATCGGTGGGCCGAAAACTAAAAAACGGCGCATATAGAAAAGAACCCAACAAAAGGCCTAGCTTTTTGTTGGGTTCTTTTTAACTTTTTTCTCGTTTCTAAACACCTGTTTCTTCCGACTAAACAAATTTTGTTATTGGAGAACTGCTTGACTGGCTTCTGGCAGTTTGATCTAGGCAACCAAGCAGTTGAATGGAAATTTTCAGACAATTAAAATGCACACTTTATTTAACATACCCGACTGGTCGTATAGCCCGGCTGGTTTTCGATCTCTTTGATTACTTCCTTCGTCATGTCCACCTCACCTGCTCCGCTGCCTCCCACTGAATCGTCCACTTTACTGATTATATTTTCCCCTTCTTCCCCTTCATCAGTAAACTTAAAAGACGCCAGAATATCTGACAGCGCTGCCGAAGCTTCTTTGAGATATTCATCCGCAGCCTTCATCTCAACAGCCCAGCGCTCTTTGCTGCAATCAATAACAATTTTCTTAGCCGTATACTTATCTCCTTCGTCATAGAACTCCAGAACCGCTCCAGCCATCGGATATCTCCCGCCTTCAATCTCTGCTGGCTGTGAGAGCATCCTCGCGTTATCCTCATTTTCCAAAGTATACACACACTCTTTTTCCAATACGGCATTCAGATCTCTTTCATCCGAATCAAAGTTAGAAACTTTCATCCAGATATTCGCCTCTGAATACACCCCTTCCTTTGGATACACAACGATTCCCGCTACCGATTCTTCTGTTTTTCCAAGATATGCGTCCTGCACTGCAAACTGAACGCCCGCATCGTCATAATGACGTATCCTGTACCCGTCCGTCTGATAAGTTCCGGTCACCTGAAAGCTTTTTTCTATGGCGTCCCGTTGATTTTTGAAAGCTTTCGCATCTTTGGCGTTTTCATTGATCGCACTCATAAGAGAATAGCAGCCGAATTCCCCGCCGCCATCGATGAGAAGCAGCCTGCCCGTATTTGGATTTCCTTCCATCTCCAGCGTAAAATCATACTGATAACACTCTCTTTTGCCAAGCCTGCCTGTATTCGTATTTGTTATTTTAATGTCAGACACGCCGATCCATGCTGTCAGAACACTTTCGTCCTCTTCGATCTGTTCCGCAAAGTCCTTCGCCGAATAAATAAAAGAATTTGTGGTGGTATAGAAAACGTATTCCGCCGAAATCTGAAAATCCGCATCACCATCGTTTGTGATTAGCACATTGTTATCCTCCGGCTCTGTCACCATATAGCCTTTCGGATAATCAAGCGAAAAGCATACCGTATCGTTAGAATAGGTAATATATCTGAGCTCTTTCTTGCCGTTCCATATAAAAAAACAAATCACAATAATAAGCGCCGCAGCTGCCGCGATTCCGCCTGCAATCTGTTTATTGCTGAATTTTTTTCTGTCATCTTTCTTTACAGAATCCTCTGTTGTATCTCCGCTTTCATCACGCACCGGCGTACCGCAGCAATAACAGAACCTATCACCGTCCCTTAATTTTCTTCCGCATTTTGTACAATATGCCATTCCCTCACCTCTTTGATCTCTATCGGTGAACCTGTAACCATTCATTCCCTGGTTCGCCTGTCTCTTTCACCTATGATTATAAATTTATCTGACATGCCAGATAACTTGGTAATCACAATGGAATGGAGCTATATTGTTTTTTCTTCTGTTCGTTCAAAAGCTTCTTATAATCCGCCGTGTTGCGCATGGTTCCCCGCCCGTAGCCATCGGCCCTGTAAAGCATAATCCGGCTGTCCGTAAGCTCCACCCTGTAGCCTTTCTTTTCCATGCGTTTTTTCAGCCTCTTCAAATCATTTTCATAAGTTTTGATCAGCTTCCTGTAGCCGCTCTCAATCTTCGCATACGCCTTGCGGAACTGCTTATTATTAATAATCCCTCTGTATACTTTCGGATAGTTTTTCTTAGCATAATACAGATAATGGGAAATATAATACGTAAACTCCGCGTAAGCCATCCTGCCGTTTTCGCAGTTGCTGATATACTGCTGCCATGCGTCCCATCCCGCATCCTGGGCCGCATAATAGGCGTACATGGACACCGAATTGCTCATGCCGGCCCGGTATGCCATCAGTTCATTCAAAAGCCCGTACGCACCCTGGGCATTGGCGGACAGATACGCGTCCGGTTTGGCCACATAGGTATTGTAACGGAACGTCCGCAAACGCTTCGGTATGGACGCGGCCATCTTCTTGGTGGGATAGACATCGGTCAGCGTAACCTGCACCGATTTCTTATTGCCCACAAAATACGCATAACCATTCCATTTGTTCTTCGCGTAAAAATGGCTGAACCCGTGAGTCTCCTCATGCACAGCCGTATCTATGCCTTTATAAATCTTGCCGCCGCCAAACCAGACAAGAATATTATCGCCGGCCTGCTTCTGCTTCCTTAAAATAAAAGCCCCATCCTTGTCATACTGATCCAGAATCTTCAAAACATTCTTCTCCGTAGCCTTCGCATTCAGCCCGGGCGTTTTCGCCGCCGCCATCGTCTCCTGCGCACTGACCGGCAGCCACGCCGCCAGAACCGCCAGCAGCAGAACCGCCGCCAGCAGCCTTCGTTTTTTCCTCTTCCTCATACTTTCTAGCCTCCCGCACAACCCCAAAACTTAAATTTCCATGTAAAATAAGTATATACAATTTTCCAGAAAAAATCAACACATGCGTTTGCTGTGATTGGACTTTGCATCTTTTACTTTTCTCCCACGAGGGCATTTTCAACAGCTTTCTTTATGACAACGCTTGAATTTGTCGCGCCCGACACTGCGTCAACGTCTATTTTCTGTTCCTCAATGATTTTCTTTGGAATAATCTCCGCAGGCTCGCCGCGTCCGTTTTTATGTTCGAGAATAGCAATATCTGTGACTGCTTCGTTTTGAACCGTCACTTCCACTTTGGCATATACAAAATCCACGTCATATTCTCCGACATAAACTCCGTCGGGAATATCGGAAATGTCCACTTCGCTAAAAGTTGTTTCTCTTACAGCCTTTTTATAGTCAGCCACGCTTTTCAGATAAACCGCCGCAAAGATCAAACCGATTAGGAAAAAAGCAAACGCTGTAAATAAAAGGATTCTTTTTCGTGATAATTTCATTTCAAACGCCTCCCCGCAATCGAATCATAAACAATCGAAAACCCATATTCCATAAACTGTTTTTTAGATAAACCCATCGACTTTTGAATGTATTCTTCTTTGTTTGCGGCGAGCTGAATAATTCCGGAAAGCATACCCCAGAAGTTAAATATAACCGGCATAATTTCCAAATCGCCCCGTAAATCCCCCTTCTCCATACCGGTTATCAGGAAACTTTTGATCTTTTCATTTATTCTCTCTCCGATCTGATAGGTTTCCTTTTCTTCCGGCAAATAATCACGGCCCTCGAAATCTATGTCAATTCTATCCAACGCCATTCTGAAATAAAAAGGAAATTCTTCCTGATACTGCGCCAGCCCGCGGCAGATCAAATCATATCTTTCTCTTGTGGTTTCCCGCCGCGCCAATGCAGAGGATATACAGTCATAAAGTTTTTTCATGCTGTTCAATACTATAATGCCAACGATCTCGTCTTTATTTTTAAAATACACATATAAGGTTGCTTTACTGTATCCGGCGGCTTTTGCTATTTCGTCCATGGAAGTGGCAGCAATTCCTTTTTCCATGAACAACGCGGACGCCGCAGACGCTATATTTTCCCGGTGTACGCTTCTAGGCTCTTTCTTTCTTCGTCCCATACGCTCCTCCCCGCATTAATTAAACTTATAGTTTAATTATATGGATAACATCCCTTTTTGTCAATGATATTCTTTCAAAAAAACAATTTACAAACAGAAAAATTTATGCTATTCTATAGAAACGAAAACACAAAGACGAAGAGAGTACATCGGCGGATATGCCACAGAGAAATCCCATGAGGAAGCGGTTTTGACGGCTTTCCAAAGCTGAGAGGGGATGTATGGATTCCGATGGAACATGGCTTCTGAGCGGCGCACCGAACCGGTCGGGAATCTTCCCACGGCAAGGCTGCGACAGGATTCGCCTGTTACAGCGATAGGGTCTATGAAACGGCAGCGTTCATGCACCCAATGAGGTCTGCACTGTGAAGCGCAGATGAACGGAAGTGGTAACGCGGGTTTTTCTCGCCTTCTCCTGTACTGGGAGGAGGCGTTTTTGTGTTGAAAAAAAGAATAGGAGAGATATTATGAGCAAGGGAAAGTTCTATATGACGACGGCCATCACTTACACCTCCGGCAAGCCCCACATCGGCAACACCTATGAGGCCATCCTGGCGGACAGCATCGCCCGCTTCAAAAGACAGCAGGGGTACGAGGTTTTTTTCCAGACCGGAACCGATGAGCACGGACAGAAAGTGGAGTTAAAGGCGGCGGACGCCCACGTAACGCCCAAGGAATTTGTGGACAGCGTGGCCGGGGAAATCCGGGAAATCTGGGATCTGATGCACACTTCCTACGACAAATTCATCCGGACCACCGATGAATATCATGAGAAACAGGTGCAGAAGATTTTCAAGAAATTATATGACCAGGGCGACATTTACAAAGGCTATTACGAAGGGCTGTACTGCACTCCCTGCGAAGCCTTTTTCACCGAATCCCAGCTAAAGGACGGGAAATGCCCGGACTGCGGCCGCGACGTGGCCCCGGCGAAAGAAGAAGCGTATTTCTTTAAAATGAGCAAATATGCCGACCGGCTCATCGAACACATCAACAGCCACCCGGAATTTATCCAGCCCGTTTCCCGGAAAAACGAAATTATGAATAACTTTCTGCTGCCGGGCCTGCAGGATCTGT
>CAYOWU010000016.1:50336-53762 GCA_964407765.1 uncultured Lachnospiraceae bacterium
TTTCGACCCGAAACATGTGGTGTACGTGTGGCTGGACGCGCTGACCACCTACATCACCGGCATCGGCTACGACTGCGGCGGCGAGCAGCCGGAACAGTTCCGGAAAAACTGGCCGGCGGACCTGCATTTGATCGGCAAAGACATCATCCGTTTCCACACCATCTACTGGCCCATCTTCCTGATGGCGCTGGACCTGCCGCTGCCCAAACAGATTTTCGGCCATCCATGGCTTCTCCAGGGCGAGGGGAAAATGAGCAAATCCAAGGGAAATGTGCTGTACGCCGACGAGCTTGTGGATTTCTTCGGCGTGGACGCGGTGCGCTACTTCGTGCTGCATGAAATGCCTTTTGATAATGACGGCGTGATCACCTGGGAGCTGATGGTGGAGCGGATGAATTCCGAGCTGGCCAACACCCTGGGCAACCTGGTAAACCGCACCATCTCCATGTCCAATAAGTTCTTCGGCGGCGAAGTTGCGGACAAGGGCGTTTGCGAAGAAGTAGACGAAGACTTAAAAGCCGTCGCCACATCCACGCTGGCGAAAGTGGAAGCCAAAATGGAAAATCTCCGGGTGGCCGACGCCATAACGGAAATCTTCACACTGTTCAAACGGTGCAACAAATACATCGACGAAACCATGCCCTGGGCGCTGGCCAAAGACGAGACGAAGAAAGACCGTCTCTCCACCGTCCTTTACAACCTGGCCGAAGGCATCTACATCGGCGCCACCCTGCTGGAGCCGTTCATGCCGGAGACGTCCCAGCGCATTTTAAAACAAATCCAGGCACAGCCGCGCGCTTTGGACACCCTCACGGACTTCGGTCTGTACCCATCCGGCGGCAAGGTGACCGACCAGCCGGAAATCCTGTTTGCCCGTCAGGACATCAAGGAAGTGCTGGAAAAGGTGGAAAAACTGCATCCGCCCAAAACGGATGACCCGCAGCCAGAAGCAGCCGGCATAGACATCGAGCCGAAACCGGAAATCACGATTGAAGATTTTGACAAACTGCAGTTCCAGGTGGGCGAAATCATCGCCTGCGAACCAGTGAAAAAATCCAAAAAGCTTCTGTGCTCTCAGGTGCGCATCGGAAGTCAGACCCGCCAGATCGTGTCCGGCATCAAAGCCCACTATACACCGGAAGAAATGGTTGGCAAAAAAGTCATGGTCGTGACCAACTTAAAGCCGGCCAAGCTGGCAGGCATCCTGTCCGAAGGCATGATCCTGTGCGCCGAAGACGCCGACGGAAATCTGGCCCTGATGACTCCCGAAAAAGACATGCCTGCAGGGGCAAAAATCTGTTAATTGGCAAAATTTAAGGCCGGCCGCTGCGGACGGAGCATTCCTTTGCAGCGGCCGGCTCTTTTCAAAAAATTTTGTTTTTCCACATGATCCCAAACATAAATAGAGGGAAATCTTCCACTTCTGGATAAGATTTCCCCACGCCGCTATTCCATCATAGCCGCCAACGTCTGATTCACCAGCTTGCCGTCCGCCTTGCCTTTGACGCGGGGCATCAGCTGTTTCATAATCTTGCCTTTGTCCTTGCCAGTGGGCGTCTCAATGCCCAATTCCTTTAAGACTTCGCCGATTGCCGCCCGGATTTCCGACTCGTCCATCATTTTGGGCGCAAATTCCTGGTAAACGGCAATTCTGCTTTTGCATTCCTCGATAATATCCGTCCTGTCCGGCGGCGTTAAATCAAGAGTCTCCTGGGTCTGTTTGATTTCCTTCAAAATAACCTCGTTCTCCTCCGCCTCGGTCAAATCCTCCCGTTTGTCAATGGCCTTATTCTTCAGGGCGGCCAGCAGCATGGACAGGGAGTCCTTCCTGGGCTTGTCCTTATTTTTCATGGCCTGGGTCATCTGGCTTCTGACTTCATCTATCTTGCTCATCTCTTAAGCGCCTCCTAAAAATTCCATTTTCTTTTCTATTATAAAGGCTCAAAAGAAAAATGTCCATAGCCGTCCGCCTATTTTTCCCATTTGAAAATCACCACGCCCGCGATGGCGATGGCCATTCCGATGATTTTCCGCCACTCCAGCGGCTGCTTCTCCACACCAAACATCCCCAGCAATTCGATTACGTAGGCGACAATCAGCTGGGAAATCACGATGAGCATCACGGACTTTGCCGGACCTAAAGCGCCCATGCTCTGGATCACCGTCACCGTGATGAACGCGCCGATGACGCCGCCCAGCAGCGTGTACTTCGGCTCCGTCTGAAAAAGCGCCGTCACCTGGGGCCGGCCCGTGAACAGCCATGCGGCCACGCAGACGAGAAGCGCCGTAAGCTGCACCCAGCCCGTGGACGCCCACAGCCCCGCCTGTTTCGTCACCTGCGTGTTAAAAACGCCCTGCACGCTCATCAGCGCACCAGACAGTAAAGCGATTAAAATCCCGTACATTCCATTTCCTCCCAGATGCGTTGTCATTGTTTTTATATAAGATGCCCAGCCTTCCGGGAAATATGCACAACCACCGCTGAAAGAAAAAATTGGGGAACAGTATCCCCCTCTTTCGCGGCAAAGCCGCCCAGATATCCAAAATCAAAATGAAACAGACGCAGCCCGAAGAAAATAATGCACACGGAAAAAATCATCTGGCAGCATAATTCCTCTCCGCCGCAGCGCGATCCCGCCCGGAGGGCTTTTTATTTATGGGGTATCTCACCAGAATTTTCTATAAGATAAAAAAAGAAGCCCCGAAGGAATCATCCCTCAAGGCTTCTTTTTTCTTTTTTATTTGTTGTTAATGGCCGCCTGGGCCGCCGCCAGCCGCGCGATGGGCACGCGGTACGGAGAACAGGACACATAGTTTAATCCGATCTGATGACAGAACTCTATGGAAGATGGATCGCCGCCATGCTCGCCGCAAATGCCCAGCTTCATGTTGGCGTGGACGGAACGTCCTTTCTTGGCCGCCATGCGGACCAGCTGGCCCACGCCTTTTGTGTCCAGTCTTGCAAACGGATCAAACTCGTAGATTTTTGTTTTGTAATAGGAATCCAAAAACTTGCCCGCGTCGTCTCTGGAGAAACCAAAGGTCATCTGGGTCAAGTCGTTGGTTCCGAAGGAGAAGAACTCTGCCTCTTCTGCAATCTCGTCGGCCAGAAGCGCCGCCCTTGGCACTTCAATCATGGTGCCGATATGGTAACGCATGTCGGAGCTTTTTTCCTCCTTCACCTGCTCGGCCGTCTCCACCACCACATTTTTTACATACTTAAATTCCTTTACCTCACCCACCAGCGGAATCATAATTTCCGGCACAATCCGGTAGCCTTTTTCCCGGCTGACCTCAATGGCCGCTTCCATCACCGCGCGGGTCTGCATCCGGGCAATCTCCGGATAAGTCACCGCCAGACGGCATCCTCTGTGGCCCATCATGGGGTTGAACTCGCGAAGCTCGTTGCACCTGGACTTCACTTCT
>CAYOWU010000016.1:53772-57966 GCA_964407765.1 uncultured Lachnospiraceae bacterium
ACAGTCAGGCCCATGTCTTTGGCCAGCGCTTCGATGTCCTCCGGATCTGTGGGCAGGAACTCATGCAGCGGGGGATCCAGATAACGAACGGTCATGGCCCAGCCTTCCAACACTTCGTACATGGCTTTAAAGTCCGCTTTCTGGAACGGAATCAGTTCATTTAACGCCTCTTCTCTGGCTTCCTGGGTGTCGGACAGGATCATCTTGCGGATCTTGGGAATCCGCTCCGCGTCAAAGAACATATGCTCGGTACGGCAAAGGCCGATGCCTTCCGCGCCCAGACGCACAGCGTTTGCCGTATCCGCCGGGGTGTCGGCGTTGGTGCGCACCTTCATGGTCCGGAATTTGTCCGCCCACTCCATCAGCCTTCCGAAGTCTCCGCCGATGGACGCTTCCTGAGTCTGGATGTCGCCCAGATAAATCTTGCCTGTGGAGCCATCCAGGGAAAGGTAGTCCCCCTCTTTGATGGTGTGCCCGCCCAGCTCAAAATATTTCTCTTCTTCGTGCATAGTAATTTCGCCGCATCCCGATACGCAGGCCGTGCCCATGCCCCTGGCAACCACCGCCGCGTGGGAGGTCATGCCGCCGCGCACCGTGAGGATTCCCTCGGCCGCATGCATGCCCTCGATGTCCTCTGGAGAAGTCTCAAGCCGCGCCAGGATTACGCGCTCGCCGGCCTCGTGCGCCGCTTTGGCCTCCTCCGCCGTGAAGTACACCTTGCCGGCCGCCGCTCCCGGTGAAGCGGGAAGCGCCTCGCCGATGACCGTTCCTTCTTTCAGAGCTTCTTCGTTAAAGGTGGGATGCAAAAGCTGATCCAGAGACTTAGCGTCGACGCGGGTCACCGCCTCTTCCTTGGTGATTTTGCCCTCGTCCACCAGGTCACAGGCGATTTTTAGAGCCGCCTGGGCTGTACGCTTGCCGTTTCGCGTCTGCAGGAAATACAGCTTGCCCTCCTGGATGGTAAATTCCATGTCCTGCATATCCCGATAATGGCTTTCCAGCTTCTGGGCAATGTCCATAAATTCCCTGTAGCAGTCGGGCATGTCTTTTTCCAGTCTGGAAATGGGCTGGGGCGTGCGCACGCCTGCCACCACGTCTTCACCCTGGGCGTTGATCAGGTACTCGCCGAAAATTCCCTTTTCACCGGTGGATGGATTCCGAGTGAAAGCAACGCCGGTGCCGGAAGTGTCGCCCATATTTCCAAATACCATAGCCTGTACGTTGACCGCCGTGCCCCAGTCACCGGGAATGTCGTTCATCCGGCGATACACAATGGCGCGGGGGTTGTCCCAGGAACGGAACACGGCCTTTACAGCGCCCATCAGCTGTTTTTTGGGGTCCTGGGGGAAATCAGATCCACGGGAATCTCTATACACCTGTTTAAACTTGGAGATGATTTCTTTTAAATCCTCCGCCGTCAAATCGGTGTCAAATTCCGCGTCCCTGTCTTCCTTCTCCTCATCGAGGATTTTTTCAAACCGCTCCTTTGGAATCTCCATAACCACGTCGGAATACATCTGAATAAATCTTCTGTAGGAATCGTATGCAAATCTGGGGTTTCCCGTCCTCTTGGCAAATCCTTCTACTGCCTCGTCGTTCAGACCCAGATTCAGGATGGTATCCATCATGCCAGGCATGGACGCCCGGGCGCCGGAGCGGACAGACACCAGCAGCGGATCTTCTGTGTCACCGAATTTTTTGCCAAGCTCCTTCTCCAAAACAGACATCGCTTCAAAAATCTGGGATTTGATATCATCCGCAATCCTTCTTCCTCTCTCATAATAATTGGTACAGGCATCTGTCGTCACGGTAAAACCTTGGGGAATCGGCAGGCCCAGATTCGTCATTTCAGCCAAATTGGCGCCTTTTCCACCCAACAGGTTCCGCATGTCGGCATTGCCTTCTCTGAATAAATAAACCCATTTTGCCATTCCACAATCCTCCTAAACTGACATAGACATCACCATGTAATAGTTCTCTTTAACATTCATTCTATCGATATTTTTTCCATCCGTCAAGAATTGTTTTTACCATATTTAGGCACAAAAAAGGCGCAAAACCCGTGAGATTTACATAGACTTTACGCCTTCTTTTAACGGCCTTAAGGCAGTACGCTTGGTTTATACAGATGCCTGGGAATCCCGTCCACCATAATCGGAGAGACATCTCCCTGAATCAGCGGCCTTACATAAGAGATGAATTCATCTGTCACATACGTGCCGTCCTCATTGACCCATTCCCTGGGAACCAGTTTTTCATCGTTGGCAATCTTGTGCACATCTTTGACCTCTGTGCCGCACTGATAGGGATCGTCGGACAGCCGATCCAGCACGACCATCTTTCCGGAGTCCCCCTCATCGGCAGCCTTGACCGCCGCGCCGCCCACCTGGTAAGCCTCCAAAATATCAATCCTGGACGCGGTGTGGGACGCGGAGCGCTGCAGCGTGCTTAACTCAATGGCTCTGGTTTTGCAGCCAATCTGTCCCGACACCACATTACACAGGTAAGCCGCCGTTCCCGTCAATTGTTTGTGGCCAAAAGCGTCCACATATTCCACAGCGGTGCCCGCCTCGCATACGTACGTTCCATCTGCATTTCGGATTCCTTCTGAGACAGCCACCACCACAGAAGGTTTTTTCGTAAGCAGCTTGCGTATTTTCTCCAGAAAATTATCCAGATCAAACTCCAGCTCCGGCAGATAGATCAGATCCGGTCCCGCACAGTCCTCTCCTTTTGCCAGAGCGGCCGCGCCGGTAAGCCACCCAGCATTTCTGCCCATGACCTCCACAATGGTCACCAGGCCCTTATCGTATTCCAGACAAAAGCTGTCCCGGATAATTTCTTTTACTGAGGTGCCGATATATTTTGCCGCGCTGCCGTAGCCCGGCGTGTGGTCGGTCAGCGCCAAATCGTTGTCAATGGTCTTGGGGCATCCCACGAATTTACAGGAATGGCCTTTGACGATGGCATAGTCTGAAAGCTTCTTGATGGTATCCATAGAATCATTTCCGCCAATATAAATAAAGGCTTCAATGTCCAGTTTATAAAGAATATCAAAAATACGGTCATACAGCTCCATATCCTTGTGGATTTCCGGCAGTTTGTACCTGCAGGAACCCAGATAAGCGGCCGGCGTCCTTTTGAGCAGCTCCGCGTCCAGCTCCGTCGTGATATGCTCTGACAAATCAATATATCTCTCCTGCATCAGCCCCTGGATGCCGAACAGCATGCCGTATACTTTTCTCGCGCCCCTGTCCTTGGCTGTACGGTAAACGCCTGCCAAACTGGAATTCGTGGCCGCAGTCGGCCCTCCAGACTGCCCTACAATCACATTTCCCTTCATAGATTATCTCCTAAAATACAAATTTATCGGCAAAATAGGTTTCCAGATCTTCGATTTTCACACGCTCCTGCTCCATGCTGTCCCGGTCGCGGACCGTCACCGCGCCGTCTTCCTCTGAGTCAAAATCATAGGTGACGCAGTAGGGCGTTCCGATCTCGTCCTGTCTGCGGTAGCGTTTTCCGATGTTGCCTCTGTCATCGTACTCGCAATTATAATATTTGCTCAGCTTCTGGTAAATCTTCTCCGCACCCTCAGCCAGTTTCTTAGAAAGCGGCAGCACGCCGATTTTCACAGGCGCCAGCGCCGGATGGAAATGAAGCACCGTGCGCACGTCCCCTTTTTCCGCGTCCAACACTTCCTCATCGTAAGCGCTGCACAGAAAAGCCAGCACCATACGGTCCGCGCCCAGAGAAGGCTCGATGACATAAGGCACGTATTTTTCTTTTTTCTCGTCGTCAAAATAACTCATGTCCTGGCCGGATACGTTCTGGTGCTGCGTCAGGTCATAATCCGTCCGGTCGGCGATGCCCCACAGCTCGCCCCATCCGAAGGGGAAGAGAAATTCCACGTCCGTAGTGGCCTTGCTGTAGAAAGAAAGCTCTTCCGGCTCGTGATCCCGGTAGCGAACTTCGTCGTCTTTCAGCCCCAGTGAGGCAAGCCAGTCCAGACAGAATTTCTTCCAGTAGGCGAACCACTCCAGATCCGTGTCCGGCTCACAGAAGAACTCCAGCTCCATCTGCTCAAACTCACGGGTGCGGAAGGTGAAGTTGCCCGGCGTAATCTCATTTCGGAAGGATTTACCGATCTGGCAGATGCCGAAAGGAATCTTCTTCCTGGAGGTCCGCTGCACA
>CAYOWU010000017.1:0-56678 GCA_964407765.1 uncultured Lachnospiraceae bacterium
TCCGCCCCTGGGCGTCGGTGATGTGACCGTCGTCTAACACCTGCAAAAGAATGTTGAACACGTCCGGGTGCGCCTTTTCGATTTCGTCAAATAAAATCACGCTGTAGGGATTCCGGCGGACTTTTTCGCTGAGCTGGCCGCCTTCGTCGTAGCCCACGTATCCGGGCGGGGAGCCAATCATCTTGGAAACGCTGTGTTTTTCCATATATTCGGACATGTCCACCCGGATGATGGACTGTTCCGAGCCGAAAACCGCTTCCGCCAGCGCCTTTGAAAGCTCCGTCTTGCCCACGCCTGTGGGGCCGAGGAATAAGAAGGAGCCGATGGGGCGGCTGGGATCTTTTAGGCCGACACGGCCTCTTTTTACCGCCTGGGCCACGGCGTGGACGGCCTCTTCCTGGCCGATGACGCGCTTGTGAAGCTCCCGCTCCAGCTTGGCCAGCCGCTTGGATTCCCCCTCCGCCAGCCTTTTTACCGGAATTTTCGTCCAGTCGGACACAATGTCCGCGATGGCGTTTTCATCCACAACCAGCTCGCCGCCTTTATTCTTCTTGTTGTACTTCTGCCGCTCTTTCTCCGCCTGCCTGTTCGCCTCTTCCTGTTCCTTGTGAAGCTCACGCGCTTTCTTGAAGTCGCCGTCTTTCACGGCCTGTTCTTTTTCCAAGTAAAGCTGCTGCACCTGCTCCTCCGCGTCCAGCGCCGCCTGGGGCGCCTGGAAAATGGAAAGCTGCACTTTGGAGGCCGCCTCGTCGATGAGATCCAGCGCCTTGTCCGGCAGAAAACGGTCGTTGATGTAGCGCACTGACATTTTTACCGCCGCCTCGATGGCTTCGTCGGAAATGGTCACGCCGTGGTGCTTCTCGTAATAGGGCCGCAGACCTTGTAGGATTTCCATGGTGGATTTCTCGTCCGGCTCGTCCACCATCACCGGCTGGAACCGGCGTTCCAGGGCGGCGTCCTTTTCGATGTACTTGCGGTATTCTTCAATGGTGGTGGCGCCGATCAGCTGAATCTCCCCTCTGGACAGGGAGGGCTTTAAAATATTTGAGGCGTCCAGGGAGCCTTCCGCGCCGCCGGCGCCGATGATGGTGTGCAGCTCGTCGATGAACAGCAGTATGTTCTTGTTCTGCGCCACCTCCCGCACCACGTTTTTGATGCGCTCTTCAAATTCGCCCCGGTATTTGGAGCCGGCCACCATACTGGATAAGTCCAGCACCACCACTCTTTTGTCCCGCACCGTGTCCGGCGCCAGTCCCCAGACGATCCGCTGGGCCAGCCCTTCGGCAATGGCCGTCTTGCCCACGCCCGGCTCGCCGATGAGGCAGGGATTGTTCTTGGTCCTTCTGCTTAAGATCTGCACGATGCGCCCGATTTCCCGGTCACGGCCCACGATGGGGTCCAGCTTGCCCTCCGCCGCCAGCGCGGTCAAATCCCGGCTGTACTGGTCCAGCGTCTGGGTGCCTCCGCCGCCCCGCCCGGACATCCGCATGGCCCGGCCGCTGTTTAATTCCTCTTTAGAAAAACGCCCCGCCTCGCCAATGGCCGACAGCGTCGCCGCATACAATTTCTGTATGTTTACTTCCAAAGTATGCAAAAGCCGGGCGCCCACGCAGTCCGTCTCTTTTAAAAGAGCCATCAGCAAATGCTCGGTGCCCACTTTGTCCGCTTCCAGATTGGCCGCCTCCTGAACGCTGGCCTCGATGACTTTCTGCGCCCGCGGCGTATATCCCCGGGGGCCGTCGGTGAGGACTTCCGCCGGCGGCGCGATCAGCTTTTCAATCAGCGCTGCCAGCTTTTCTTCATCTATGCGAAATTCCGCCAGCGTCGCGCCGGCCGTCCCTTCGCTTTGTTTTAACAAGCCCATGAGAAGGTGTTCCGTGCCCACATAATTGTGTTTGTATTTCCTGGCGGTCTCTTCTGCAAGTTTAATCGCCTCCTGGGCCTGCCTGGTATAATTTTCCTGCATATCATCCTCCTAAACCCACATATTCGCTTACGCGGTTATAACTGGCGCTCCCGGTAGATTTCATCGATCAGCTGATGAACCTCGTTTCGGGTTATGCCTTTACAGGAGCTTTTTGCCAACAAAATCAGCATCTGCCCCTTTAATTCTTCCAATGCCTGGATTTTATCAACATCAATGGTAACGACAGCGCCCCTCCTGCGGTCAATGGTCACCAGCCCTTCCTGGCGCAAAACGGAGTATGCCTTGTTGACGGTGTGCATATTGATCCCGATCTGCTCCGCCATCTGCCGCACCGAGGGCAGCGTCTCCCCTTCCCGTATCTCGGCCGTGGCAATCCCGATTACAATCTGGTTGCGCAGCTGCATGTAAATGGCTACATCGCTGTTAAAATCTATTTCTATCACCATGTGTTTTATCCTCTATATCTGAATCTTTTGCATTGTTATACACATAGTAACACAGAACGCCCCTGGGGTCAACGGCTGCCTTTTCATTCGGGATGATAAATGTGGGGATTATTTATGAACGCGTGAAAAATAAAAGAAAATTCTTGAACTTCCGGGCGGTTTATGATATTCTTTAGACAAAGAGAGACGCCTGCTGATAACAGACGCCTCACAGGAACTGCCGATAAACGGTTAGCCCTTTAGTTAAACAAAAATAACCGCTTAGCTTTGTGGGCCTGGGCGGTTATTTTTGTGTCTTATTATTATCTCTGCTTCCGATGGCGTATCCAAGGCTGAAACAAGCCACGCATAAGCCAAGAACTGAAATCAATCCTTCTATCGTCAACATAAGCGTCGCCCTCCTTTCCCAGATTCCCTTTCGGGGTTCTATGTAAACGGAGGGGCGCACTGCGTCCGGCAGGCACAGGCTCTGCGCCGACCGAAACGAAGTGTAGAACACAGTCCCTCCAAAAGAGGGCTAACCGCCTACCATCCTGGCATTCCCAAACAAATCGTATCACAACTCGACAAAAATTTCAACATCCGGTGAAAATCTCCCGCCAAGAAGGGCAGGCGGCGTAAAGGGATTTTCGCAAGCGGCGCTACAAAATGTCGATATGTTCCCCTTCAAGCGCTTTGTTCATGCTTCTTACCGCGCAGAATTTCCCGCACATAGAGCAGCTGTCCTCCTGCTCCGGCTTCCGGTCCGCCCGGATGGCTTTGGCCGTTTCCGGGTCCATGGCGCATTCCCACTGTTTCTCCCAGTCGAAGGTGCGGCGGGCGTCCGCCATGGCGTCGTCCAAATCCTTGGCATGGGGGATTTTCTTGGCGATGTCGGCTGCATGGGCCGCGATGCGGGAGGCGATGATCCCCTGCTTTACGTCCTCCACGTTGGGCAGCGCCAGATGCTCCGCCGGAGTCACGTAGCACAAAAAGGCCGCGCCCGCCGAAGCCGCCACCGCCCCGCCGATGGCGGACGTGATGTGGTCGTATCCCGGCGCAATGTCGGTGACAATGGGTCCCAGCACGTAAAAAGGCGCGCCTTTGCAGATGGTCTGCTGCAGTTTCATGTTGGCCGCGATCTGGTCAAGCGGCATGTGCCCGGGGCCTTCCACCATCACCTGCACGTCTTTGTCCCAGGCGCGCTGGGTCAACTCTCCCAGACGGACCAGCTCTTCGATCTGACAAACGTCGCTGGCATCGGCCAGACATCCGGGGCGGCAGGCGTCGCCCAGGGAAATAGTCACATCGTACTCCCGACAGATTTCCAGGATTTCATCGAAATATTCATAGAACGGATTTTCCTGCCCGGTCATAGTCATCCAGGCGAAGACCAGGGAACCGCCTCTGGAGACAATATTCATTTTCCTTCCCTGCCCCTTAATCTGGTCGATGGTCTTGCGGGTAATGCCGCAGTGCAGCGTGACGAAATCCACGCCATCCTGGGCGTGCAGGCGCACCACGTCAATGAAATCCTTGGCGGTAAGGGTGTCCAGGTCCCGCTGATAATGAATTACGCTGTCGTACACGGGAACCGTGCCGATCATGGCCGGGCACTCGCGGGTCAGTTTGCGCCGGAAGGGCTGAGTATCCCCGTGGGAGGACAAATCCATAATGGCCTCCGCACCCATATCCACCGCCGCCATGACTTTTTTCATCTCTATGTCGTAGTCTTTGCAGTCCCTGGAAACTCCCAGGTTCACGTTAATCTTGGTGCGCAGCATAGAGCCCACACCGTTGGCGTCGATGCAGCCGTGCAGCCGGTTGGCGCAGATGACTGCCTGCCCTCTGGCCACCAGATCCCGGATCTCTTCTTCTGTGCGGTATTCTTTTTTGGCGACCGTCTTCATTTCCGGCGTAACGATGCCGCGCCGGGCCGCCTCCATCTGAGTTTTGTATTCTCTCATATTCATCTCGCTCCTTTTTTGAAAATTTGTAACTGTTCAGTACCTTCACAGTTACGAGCAAAAATCCATTGGAAATCGCCTTCGGCGATGGGATTTTTGCCGTATGTCTCGGGATTTTGCCACATTTTGCGGCAAAACGCCTCGCGGGACAACACCTGCTGAATAATTACGAAAATTTTTAAATGACTGCGAAATTCTCTTTTCAGTCATTGGCGTTTGTTCAAAATATGCGATAACAGTTTCGCAAACATCTAAACACCCATTTCCATAACTCAAGTTTGGGCAAAAAAAGATAACCTTTTACGGATTGGGCATTTCCGCGAAACGGCTATTCAAGTCAAACCCATGGTTCATAGGGCCTGACCCTTTCCCCAAATCCAGCATCGCCGCCAGCGCGCCGGCCACATAATCCTTGGCCCGACGCACCGACTCTTCCATATCGAACCCTTTGGCCAAATTGGCCGCGATGGCGGAAGAAAGGGTGCAGCCGGTTCCGTGGGAGTTGGGATTGTCAATCCGCCGGCCCATAAACCACTTGCATTCTGCATCCCGGCACAGCAGGTCGTTAGCCTCCTGCAAACTGTGGCCGCCTTTTACCAAAACCCCGCAGCCGCAGCGGCCGTGGATGATTCTCGCCGCCTTTTCCATATCTTCCGCGCTTCGTATCTCTATCTCCGCCAAAACCTCCGCCTCGGGAATGTTGGGCGTAACCAGCGCCGCGATGGGAAAAAGCTTCTCCACAAGCGCCGTCACTGCGTCGGTGCGCATCAGCCTGGAGCCGCTGGCCGCCACCATTACCGGGTCCACCACAATGTTTCGCGCCCGATGATAAACGAGCCTCTCTGCAATGGCCTCTATCAGCGCCGCTGATGACGCCATGCCGATTTTCACCGCGTCCGGAAAAATATCCGTGAACACCATGTCTATCTGTTCCTTCAGAAAATCCGGCGTCACTTCGTAAATCCCGGAAACGCCTGTGGTGTTCTGCGCCGTCAGGGCCGTCACCGCACTCATGGCGAACACGCCGTTTAGGGTCATTGTCTTTATGTCCGCCTGAATCCCGGCGCCGCCGCTGGAATCCGAGCCCGCAATTGTCAATGCCGTTTTCATAATCTTTCACCTCCCGTGAAATTCCATTTGGAAAATGCTTCTTCATACGAAAAAACAGAAGCTCCTCCCTGGCCGCTTCTGTCAAAAACACCCTTATTTCAAGCATCCCTACGTTGGCATTATCCAAATCAGGTTACCGGTCGAAGGCCACACCTTCCTCTCAGCCCGTGATACAAGGCTCCCGCGTCTTTTATTCACTGCGTCTATTGTACCTCTTTTAGGCCGTCTGCGCAAGAACTTTTCTCATAAAAAGAGCCGGCTGCTTATTTCTTATTTTCGCGATGGCCGCTTTCGTCACGATTCCAGCATCCCAGCTATGTTTTTTAGTGGCAGGAATTTCTTCAGTCTTTGCCTGGCCGCAGCCGTTACAAGTGAAGGCCCTCACGCCCGCGCGGGAACTCCATCCTTTGCGCCTCACGCTCATCAATTTTAAAAAAATTTTGCTTCAATAATCCAAATAAAATTTTGCACTGTCACGAATCACAAATCATATTGCATTCAGCCAGGTTATCCTATATAATATAAGCTATAAATTTACAGGAAAGCAGGTGGTGCGTATTGCCCAAAGAAAACCGCAAGTACAAAGACAGCGTATTTGTAGACTTATTTTACAGTGATGAAACTGCGGCAAAGAATCTTCTGAGCCTGTACAACGCGCTGCACGACACATCCTTCACGGATGAATCACTGATAAAAAAAGTAAAAATCGAAGACATCCTGTACAAAAATTTTAACAATGATATATCATGCCAGGTGAATAATGAGGTGTTTATTTTCGGTGAACATCAAAGCACGATAAACCCCAACATCCCCTTACGATACGCCATGTACGCGGGGCGGGCCTATGAATGGATTCTGGATAAACGGGACCGATACCGTACACAGTTAGTGCAGATACCAACGCCGGAATTTTATGTGTTCTACAACGGAAAGCAGGATTACCCCGCGCAGCAGGATCTTTCATTGTCAGACGCGTTTATGGCCAAACCCGGAAGCAATTCCATGGAATTAAAGGTAACGGTCATAAACATCAACACAAATAAAACACATAAGCTTTTGGAAAACTGCAAAGTGTTGAGAGAATACAGCCAGTTTATCGAGACGGCGCGGGCTTACGCCAGTGAAGAGGACGCCATTAAGAAAGCCATCGAGGAATGCATAAGCAGGGGGATCCTGGCAGAATATTTAAAAAGGAAAGGCAGTGAGGTGAGAAATATGCTGGTTGCGGAATACAGTTATGAAGAGGACATCGCGGTGAAACAGGAGGAAGCGCGGCAGGCGGGGCTTTCACAGGGACTTTCACAAGGACTTTCACAGGGCGCTAAGCAGGAACGGGCGAGAATCGTATTACGCATCCTCGCTTCCACAAAAAGCGTGGAAAAGACGGCCCAAATCTTAGATTTAGATGAACAGACAGTGCAAGACATCGCGGCGACAGATCCGGCCGCACACATAAAGAAAAAAGAAACGGATTAAGTTTGCGCAGCGCCAGAAAGCAGCCTGCTTCACACAGGCTGCTTTGCATTGTCATTTTGCGGCGGCCATTACCGCCGCTTTCATCGTTTTCACGTACTCCGTCACCATGGGAATGCATTTTTCCCCATGCTCGCCCACCATGCGAACGATGGCCGAACCCACAATGGCGCCGTCGGACACCCGCGCCATCTGCGCCGCCTGTTCCGGCCTGGAGATGCCAAAGCCGATGGCGCAGGGAACGTCCGTCGCCTGGCGTACCATGTCGGTCATCTCCGACACGTTGGTGGTGATTTCCTTTCGCACGCCGGTGACGCCCAGGGAGGACACCACGTAGATAAAGCCTTCCGCGTCCTGGGCGATGGCTTTGATGCGCTCCTTGGAGGTGGGCGCGATCAGGGAAATGATGGCGATTCCATATTCCCGGCACACATCCCGGATTTCCCCCTTTTCCTCGTAGGGCAGGTCCGGCACAATCAGGCCGTCCACGCCGCACTCCACGCAGCGTTTCATGAACGCTTCCTTTCCATAGGAAAAAACCGAGTTCAGATACGTGAGGAAAACCAGCGGGATTTTCACGGTTTCCCGGACTTCCTTTACCATATCGAATAATTTGTCGGTGGTGCAGCCCGCCGTCAGCGCCCGATAGGTGGCCTCCTGGATCACTTCCCCCTCCGCAATCGGATCGGAAAAGGGCAGGCCGATTTCCACCAAATCCGCCCCCGCCTGTTCCATGGCGATGAGAAGCTCTTTGGTCACCTCCAGGCTAGGGTCGCCCCCTGTGATAAATGGTATAAACGCTTTTCCATGGGCGAAGGCCCCGGCAATCCTCTCATGCTTCTGATTATTCATAAAGTTCTACCCCCCTGTATCTGGCTATGGCAGCCACGTCTTTGTCTCCGCGTCCGGATAAATTCACCACAACAATCTGATCTTTTCCCATGTCCGGCGCAATCTTCCTGGCATGGGCCACCGCATGGGCGCTTTCCAGCGCCGGGATGATTCCCTCCACTCTGGATAAATACTCGAAAGCGGACACCGCCTCCTCGTCGGTCACCGGCACGTAAGAAGCCCGGCCCGTCCTGGCCAAGTTCGCGTGCTCCGGCCCAATGCCCGGATAGTCAAGCCCGGCGGACAGCGAATACACCGGCGCAATCTGCCCGTCGCTGTTCTGGCAGAACAGGGACTTCATCCCGTGGAAAATCCCTTCGGTTCCTTTGGCGATGGTGGCCGCGTGTTTTTCCGTATCCACGCCAAGCCCGGCGGCCTCGCATCCGATTAGGGCCACAGACGCATCCGGGATAAATTCATAGAACGCCCCCATGGCGTTGCTGCCGCCGCCCACGCAGGCCAGCACCGCATCGGGCAGACGGCCTTCTTTTTCCATCAGCTGTTCTTTGATTTCTTTGCCGATGATTTTCTGGAAATCCCGCACCATCATGGGGAACGGATGGGGGCCCATCACAGACCCAAGCACATACAGCGTGTCGTCCACCCGGCGGCTCCACTCCCGCATGGTTTCGTTGACCGCGTCTTTTAATGTCATCGTGCCGCTGGTCACCGGGTGCACCTTGGCCCCCAAAAGCTCCATGCGGTACACGTTTAACGCCTGCCGGTCGGTGTCTTCCTTGCCCATGAACACTTCACATTCCATACCCATCAAAGCCGCCGCCGTGGCCGTAGCCACCCCGTGCTGGCCGGCGCCTGTCTCCGCAATCAGCCGGGTCTTGCCCATTTTCTTGGCCAGAAGCGCCTGGCCCAGCACGTTGTTAATCTTGTGGGAGCCGGTGTGGTTTAGGTCTTCCCTTTTCAGGTAAATCTTGGCGCCGCCCAGGTCTTTGGTCATCTTCTCCGCATAATATAAAAGGGACGGCCTGCCCGCATAGTTCTTCATCAAATCGGAAAGCTCCGCCTGAAACTGCGGGTCCGCTTTATATTTCTCGTAGGCCGCCTCCACTTCGTGGACGGCCGTCATCAGGGTTTCCGGCACGTACTGTCCGCCGAATACGCCATATTTTCCATTTTCCATATCAGTTCAATCCTCTCACTTTTTCTATAAATGTCCGGATCTTCTCCGGGTCTTTTTTTCCATCCGTTTCCACTTTGCTGCTCACGTCCACGCCGAAGGGATGGCAGCGGCCAGCCTTCTCCTGCACATTTCCCGCATGCAGCCCCCCGGCCAGAAACCAGGGTTTATAAAGGGCCGGTATCAAGCGCTCGTCGAAGGTCTGGCCTCCTCCTCCGTACTGGCCGGGAACATATGTGTCCAGCAGAAGATAATCGCAGGGGCCTTCCTGCGCCGCCAATATCTGCTCCCGGCTTTGCACCCGCACCGCCCGGATAATAGGCGCCTGCGTGCAATCCGCCAGCCGCTTCATATACGCTTCATCCTCGTCTCCGTGAAGCTGAATGAGATCGATGATTCCCTGCGCACAGAGTCGGCGGATTGTCTCGATTTTTTCATTGACAAACACGCCCACCGTCCGGATGCGGCCATCCATGGCCTCCCGCATCTGCGCGGCCTGCTTAAAATCCACCTGCCGGCGGCTTTCGGCAAATACAAACCCGGCGTAATCGGGAAGGCATTCATTTACAAAGAGCACATCTTCCATCCGGCGCAGGCCGCAGATTTTCACCCGCGTCGGACTTGGGCCCGGCCCCGGCGCGCCGCTCATGACGCCTTCCCCCGCAGCTCATCCAGCATGGCCTTTTTGTCCGCGCTTCGCATCAGGGTTTCCCCAATGAGCGCGGCGTTGACTTTTGAATCTTCCAGACATTCGATGTCCCGCCGGGTCTTAATGCCGCTTTCCGCCACGAACGCCACTGTATCCGGCGCGCACGCACGCAGGCGGACGCTGTTTTGGATATCCACGGTAAAATCTTTCAGATTCCGATTATTCACGCCGATGATCCGGGCCCCGGCCCCTAGGGCCTGCTGCATTTCCCCTTCGTCGTGGGCTTCCACAAGGGCCGACAGCCCCAGACTGTCGCAGATCTGGATGTATTGTGCCAGCTTCGCCCCAAGAAGGACTGCGCAGATCAAAAGAGCCGCATCTGCGCCCAGCGTTTTCGCCTGGTAAATCTGGTACGCGTCCACAATGAAATCTTTGCGCAGCAGAGGGATTTTCACCGCCTGGCGGATTTCCTTTAGATAGCGGGGCGAGCCCTGGAAAAATTCCGGCTCCGTCAGCACGGAAATGGCCCCGGCTCCGGCCCGCTCGTATTCCTGGGCAATGTCCAGATAGGGGAAATCTTCGGCAATCACCCCTTTGGACGGGGAAGCTTTTTTCACTTCGCAGATGAAGGAAATCCCCTCCGCCCAGAGCATTTTTTCAAAGGGAAAATCCGTCCGGCGCTCCATGGCCTGCGCCTGGGCTTTGATTTCCTCCAGGCTGATTTGTTCTTTTTCCCGCGCCACCCGCTTTCGCGTGGACGCTACGATTTGATCCAGTATCATGATTTCTTCCTCCCGACGCATTGGCTTTTCAAACTTTTCCACCGCCCTGGGTTAGTTTCACAAATTCCTGCAATTTCTCGTAGGCCTTGCCGCTGTCGATCAGCTCCGCCGCCTGGTCCACGCCGTCCTGGATGGAGAAGCCGTCTTTGCCCAGATACAGGCTCATGCCCGCGTTCATCAGCACAATGTCCCGCTTGGGCCCGGTTTCTTTGCCCGTGAGCACATCCTTTGTAATGGCGGCGTTTTCCTCCGGGTCGCCGCCCACCAGTTCCGACAGGGCGCAACGGCGCAGGCCGAACTGCTCCGGCGTAATCGTGTAGGAACGGATTTCCCCGTGGCGGATTTCATAGACGGACGTCTCTCCCGTCAGGGTAATCTCATCCAGCCCGTCTTCCCCGCAGACCGCCACGCCCCGCACAACGCCCAGGTTGGACAGCACTTTCGCCAGCGGCCCGGCCAGGTTCTTGTCGTACACGCCCAGAAGCTGCATGGTGGCCGCCGCTGGGTTGGACAGCGGGCCTAAGATATTGAAAACCGTCCGCACGGCCAGCTCTTTTCGCACCGGGGCGGCGTATTTCATGGATGCATGGTACACAGGGGCAAATAAAAAGCACACGTCGCAGGCCGCCAGAATTTTTTCGTTCTCCTGCGCCGTCAGATGCAGGTTGGCGCCCAAACGCTCCAGCACGTCGGCGGCGCCGCTTTTGCTGGAAACGCTGCGGTTGCCGTGCTTTGCCACCGGAACGCCCCCGGCCGCCACCACAAAGGCGGAAGTGGTGGAGATATTAAAGGTTCCCGCCTCGTCGCCGCCGGTGCCCACGATGTCAATCACGTCCCGTTTCGGCTCGATTTTCACGCCCTTTTCCCGCATCACCTGGGCGAAGGCCGTGATTTCGTCGATGGTTTCCCCCTGCATCCGCAGCGCCATGAGAAATCCGCCCATCTGCGCCTGGGTGGCCTCCCCGCTCATCATCTCCTCCATCACCTGACTTGCCTGTTCATATGTTAAATCTTTTCCGTTCACCAGTTGGTAAATGGCTTCTTGAATCATCGGATTCCCTCCTTCTTCTATATAAAAACAAAAAGATGCAAGGCCTTGTTTTGAATTGCAAACCAGACTTTACACCTTTTTAGATTGACTGTTTAACTGCCCAGCGGCGGATCCTGATATAATTTCCGCTCCACGAACTTCCGCTCAAGGGCCAGCTGTTTCAGAACCGCTTCCAGACTGCCGCCTTCTTTCGCCGCCAATTCCAGCCGTTCAATCAGCTCCAACTGATCTAGAAGATAACCATTGTACTCCTTTTCATTTATCGGCATACAATCACCTTTCAAGGAGGGATTCTGATATAACTTCTGCTCGATAAACTCCCGCTCAAAAGCAATCACCTCTAATGCCTCCTTGTCTTTCGTAACGGCTTCAATTCTTTTTAATAATCGAAGCTGATCAATCAGAAAACCATTATATTCCTTTTCAGTCGGCATACAATCACCTCCTCTTCCTATCTTTATTATAAAGAAAACGGCCGGAAGTGTAAAGTCTTATTCAATTTTCAAAAAATTTTCTAAAATCACGCGCCCCCGCGGGGTCAGTATGGATTCGGGGTGAAACTGCAGCCCGTACACCGGATATTCTTTATGGGCCACCGCCATGATTTCCCCGTTTTCGGCGGTAGCCGTCACCTGCAGGCAGTCCGGCAGGGTGTCTTCTTTCGCCACCAGGGAATGGTAGCGGGCCGCCTGGATTTTATTGGGCAGTCCGTGAAAAATCGGGCAGCCCACATCTATGTCCACCAGGCTTTGCTTGCCGTGCATCAGCTCTCTGGCTGGGGCGATGACTGCACCGTAGGCTTCGCAGATAGCCTGATGGCCCAGACACACCCCCAGAATGGGAATCTGGCCGGCCAGGGATTTCACCGCCTCCTCGCAGATGCCCGCTTGGGCCGGATACCCCGGCCCCGGGGACAATACCAGATGGCTGGGCCGCAGGCGCCGGATTTCCTCCACGGTGAGTGCGTCGTTTCGGACGACGCGGATGTCTGGGTTCATCCCGCCAAACATCTGCACCAGATTGTAAGAAAAGCTATCGTAATTGTCGACTAAAAGCAGCACGCTTTTTCCACCTCCTGTGCGGACTCCACCGCGCTTATCACCGCCATAGCCTTATTGGCCGATTCTTCGTATTCTTTTTCCGGCACGCTGTCCGCCACGATGCCGCCGCCGGCCTGCACATAGACTATTCCGTCCTTTTTCACCGCCATGCGGATGGCGATGCAGGTGTCCAGATTTCCGGTGAAATCCAGGTAGCCCAGAGCCCCGCCGTAGACGCCACGCTCTTCTTTTTCCAGCTCTTCGATAATCTGGCAGGCCCGGAATTTCGGCGCGCCGGACAGGGTTCCCGCCGGAAGAACCGCGTCCACCGCGTCCAGCCCGTCGCACTCCGGGCGGATGTCCCCTTCCACCTGGGAGCAGATATGCATAATCCTGGAATAGCGGTGAATCATCTGGTAGTTGGTCACCCGCACGCTGTCGTAGGCGGAGATTTTCCCCAGATCGTTCCGGCCCAAATCCACCAGCATATTGTGTTCGGCCAGCTCTTTTTCATCGGCAAGCAGCTCCCGCTCCAGCGCTTCATCCTCTTTTTGGGTCTTCCCCCTGGGCCTGGAGCCCGCCACCGGAAACGTGGTCAGACGGCCCGCGTCCAGCCGCACCAATGTCTCCGGGGAGACGCTCATAATCTCCGTTTCGCCGATGTGCATGTAGACCATGTAGGAAGACGGATTCGTGGTCCGAAGCTTTCGGTAGGCATTTAGAAGACTCCCTTTGTAGGGACTCTGGAACCGCCTGGATATCACCGCCTGAAAAATGTCACCGGCGCGGATGTATTTCTTGGTTTTCTCCACCATCCGGCAATATTCCTCCTTGGACACGTTGCAGGTAAAATGCACATTTTCCCGGCAGGGCCGCTCCTCGGTCAAATCCGGCCGGCAAATCATGGCTGCCATGGCTGCCAGCTCCGCCGTGGCCTTCCCGTAATTTTCCATGACTTTATCCGTTTTCATGTTTACAATCAGGCAAATCTTCTGCCGGAGATGGTCGTAGGCAATCACTTTGTCGAAAAGCATCAGATCAAAATCGTGAAAATCGCCTTTTTTGATGTGCAGCGTGGGCTCCTCGTAGCCAATCATGGAGTAGGCGAAATATCCCACAAATCCGCCGGCAAAGGGCGGGAATCCCTCAATCCGGGGAGCTTTGTATTTTTTTAAAATCTCCCGCAATGCCTCCATGGGCTGCCGGGTCTGTATTTCCCGCACATCCTCCCCCTCTTCAATGACAACCGCGCCGTCCCGGCCATACACCCGCATCAGCGGATCGCAGCCTAAAAAGGAATAGCGGCCCCATTTCTCACCCCCTTCCACGCTCTCCAGCAGATAATAATAGGGGCTTTGCCTAGATATTTTCTTCAGCAGTCCGATGGGGGTTATAATGTCTGCGTAAATCTCTCTGCACACGGGGACCACATCGTAATCTTTTGCGTATTCCATAATCTGTTCGCACGAAAGCTGCATAAAAACTCCTTTCTAACCACAAGCATGGGGGGATTCCAGCGGAATTTCCTACTTTAAGATAAAAAAAACGGCCTTTCATCCCTGCTTATACAGGGACAAAAGCCGTTGATTATACGCTTCTGCGGTACCACCCAAATTGGCCTGGAACTCCAGACCCACTCTTTTCTATGTACTAACATACATACCTGCTTGATAACGGATCAGGCTTCCGTCAGCGCCTACTGCCAAAATCCTCTGGTTTCAGGCTGCCCTCACAAGTCCATTCGTCTGCGCTTTTATGACTGCCTTTCCACCTGCCGGCAGCTCTCTGACATATCCACAGCAGCTTACTACTCTTGCTCATAGGTTTGATCGATTTCTCGTAATTTTTATGAATGCCAGTATACACCCTAAAAGGCTCTTTGTCAAATGTTTTTTCAAAACTTTAGAATCAAATTTTTTCATAAGGCGCTTGACAAGCGGGGACAAATTTGCTAATATACATAGCGGACAGAAACAACAGGCAACTGCTTTTTGTTTTGTCTTGCTGTCTTGGCGCAGTCGGTAGCGCGTCGCCTTGGTAAGGCGGAGGTCGGGGGTTCAAGTCCCCTAGACAGCTTTCTTCGGAGCGTCGTCTCCTGTTAAATGCAATTCAGATAGTCCTGTAAAACATTCGCCAGTTTTCCGATATGGATTCCGTCCACAAAAGAATGATGCGCCTGGACGGAGAACGGAAGCCAGATTTTTCCATCTTTTTCATAGTATTTTCCCCAGTCGAATAATGGCGTTGCATTATCTTTATTTCCGGAATCCGTATGGGATATATGTGTGTAGGCCACCCATGGAAAGGCGGAAAATTGAAATACATCATTGCCGAGCGGCGCGGTGAAATACGCCTTTTGCCCCCGCGTTTTTTCAGCCGCCAATGCAACATATTCTTCCATCGTGTCTGTCATTTCCACGTTTATCACTTTGAATAATTCCGTATCCGGATTCAGATAAGTAAATGCCGTATGAATTTTTTCAAAAACCACTGGTTCCCCCGCCACAAAGCGGCAGCGAAATTCACGGATCTGATTGGCGCATTTTGAAACCGCGAATATGAATGAAAACGTAAACGAAAAATCCCGTTTTCGGATTTCTTCCAGAAAATGCGTAATGTCCAATTCAAAGGTAACGCAGTACTGCGGCTGAACGCTGTTTCTGAAAATCTGATAATGCTCTTTTCTTTCCCAACTGGATATATCTATTTTCTGCATATTGTAATGCCTCCTGTTTATTTTTGGGCGTATACCCGTATTCTGCGAAAAGTTTCAAAGCAGGCGCCGTTTGGCTGCTGCGTTTTCTCTATCATCTCTTCGATCACGTCCCTGCGAAAAAGCTCTTTTAGTCGGTCCGGGATATACTTTATAAATGGCACAAGGCTGGGCTGATCGATCCATTTAATCATCTCAGAGGCATCCGAAAAACGCCCGTCTCTGTTCACTTCTTTTACCGCATAATCCGAAAAGCCCGCCTTTGAAATAAGTTCTGTATACTGCGCTTTTGACGGCATAAACCAGGGCCATTCAAAATCCGCAAAGTATTTTTTATAGGGCTCTTCCTGCATTTTTTTCCGAACCGCGCCGCAGAAATTCGCGCAGTTGCCGGCCCTTGCGAACTCCCAGCGTATTTCTCCGTTTTGCTTTAACGCCCTGTATGCTTTTCTCAAAAGCCCTCTGTGATCTTTCACCCAGTGGAGCGCCGCGTTGGAGAAAATAAGATCAAATTCATTTTCAAAGCGCATAGCGTTCATGTCCATATGCACAAATAAAAGATTTTCCCCGGCAAGGAGTTTCGCCGTGTCAATCATGTTCCTAGAAGCGTCGATTCCGACTGTTTTTCCACGGGGCGCGAGAAGCGATAACCGCTCGGTCAGAACCCCGTCGCCGCATCCCAAATCCAAGATGGATTCATTTCCTTTCAGCGACAGCTTTGCAATCAAATCCCGCCCCCATTCTTTCTGATGGCCGGAAGCCGCCCTGTATTTTTTGCCGTCAAATTCAAACGCGTCCATATAATGCCTCCTTCAATTATCGTGTTTTCTTGCATTATACGGCCGGCAATGCTATAATTCAAATATATGTTTTTTATAAAATATATAAATTAAAATTATGGATGGAGACAGATGAATACATTCGATAATCTCTCAAAATATAAAATTTTTCTCTCGGTTGCTGAAAACAAAAGTATTTCCAAGGCCGCCGCTTCGCTCTATATTTCCCAGCCGGCCGTCAGCGTTGCCATCCGAAAGCTGGAAGAAAATCTGAATACTACGCTTTTGATCCGGAAACCGAAAGGCGTTGAACTTACGGAAAAAGGGAGAATTTTGTACGATAACGCAAAAAAAGCGCTTCAAATGCTTTCAGACACGGAAAGGAATCTCCGATTTCCGTTTTATGGAGGATATCTGCGCATAGCCTCCAGCAATGTGTTGTGCAAGCATTTTCTTATGCCTTACTTAAAAAAATTTTCCGGCCTGTATCCGGATATAAACTTATCGATTACCTGCACCTCTTCCATAGAGGCGCTGGCTATGATGGAAGAATGCAGCATTGATTTGGCGCTGGCCGTTAAGCCGGAGCGTTTGGGAACTTTCGTCTATCATTCTCTGGGCATAATCGAATATATTTTCGTCTGCACGCCGGCTTATCGAGAAAAGCTAAACTGCAGAAACGACGAAATATTTGAATATGCCAACATTATGCTTCTTGATCAGGACAATGTTTCCCGCAAACACATCAACCATTATTATGCCAAAAACAAAATTATTCCGCTGCATATCCTTGAAGTGAATGAAATGGATTTGCTGATTGAATTTGCCAAAATGAGCATAGGGGCGTCCTGTGTCGTAAAACAATTTGTGAAACGGGAATTAGACGCGGGGACGCTTATGGAAATAACGCTGTCCAATCCCATCCCGCCCCGCGAAATCGGGTTTTTATACAATGACATCCGCCCGCTCAACGAAAATATTCTGAAATTTATCACAGTCCCCGCCGCGTCTGACAGAGGCAAACAGCCGCTCCGCCTTTAAAAAGGCAGACGACGGCTGTTTATCTTTTTGATCTCTTACTCAATCCCGGCTGTCTCAATGACGAACTTCACCGATCCGTCCATGTCGTCGGTCTGACCGTCGAAGGCTTTGTAGGCTTTGTCCGCGTCTTCCACCGCTTTTAACCGGTTCAGCACGTCCTGGATGCCGCCGTTCATGACATCGGACAGCTTCTGGATGCCTTCTTTGTCGAATTTCTTCATGCCGCTGGCCAATTCCTGGGAGCCGGCGTAAAGCTTGTTGGTTCCAACTTTTAATTCCTTTCCGCCGCTGGCCAGTTTTGCTGTTCCGTCTTTTAAAGAGGCGGCGCCTGTGGACAGCTGCCCTATGCCGGCGCTTAGGGTTGCGGCGCCGGATTGCAACGCGCCCGCGCCGCTGGCCAGCTTCTGGCTGCCGGCTGTCAGCTGGGATGCGCCGCCATTTAGGGTCCCGTTGTTGGAAAGAAGGGTTTCAGAGCCTTTCTTTAACTCTCCCGTTCCGGCCGTAAGGGATTTGGCCCCGGCGGCCAGCCGGGATACGCCGCTGCTTAATGTGCTGGCGCCAGATTTCAGCTGGGCGCCGCCCTTAGCCAGCTTTCGGCTGCCGGCCGTCAGCTGGGATGCGCCGCTGTTGAGGGACGCGTTGTTGGCCACCAGCGTGTCAGAGCCTTTCTTTAATTCCTTGGTTCCGGCCACAAGAGAGTCAGCTCCGTCCGAAAGCTGGGACACGCCGCCGGTGAATGCCTGGGCGCCTTTTTCCAGGGACGCGATGCCGGCGTTTAAGGTTTTCGTTCCGTCGCTTAGGCTGGCCGCGCCCTGGGAAAGCTCGCCGTTTTTGCTGCACAGCTGTGCGCTTCCCTGGGAAAGCTGCTGGACGCTTCCCATCAGCTGCTGGGACATTTCCCCGACGCCGTTTAACGCTCCCGCCGCCTCGCCCAGCTTCTTTGCGCCGGACTGCATATTCTGTGCACCCTGCACCGCCTGGCCGGCGCCTTCGGACAATGCCTGGATGCTGGCCTGGGTCTGGGCCGTGTCCACGGCGGCAAGCCCGCCGGAAATCATGTCCATCTGGGCCTGTATCCCGGCCAGCTCTGCGCTGATTTTCGCCAGCTGGGCCGCCTCACTGCCGCTTTCGGCCGCCTGGCCGTAAACGTCTATGGTCGGGGCAGTCTGCATTTCCACATTCAGATCGATGTCGACTAAAGCCGCCAGCAAAGCCGCCGTCTGCGCCTCGTCCAATCCCGCCGCCGCTGCGGCCGCCGCCACATTTTGGGCCTGCTGCTGATTGGCCTGGATGTTGGCCGCCAGATTCACTGCCGCATTTTCCTCAGCCACCGCCGCCTGGGCCTGTTCCGTGGCCTGCGTCTGCAGACTTATGGAAGACGCGTCGCCCTGGCTTTCCAGAATGCTCTGGGCCTGGGCGGACAGCGCGGACGCTTTCTGGGTCAGCTGGGACGCGCCCTGCGCCGCATCGCCCACTTGGGCCACACCGCCTAAAAGCTGCTGGGCGTTGTCCTGCACCGCCTGGGCGCCCTGCTGCAGGCTTTGTGCACCCGCTCCCAGCGTCTGACAGCCTTCCTGCAGGGCCTGTACCGCCTGGGGCAGCTGACCCAGCTGGCCCATCTGTGACTGAAGGGCGCCGTTTAACTGCTGCAACCCGCCGTCCAGTTGGCTGGCGCCTTCGGTGTACGCCGCAATGCCGCTCTCTAATGCCTGGGCGCCGCTGTTTAACTGGCTTCCGCCCGCTCCCAGCGCCGCGACGCCGTCGGTCAGCTCCTTCTTTTTACCGTTTAACGCATCAATGCCGCCTTTTAACTGCGCGGCCCCGGTATGCACCTGTCCCACGCCGTTTCCCACATTTTTGGCGCCCTTGGTATAGTCGCTGACGCCCTTTTGCAGGCTTGCGGCGCCGGCGTATAACTGCTTGGCGCCCGTGGCCAGATCGCCGGCCCCGTCGGTCAGCTCTTTCTTTTTGCCGTTTAGCTGGTCGATGCCGCCTTTTAATTCCGTGGCCCCATCATGCACCTTTCCGATTCCTTCCCCTACGCTCTGGGCGCCTTTCGTGTAATCGCCCACGCCCTTTTGCAGGCTTGCGGCACCGCTTTCCAAGGAGTCAATGCCGCTGACCAACTGGTCAATGCCGGAAACCAAGTCGCCTTTTTTAGCGTTCATCGTATCAATGCCGCTTTTAAGCTGCCCGGCCCCGCTGTCGGCGCTGTTCAATCCCGCCACAAATGCGTCCGCGGAACCGTCCAATTCCTTAACGCCGTCCCGCAGGCTTTTGCTGCCTTTTACCAGAATTTTGGAGGAACTGGTCAGTTTTTCCATATTGTCCTTCAGGTCGTCCAGGCTGCGGATGTTGTTCAGCCCCAGCTGGGACAGGTTTCCCGTGGTGGCCACCGTGGCCGTCATTGCCAGGGAGAAATTGGAAACGGTGGCGGAAATCTCCACATAATCGGGGATTTTCTCATCTTCCATGCCTTTGACCTCGGAAAGCTTCAGGCTGTCGGAAAGCCCCGGAAATCCCATGCCGATTACGATGTTATTTTTCCCGTCGGAAATCACTTTTCCGTTGGTCACTTCCACGTTTGAAAAGGTTTCCACTGGCAGAATCATTCCTGTGGTCATCAGAAACGGCGTGCTGATCTGCTCCTGTTTTCCATTTACCACCCGGGTCTGCTGGGAGTGGTTCTCGTAGTCGATGCGGATTTTCACCTTGCCGCTTTTTCCGGCCAGCTGAGACGGCTGAATCTTGCTGCCGTCCAGGTAATAGGTCATTTTCACCGACACCGGCAGCTCTTCCGTGGTTTTGCCCTGGTAATAAATGTCGTTGCCGCCGGCCTCCCAGGTGAGGGTTCCGTCGCCGCTCTGGGTAAATCCCTCGTCTCCCTTTACGTTCTCAATGTCACTTAAGTCGCTTTTGTCAATGAGCGAGTGATCGTTCTGCATGTTCTTCAGCCAGTTGCTGACAATCACATCCTGGGCGTTTCCGCTCTCGTCCGCATTGACGTATACCGTCTGTTCTTTATTCACCGCTGACGCATAGACGCTGCTCACCGAACCGGTCAGCGTAGCCATGGCCGTCATGCCCGCCAGCATCGCCTGCACATATCTTTTTTTCATATCATGATTCCTCCTCATTTTCTACTCTATATTGGACATTTTCCCTCAATAAACAGAGTTTATTTTGGCCAAACTCGTAACATTTGAAATCAGTTTCTTGCCGCCCGGAAGTTTTTGCTGGTTCTGCAAATCAGCCCGTCAAAAATCCAGAACATGGACGGCAAAAACAAAAGCACCGCGCACATGCTGATCAGCGCGCCCCTGGACATCAGAAGGCACAGGGCTCCGATCATGTCGATCTGGGAGTATACGCTGACGCCCACCGTGGATGCGAAAAAGCTAAACGCCGACACCATCACCGGGCGCAGGCTGCTCTGGTGGGCAATCCCGATGGCTTCCGTCTTGGTCTTGCCGCCGCCCCGCTCTTTCTCATACCGGCTAGTCATCAGGATTGCGTAATCCACAGTGGCGCCCAGCTGAATGGTTCCGATGACGATGGAGGCCACAAAGGGCAGCTCGGTTCCCGTCAAAAACGGAATTCCCATGTTCATGAAAATGGCGCCTTCAATCACCAGTACCAGAATCACCGGCAGGGAAACGGATTTGAACACGGCGAAGATAATCGCAAACACCGCCAGAATGGACACGGCGCTGACCACTTTAAAGTCGTGGTCCGTAATGTCGATCAAATCTTTGGTGCAAGGCGCCTCGCCCACCACCATCCCTGTGGGATCGTAGGATTTCAGCACAGCGTTTAATTTTTCAATCTGGCTGTTCACCTCGTCGGAAGCCACCTGGTACTCATTCATCACCAGCATCAGTTCATAGTTGTCGCTCTCCAGCGTTTCCAGCACGTCCTCAGGTATCATGCTCTGGGGAAACCGCGGGCCTAAGATGCTCTCAATTCCCAGCACGGACTTCACCCCGTCTACCTTTTCCATCTCATCAATCATCTGATATTTCTGCTTCTTCGGAACGCTTTTGTCCATGAGGATCATGTGGGCGGCGCCCATCTCGTAGTTGTCCTGTAGCTTTTTATTGGCCTGGATGCTGGCCAGATGATCCGGCAGCGTGGCATCCAGATTGTAGTACACTTTCGTATGCGCCTGGCAGTAGGCGAACACACAGAAGATTACTACAAACGCCGCCGCAAATACTTTATGATACTTGACGATGAAGTCCGAAGCCCTGGGAAAATCCGGAATCAGCTGCCGGTGTTTGGTTTTCTCCAATGCTTTGTCAAAAATCATAATCATGGACGGCAGCACGGTCACGCAGCAAATCACGCCGAAGATTACGCCTTTTGTCATCACCACGCCCAAATCCAGCCCCAGGGTAAAGCTCATAAAGCAGAGGGCCACAAATCCGGCAATGGTGGTGATGGAGCTGGCCACTACGGATTTGATGGTCGCCGCAATGGCCTGCGCCATGGCTTCCTTGTGATCGTCGCCGTACTCCTGCCGTTTCTCCTGATAACTGTGCCACAGGAAAATAAAGTAATCCATGGTCACTCCCAACTGAAGTACGGCGGTGAGCGCCTTTGTGATATAGGAAATCTCACCGGCCACGAAATTTGTCCCCAAGTTATAGACAATGGCAAACCCAATGCTCAGCAAAAACAGCACGGGAATCAGATAAGATTCCATGGTCAGCCCCAAAACCAGGATGGACAAAACCGCCGCAATGGCCACATAAGCCACCACTTCTTTTTCCGCCAGGTTCTTGGTGTCGGTAACGATGGCCGACATGCCGCTTAGAAAACACTGTTTCCCCGCCACGCAGCGGATTTCCTCAATGGCGTCCATGGTTTCGTCCGCCGATGTGGTGGTGTCAAATATGAGAAACATCATGGTGGAGTCTTCCGAGTTAAACACCTTTTGTATTTTCTCCGGCAGCATTTCCATAGGAAAAGTCAAATCGGCAAAACTGTCATACCAGATTATTTTCTCCACATGCTCCACATCCTCCAGCTTCTCTTTCAGCGCGGCCACGTCCCGGTTGGGCATCCCTTCGCAGATAAACATGGAGTACGCCCCCGTGCCAAATTCATCCACCAGAATGTCCTGGCCCACCATCGTCTCAATGTGATCCGGCAGATAATATAAAATATCGTAATTCACTTTTGTATGGATGTAGCCAATCGCCGACGGAATCAGCAGCAAAATGCTTACAATAAAAATTACAAACCGCATTTTTACGATTTTTCTTCCAAGCTTAACCATATTTTTCCCCTTTCCAATTTTATGTATATGACTAAAAGTCATTTTTCATACCTATGTTATACTCTAAAAATGACTTTTAGTCAATATGTATTTTGTAAAAAAAGTGACTAAAAGTCATTTAGTTATTTGTGAAAAATCATGGTTTGATTTTTGGGTGGCCGCCCTTTATAATGAAGACATACAAGAAAAGAGGTTTGTCTATGAACAAAATTGATTACAACAAACAACAAAAAAGGATTTCCCTGCTGGAGTCCGCCTTCTCCCTGTTCATCAACAACGGATTTCACAAGACTTCCATTTCGGACATCGTAAAGGACGCCGGGGTGGCCAAGGGAACATTCTATCTGTATTTCAAGGACAAATACGACATCCGCAACCACCTGATTTCCCGGAAGGCCAATCAAGTGTTCCTAAATGCCTACACAGCGCTTCAAAGCGCAGAAGAGCCGATGGATTTTGAAGACCAGGCGCTTTTTATCATTGACCATATCCTAAATCAGTTCGCCGCCAACCACAGCCTGGTAACTCTGTTATCCAAACATTTAAGCTGGGGATTTTTCAAAGATTTCCTCTTTTTCACCCCGGAACCGGACTCCCCTTCCATCTATGCCCTCTACGAATCCATGCTGTCCAAGACCCCATACACGTACCGGTCGCCTGAGCTTATGATGTATTTGATTTTGGAGCTGATCAGCGGATCCAGCTACAACGCCGTTTTGTACAACCAACCCGTTTCCCTGGACGAGCTAAAGCCGCACCTGTATCAGACGGTGCGGCAGATTTTCAGGCAGTACCGGATGGAATAATGAAGGAACTTTGCGCTTTCGTTTGCCGTGGAATATAAGGAAAGAATTGTTGACGCACCCCCAAAAGAGTATTATGCACTCTTATGAGCTCTTTTAGAACAGGAGGATTCTTAAATATGACTATGGGGAACGAAGATATTAAAAAATCAATTATGAACGGCAACACCGCACTGGGAATTGAGTTCGGCTCCACCCGGATTAAGGCTGTGCTGGTAGGCGAGGACAACGTGCCCATCGCGTCCGGCGCCCACGACTGGGAAAACCGGCTGGAAAACGGCATCTGGACCTATGCGCTGGACGACGTGTGGAAGGGCCTGCAGGACAGCTACAGCAAGATGGCCGCGGACGTACAGGAAAAATACGGCCTGACTCTGGAGACAATCGGCGCCATCGGCTTCAGCGCCATGATGCACGGATACATGCCCTTTGATAAAGAAGGAAATCTTCTGGTCCCTTTCCGCACCTGGAGGAATAACATCACAGAGCCCGCCTGCGAAAAGCTGTCCGCCCTGTTCGGACCGCATATCCCCCAGAGGTGGAGCATCGCCCATCTGTACCAGGCCATCTTAAACGGCGAAGAGCATGTAAAAGACATCGACTATATGACCACCCTGGACGGCTATGTGCACTGGAAGCTGACTGGACAAAGGGTTGTGGGCATCGGCCAGGTATCTGGTATGTTCCCTATCGACTCAAACACCAAAACCTACCATGCCAGAATGGTAGAGCAGTTTGACGAGCTGGTGGCGGAATACAATTATCCCTGGAAAATGCTGGACATTTTCCCGAAAGTGCTGGTGGCCGGCGAAGACGCAGGCTCCCTCACCGAAGAAGGCGCGAAGCTTCTGGACGTAAGCGGACATCTGAAAGCCGGCATCCCCTTGTGCCCGCCGGAAGGCGACGCAGGCACAGGCATGGCCGCCACCAACAGCGTGGGCGTTCGCACCGGAAACGTATCGGCGGGAACTTCCGTATTCGCCATGATCGTTCTGGAAAAAGATTTATCCAGACATTACCCGGAGATTGACCTGGTGACCACGCCCTCCGGCGACCCGGTGGCCATGGTGCACTGCCAGAACTGCACGTCGGATCTGAACGCCTGGGTGGGCCTGTTTAAAGAATTTGCCGAAACTTTTGGCATGGACGTGGACATGGACAAGCTGTTCGGCACATTATACCGAAAAGCCATGGAAGGCGATCCAGACTGCGGCGGACTGCTGTCTTACTGCTATTTTTCCGGAGAGCATATTACTAACTTCGAGGAAGGCCGCCCGCTGTTCGTCCGCTCGCCTAAGAGCAAATTTAACCTGGCAAACTTCATGCGCGCCCACCTGTTCACCACTTTCGGCGCACTAAACACAGGCATGAAAATCCTGAATAAGGAAAATGTTAAGATAGACCGGATCACCGGCCACGGCGGAATCTTCAAGACCAAAGGCGTGGCTCAGAAAATCCTGGCCGCCGCCGTGCAGGCTCCTGTATACGTCATGGAAACCGCCGGCGAAGGAGGCGCCTGGGGAATCGCGCTTTTGGCTTCTTATATGAAGAATCGCGCAGACGGTGAATCCGTGGAAGAATATCTGGCGAAAAATGTATTTACCGGAGACGCCGGCATCGAAGAAAAACCGGATCCCTCCGACGTGGCCGGATATGAAAAATTTATGGAACGGTATACCGAAGGACTTGCCATCGAGCGGGCGGCGGTAGACCATCTGGTACAGTAGTTTTTACACGCCCGGAATCTTTTGCCGTAAATTCGGCGGAAGCTTTCCGGGCGCCCATGAGTCAGAAAGGAAAGATGCATGTTAGAAGAATTAAAGCAAAAAGTATACGAAGCCAACATGGCGCTGCCCAAACACGGGCTGGTGACGTTTACCTGGGGAAACGTCAGCGCCATCGACCGGGAAACCGGCTATTTCGCCATAAAGCCCAGCGGCGTGGCCTATGAAGAACTCCGACCGGAGGATATGGTCATCATGGACCTCTCCATGAACCGCATCGAAGGCGACTTAAACCCATCCTCCGACACCGCCACCCACTGCGAGCTGTACAAAGCGTTTCCTTCCATCGGCGGCATAGTGCACACCCATTCCCCCTGGGCCACCAGCTGGGCACAGGCGGGACGGGGCATCCCCTGCTACGGAACCACCCACGCGGACTACATCTACGGGGAGGTGCCCTGCGTGCGCAATCTGACCAAAGAAGAGCTGGAAGACTACGAAGCCAACACGGGAAGACTGATTGTGGAATACTTTAAAAACGCCGACGTGGAAGCGGTTCCCTGCGTCCTTTGCAAAAACCACGGGCCTTTCGCCTGGGGCAAAGACGCAGGCGAAGCGGTACACAACGCCGTGGTGCTGGAAGAAGTGGCCAAGATGGCCGCCCGCTGTGAAATCCTGAATCCCCAGGCACAGTCCGCTCCCCAGGAGCTGCAGGATAAGCACTATTTCCGCAAACACGGCGCCAACGCCTACTATGGACAAAAATAAAAGGAGGGCAAAAATATGCGGGCAGGAATTGGTTACGACGTGCACCGGCTGGCGCCGGATCGGGATTTGATTTTAGGCGGCGTGAAAATCCCCTATGAAAAAGGACTGCTGGGCCACTCCGACGCGGACGTGCTGCTCCACGCAATCATGGACGCGCTTTTAGGCGCCGCCGCCCTGGGCGACATCGGCGTGCATTTTCCGGACAATCAGGAGGAATACCGGGGAATATCCAGTTTAAAACTGCTGGCGCGGGTGGGGCAAATGCTGGAAGAACATCTCTACATCATCGAAAATATAGACGCCACCATCATCGCCCAGCAGCCGAAGATGGCCCCCCACATTCCCCAGATGAAAGAAAACATCGCCGCCGCCCTGTTCCTGGATCCCGGCCAGGTGAACGTAAAAGCCACCACCGAGGAACGGCTGGGTTTTACCGGCCGGGGGGAAGGCATATCCGCCCAGGCCATCTGCTCCATCCGCCCGGCCTTAGACGCGCTCCCCGATGACCGGCTGCCTCTTAAATGCCGCGGCTGCGAAATAAACCGTGAATAAATTTTTTCAAAAAAGCCATTCTAATGCCATAGACCGTAATTTAGGCGGCTGCGAAGCATTATCCAATATGACCAAACTCTGTTTATGAAAACGGGCGTTTCGCAACCGTCCAGACAAACCATAAATTTCAGAAAGGAGCATGGCAGAAAAATGGCATTGCATATTATGGATGAATCTAGCCGCTGTCTAAACTGCAAAAAACCTAGGTGCCGCCAGGGATGTCCCGCCCATACGCCTATCCCACAGATTATACAGCTCTTCAAGGAAAACAAACTGATGGAGGCGGGGGAAATCCTGTTCGAGAACAATCCTCTGTCCGCCATTTGCTCCACTGTCTGCAACCATGAAGAGCAGTGCGCCGGCCACTGCGTCCTGGGTAAAAAAGGAAACCCCATCCATTTCTCCAGTATCGAGAATTTCATCTCCGACGCTTACCTGGATCGTATGTCGCCAAAGCCCGTGGAAAAAAAAGGAAAAAACGTGGCCGTCATCGGCAGCGGCCCCGCAGGCATGACCGCCTCCATGCTTTTGGCAAAAAAAGGCTATGGAGTCACTGTCTTTGAGGCCAAAGAAAAAATCGGCGGCATCCTCCAGTATGGAATCCCCGAATTTCGCCTTCCCAAATCTATCCTCACCCGCTACAAAAACAAAATGCTGGAAATGGGCATCCAGATTCGCCCCAACACCACCATCGGCGGCGCCTTAAAGATCGAAGATATGTTTCGGGACGGCTACGCCTGCGTGTTCATCGGAACCGGCGTTTGGCGGCCGAAAACCCTGGGCATCCACGGGGAGAGCCTGGGAAACGTTCACTTCGGCCTGGATTATCTGGCGGATCCTTCCGCGTACAACCTGGGAGACTCTATCGCCGTCATCGGCATGGGCAACGCGGCCATGGACGTGGCAAGAACCGCACTGCGCCGGGGCGCGGGAAAGGTCATGCTGTTCGCCCGGGGAAAAGAGGCCGCCGCCAGCTCCCATGAAATGTCCTACGCCCGCTTAGACGGCGCAGAGTTCATTTACGGAAAGGCCATTGAGCGCATCACGCCGAAAGGCCCCGTATTTAAAACATCCATTTTTGACGAAGAGGACAACGTGATTGGCTACGAAGAAGAAACCGAACTGGTGCACGCCGATTCCACCATTATCTCCATCAGCCAGTGTCCCAAGAACAAACTGATCCTGACCACCAAAGGGCTGAAAGGCTCCGACAAAGGACTTCTGATCGTGGATGAAAATCTGATGACCACCTGTGAAGGCGTGTTCGCCGCCGGCGACGTGGTGCACGGCCCCAGCACCGTGGTGGCGGCGGTGGAGGAAGCGAAAAGAGCCGTGGAATCCATGATCCAATATATGAACAATCTTTAAAAAAAGAAAGGCGCATGCAAACCCCAAACCGTTCACATGCGTCTTTTTCCCGTCCAACAACAGTTTTTTACTGCAGATAATTAATCGTAAAATGCGCCTCACCCCGATGGTCAATCTCCATAATCGCATAGCTGGGTTTTCGCCCTTCCTGCCTGGGATAGGACAGGCTGCCCGGGTTGACGGCCGTCACCGCTCCATGGTGGACAATAACCGGCTTGTGGGTGTGGCCGAAAAACACAATGTCTTTCTTCCGGGACCTGGCCTCATCCATAAGCATGCTTAAATCCATGTTCACCCCGTAATAATGTCCATGGGTAATCAAAATCCTGTGTCCGCCCATGTCCGCCTCAATCTCCCGCTCCAGCTCCGTAAAGAAATCATTGTTCCCCGCCACCATGTACACCGGACACTGGGCCAGCGCGGCGATATAATTCTCCCGTCCCTCCACGTCGCCGCAGTGAATTAGAGCGTCTACAGGCTTCACCTTTTCCAGGACTTTTTCCAGATTCGCGTCCTTGCCGTGGGTGTCGCTCACCACTAATACTTTCATAACAATTCCTTTTTCATCGCCTTAAGCGCCTTTCCTCTGTGACTCAAACGGTTCTTCTCCTCCACGGAAAGCTGGGAGTTGGACGGCCCCTCTGGATCCATATAGAAAATCGGGTCGTAACCGAACCCATTCTCCCCTTTTGGCTCATAGCCGATATAGCCTTCCATGGTCTCCCGCACCGTCACACAGCGCCCGTCTTCCAGCGCCGCCGCCACCGCGCAGACAAAGCGGGCCGTGCGCCGCTCCATGGGCACGCCCTTCAGACGCTCCAGCAGCCTGGCGTTTTTCACCTCGTACGAAGTGTCCTCCCCCATATATCTGGCGGAGAGAATGCCCGGCTCTTTATTCAGATAATCGATTTCCAGGCCGGAGTCGTCGGCCAGCGCCAGCGCATGCGTAAGGTCATAAGCCGCCAGCGCCTTAATCCGCGCATTCTCCTCAAATGTCGTCCCGTTTTCCTCCACATCCAAATGGATGCCGGCCTCTGTCATAGACAAAATCTCGTAGCCCGAGTCCGCCATGATTTCCCGGATTTCCCGCATCTTATCCTTATTGGACGTGGCAAAAATTAACTTTTTCACTTTCATCCCCCCTTAAAGCTTTTCCCTGGCAAACAGCGCACGAACCCCGTCGAACGCCATCACAAGGGCCAGCGCAAAAAACAGCGCAATGAGCGCATTTTGAACGCCCAGCGTCATCAAAGAGCTTCTGTCCGCTTTCTCAAGCAGCGCCATCAGATTGCCGTAAAAGGTAAGCCCCAGAGCGCCAAGCGCGGCGGCGAACAAAAACAGTATGGGCAGATAGAGCATCTTTCGGTTTTTTCCCATCCGCTTCAGCCAGCAGGCCGCCGCCAGAAAAGCCAGAAAGGCCAGCGTCTGGCTGCACGCGCCGAATAAATCCCATACCTTTTCGCAGCCGGCCAGCCCCACAACCGCAGCGGCGCCAATGGTAAAAAACGCAGCGACCCCCGCATTTCCAAAGAACCGGTTGGTTTTGCCCTCTCTCTTAAATAATTCCTGAAACAAAATCCGCCCCAGGCGGACAGCCGTGTCAAGCGTAGTCAGCCCCAACGCTGAAATCGCCAGCAAAATCAGCGTCCTCATCAGCTGTTCTCCGTGTGCGCCAAGCCCCAGCGCCGAAAAAAACTTCACCAGCGCCGTGGAAAAGGCCTGGGTTGGGGAGCCGACATTGCCGACGCTGCCGCCTTTGGCCAGCGAACCCGCCGCAATCAGCGCGATGACCGCCAGCAGACATTCCAAAAGCATGGCCCCGTATCCCACCCTTTTGGCATCCTTTTCCGTGCTCAGCTGCTTGGACGTAATGCCAGAGCTAACCAGGCTGTGATAACCGGAGACGGCGCCGCAGGCCACTGTGACGAACATAAACGGAAACAGCATCCTGCCGTCCGCGCTCCAGCCTGTAAAAGGCGCCAGCTCCATAGAGGGATTAGCCACGAATATGCCGACGATGGCCGCCGCCATCATAAAATAAAAAAGAAAGCTGTTCAGATAGTCCCGCGGCTGCAAAAAAAGCCACACCGGCGCCACCGACGCGGCGAATATGTACACAGAAATCACCGCCAGCCACACCGTTTTCGGAAGGCACAGGGGAAAACAAAACCCCAGCGCCACGCAGCCGCCCAGCATCAGCAGGCCAACGGTCGTCGTCACCGCCAAGGGCACGCCGGTGCGGTTGATGAAGCCAAAGCAGACCGCCAGCGGTATGAGCATCATGGAAGTCATGGCCACCGCGCCGTTGGCCGCGTTTTGAATGGTTTCGCCGCCGCCGGGGATAATTCCGGCGAAATTTCCGGCCACGATGTCTATAAACGCCGCCGTCATAAGAACCGTCGTCAGCCAGGCAAGTATGATAAAACACATCTTTGCCCGCCGCCCTATGTTTTCCTCCATGACCTGCCCCAGCGACCGCCCCTTATGGCGCACCGACGCAAACAGCGCGGCAAAATCCTGCGCCGCCCCGAAAAACACGCCGCCCAGGACAATCCACAAAAGAACCGGAACCCAGCCGAAAATCGCCGCCTGTATGGGGCCGGCAATGGCCCCCAGGCCTGCGATGGAAGAAAAATGATGCCCCAGCAGCAGTGGAGCCTTCGTCGGGACGTAGTCCTTCCCGTCCTCCAAGGCCTTCGCCGGCGTTTCCCTGTCCGGCTCCACGCCCCACTGTCTGGCCAGCCAGGATCCGTATGTTATATATGCAAGAATGAATATAAGGATTGCTCCGCCTAAGATCCATATACCGCTCATTTTAGCCTCCCTGAAAGTAAGATGTCAACTGCCGCCTTAAGCCGGAACCGTACTGTCCTGCATCCTGCCTCTGTGGGGCGCGGGGCCCAGATACTGGTAATAATAGGCCTTCAGCATTCCGTTATAGACCTTCCGGTTCTTGTCCGCCTTTCTTCCTATGGCCTTTTCCGCGTTTTTATAGGCCGTCAGCAGATACATGGACCAGCTGTCCAGCCTGCTGTATACGTCGCCGATTTCCCCGTACAAGGCTTCCAGATCCCCCTGCTCGTCCAGCCGCTCCCCGTAAGGCGGGTTTCCGATTAAAAATCCGTACTTCCTGGAGTGGCTCAGCTGGCTTAACGGCCTTTGCTGGAAATGGATCATGGAATCCACGCCGGCCAGCTTGGCGTTCTCATGGGCGTAATGGACGCATTTGGGGTCCAGGTCATACCCCTGTATGTCCACGTCAATCCGCCGGTCCACCAGATCGTCCGCCTCTTCCCGGGCGTCCTGCCAGCACTTCTTCGCAATCACGTTCAACCACTCCTGCGCCTGGAAAGGACGCATTCTCCCCGGCGCCTGATTGGCCGCAATCATAGCCGCCTCAATGGGAAATGTTCCGCCTCCGCAGAACGGGTCCACCAAAATCCGGTCGCTTTTCCACGGGGTGAGCATCAGAAGCGCCGCCGCCAGCGTCTCCGACAGAGGCGCCTTCACGGTGAACTTACGGTAGCCCCGCTTGTGCAGGGAAATCCCCGTGGTATCCAGACCGATGAGCGCTTCATCGTCTATGATGGACACCCGGATAGGATAGGAGGCCCCGTCCTCCGGAAACCAGCGAAGGCCGTATACGCGCCTCAGCCTGTCCACCACCGCTTTCTTCGTGATTGACTGGATATCTGAAGGGCTGAACAGCTTACTGCGGACGGAATTTGCCTTGGTCACCCAGAACTTCCCGTCCTTGGGGATAAATTTATCCCAGCGCAGCCTGCGCACGCCCTCATAAAGCTCCTCAAAACTCTCCGCATGCACGCTTCCAACTTTTATCATAATCCGCTCCGCTGTGCGCAGAAAAATATTGGCGTCCGCCACCGCTCTGGCGTCTCCCCAGAAGAAAACTTTGCCATCCTGCACGCGGCTAATCTGGTAGCCCAATTCCGTAATTTCCCTCTTCAGCACTGCTTCCAGCCCGAAATGACACGGCGCTATTAATTCCCATTTTTCCATCCTTGGTTCACCTATCCTCACTTAAAAAACTGCCCATTGAAACGCTCTGCAAACAAGGTAACTATTCAGTCTTTTGCAAGTATATTCAAAATAATCAGACTATAATAGCTACCTTTTTGTTTACCACTTTATAATACTCTTATTTTTGTGAAAATACAAGGTTTTTACCTTTATATGTTTTCATCCCGCCGATTACGGAGCGGGTGCGAAAGCCTTTTTCGGCCAGATCCCTGGCCACGGACAGGCTGGCCCCGCCCCGGTCGCAGTACAGCGCCATCGGCTGGTCCTTGGGATAGAACTCCAGCCGATAAGCTTCCTCATAGGGCACATTCACCGCCCCTTTGATATGGGCCTTCTCATACTCCTCGGGTGTGCGCAGATCTATAATAACCCCTTCTCCCCGCTCTACGTAGCCGTCCAGCGTTTCCGGGGAAATGGTTTCCAACTGAGACATCATTTCGCCTTTTCTGATTCTATTTTTATATGTAGTATATTCAAAGCGGCGGCGGCGCGTTCCTCTACAGCATGTTTGAAAATTGCTTTGTGTCCCATAAAATGGGGCGTGCGGGTGACGTAAATGAATTTTCAAACACGCTCCAGGACGAAGAAACCGCCGCATCTTTTTAAGAAGACGCGGCGGCCTGTTCATATCGGAAGATTAGTATTCAGCGCCGAAGCTTTCGTTGGAAGAATCCTGGCTGGAGCTGGTTACATTTTTGTTCTGGCTCTTATTCTGGTTTTTATTCTGCGCATTGCTGTTTCTATGGCAGTCCTGAGCGTTTTTATTACTGCCTGCATTGTTCTGGCTGCTGTTATTGGCGTTTGAGTTCTGATTTTCATAGTTTTTAGACATAATCATTTCCTCCTGATACGTTGAAATTTATGTTACAGCACTATTATCTCTAAAAGCCTAAAAATTATTACAGAAATTGTATTGCATTTTTTTTACTTTTATATTATAATTATCCATGTAAAAAAAATTTACCCTTCAAAAAATTTTTTTTACATTTATAACCCCTTATTTAATTATTTATACTCCCCTTGAAGGCCTTGGCAGCTCCCCTGCCAGGGCCTTCTCTTTTATCCCATGGAAAATTCCGTCGGAACCTCTTATATAGCAAAAAATTCATTCCCGCAATTTTACGCAGGAATGAATTTTTTATTACGCAATTCCCAGTTATATCTGTTCTTCCAGTTTGAAGCGCTCCACAATCCGCTCCAGGTCTTCTGCCTGATCGGACAGCTCCTGGCTGGATGTGGCGTTTCCTTCCGCTGTGATAGATGCGGACTGCACCACGGTGGAAATCTGATCCACGCCCTGGGTGATTTCCAGCAGGGAATTGGACTGCTCTGCGGAGGCGGCGGAAATCTTCTGGATGGCTTCCGTGATTTCCTTGGCTCCCATCACCACATTTTCCAGGGACTGCGCCGTAGCGTCCGCAATATCGGATCCGGCTTCCACTACACGCAGGGAATTTTCGATAAGGATGGTCGTCTGGTTAGAGGCTTCCGCACTCTTGGAGGCCAGGTTGCGCACTTCATCCGCCACCACAGCGAACCCTTTGCCCGCCTCGCCTGCGCGCGCCGCTTCCACAGCCGCGTTCAAAGCCAGGATATTGGTCTGGAACGCAATGTCCTCGATGGTCTTGACAATCTTGCCGATTTCTTTTGAGCTGTTGCTGATATCCTGCATCGCCTTCATCATTTCCTGCATATGTACATTGCTCTCCGCTATCTGATCGCTGATGTAGCCAGTCTTGTCGCTGGCCTGTTTGGCGTTCTCCGCATTGCTCTTCACCTGATCGGAAATGGTGTTAATGGTGGCAGCCAGCTCTTCCACAGAACTCGCCTGCTCTGTAGCGCCCTGGGATAACTGCTGGGCACGGTCGGCAATCTGGCCGGAATTGCCGGCAACCTGGCCGGAAATCACGCTCACATGGCCCAACGCCTGGGAAATCTTTTCCACAAAACTCTTCATGGATTTCTGAATGTTGCTGAAATCCCCGATAAATTCTTCCTGCTCCTCCACAACGAAGTTGCCTTCCGCCATCTGGCCCATAACGTGGTCAATTTGATAGATATAGTTGGAAAGAGTATGCATGGAGGAACGCATGCTCTCCGCCAGCCGTCCCAGCTCATCCTGAGATTCGTAGGCAATCTCCGCGGACAGATTCCCCTGAGACATGGAATTGGCCGCCTGTTCTACCTCCCGGATAGGGCTTACTATGCCATGGGTGATGCGCAGAGACAGAAGAACCGCCAGGATAATGGCAAGTATCGCGCTGATAAACAGGAAAAGACTGGATGAATTGGAATACCTTATGTTATCCGCTATCTCATCCTTCTGCATCTGGCTGATTTCCGCGTCGAGTTCCTGGGACAGATCCACCAGTCCATTCAGGGCCGGCACGCATTTCTCAAACATCGTGCTCACCGCTTCCTGATCCCGCCCCGACTCAATCATGGACACAATCTCGTCGGCCACATTAAACCACTCCGAAAGCGCGCCCTCGAACTCTTCCAGGTTGGAACGGTCACCCTGATATGCCTTGGATAAATCCTGCATATATCCTGTAAGACTTTCTTTTCTCTCCTCCACATCCGCCTTGTAGTCCGCGTATGTGTTTTTGTCCGGATTTAACGCCATTTCCCGCACGATGCGAGCGGCCCTGTTCACTTCCACCATGCAGGATTTAAACGCGCTGTTGGCGGCCATGGGATGATCCACCAGATTATTCAGGTTGTTCCTGGAAACCCGTATAGCCGTCAGGCCGATAACCGTACTGATCAGCAGAAAGATAATCACGATCCCGAACCCTACCAGCAGACGCTCTCTGATTTGCAGTTTCTTCATTGTTACAATCCTCCTAAAATAATTATTTGCATTGCCATATTATACGCATGCGCCAGTCATCCCCGGTCAGAAGCCCGCCTGGGCAAGCTCTCTTTTCAAATGCCGGTAGGACAGCCAGTTCTGATATGGCGAAAAATGGAAATCATATCTCCACTTGTAGTCGAACCGTATTCCATAATTCTTCACAAATGCCAACACCACAGAAATACGCCATCGATCCGCATCCGCTTTAAAATACTGCCACCAAATCCGAAACACCTCCTTCTCCTTTTCCGTAAACACATAGATATAGAAAGTGACATTTACAATTACCAGCTTATAAATCATTTGGCCGCACCTGCCTGATATTTTAAAAGTTCTGGTATCATTATATATCAATTATACCTTTTTTCTCACCATTTGTCATTGGTTTTATTATGAAATTTAAATGTGCCGGCGCAGCCGCTTTTACGCTGGCGCGCCGACACATCCTTAAATATAGTGAAAACTTAGAATAAACCGCTTATTTTCCCGGTTTCGTCCACATCAATCCTCTCTGCGGCAGGCGTCTTCGGCAGTCCCGGCATGGTCATAATCTCCCCGGTCAGCGCCACGATGAACCCGGCCCCCGCCGAAATCTTCAGGTTGCGCACCGTAATCTCGAAATCTTTTGGCGCGCCCAGCTTCCGCTCATCGTCCGTGAGGCTGTACTGGGTCTTGGATATGCAGATGGGATAGTCCCCGTATCCCAGAGCCTCCAGCTGCGCCGCCTGCTTCTTGGCGCTGTGGGTCAGAATCGCTCTTTTTCCTCCGTAAATCTTCCGCACAATCTGATTAATCTTGTCCTCAATGCTGCCCTCCAGCTCATAGCTGTAAGTGAAGTCGTTGGGTTCCTCCACCAGGCGGATCACTTCCTCGGCCAACTTCACGCCGCCTTCCCCGCCTTTGGCCCACACCTCAGTCAGAGCCACCGGGATGTCCTTTTCCTTGCATTTCTCTTCCAAAAATGAAAGTTCCGCCTGGGTGTCCGTATAAAATGCGTTGATGGCCACCACACAGGGAAGCTTGTACACGTCCCGGATATTGCTTACGTGCTTAAACAGATTGGGCAGGCCGGCCTCCAGCGCCTGCAGATTTTCCTCGTCCAGATGGTCTTTTTTCACGCCGCCGTTGTATTTTAGCGCCCGCACCGTGGCCACCATAACCACCGCACTGGGCCGCAGTCCCGCCATTCTGCACTTGATGTCCAGGAACTTCTCCGCCCCCAGATCCGCGCCGAACCCGGCTTCCGTTATGACGTAATCTCCCAGCTTCAACGCCATCTTGGTGGAAATAACCGAGTTGCACCCGTGGGCGATGTTGGCGAAAGGTCCGCCGTGCACAATGGCCGGCACATGCTCCAGCGTCTGCGCCAGGTTGGGCTTTAGGGCGTCTTTTAAAAGCGCGCACATAGCGCCCTCCGCCTTCAGATCTCCGGCGGTCACCGGCTTTTGCTCGGAGGGTTTGCCGTAGGTGTAGCCCACCACGATTTTGGTCAGCCTTTTCTTCAGATCCACGATGTCGTCCGCCAGACACAGCACCGCCATAATCTCGGAGGCCACCGTGATGTCGTAGCCGTCCTCCCGGGGCGTTCCGTTGGTGCGTCCGCCCAGGCCGTCCACCAGATTCCGAAGCTGCCGGTCATTCATGTCCACGCACCTGCGCCAGGTAATCTTGCGGGGGTCGATGTTTAATTCATTCCCCTGGTAAATATGATTGTCAATCATGGCCGCCAGCAGATTGTTGGCCGCGCCGATGGCGTGAAAATCGCCCGTAAAGTGCAGATTGATGTCCTCCATGGGCATCACCTGGGCGTAACCGCCGCCCGCCGCGCCGCCTTTCACGCCAAACACCGGACCCAGAGACGGCTCCCGCATGGCCACAATCACATTCTTGCCCACCTTCTGTATTCCATCTGCCAGTCCCACAGTCACGGTGGTCTTCCCTTCTCCAGCGGGCGTCGGATTGATCGCAGTCACCAGCACCAATTTTCCATCAGGCCTGTCCAAACCATTCAGCATATTGTAATCGATTTTCGCTTTGTATTTGCCATAATGCTCCAGATACTCATCGTCAATGCCGGCTTTCATGCCAATCTCCGCAATCGGCAGCATTGTACTTTCCTGTGCGATTTCAATGTCTGATTTGATCCTTCCCATATTATTTCTCCTCTCTCTTCCTCACCCGTTGCTTAAGAAGCAAGCCACAAAAGGCAGCATTCGGCTAATCCAAATGCTGCCCAGACGGTCGGCTGTCACCAGATCTCCAATTCCCCGGTGGCGCTCCACCTCAGGCTGCGCGGGAGCGCTCCCGCCGCCTGTCTCCGTCAGTAATTGGAAACCCTATTAAAATTTTAAAAATACCTCTTAATGGGTCTATTTAAACATACTTTTGTCACGAAGTCAACCAATAAAATGTAAATTTTAGTAAACCCGGGCCTACGGCTGTATGGATTTTGTGAAAATCCGGAAAAAATATTGCCGTCTTTTGCCGCACCCTGTATAATGTACACTATATGCACATAAGATGATAATCCCCGGAGAATGCCTGAATTTGACCGGTGGATTTTCGCAATTTTTATAGAGAGGAATGAATATCTATGAATCGGGATGAGTTTTTGGAAATTCTCAATACGCAGCTGCAGGGTGAAATCCCCTCCACCGAAGTCTCACAGCATCTGGCCTACTACGACCATTTCATCCAGCAAAAAATCAGCCAGGGACAGACTGAAGAGCAGGTTCTGGAAGAGTTGGGGGATCCCCGGCTGATCGCCAAGACGCTAATCGATACAGAGGATATTCCCAATATACAGGGCTTCCGGCAAAGCTTCGACTATTACGCCGAGGAGTCCGACCCGGCTGGGCGCTCCGGCGACGGCTCCGAAAAAAAGGGCGAAGACGGATTCCAGGACGGGAACTCCCAGCAGGAAAACCGTCGGCCCGGCCGCACGTTCCGGCTGGATCTGTCCACATGGAGCGGCAAGCTGGCCGTCATCACGGCTGCAGCGCTGATCTGCGTCCTTTTGGTTGTGCTCATAGGCGCACTGCTCCCGGTGATCGGCGTCGCCCTGCTGGCAGGCATTATCATCTCCCTGATCAACCGCCGGCGTTAGAGCGTGTTTGCCCGATCCTTTACGTTTTTCTTGAAATTAATCACCTCATGGTCATAGCTTTCGTCCATGAGCCTGGACTGAATCATAAAGTCAGCCGTGGCCCGGTTGATGGCCATAGGGATGTCGTACACCTGGGCAATCCGCATGAGAGCCTTCACATCCGGGTCATGGGGCTGGGCTGTCAGCGGGTCTGAAAAGAACACCACAAAGTCGATCTGGCCCTCCACAATCTTGGCCCCAATCTGCTGATCCCCGCCCAGCGGGCCGCTGTTAAACGCCCGGATGGAAAGCCCGGTAGCGTCCACGATCATCCGGGACGTGGTGCCTGTCCCATACAGGCGGTGCTTTTTCAAAATCTCACAATTCTCTTTGCACCATTCAATCAGCTTGGGCTTCTCGTTGTCATGGGCAATCAGGGCGATCCCCTTTTTCTCCTTGATGGTAAACGTGATATACTTTCCGTCCATATTTCTCCCCTCCTGTTTTTTTGAACGTTAAAAACCCTTGCAAAACAACCGCTGTCCTGCAAGGGGGAACCAAGTTTACGTGCGTGAGAAGATTCGAACTCCCGGCCTTCTGATCCGTAGTCAGACGCTCTATCCAGCTGAGCTACACGCACAGATAACAAAAAAGTAAATGTTTGCGCAGACGTAAAGAAAAAGAAAGGAGAAAACTAATGATTACTCTGCTGCAACGAAGTTTATTATAGAGCATTCATGCGAAATTGTCAAGGATATTTTTCAAGGTTTTGAAAAAAAATCTTTCATCCCGTAGACTGCCGGACTGTCGTTTTTTTCCTCCTTCGGGTCTTCCTCCCCACTGCCATCGAAAGACTTTTCTTCCGAAACAGCCTCCGGACGGATTTCCTCCTGGGACGCCTCTTCTTTGCCGTCGTCCAAAATGCCGTGCACTCCCTGGCTGACCGAAACGCTGGACTCCTCCATCACCTGGCGGACGGCTTCATCCATCCGGCGCATCATCCTCTCTTCCTGGCGAACCTGCGCGTTTTCCACTATATTTGAAATTTTCCTGCGAATGGGGTTGAACATCCGGTAAATCTTTTTCTTGATGGGCATCAGCGACAAAAGCACGGAACGCCACAGCCAGAATACGGGCATGAGAAACGGCGCATCCTCCAGGATGGGAAAGATATTTTCCATATAACGCCTATCCGGGAAAAGAAACTTCCGAAAGCGGCGCACCCGCTCCTCCCTGCGTTTCCTCATCTGCCGGCTGGTAAATTCTTTCACCAGCTCCGTCAGCTTCATGCTGGCCTCGCGTCCCTCGCTGCCTCTGGTAAAGATATACAGCTCCATAGCCTGGTAAACGTCGATTTCCGCCTCGTACTGGGCGGAAAAGGCCTCGCTCTCACCCCCGAACCAGATATGCGCCAGGCTCTGAAGCCGATGAGCGAAATCCAAAACGCCGGCAACCGCCAGCTCCTTGTCGATATACTCCCAGTTGAGCTTTTCCTTATATAACTTGTAAAACTGCCAGTAATCCACCATATTGCCGATGGTAATCTCCGCGCAGGCATACTGGTTCACCAGGTCGCACATCAGATAGATGTAAAATTCGTCTTCCGTAAACTGGTGGAGGTATTTTTCACCTTCCATCTGGCGAATCACTTTCACCGGGAAATCAAAATATTTCCGCAGCTGCCTGGTCTGAAATCCCAGATCCGTGTAGTAAATCACCATTGTCTTGGGAACGCGGTAATACGCCTCCCCTCTGCCTTTTCTGTTCTCCTGTTTCTGAAAATCCATGGAGCGCATCAATGAGTGAATCTGGGCTTCCTGGCCCTCGTCCACCAGTATGCGCACCTGGTTCAGTGCGCGAATCTCACGGGGTTCATAACAGGAACTCATAATCCCGTCCTTAATCAGCAGGGCATGAATCTTGTTCTGTTTGAGCTGACTCATCACCACTTCCGCCGCGTTGCGGAACCGCTCCTGGGAAAGAAGGGATTCTTCGTATTTCTCGCGAAACAGCGTTTTCCACTTCTGCGCGATCTCCTCGTCCAGGCCCAGGGTGGCCAGATATAGGATATGGGCCACCTTGTGGTAATCCGCCAGCTTATATATATTTTCCCAGTCCAGCCTGCGAACCGAACGGGGAATCTCCGTCTGGTTGATAATCGCTGATACCATGGAAAGCAGATAGCGCGCCTCGTATTTTTCTTTCTCAATCATCTTGTCTCCCTTCCCCGCCGGACTTCCGCAACAGATTCGCAAATGAAAGTCGGGCAAGAAGCCGAAAAAGCCTCTTGCCCCTGTCTTCTTGTGACGCTTTTACCTGCGCTTACGCCAGATAATTAACCATTAACCCCAGGGCATAATAATTGTTCATATTATAAGCCCCTGACCGGGCAAACATATTCAGGAAATTATACTCGTTGGTCACGCTGTCGATCTCTGCGTTCTTTAAATCGTTGTTGATAAGACTCACTGAATTGGCTTCCAGCGCACTGGTAGCCTTCCCATAAGCCCTCGCAGCCATGCCGTTGGCGCCGCTGATAATCTCGCGGGTCAGCGACGGATCTTTTTGAAGCTTCTGTGCCAAAGTCTCCGCGTTCACCTTCAGGGTGCCGTCTTTGTTCGTGGTAATGCCTGCCAGATCCAGAGATTTCTCCGGAGCCAGGCCCATCAGCATATTGCGCAGCTGCCTCTCCACGCCGCTTCCCCTGCCGGAATTGCTGCTTAAAAGCTCGATGGCACTGTTATAGCTCTTCACCAGATCTTCCACTGCGGAGATGATTTTCTTATCATCGGGGGCCGTGCTGATCTGCACGGAACCAGTGTCCTTAAGCTGCACGCCGATGCGTCCCAGATCCAGGCCAATGTTATTGGTATCGGAGGCATAGCTTCTGGTTACGCCGTTCTCCGTCACGTTATACAATGCGTTCTGCGCACTGGCAGTCTCCTGATCCATGCCTTTGGCCGGACCAAAGTTGCCGGAAACAGTGAACGCGTTCTGAAGCCCTGTCTCCTTGCCGCTGATCTGCAGGCTGACATTGCCGTCCTTCTCGATTACCTTCGCCCGCACGCTGCCGCCGGCGCCATTAATCTGTTCCGCCGCTTCCCGCAGCATCTGACGGTTAGTCTTGGCCGCTCCATTGTCGTATACGGAATTTACGTTCACATTGATGACTCTGCCCTGGGCGGACTCAATCTTGAAATTCATATTTTCCGTAGCCGTCTGGCCGCCTAAGACTTCGCTGCTGTTGTTCTGCTGCGCCTGCGCAAGCTGCTGCACGTCCAGCGTCATGGTCTTGGCTTCTCTTGGCTTATACTGGATGCTCGCCTGGGCAATATCCGTATTGGAGCTGGTAACGCTTAAATCCGCCGCCGCCCCGGAGCTGTTGGCCGCCATCAGGGAATTTGCCGCTGAGAGCAGGCTTTCCATGGTTGTATTATACTGTTTCACAAAATCCATAGACGCGTTGTTCGTGCCCATGGCTGTGCCAGTCCTGGATGATGTATTGCTGGAGCCGGACAGCCCATGCTTCGCCAGAGCTGTCTGGAGCCTATAATTGTTATAGCTGCTGTATATGCCGTACATATTATTATAGGATGAACCAATGCCGTTAATCGCCATAAATAACTCTCCTTTCTTCCATCCTTACGGTCATTATCAGAATAACCCGGACTTTATTTTTTCATGTAAAAATTGTCAGATAGAATCTATCTATTAAATATATCGGCTCCCAGATGGAAAATATAACCCTATCCGCTTCCCAAAAAAGACTTTTTGTCCACGCGCTCCCGGACTTCGTAGGAGCTGCCGTAACGTCGGCGCATGATTTTCCGATAGGTGAAAATGTCCATAGCTTTGGAATTGTAGCCGCCGTTTTTCTCATCGGACACCAGGACGCCCGCCACCAGCGTCAGCACCCGCTTATGCATAACATCTACCAGATCCTTGGAATGGCTCACCACAATCACGGTGACGCCAGCCCGGTTGATGTTATTGACCAGCGTCATAATATCCCAGGCCAGTCCGGGGTCTAAATTGGCTGTGGGCTCATCCAGAACCAGAATCGAAGGGCTGGTGACGATGGCGCGGGCCAGCATGGCCCTGGCGCGTTCCCCGATGGACACTTCAATGGGCAGGTAATCCTCCTTGCCGGAAAGCCCCATCAACGCCAGCGCCTTCATCACTTTTTTCCGCATGGAGGCCTCCGGATGCTCCGTAGCGATCAGGGCCAGCTCCACGTTGTGGTAAAGATCCATATAGTCCAGCAGCCCCACTTCCTTGTCCATGATGCCGAACTGGCGGCGGAAATAGGGAATCTTCTTCCTTTGCATCTGCCGCACGGACTGGTTTTCCACATAAATATTGCCGCTGGTCACGCCAATGCGCCTGGTCAGAAGCCGCAGCAGTGTGCTCTTTCCGGCGCCGCTCTCCCCGATTACGAAAACAAACTCTCCCTTTTGAATTTCAAAGGAAACTTTCTCCAGGCCGATGCCGCCTTCTTCAAATTTTTTTGTTACATGGTCAAATACAATCTGCATTTTTTTACTTTTCCCATTCGCATTTTATGATATAATAAATGACAGAACTTTCATTTAAGGAGGTTTTTTCGCCCGCCATGAAAAAATTTTTCCAAGAACACTGCCTTCCCCTGGCGCTGATTTTCCTGGGGGCTGTCTTTTATCTGCCGCTGTCCGCTAAAATGACCGCCAGCGCGCTTCCGAAAGCGGACGGGAATCCCATACTGGAAGCTTTCGCCCCAACGCCAACGCCGGAGCCAACGCCTTTCCCGGCCTTTTCGCCAACGCCGGAGGCAGACGTGGCGCCGCCCCAGCTTCTGGCCGACGGCACTTATACCGGGGCCATCTCTACCAAGATGGGGATTCTGACCTATTATAACCAGCACGACGCCCGCTGGGCCAATTACCTGTGGGGCGGCCAGGACCCGCTGACCTCTTACGGCTGTGGCCCCACCGCACTTGCCATGGTCGTCAACAGCTTCACCGATCACAGCGTGACGCCCATCGACATGGCGGCCTGGTCCGCCCAACACGGTTATTATTCCCCCGGACACGGTTCTTATCACAACCTGGTGCCGGAAGGGCTGGCCCTTTTCGGCCTTCGCGTGGAAAGCAGCCAAATGGCCCTGACCCCGGAAAACCTCATCGGCGCACTGGGCTTTAATAAAATTCTGGCGCTTCTCATGGGACCGGGGCATTTCACCGACAACGGGCACTTTATCCTGGTCACCGGCGCCACCGAAGATGGCCAGCTGTGTATTGTGGATCCCCAAAGCCTGGAAAACACCTTAAAGCCCTGGGACCCCAACCTGATCATCAAGGAGGCTCGGAATCCCTGCGAATACGGCGGGCCGGTCTGGGCGGTGTCCCGGTATCCGAAAAATGATGCGGGCGCAGATTAACGTATGCGTAAGTTTCCTCTATATAAATCCCAAAGCACACGCCGCTTTGGGATTTTACGCCACAGCATTATCAATCAAAAATTCTTGTAATATCCTGATACCGATTGACCACTCGATAGATTTCTACATATTTGTTGCCAACCTTGTAGATGATTACATAATCTTCCCATATAGCATATTTATAATCCGTCCGAAAGCTGACCCGTTTCGATAAATCTGCGCCTATCCCCGGAAACATCTGAAGATTCTCAAATTTACGGTAAATCTCCAGGATGGTTTTCGCCGCGCATTCCTCATTATCTTCCGTAATGTAATCACGGATATTTTTCAGGTCCTTCACAACAATCGGATTGATCCGCAGCTTTAACATCCTATTCCCCCATAAGCGCTTTCAATCCGTCCAGATCCAGCCAGCCTTCGCCGTCTTTCACTGTTTCCTCCGCTTCCTGCAGCTTCATCAGAAGCTTCTTTTCTGCCCGGTCACGTTCGTAGTCCTCAATATCCATGATTACAAACCGTCCCCTTCCATTCTTCGTCAGGTATACCGGCTCGCCTTTATGACAGTTTTTCAGAACTTCATTATAATTTCTCAAATCAGACACCGGTAAAATATTCGCCATATTCTTTCAGCTCCTTTCCTGATTTCGTATTGTTTCCGTTATTGGTATTATATACAGAAAAGCTGTAAAATTCAACGTAAATTTTTACAGCTTTTCGGAACCTTATGATATTGAGAACCAATTCCTTTCTTTATCCGGCATTCCGCCCCTGCATTCCTTAAGACTTTTTTTCATCAATCAAGGCCGGACTGCAAATATGCGCAGCCCGGCCCGTTCTATTTCAAGATTTTTTATTTTTGCTGATGATAAAAGGAATCTTTCCCGGCCACGCGCTGGCTCATCCTGCTGTCAATCTGAATGGTCTTATCCAGCACATGCCGCACCGATCTGGCAATTTCGCTGATCTTGACAGCCTCAAATCCGTCCTGCTCTCCAGCCGTGCCCTCGTTGAGCCATTCCCTGACCTGTTCTCTTTTTTCCGGCTCAAGCACGGACAGCAGATAGCGAATGTCCCCATCGCAGTCGGCCGCAGCGTCAATATCTTTTTGCCGCATGGAAATCAGCATTTCCATGGATACCCGGTCGTCCCGCATAAGCGCGTCCTGCATATCCTGGGTCACTCTTAAGACCTCATTCATGCTCCCGTATTTTTTTTGCAGCTTTTTCATGATTTCCACAAGAATCCCTTTTTCGTCCATATCCTGCTCCTGCCTGTGCTATCGGGTTGATTTTTTCTCCGCCTGACGGAAAGCGTCGCGCAATTCTTCGATCAGCGGCTTCACTTCATCCAGGATTTCCTGCCTCCGGCTGGCCTTTACGCGGCTCAACTCGTATATAAAGAAGTCATACAAAGCCCTTAACTGAACACTAATCGCATACTCCCGATTCAGCGTATGTTTCAAATACTTAATAATCTCCGCCGCCCGATCCACAGACTGCTCAAAAATATCCATCTGCTGGTCTTTCAGGGCCAATTCCGCCCTAGTAATCCTCTTTACCAATTCGTCAAAAAGCAGGAGCAGCATCTCACCTTGCGTCATGGTACTCACTGACTGGTTTTTATACTGTTGATAACCACTTGCCATCATCTTTTTCTCTCCTTAATGCGTAGCTTTGTAAACATTAATATCCGCCTGACATAGAGCTTAAGTAACTGCTCTGGCTGTTCATCCGGGCAATGACCGTCTCCAATGTGGTAAACTGGGAAATGTAACGGTCCTGCTCGCTTTTCAGACGTTCCTGCAGCTGCTTGATAATGCTGTCAATGTCTTTCATGGATGCGTAAATCTCATTGTCGGTCAAGCTGGTTGCGGAAGCTTCGGAACCCGCCCGGGCGATCAGGCTTCCCTTGGTGCCCCAGGTCTTGGCATAGGAATCGGTGACTTTCTTCATGTTGGTCATCAGGCCGTTATTGGGATCTGCAAATAGCTTCGCCACTCTATCCGGCTCGGATTCCAGCATGTTTTTCAGCTTATTCTCGTCAATGGTCAGCTTACCGTTGGAGGTGTAACCGCTGGCCTCGGAGATACCGATGTCTTCCAAAGCTGTCATCAGTGTGCCGCCGGCCACAAACCGCAGATCGCTGGACAGATTGCGAAGCAGGTCGTCGCCGAAAAGAATGCCTTCTTTGGCCTTCTTCTCCCATTTCTCAATCTGCTCCTCGCTCATCTCCTCCTTCTGGTCATCTGTCAGCGGCGCATAGTCACGGTCAGGCTTAGTGGAAACCAGACTGTTGACCAGATCTACAATCTCGTTGTAGGCTGTGACCATGTCTTTGATGGTTTTCAGAATGTTTTCGGTGTTGGCGGTGGACTCGAAGGTGACTTCCTCGCCTGTGCCCTGCTGCACCTGACCGCTCTCATCATAGCCAAACGTCCCTTTAACAGTGATGTTCAGGCCATCCTGGTTGAATGTATTGGTTCCTCTGTGCAGTTCCACCACTTCAGAAGAACCTGCGTACTGAACAGCAATAACGGCATCCTGGCCTTTTCCTTTTTTTATATCGTCTTCTGTTATGCTGCCAAACAAAATATTCGTAATATCAATATTCTCATCCTTACTGCTATCACCTTCACCCAGCTTAATCTTACCACTGGCACCGTCCGCTTTGGAGGTTATTGTAAATTTATCTGAATTCTTCGAATAAGAAACCGTTACGCCCATATCTGGATCATTATTGATTGCGGTAATAATGGCATTAATGCTACTGCCCTTATCCACTTTGATTGTTTTCCCATTAATACTAATCTGAGCGTCCGTATCAAGCTTCTTCTCAACGCCTTTAAATGTTTCCTCTATCGCTTTCAGTTCTTCCTCTTCTGATTTCGTCAGAGAATTTTCTTGTTTCTTTTTCAGAAGTTCTTGCTCCTTAGATGACAGATCAGGATAAACTTTAGCTTTCCAATCCAAGCCTGAATCCAAGATACTGGCATTCAGATTCATATGGTTACTTTCCCCCGCCAATGTATGGAAAGCCCTATGCTTACCTACCATGCCAGCACTACCATAATCCAGCGTTAAAACAGATGTTTCATCATCACTCCCATCTGATGCCTTTATTGTCTTAAACGTAAAATTATATTCGTTTACATTCTTTCCTGCTTCTGCATCGACTTTAATACGGCCTTGACCAAAGGCTTTATCAAACCCTTTCTGCAATGCATCTAAAACCGCTTGTTTATTATGCTCAGCCGCACCGTCCTCTGTTGATGCTTTTAATTTATCCGCTGCTGGCATATTAATCGTAACCTGATTGCCATTATAACTGAATGTCAAACTCTGGCCTGCGATTCTGTCCTTAAAATCAACTCCTTTCGATATGCCGCTTTTTCCATCTTCACCCTTTGTAGTAATTGTGTTTCCCTGTATTTTCCACTCTTCATTTTTAGGATTGCCATTCTCGTCCTTTTCCACTTTCAGCCCCATGCTGTTCAGAAGCTTCTCCGAGCCTCCCACCACAGTGGCTGAACCTTGCGCGTTATCCGCCATTGACAAAGCGATTTCCGAACCGTTCTTTTTAAATTGTACGATCTTCGCCAGATTCTCGCCTTCACCCTCACCGGTTTTCACATTCTCCAAAGCTTTGTTCAGCTGGTTAAGAACTTCTGTTTGGTTTGTGGAGTCTGCAATTTCTCCAAAATTAACTGTATATGTTTTTCCTTCATATTTGATCTGCAAAGACTGATCCTGGAAAACGCTGACATCCTCTTTCCCAAAATTAATAGCTTCTGTCTTCAAAACCTGATCCGAAGCCGCAGAACCACTGGTCGCCGAAGCATTCTTCGCCATCTGCTTCACGCCCAGAATAGTCAAAGAATCCGCCGAGGCGGTTCCGTTGGTGGTGATGCTGACTTTGGAAGCGTTTTTGCCGTTGCTTATAATGTTGGTCTTCGCAAACAGGCTGGAACTGCTTAAGTTGGTGGTGGGATTGGTGTAGTCCATGTATTTACTAGACAGAGCCACTAATTTATCGGTCACAGAGCGATAGGCATCCTGCTTCCACTGAAATGTCTGTTTCTTCTGCTGTTGTTTTGCAATCTTCGCCCTGGTGGCATAAGTCATGGATTCGATTAATGTATCTCTGTCCAGACCGCTGGCCAGGCCGCCGTATCCGTGCAATCCGCCGCCTCCGGACACCAGACTGCTGGTAGCGCTTGATAAACCTCCGATTGATGCCATATAACACAACTCCTCTCTTAAAATGTATCAAAAACTATTGGAAAAAACTGTCGTAATGCTGCCTGCATTGCCGTTTTACGCAGCGTTTTGGCTAATTTCGATATTTTTCTCAAATTTCTATCTATACTTATTTATCGACATATAGTATACTTAATTAATAGTGAAAAAAAGATTTGCATTACTATAAATTCATGGCCAAACGCCGTGAATGGTAACATATATTTACGAATGGAGGTTTTGTTTTGTCAATAAATATTGTACTTACCAATCAAAAAGGCGGGGTCGGTAAGACTACCACAACCTCTGCTATCGCCTGCAGCCTGGTGGAACGCCGGAACACCAAGGTGCTGGCCATCGATTTGGACCCACAGGGGAATCTGGGTTTCAGTCTGGGACTGGATATTGAGAACAGCAGCACCATCTATGAAGTTTTAAAAGGGGAAATGCCTTTGCGGGAGGCCATTCAGCCCACCGAATACTGCGACGTGATTACCTCCAATATTTTGCTGAGCCGGGCGGAGCTGGAATTTACCGGCGCCGGCAGGGAGTCCCTCCTGAAAAAAGCCCTGGAGTCCGTCAAAGACTCTTATGACTACATAGTCATAGACACGCCGCCCGCCTTAAACGTCCTGACCGTGAACGCGTACACCGTCGCCGACCACCTGATCATCCCCATGGTTCCGGAAATCCTAAGCCTTCTGGCCGTCACCCAGATTAAGGACACCATCGACTCGGTTAAATCTTCTTTTAATCCAAACCTGAACGTGCTGGGCATCCTGCTGACCAAATTCAACGGACGAACCATCCTAGCCCGTGAGGTGAAGGAAATGACCGAAAACATCGCCCGCCAGATCGGAACCAAGGTGTTTGAGACGCAGATCCGCAGCAGCGTGACCGTGGCCGAGGCGCCCGCCCACGGGGAGAGCGTCTATGATTATGCGCCCAGATCCAATCCGGCTCTGGATTACAGGAAGTTTGTGGAAGAAATCGCCCCGGATATACATTTTAAGTAAACCTGCATGCCGCCGTCTGGCGGCAGAACTTTTTATAGTAAGAACAGGAGAATGACCCATGGCTCGAAAAAGCAATAAAACTTCACATGTATTACACCTTCTGGCCGGTGAAGAGCCTGTGCCAAAAACGCCGGAAGAACAGGCAAAAGCCCCCGAGAAAGCAAAAGAAACCGCCCCGGAGCAGCCGCCGGAGGGTGCGCCCAACGTCTCCATTATTTCCACTGGAAACAGCGAGGGGGACGCTTTGGCGGATCTGATTAAGGACCAGCTGGAGGAAGCTTTCCCCGAGGAAATCTTAAGCCCGGCATCCGACTCCGCCGCGCCGGACGAACAGCCCGACATTGTTGCCCGGGAGACGAACGGCCCAGCCGAAACTGCCGAGCATACCGAGGCGCCTCCGGAACCGGAGACGCCCGCAGAGCCTGCGTCCGCTCAAATGGAAGACACAGCGGATGAGCCAAATCCGCAAAACGACACGGATGAGGAGAACGGCCCGGCAGCCCCGGAACCGCTAACGGACATTTCCGACGGCCCAGAATCTCTGTCAGCGATAGCCGACAGTCCAGAGCAGCTTTCGGAAATGGCTGACCATCCAACGCCACTGGCGGAACAGTCAGACGCATCCTCAGAGGCGCCTGACCGTCCGGAACCTCGGGAGGAACCATCGGACGCTTCCGAGGCTTTGGCTTCTGCGCCCGAGGACAGCCCCACGGCCGCAGCGCCTGTGCCGGACAATCCAAAGGAGGTTTCCGCTGAAGAGACGAACGAAGCGCAAGAACCCGAAGAGATGAACGGAGCCGAAGAAATTTCCGCCGAAGACGAAACGGCTGCACCGCAGATTTCAGAAACGGGCGCCGCCTCTGCCGTAAACGAAGCGAACGCTGACGCGCCAGACGCCAAAGAGCCCCCATTTTCCAGGGCGCATCTGGATTCTGTCTTATATCCGGACAAGAACACGGAAAGCCACAATTATCAGTTTGTCAACGTGATGGAATACATCATCAAGGACATGGTTGTTGATTATATGAAGAAATTCGATATGTGCACCTGCGAGCGCTGCGTGGTGGACACAACCGCCCTGGCGCTGACCTACTGCCCCGCCAAATACATTGTGGTGGACAGACACAGCGTGTCGCCGCTTTTGAATTACTACTCCAACCGCTATGTGGGCGACGTCACCGTAGAGCTGACAAAAGCATGCATTCTGGTCAAAGAAAACCCCCGCCATTAATTGACGGAGGTTTTTTCATCTTCCTCTTCTTCATCCTCTTCCGGTGGCCGGTCGAAATCGCTGGTCAGCCCATCCCAGATTCCATTGACCTCCTCCACGCAGTCCAAATACAGCTGCGCGATGGTGTTCGTGGAAATATTCAATGCCTCTGTATGTATTTTCAGGCGTTTCCAGTCCGCCTGCTCATAATCCAAAATCAGCCGGAACAGCCTTCCGCCGATTCCTGTATGGACAATCAGCGCATCTTTCACCACTTTCGGCAGTGGGATGTCCGTCAGAATTTCCTCCAACGTGGCGTCAATCATATAGTCCATGGTGGAGAACATGCCGATCATGTACGCTTCCGACCGGGTGATCTCCGACGTATGCATACGATCCACCAGAGCCGAGGCAAAAGTCGCCCGCAAGAAAGACAGCTTCAGCACTTCCTCCGAAGCGTTGTTTCTATTGGAGTCATTCATGCTCAGCAGATATACCCATTGCCGCAACTGGCTGATTCCCAGTGTCACCAGAGCCTGGCGAATGGACGACGTTCTCTTGCGCATGGCGAAATACGCGGAGTTAACCATTTTCAAAATAGCGTAGCTCAAAGAAGCGTCACGGCTGATAATCTCCTCGATCAGCGCCACATCCGGCTCATCCTTGGTCACTTCCACCACCAGCTGGAAGAAGTTCCCCTCCATATATTCCATTTTGCTGGACTTGGTGATGGTGGCGCTCTCAATGTAATTTCCCTCCAGGAAATCCGCACCCACCTCTTTGGCCAGGTCGTATTCCTCCTTGTTGTTTACGCCTACGACGATGCATTTCTTGTTGAAGCCGTGGAGCATATCCACCAGATTCACCAGGGAAATCTTGCCCTTCCCGGTCTTCTTATCCGTCAGATCCACCTTGGCATAGTCCGCCATCTCCAGCATGCTGAAGTATTTTGGCGAAAACTGGAAATTATTGATGGCAAATCGATAGCCTGCTTTTCTATATTTCTGGATAATATTGGGGGCCAGCGGGTGCACCACAATATTGTCCTCAATCTGTATAATCAGTTTATCTTTGTCGAACATTTTCGGCGTATTGCGGAAAAACAAAGACGGCGGAAAAGACAGAAAAGTTAATTTTTCTTTGAAAATAACGCTATTGTTCTGCATAAGAAATCCGGATATTGTATCTGCAACCGCACTTTCTGAAGCATTGTACAGGCTATCATTGTCGCTCTGGATCATAATCTCATAACCGATCACCTCATCTTTTTCCCTCTCTTTAATAGCCTGCCGCACAACATATTTATCCATTGATTTCTTTCTCCTCCAACAAATGATCCATAACCTCTACCAAATGCCCGATCTCCGGCTTGGATAACTGCTCGTCAGCCCCCAGCTGTTTTCCCTTAATTTCCATTTCCTGATTGATCAGAGAAGAGAAAATAATCAGCGGAATATGCTTTAGATTTTCATTTTCCTTTACCAGTTTGGTCAGACGGTGCCCGTCCATCTTGGGCATTTCGATATCTGTAATAATCAGAGACACCTTATCCTGAAGATTTGCGTCCTTTTGCACGCTCTTCAGATAATTCCAGGCCTCCTGACCGTTATTGAATTTCTTGAGATTTACATAACCGGCCTTGTGCAGCGCCTCCTCGATCATCTTTGTCAGCAGGATGGAATCCTCCGCCAGAATAATCGGATGTTCGTTTCTTTTGCGCTCGCCCATGGCTTCAATCTCGGATTCCTGGATGCCTGTCTCCGGCGCGATGTCCGTCACTATTTTCTCAAAATCCAGAATCGTCACCAGGTCTTTTCCGCACTGGGCGATTCCCGTGGCCACGCTCTCGGCGCCGCGGTTTAAGGTATTGTCCGGCTTCTGGATGTCCGCCCAGGAAATCCGGCTGATGCCCACCACATTGTGCACGCGGAACGCAATATGCATTTTGTTGAAATTCGTCACCAGAAATAAATCCCTTTGGTTCTTTTCCGTAGGCTTCCCAGTCAGATAAAAAGGCAGGTCCACCACTGTAAGCAGGATATCTCTCGGTTTGAAAATGCCTTCCACAGCCGGGTGAACCTGCGGAACGGATTTAACCTTGTCGGACATCATAATTTCAGTCACCTTGGCCACATTAATGCCGTACAATTCCCCATACAGTATGAACTGCATGATTTCAATCTCATTGGTTCCCGATTCCAGTAAAATCTCTGTTTGTGCCATATCATTCCTCTCCTTTACATGGTTACATGGTTATTTCCGGCCTGCCAAAGGTCTTTATGGTAACTTTCCCGTCGCTGACATCCATGGACATGGTTCTGGCGTAATTCGCTCCCGTGTCCTCTCCCACAAGGCGTATTCCCTGTTCGCGCAGAATTTTTTTTACGGTTATCGCATTCCTCTCTCCAATATTCCCCAGATCATGGCCGCCCTTCATCTCGAACATCTTCGCCCCTCCGGCAATCTTGGCCTTCATCCGGTTCTTCACGGCGCCGAAAGCCGTCATTTTGCGCACCGTTTCCCGCACACCTGTATCTGCGTATTTGTAAAGGTTGCGGTCAGCCATCCTCCCAAGTTCCGGAAGCATGATGTGAACAAGCGTTCCCAGTTTAATCATAGGATCATACAATGCAATTCCGATACAAGAACCCAGCGCATAGGTAATGAGAACCCCCTCCTGCCTGGCCATTTTCATATCCGCTATTCCTACGATAATCTGTTTCCTCATCCTTTTATTCAACTCCCAATTTATGCATCAAGTAATTTAAAGACTGAATATCCGGCATCATCAGCAGGTTGCTGTTGAGCGTCTTGTCATCCACGATAAATTTACCGTTAATCATCATCAATTTATCGGTTTCATATCCAAATTCCGCCATCGGCACGCTTAAGATCCCGCCCAGCATATTGATGGCGATGCTGGGTATGGACAGATGAATGGTCACGCCTGTCAGACCGGACAGCGCGTTCACATAGGAAGAGATGATGATGTTTCCAATCTCCTCCAGCGCGGACTTTTCAATCTCCGTCAGTTCCATGTAGTCCTTGATTTCCTTGGACATTACGCTGCCCAGCACGGTGTTGATGAAATCCATCTTCAGGATAAATAGCATAATGCCGTTGATTTCCCCGGACATTTTCACCAGGACAGCGGCTACGATCTCCTCTGGTGTGCCCACCATCTCGATGGCTTCGTTGTATCCCAGGACGTATACGGCCGGAAGGGACATCTTCGTCTCTTTCCGCAGTACCTGGGAAAGGGCCGTGGCGGCGTTTCCGGTGCCTATGCTCCCCACTTCCTTAATCACGTCCAGCTCCAAAGCATTCATATCTTCATATTTCTCAATTCCCATGGCCGCTCCTTTCTCTACGCCTGTTCACGCTATCCCCTTAAATTGTTAATGGTGTTTTCTATTTCATCCGAGGTCTGCACCATGCGCAGCGCATAGCTGTAGGCCCTCTGCGTCTCAATCACTTTCGACATTTGCTCGGCAAAATCCACGTTGGACATTTCCAGCATTTTCTTGCGCAGCTTCGAGTCCTCCGCGTCAAAAGGATTTCCGTTCTTCGCCACGGGCGTAAATTCGTTCTCTCCCACGCTTAACATGCCATTCTTATTTATGAAATCAAAAATTCCAATGGGCAGGGTGTCCGGACTGTTCTCATTTACTACGATGGGATTTCGGTTCTGATCCAACACCAGCTTGCCTGTGGCCGTCACCAGATAGAAATTGTTTCCCCGCAGGGACAGGCTGAAGCTGCCGTCGCGAGTATATGTAATCTCGTTGTTTTCCGGGTTGCGCAGCATAAAGAAACCGTCCCCTTCGATGGCATAGTGATATTCCCCCTCACTCTCCGCCAGCGTCATCTGGGAAAAATCCGTATCCGCTTTCTGAATGCGCATGCCTGTGCCTGTAAGCAGCTCGTTGTTCTGATCCGCTTTCCCTTTCATTTCGTAGTACATCAATTCGGAGAAAATCGGAATCTTCGTCTTATAGCCCCAGGTATTCACATTCGCTGTGTTATTGGCCAGAATATCCAGCTTATACTGTTCACTGCCCACGCCAAGCGCCGCTGTATAAAATGATTGGTTCATATGCGCCCCTCCTTCGCTTCTCGTTCTGGTTCTATTATACTACACTCTTCCAATCTCCGTAACTGCTTTTCCCATAATCTGATCGTACATTTTCAGAACCTGGGACGCGCTTTGGAGCGCCCTCTGGCTGCTCATCATATTGACCATCTCCTGCACCGCGTTCACATTGGAGCGCTCCAGGTATTTCCACAGCATCTGGCCGTTGGTGGCCGTCGCCTGCTCGTTGGTGTAGAACACGCCGTTGCCGCCTTTTTCCAGGTTATCGTAGTTGTTGAAATCCACCACCGCGATCTGGCCGTAGTTGGTCCGCCCGTCCTCGCTGCGGATGCGTCCGTAACTGTCTATATCAATCTTGTCGGAGCCGATACGGATCTGGCCGTTTCTTCCAATAACCCTACCCACGGAAGGCAGGGCCAGATAGCCCTCGTCGTCCAGAATGAAGGAACCGTCCCGGGTATAGCCGACGCCGTTCTCGGTCTGCACCATGAAAAATCCTCTGCCCCGCAAAGCCACGTCGAAGATCTCTCCAGTCTCTTCCACAGCGCCTCCCTCAAAGTCCGTCACCGTCTCATCGGAAGCCCGAATCATCGCCATAGTTCCGATCTCTGTCTTATTGTCTTTGTCTCGGTTCCCGCTGCGGAACATCAGCTCCTCCCGAAAAGTAGTCGCCAGATATTTGTCCGTCTTATAGCCGGGCGTTGAGACGTTGGTCATGTTATTGCTGATCACATTCTGATTTCTGGTCTGTGTAAGAATGCCGGAAGTCAGATTATAAAAACCCTGGAACATCCTATCACTCCTTTCTTTATCTATAACTTAATCATCCAGATCTTTTTTTAGGAACACGCGCATTTTGCGCAGGGCGTTGGCGTGTATCTGTGAAATTCTGGGTTCGCTGACCTCCAGAATCCGGGCGATTTCCTTCATGTTCAGCTCATCCACATAATACAGGGACACCACCATCTGTTCGTTTTCCTTTAAACTGTGCAGGGCCTCCACCAGCCGGCCGTGCAGCTCCCGCTCCAGCAAATGCGCTTCCGGCTGCTCCTGGGGATTGTTGGAGGGAAGCTGGACGCTCTTTTTATTTTCCATGGTTTCTTCCAAAACCATATCCAGAGACAGGACGTTGAAGAGATTGGTCTTGCCCACCGCCTCATGGTATTTGTCTATGCTCACATGGAGGTATTCGGCCGTTTCTTCCGCCGTGGGGTAGCGGCCAAGCTCGTTGTACAGCTCCATGGTGGCATTGTCGATTTCCTTAGCGCTTTTGCGCACGCTTCTGGGAACCCAATCCTGCCTTCTGGCCAGATCGATGATCATGCCTCGAATGCGCTTGGAAATATACGTCTCAAATTTTACATTTTTTTCAAAATCAAATTTGTCCAGGGCGTTCATGATGGCCAGCACCCCTTCGTTGATCATATCATCTACCTGGGCAAAGCTCACATACACGTCCCGCATCTGAAGGGCAATGCTTTTCACAATATAGACATAACGCATGACCAGTTCCTGCTTGATCTGCATATCATTGGTCGCCTTATATTCCCGCAACAGTTCTTCGTTTGTCATTTCGCTGTATGAATTTTGCGCACTCATGTTTCAAACTCCTCAGCATTACTTTGAAAGTCCCGCCGCCGAGTAGACGGCATGCATTCAGGTATTCCAAATGCGCCCGCACAACTTTCATTTATGGCGGCGCCTCCGGCGGCGGGCGCATACAGGTTTCTTCTCATCACCCGGCAATCGTCCCCAAAGCCTGTATCTGCACACTGTTTGCAATCTCATTGAATGACAGCACATACACATTGGGATAGAACTGCTCTATCAACCGATAAAAATACGGACGTATTACCTGGCTGGTAAGCACAATAGGATCCTGTGACAATTCGTGAAACTTCTTCATCTCTTCGCTGATCTGTTCGATTATGCTCTGCATAATGTCCGGGCTGAGCGCCATGTAGGTGCCCTGGTCGCTTTTTGTAAGGCTGGCGATCATCCGCTTCTCCAGCTCCGTGTCCAGCGTCACCACCCGCATATTGCCGTTCTCGCTGAAGCGGCGGGTAATGGTGCGCTTCAGGGCAATCCGGATATTCTCCGTTATAGTGTCGATGTCCCGGCTGTTGGGCACGGTGTCCGCGATGGTTTCCAGGATCGTTTCCATATCCTTGATGGGAATCCCTTCACGCAGCAGATTCACCAAAACTTTCTGGAAGCCGCCGTAGGAAATCAGGGCCGGCACCACCTCTTCCACCAGCTCTGGTGAATTCTTCTTGGTGTTTTCCACCAACTGCACCACCTCCTGGCGGGTGACCAGCTCGTAGGAGTGCCGCCGCAAGGTTTCCGACAAATGGGTCAGCATAACCGACAGCGGGTCGATAACCGTGTATCCGTAGATTTCCGCAATCTCCTTGTTTTCCGGCGTAATCCACCGGCTGGGGATTCCGTAGGCCGGCTCCACCGTCTCGATGCCGTCCACCTCGCCGGACAGATTGGGCGGCTCAAGCGCCAGATAGTAATCCACCAGGATTTCCCCTTTGGCCACTTCCTCGCCTTTAATCTTAATCACATACTGATTCGTATTCAAGCTGGAGCTGTCTCGGAGGCGGATAGACGGAATGACCAGGCCCATTTCCTGGGCGTACTGGCGCCGGAATATAACGATTCGGTTAATCATCCGGCCGCCGCTGGATTCATCCACCAGCGGAATCAGGCTGTAACCAAATTCCATTTCCACCGGCTCCACCGAGATTAATGAATAAATATTATTGATATCCCGGTAATATTCCTCCTCGCTGACGCCTCCGGCCTCTTCCTCCGGGGCGCCGGCCGCCAGGCCGCCCGCCACAGGACCCGCCATTTCCAGCTCCGGCATCTTGGCCGCCTCCTGCATCTTTTGGCTTAAGTAATAGCCGCCGCCCACGAACGCAATGGCCACCAGGGCCATCTGGAACTTGGGCATTCCCGGCACCAGCATCAGCACCGCCACAATCACGCCGGCGATCATGATGGACTGGGGCTGCGCCAGAAACTGCTTGGAAACGTCCTGATTCAAACTTCCCTCCGCCACCGCGCGGGTCACGATCATGCCCGTGGCCACGGATATGAGAAGAGCCGGTATCTGGGACACCAGTCCGTCGCCCACCGTAGCGATGGAATAGACCGAAAGCACTTCGGTAAAACTCATGCTTCCCTGCACCATACCGATGATGACGCCGCCGATGAAGTTGACCGCTGTGATGATCA
>CAYOWU010000018.1:0-51451 GCA_964407765.1 uncultured Lachnospiraceae bacterium
GAAGGCGATTTCCAATGGATTTTTGCTCGTGACTGTGAAGGTACTGAACAGTTACAGAGAGCCTTGCTTTTACAGGCGGAAATGGGGAAGGAAAATGAATATTCAGGAAACGATTGAACAGTTGAAGCGGGAGAAAGATGCGGTGATTCTGGCCCATTATTATGTGGACGCCAAAGTGCAGGCGGCGGCGGATTATGTGGGGGATTCTTTTTATTTGAGCAAACTGGCCGCCGGGCTGCCCAACAAAACCCTTGTGTTTTGCGGGGTGTCTTTTATGGGGGAGAGCGGCAAGCTGTTAAGCTCGGATAAGACGGTTTTGATGCCGGATGCGGCAGCCGACTGTCCCATGGCGCACATGGTGACCAGGGAGGCGGTGCAGGCCGCCCGGGAGAAATATCCGGATCTGGCGGTGGTCTGCTACGTGAATTCCACAGCCGAGATTAAGTCCTGGTCGGATGTGTGCGTCACGTCTTCCAACGCGGTGGAGATTGTGCAAGCTTTGCCCAACGAGCACATTTTATTTATCCCGGACAAAAACCTGGCCCGTTTTGTGGCGGAGCAGGTTCCGGAAAAACATATCATCATCCATGACGGTTACTGCCCGGTGCATGAGAATATGAAGGCGGAGGAAATCAGGGCGCTGAAAGACAGTCATCCGCAGGCGGAGGTTCTGGCTCATCCGGAATGCAATGCCCGGGTGTTGGAGATGGCGGATTACATAGGCTCCACCAGCGGCATCATTGCTTACGCGGCGGACAGTCCGGCAAAGGAATTTATCATCGCCACGGAGGAGGGCGTTTTGTACGAACTTAAGAGGAAGCGGCCTGACGCGGCGTTTTATTTTGCCGAGACGCGGCCGGTCTGCGAGGGAATGAAGCGGATTACGCTTCAGAAAGTGGCCCAGGCGCTGCGCACCGGAGAGGGTGCGCTGGAAGTGGAAGAAGAAGTGAAGGAGCCGGCTGGGCGGACTTTGAGGCGGATGCTGGAAATTGCGTCGGGAAAGGGGAAACGATGAATCTGTATTACGATGTGGTCATTGTGGGATGCGGGGTGGCGGGGCTTTATACGGCGCTGCACCTTCCCAGGAATAAACGGATTGTGATGCTTTCCAAGGAGGATTTGGCAAGCTGCGATTCCATGCTGGCCCAGGGGGGCATCTGCGTTTTGCGGGACGAGTCGGATTACGACGCGTATTTTGAGGACACCATGAAAGCCGGCCATTACGAAAACCGCCAGGAAAGCGTGGACATTATGATCCGGGAGAGCCGCCAGACAATCGACTTTCTGCTGGGGGCAGGCGTGCGTTTTGAGAAAAATTCCGACGGCAGTCTGAAATACACCCGGGAGGGCGCCCACTCCTGTCCGCGGATCTGCTATCACAAAGACATTACTGGCCAGGAAATCACCACGGCCCTTTTGGCGCAGGTGAAAAAGCTGTCCAATGTGAAAATCATGGAGTATACGAAAATGACAGACCTGGTGGTGTACCAGGGACAGTGCATGGGCGTGGCCGCCGAGAAAAAGACCGGGGAAGAACTGCGGATTTACGGGGAGGACACGGTTTTGGCCACCGGCGGAATCGGCGGGCTTTATGAGCATTCCACCAATTTCCCGCTGCTGACCGGGGACGGCTGCCGCATCGCCGCGAAACACGGAATCGCGCTGGAGCATATGGACTACGTGCAGATTCATCCCACCTGCCTTTACAGCGAAAAGCCGGGGCGGAATTTTTTGATTTCCGAGTCGGCCAGAGGCGAGGGGGCGATTATTTTGAATCATAAAGGCCAGCGTTTCGTCAACGAGCTTTTGCCCAGGGACGTGGTCACCCAGGCCATTACAGAGGAGATGGGGCGGGAAGGCGTAAAGCATGAATGGCTTTCCTTTGCTCAGGTGCCGCCGGAAGTGGTGCGGGGCCATTTTCCCAATATTTACCAGAGATGCCTGGAAGAGGGCTATGACATTTTGCGGGAGCCCATACCGATTGTCCCGGCGCAGCATTATTTCATGGGAGGCATTCATGTGGACAGCCATTCGGCCACGGACATGAAGCATCTCTACGCGGTGGGGGAGACTAGCTGCAACGGTGTTCACGGGAAGAACCGGCTGGCCAGCAACAGCCTGCTGGAAAGCCTGGTGTTTGCCAGAAGGGCGGCTTTGCGCATTCAGGAAAATGAAAAGGAGTGGGAATCGTATGAATCCAATTACCATGCAGCTTGTTGCTGACAAATATATTCGTCTGGCGCTGGAGGAGGACATCAGCAGTGAGGACGTGTCCACCAACGCGGTGACGCCAGAATATCAGAAAGGGGAAGTGCAGCTCATCTGCAAGGAAGACGGAATCCTTGCCGGGCTGCCGGTGTTTGCCCGGGTGTTCACGCTGCTGGACGCGGACACGGAGGTGGAAACGTATGTGGAAGACGGGGAGCCGGTGAAGGCGGGCCAGCTTCTGGCGAAGATCACCGGGGACGTGCGCGTGCTGCTTTCCGGGGAGCGGACTGCGCTGAATTATCTGCAGCGCATGAGCGGCATTGCCACTTACACTCACACTGTGGCGAAAATGCTGGAAGGCACGAAGATCAGGCTTTTGGACACCCGGAAGACCACGCCGTGCATGCGGGTGTTTGAGAAATACGCGGTGCGCGTGGGCGGTGGCGAGAATCACCGCTATAACCTGTCCGACGGCGTGCTGTTAAAGGATAACCACATCGGAGCGGCCGGCGGCGTGAAAGAAGCGGTGCAGGCGGCGCGGGCCTATGCGCCCTTTGTGCGCAAGATCGAGGTGGAAACGGAAAACCTTCAGATGGTAAAAGAGGCGGTGGAAGCCGGGGCGGACATTATTATGCTGGACAATATGACGGCGGATGAGATGGCTGAGGCGATTACCCTCATTGACGGCAGGGCGCAGACGGAATGCTCCGGCAATATAACGATGGAAAATATCCAGAAGCTTGCCAGCCTGGGCGTGGACTTCGTTTCCAGCGGCGCGCTGACCCATTCGGCCCCGATTTTGGACATCAGCCTGAAGCATTTGCGGACGCTTTCGTAGGAGGTGTTGTGTAGATGACAAAGTCAATGACAGGGGCGGACAGGCGGAAGAAGCTTTTGACGCTGATGAGAAAGTCCCCGCAGCCTCTGCCGGGAGCCGTGCTGGGGAAGGAGACGGGCGTCAGCCGGCAGGCAGTCGTCCAGGACATTGCGCTTTTGCGCACAGAAGGGCATCCCATCGTCTCCACTTCCAGAGGATACTATCTGGACGAGCCGAAGCAGGCGATCCGGCTGATCAAGGTGTACCACACCAATGAACAGGTGGAAGACGAGCTAAGCGCCATTGTGAACCTGGGCGGCTGCGTGCTGGACGTGATGATCAACCACCGGATTTACGGCAGGCTGACGGCTCCCATGCACATCAAGAGTCAGCGGGACATACGCCAGTTCGTGGAGGATCTGCGCTCGGGGAAATCCTCGCCCCTTCTGAACGTGACGTCCGGTTACCATTTTCACCATATAGCCGCCGAGAAAGAAGAAATCCTGGATGAGATTGAGGCGGAGCTGGACAAAAAAGGCTATATGGTGGAATGGCTTCCCTATGAAAAAGAATTTTGACCGGATGCTTTTACGATTGCTCCCAGAGTTCTTCCAGGGGATGGAAGGAATAACCCATATCCTCCCATTTCCCCAGAAGCTCATCCAGAATCTGGCCATTGGTGGAGGAAGTGTTGTGCAAAAGGACGATGGCGCCGGGGTGAACCCGCCCCAGAAGCTTCTCAAACGCTTCCTCTTTGCTTGGCTGCTGATCCTGAATCCAGTCCACGTAGGCCAGGCTCCAGAAGAACGTTCGGTACCCCATGTCTTTGGCCATCTGCAGATTATTCTCGCTGTATTTGCCCTGGGGCGGCCGGTAATATTTGGCCATCTCCTCTCCTGTGATTTCCTTATACAGATCCTCCACCTGGGACAGCTCCTTGCCGAAAGACTCTTTTGTGGAGATTTTCGACATATCGGGATGGCTGAACGTGTGGTTGCCCACCGTGTGGCCCTCCTCGACGATGCGCTTGATCAAGTCCGGGTTGTCGGAGACGAAATTCCCCACTGCGAAAAAAGTGGCCGGAGCTTTGTGTTTTTTCAAAGCGTCCAGAATAAGAGGCGTGTTTCCGTTTTCGTACCCGCAGTCGAAAGTCAGGTAGATGCGCTTTTCTTCGGTGTCCTGGGCGTAATAGGCGTCGAATTTTTCCAGCTCTTCCATGGACGCATTGGCCACGGGCGGCTGGCCTTCTTCGGGGAAGCTTAAGCCCCAGTTGCCGTCGGCCTCGGATTCGATGGAGGCTTTCCGGGGCAGTTTTTCATTTCGCAGCATGGCCGCTCCGCTTCCGGCGCAAAATGCGCTCACAAGAATCAGCGAAGCGCATACAGTTTTTTTCCAGTTTTGCATAGCATTCCTTCACTATTTCTTTGCTCATTCCAAATATATGAGGGGAAAAAGAAAACATGACGTAAATTTTTTATGTACAGATTGCCGTTTAGATGTTAAAATAAAAACCGAGCGGCGAAAACTATAAAGGAGTGTATGTAAATGTCCGGATTTCTGAAATTTATAGTACATTTAGTTGTGTTTTTAGCGATTATCTGCATTCTGGCGTTGGCTGTGCCGCCGTTTATGGGTATCTCCACAGTGACAATTGACGATGCAGATATAGAAACGAACCTTCCGCTGGGGTCGGTGACTTATGGGAAAAGCATTTCCGGCCGGGACGTTCTCATCGGCGATTCCATTATCGTGCAGGACGGCAACCAGGTTTACCGGTATCGGGTGCAGGAAATCGATCTGGACAACAGCATGTATACGGTGCTGGACGCCAGTCAGCCAAGCGCGGGTCCGAAGGCCATTACCCTGCGGGGGGACATTACCAGGGTAACGATCACCATCGGTTTTCTCGGATATCTGCTGATGGCGATTCAGTCCACAGAAGGTCTGATTATCATTGGGCTGGGCGTGCTGTTTCTGATTGTGCTTTTTGTCCTGGCAGAGCTGTGGAGTAAAGACAAGGACGCGCTCCGGGAAGACGAAGAGACAAATGACGACGTAGCGGCGTCCAGGGAAGCTATTCAGGCTGACCAGGCGGATCAGGAGCCCAAGAGCCGGCGGCAGCTGAAAAAAGAAATGCGCCAGCGTCAAAAGGCGGAGGTGGCTCGTTTGAAAGCGGAGGCCAAGGAGAGAAGGCGCGAGGAGAAACAAAAGCTGAAGGCGGCCAAGAAAATCGCCCGCACCGGCGGTTTTATCGAGGATATGGAACCGGTGGAGACGATTCTTGGCCTGGGGGGCGGCTCCCCGGCGGAGCAGGCGGCGGATCGCGCCCACGAGGAGCTGAAAAAAGAGATTGAGGCGGCCGTTCCCGCTAAAGTCCAGAGCGCGGAACCGGAGAAAAGCCCCACCGCCGAGATTCCGTCGCTGAAAGCGGCAAAGGAAGACGCTTCGGCGCCCAAAGAAGAGCCGAAGCAGTCCCAGGAGGCGCAGGCGTCCCAGACGGCGGCGCCCGAGGAGGAGCCGGACGGGGACGCCCCGGAGAGGGAACTGACCAAGATTGCCATTCCGCTTTACACAGCCGAGGAGCTTTTGGAGAAGGCTAAGGCGGCCGGCGAGGCGCCGAAGGTCATCCAGGATGAAGAAGCCGGCGTGACTTTGCTGGATTATTCGACGATTATCGGCGGCGGAAACGGGGAACAGGATTAGTGCGTGTTTGGAACCCCATGTATGTTGCCTGCAGGCCCCACTTTGCGGCATGTGACGCACGGTTGACATAAAGCAATTTTCAAACATGCTCCAGGAGGGATAAACGGGGGATTTTTCATCCCCCGACAAAACAATAATGCACCAACGCCACGCTTATGGCAATTCCAGCCAACGTGGACAACAGCGCGCCGAGGAGAGTATGGCGCGTTTTTGTGATTTTGGCCGTCATAAAGTAGACGGACATGGTGTAGAAAATTGTCTCCGTGCAGCTTAGCATCAGCGAGGCGATGAACCCGATGTGGGAGTCTGTGCCGTATTCCTTGAAAATGTCCAGCGCCAGCCCGGTAGCCGCCGAGGAGGAGAACATGCGCACAAAGGCCAGCGGCACCAAAGGCGCGGGGAAGCCTAAGGGGTCTGTGATTTTCCCCAGGTATTTTCCCAGCATATCCAGGAAGCCGGAGCCGCGCAGAATGCCCACGCCCACCATCAGGCCGATTAAAGTGGGCAGGATTTTGACGACGGTCTTTAAACCGTCCTCGGCGCCGGCGATGAATGACTCGTAAACTTTCACTTTCTGCAAAATTCCAAAAGCGACGATATAGAAAATGATCAGAGGGATGGTGACCTCCGATAAAAATAATAGGAATTTCATGGCCTGCCTGTTTTTCTTTTTGTTATTTCTATGTGTATGCAGACTTGGGGGCGTTCATCCCTTTTTGCAAGTTTAATATGGAAATGAGAAAGGATTTCATGTATAATGAGACATTGTATATAGATTGATAATGGCGATACAGTGGAGGAAAAAATGAAGGTAAGAAAGGTTCTGGCAGTCTGGACTGCAAAGGCGGCCTGCGCCGCCTGCAAATATATGGGCAGGCAGGGGGTCACCTGGGCCGGAAAGCTGGCTCTTATGATCTACCCGCCCATTTTGCGGGAACTGGCTTTGGAAGTCCGAAAAAAGATATTTATCGTATGCGGCACCAACGGAAAGACCACCACCAACAATCTGCTCTGCTCAGCTCTGGAGGCGGAAGGGGAGAAAGTGGTCTGCAACCGCACAGGCTCCAACATGCTAAACGGCGTGGCAGCGGCTTTCGCGCTGGCGGCGGATCTGGGGGGCAGACTGGACGCGGATTACGCGTGCATCGAAGTGGATGAGGCTTCCACCCGCCATGTTTTTCCCCATTTTCATCCGGATTATATGCTGCTAACTAATCTGTTCCGGGATCAGCTGGACCGCTACGGGGAAATCGACATGACCATGGAAATCTTAAAAGAGGTGATGAACAGTGCGCCGGAGATGGAAGTGATCGTCAACGGGGACGACGCCTTGTCCGCCTTTTTGTCCATGGAATGCAGGAATCCCTGGGTCACCTATGGCATCGGGGAGCAGTCAGCCAGATCCGACGACCGGGAGATCCGGGAAGGGCGGTTCTGCCGCCGGTGCGGCGCCCGGCTGGGCTACCGGTTCTACCATTACAGCCAGTTAGGGGACTATGCCTGTCCCAAGTGCGGCTTTTCCAGGCCGTCCCTGGACTATAATGCCCAGGAAGTGCAGGTGGGAGATCAGATTTCCTTTCGGGTGGGGACGGCGCATATCGTGGCCAACTACCGGGGATTTTACAACGTGTATAACATCCTGGCGGCCTATGCGGCGGGCAAACACGCAGGGCTTTCCCTGGAGCATTTTAACCAGATGCTCAAAGATTTCCATCCGGAAAACGGCAGGATGGAGAGCTTCCGCATCCGGGACACGGCCATTGTGCTGAACTTGGCCAAAAACCCGGCGGGATTTAACCAGAATATCGCAGCGGTGATGACGGACGAGCGCATGAAAGACCTGATCATCGTTATCAATGACAACGACCAGGACGGCACTGACGTATCCTGGCTGTGGGACGTGGATTTTGACAAATTTTCCGGGGATCGGATTCATTCGATCACAGTCAGCGGCATCCGCTGCCAGGATATGCGGCTGCGGATGAAGTACGCGGACATTTCATCCATACTGGAGGCGGATGTGGAGTCGGCCATCTGGGGCCGGGTGGTGGACGGCTGCGGCAACCTGTACGTGCTGGTAAACTACACGGCCCTGTTTAGCACCCGGAATATTTTAAAAAGGCTGGAGGGGGAGAAGTCATGAAAAGGGAAGAAAAAAGAACGCTGACCATCGGGCATCTCTATCCGGATCTTTTGAATCTGTACGGGGATCGAGGGAACATCGCCTGTCTGATGAAGCGGTGCCTGTGGCGGGGCATCGAGGCGAAGACCGTGGAATTTGAGAGCGAGGACAGCGTGGATTTTACCAATCTGGATGTCGTTTTGCTGGGCGGCGGCTCCGACCGGGAGCAGATGCTGGTCTGTGAAAAACTAAAGAGAATCCGGACAAATTTCCAGAAATACGTGGAGAGCGGCGGCGTGGTTTTGGCCGTGTGCGGCGGTTACCAGCTGCTGGGCAGATATTATAAGACCCGGGAGGGAACCATCGAGGGGCTTGACCTGGTGGATCTGTACACAGAACAGGGGGAGGGCCGGCTCATCGATAACATCGTCCTTAAAAGCCCACTGTGCAAAATGCCGGTGGTGGGATTCGAGAACCACGGGGGCCGGACGTACATCCAGGGGAACAAGCCCTTCGGAAAAGTCCTGTACGGATCAGGCAACGACGGCAAAAGCGGCTATGAGGGGGTCATCTACAAAAACGTCATCGGCACCTATCTGCACGGGCCGCTGCTGCCCAAGAATCCCCAAATCTGCGACTACCTCCTGAAAAAGGCCCTGGAGCGAAAATACGGGGACGGGACGCTGGCGCCGCTGGACGATCGGCAGGAGCGGGAGGCCAACGAGTATATGGTAAAAAGGCTGCTGAAATAGACGGTTGCCTGGCTAAACCCGTATGTGGCGGCCCCGAATGCATGCCGCCTAACCGGCGGCGGGACTTTTATATAAATATAAATGTAACTATTCAGCAGGTGTTGTCCCGCGAGGCGTTTTGCCACAAAATTTGGCAAAATCCCGAGACATACGGCAAAAATCCCATCGCCGAAGGCGATTTCCAATGGATTTTTGCTCGTAACTGTGAAGGCGCTGAACAGTTACATATAAATTTCAAGAGGAGGATTTTCATGAGGATAAAAATCAGAAGCGCGCTGATTTGTTTTGCCCTGATTTTGGGGCTGGCCGGGTGCGGGAAGGAAACGGCAGACGACGAAGCGGACGCCAGTCCGGCCCGGGCCTCGTCAAAGAACGGCAGCATTGTGGACAAGGCGCTTTCGGAAAACGGGGAAAACGGGGGCACGGTAGGCATTTCCATGCCATCCCAGTCCAGTGAAAAATGGATCCATGCGGCGGCGATTATGAATACCTGTCTTAAGGAGGCGGGATTTCAGGTACAGACGGAGTTTGCGGAGGACGATGCCAAGCAGCAGATTCGTCAGTTGGAAGAGCTGGCAGAGAGCAAGGTGAAATGCCTGATTGTGGCGCCGCTTCCCTCGGCGGATTTAACCGAGGCGCTGGAAAAGGCCAAGAAAAACCAGATACCGGTGATTTCCTATGACCGGCTGGTGATGGACACGGACGCGGTGGACTATTACGCGGGCTTCGACAATCTGGAGGCAGGCCGGCAGATCGGGAAATACATCCTTGAGGAAAAGGGGCTGAAAGAAGCCAAGGAAACCAAGTCCGGCAATGACGCGTCGTCTTATACCATTGAATTTTTCACGGGAGATCCTCAAGACTACAGCGCCAAGATGGTGCACCAGGGGATTCTGGAAGTGTTGCAGCCGTATCTGGATGCGGGCCGTCTGGTGTGCAAATCGGGCCGAGTAAAATTTGAGGACGCGGCAATTTTGTATGAGTCTCAGGACACTGCCGAGATGAACTGCGAGGCGTTGTTGGATGCCAATTATCTGGATGGCCATCTGGACATTGCCTGCACATCGGCGGACGCGCTGGCCTACGGTGTGCGGACGGCCCTGGAAAATAAAGGATACACGAAAGGAAAAGACTGGCCCCTGATTACCGGCCAGGACGCAGAGCTGGCCGCCGTGGAGAACATCGAGGAGGGCTATCAGGCCATGTCCGTGTTCCGCGACCCGCAGACACTGGCTAGGCAGTGCGCTCAGATGGCGGTGGACTGCATGAAAGGAGAGAAAGCGGAAACCAACGAGCAGAAACAGTACAAAAACGGAACAAAGGCCGTTCCCGCCTATCTGTGCGAGACAACTGCCGTGGACAAAAAGAACTACCGGGAAGTTCTTTTAGACAGCGGCTATTATACAGAGGCGCAGCTGCCGTAATAAAAAAATGCCGTCCCCTTCGCATAAATGACAAAGGGGGCGGCATCGTTGAGCCACGATGGGATGCTCAATGTTCTAACTCAAAACTTTCTGAATTCTATGTGCGCAGAATGCGTCCTGCCGCTTCATCCCCGCTGATTCCATGGGCATCCTGCACGATTTTCTCAAGTCACGCTTTCTGTGATTCCAAGGATACCCGCATTTCCTTTATTCTGATATCCTTCCACATAGTGCAGATATCCGTGAAAGGAATGGTATTACCGGTCGGGCATTTGGATGCCGATTAAAAACTGGTTCCTTTCTGCAATAACTTTGTGTGTCCACACGGAAAGGTCGATGTCAAAATTAAATCCGACGATGGCGCTTCTTCCGTTGTAGACAAATCTTGTGCACATGTCATTCCTCCCTCCATTTCGCGATGCGTCCTGTCTGGAGCGCCTCTATGTTCTGGGCGATTTTTTCTTCTGGCCAGTTCCACCATTTAATGCGAAGCAGCTGGGAAATGGCATCCTCACTAAACCGTTTCCGGATGGGCTTCGCCGGAACGCCGCCTACGATTGTATAGGGCGGCACATCTTTCGTGACAACGGCGCGGGCGCCGATTACTGCGCCGTCGCCAATGGTCACGCCTGCGAGAATGACCGCTTCAAAGCCGATCCACACGTCGTTGCCGACGACAATATCGCCTTTATTCTCCCAGCTTCGCGCCACATCCTTTTGCTCAAGCCCCCATTCCTCAAAAAAGAGCGGAAAAGGATATGTGCTGGCTGAATCCAATGTATGATTGGCGCTGTTAAAAAGAAACTTTGCGCCGCAGGCAATCGAACAAAATTTTCCGATGATGAGCCTGTCGCGGTTGATGGGATAGTGGTACAGCACGTTGTTTTTCTCAAAGTCAACAGGGTCATTGGAAAAATCGTTGTACATTGTGTAATCGCCTACTACAATGTTGGGATTGGCAATCACATTTTTAAGATAAACAGTCTGCGTGTCTCCTGTGCGTGGGTATATTTTCTCTGCGTCAGCCATTTTTGAAGTCCTCCTGTGGATCTTTTTTAAAAACATTTTACTTGGCTGCGGCGTTTTTTTCAATATACGAAACGGTGCAGACGCATTGTGTAAACAAAAATAGGCGCAGATTGTGGACAAAGCAGTGGCACGCCTGTACTTACAGCCGCTTTTCTGTTAAAATAAAAAATATACATAAGGAAAAACATTTTATTTGTGGAGGAGCAGATTTGAATTACAGAGTTCGATATGCTTGCTGGAGCCATGCGGGAAAATGCAGAAAGCTAAATCAGGACAATTTCATTTGTGATGGGCGATTTATGGATGAAGGCGCCCAGTCTCTGGCATTCCCATTGGTCGGATATGTGACGCCCAGCCACCCTGCCCTGATGGGCGTTTTTGACGGAATGGGTGGGGAGGAGTGCGGAGAGGTCGCTTCATTTATTGCTGCAAAAACCGCGTTGGATTTTTCATTTGGAGAAAATCCTTTGGAGGATTTGCAGAAAATCTGTAAAGAGGCGAATGAGAAGATTTGTGCGTATGCCGCCGAGAATGATGTTATGGCAATGGGAACGACAGCGGCTTTTCTCGCGTTTGCCGATGCCGAAATATTTCTTTGCAACATCGGGGACAGTAAAATCTTTCGGTTTGCGGATGGAGGGATGGAGCAGATTTCCGTTGACCACTGCGCGTTTGCCGCGTATGGAGCCAAACAGCCTCTTTCGCAGAATCTTGGAATCCCCGCGTCGGAAATGGAGATTGATCCGTATATGGCAAAAGGATTCTATAATGACGGGGATGTTTATCTGATCTGTTCCGACGGATTAACGGACATGGTAGCCGTCGGGGATATCGCGAAGATCCTTTCAGAAACGGCGTTTAATGAATCTGTAAATAGGCTGTTAAATGCGGCCCTTGAAAATGGCGGGAAGGACAACATTACCATTCTTTTGTGCAGGGTGGAACGTGAAAAAAGAGGTCTGTTTGGCAAAATCTTTCGATTGAAAAGTACAGTAAGAGGAGAGAAAAGTAGTGAAAAATGACATTTTAAGCAACATCTGGCCGGAATGGCGGGTTGTTAAGCGAATTGGCAGGGGATCTTTTGGGGAGGTTTATGAGGTTGTTCGTACAGATTCTTTGCTCGAGAGCCGCGCCGCAGTCAAAGTGATTTCAATTCCGCAGAATGAATCCGAGATCGATTCCCTTCGCTCGGAGGGGCTTTCCAAAGACGCGACGCGCGTTTATCTGCAGGGCGTTGTCAAAGATTTTATTACGGAAATTCAGCTTATGGAGTCCTTAAAAGGCGTGCAGAACATTGTGAGCGTTGAGGACTACAAAGTGATTGAAAAATCGAATGGAATCGGATGGGATATCTGCATCCGCATGGAGCTTTTGACTCCGTTGAACAGCTATATCTGCAATAAAACTCTGTCGGAAAAAAGCGTCATTAAGCTGGGCGTTGACATCTGCACCGCCCTTGAACTGTGCGCGAAACGCCATATTATTCACCGCGACATCAAGCCGGAGAATATTTTTATCAATCAATTCGGAGATTTTAAACTGGGAGACTTTGGCATTGCCCGAAAGCTGGGAAATGTAACTGGCGGTCTTTCGCAGAAAGGCACTTACAACTATATGGCCCCCGAGGTTGAGCGCAGCAATCGATATGATTCCACGGTCGATTTGTATTCGCTGGGGCTGGTGTTGTATCGTTTCATGAACAGAAACCGGCTGCCTTTTCTGGATACGGAACATCAGCTTCTGAATCCCAACGAACGCATGGCTGCGGTTCGCCGCAGGATGAATGGCGAGCCGCTTCCGGCTCCATGTGACGCTTCTCCGGCGATGGCGCAGGCAATACTCTGCGCCTGCGCCTATGATCCAGGCAGACGTTTTTCTTCTGCAGCGGCCATGAAAAATGCCCTGCTTGGTGTGGAGAACAACCCCTGTAATAAAACAATGCCCGCTTCTCATGCCCTTCAAATGCAAGATTTAAACAGGACCGTTTTAGCGCAGCCGGCGCCAGCGGCTCCAAAGCCCATTCATACCTTTGGAGAAAAGAAAAAGTCCAGGATTCCATATATGCTCGGCGCTGTTCTTGCGGCGTTTCTTGTGGTTGCGGGCGGCGCATTTTTGGCGTTGGGATTCAATAATTCTGCGGAAGCGGATGTCACTGAAGAAACGGAAGAAACAAAAAGCAGCGTGTCCGCCGAAAATGATAAAAGACAGATTTTGGACAGCATTGAAAAATCAGAAAAATTTGCGGCCAGTGAGGATTATGAAAGCGCGTTGGAAGAAGTTCGGACTGCGCTTGATGCATACCCGGAATCGGAGGAACTGCAGGAAAAAGAAACAGAGTATATGGAGGCGTTTGCAAAACAAATAAAAACAAAAGCTTTTGAAGACGCTGCGAAAGCCGCTGAATCCGGAGATTATACAAACGCCATTCTTGAGCTTAATAAAGCAACCGCTGTTTTGGGGAATGATGAAGAAATCACGGAAAAAATGCAGGAATATACGAGCAGACAGCAAGACGCGGCTGCGGCTTCGCCTCCTGCAGAGGAAAGCCCTGCAAACTCTGAAGATTCATACAGCCTGAATCCGTTTTATGGGATTTGGTGCGCTGGAACAAAGGATCTGTATGATGCTCAAAACCATGTAGATGCATTATCGCAAAGGGGTTTTTCAGCGCAGATATTTGTAACGACAGATTGGAGCGCCCTCAATAGTGAGGAGTGGTATGTTGTAACGGCGGGAACATATGCGACAGAGGAAGAAGCGAACAGCGCTTTGCCGGGGGTCCGGTCGATATACGCGGATGCATATATAAAATATTCTGGAGATTATATCGGAAGGGGTTCTTCGATGGCGGAATTACAGGCTGAACAGCCCAACAGCGAACAGGAAGGGCATCCGCCGTTTTATGGGGTCTGGTGCGCTGCCTCAAAGGACTATAATGAGGCTCAGAGCAGTGCGGACGCGATACAGCAAAAGGGTTTTCCCGCGCAAGTGTTTGTAACGACGGACTGGAGCAATCTGAATAGCGAGGAGTGGTATGTTGTAACGGCGGGAGTATATACAACAAAAGAAGAGGCGAAGGCCGTTTTGCCAGGCGTTCAATCGGTATGTCCAGGCGCATATGTGAAATACTCTGGTGAATGGCAGGGAGCGTAAAGGATCAAAGTTTTGCAGCTCTTCCACCAACCGCTCCGGGAGAATTTCATGGGCGTTTTTATATTTCATATGTGGCTGCCTCCTTGATTTTCTTAAAGTCAGGCGGCAAAGCCAGCAAGATTGTAGGCGACGGGCGATTACTCCATGCAAACGTCGCTTATACTGGCTTTGCATGGAGACAGGCTTTACACATAATTTCACCACCGGAAGTTTTTTTGATTACTGTCTGTAAACAGCGAATATATTTGGTATTGCCGATAACACGGGATAAAGCGCAAAGGATAAGACCAGTCCGCCGATTCCCTGAATCAGATTGGGAACTGCGCTGGCCACAGCGGCGGGAAGTCCGTACAGGACGGCTTCGTAAAGCCCGTAGCCCAGCACAACCAGCGCTATATCCAGGATGCCGCCGGCCAGGATGCTCATCCAGACGTTTTTGCCGTGGGCTTTGAGAAGCCGGAACGCTTTTCCCGTCAGGAACGCGATGGCGCCTTTAATGAGAAAGGTGACCGGGACGTAGAAGAAATAGCCGCCCAGCAGGTCGGACATGGCGGAGCCGATGCCGGCGGACAGGCCCCCGTATACGGGTCCAAGGAATATGCCGGAGAGAATCACCAGAGCATCCCCGGGGTGTATGTACCCGCCCGTGCTGAAGGTGGGGATGCGGATGACCATAGTTGCCGCACAGGTGAGCGCGGCGAACAGAGCCGCAAAGGTTATTTTTCGAGTGTCTTTCATTTTCAGTCGCTTCCTTTCTGTTTCCTTCTGTCAGATATTTGTGAATCGTCCATATTTTTTCTTATTCCCGGAATGTGAGGCTGTCTTCGGTCATGGAATCGATGATGGCCAGGGATTCCAGGCGCACGCCCATGCGGCGGATGCGGTCGCCGCCCCCCTGGAAGCCTTTCTCAATGACCACGCCGGCTCCGGCCAGGGAAGCCCCGGCGGCACGCACAATCGCAATCAGCCCTTCCAGAGCGCACCCGTTGGCCAGGAAATCGTCGATGATCAGCACATGGTCCCGGGCGGTGAGGAATTTTTTGGACAAAATCACGTCGTAGACCTTTTTGTGGGTGAAAGACTCCACTTTCGCCGTGTACATATCCCCGTCCAGGTTCAGGCTCTGCGCCTTTTTGGCGAAAATCATGGGCGTATGGAAATACTGGGCGGTCAGCGCGGCGATGCCGATGCCGGAAGCCTCGATGGTGAGGATTTTGGTAATCGTACAGTCGCTGAATCTGCGCTTAAATTCCTTTCCCAGTTCATTGATGAAAGGGATATCCATCTGGTGGTTTAAAAAACTGTCCACCTTCAGAATGTTCCCGGGTTTTACAATGCCGTCCTTTCGGATGCGGTCTTTTAGAAGCTGCATGGCGTTTTCCCCTCTTTCGTGTAAGCGTTTTGGATGATTCTCTATCCATGATACGACAATCCGGGAAATCTGACAATTCTTTTTTGACAAAAGTTTTGCGGCCCGCAGTCGTTGACAATTTATTTTTTTGCGGTTATAATAACTTCATCGATATTTTTTTGAAAAAATAACAATACGCATGAGGAGGTAAATGAAGGATGAAAAGAAGAAAAGCGGCGGTTTTACTGGCGGTGGCTATGACAACGGTTTTGCTGGCCGGATGCGGCGGGGAGAAGCAGGCGCAGGAAGAAGAACCCACGGCAGCGGCTTCCCAGGAGACGGAGGCGGCATCGGAAACAGACGCAGAAGAGGAGGAAAAAACAGGCGATACGACGGAGCCGGTGACATTGCATGTGTTCGCGGCGGCTTCCATGACGGAGACGCTGGAGAAGATTCAGGAGATGTATAAGGAAAAAGAGCCGGCGGTTTCCCTGACGTTTAGCTTCGACTCATCGGGCACGCTGAAAACCCAGATTCAGGAGGGCGCCGACTGCGATCTGTTTATTTCTGCGGCGCAAAAGCAGATGGATCAGTTGGATATAGAGGCGGACCCTTCCGTCAACGAAGAGGGGCTGGATTTTGTGGAGGCGGACAGCCGGGTGAATTTGCTGGAGAATAAGGCGGTGCTGGCCGTTCCGGAAGGGAATCCGGCGGGGATCGCGTCTTTTGAGGATTTGGGCACGGATAAGCTGAAGCTTCTGGCTCTGGGAAATGAGGATGTGCCGGTGGGACAATATTCCATAGAAATCTTAAATACGCTGGGAATCCTGGAGAAGCTGGAGGCGGACAATAAGATTACGTACGGTTCCAACGTAAAGGAAGTGACCACGCAGGTGTCGGAGGCCACGGCGGACGCGGGGATCATCTACGCCACGGACGCATATTCCGCCGGGTTGGATTCTGTGGCGGAAGCCGGAAGCGACTTGTGCAAGCCCGCCATTTATCCGGCGGCGGTGATGAAGGAGTCCGCGCATCCGGCTGAAGCGCAGGCGTTTCTAGACTATCTGCAGACAGACGAATGCATGGAAGTATTTGAAGAAGTGGGCTTTAAACAGGTGAAATAAAAATATGATGGACTGGTATCCGTTTTTTAACTCGCTGCGCATTGCGCTGATTTCCAGCGTGATCGTGTTTTTCGGCGGTATTCTGGCGGCTTATTACATCGCCCGGCTGCATCCGATTTTAAAGGGCGTTCTGGATGTGGCGCTGACGCTGCCGTTGGTGCTGCCGCCCACAGTGGTGGGGTATTTTCTGCTGATGCTTCTGGGGCCGAAGAGGCCCCTGGGCGCCTGGTTTCTGGAAACCTTTCATACGAGGCTTGTGATGACCTGGTATTCCGGAATTTTTGCCGCTGCCGTGGTGGCGTTTCCGTTGATGTATCGGACGGCCCGGGGGGCGTTTGAGAGCTTTGACGAGACGCTGGCCTTTTCCGGGCAGACCCTGGGCCTGTCCAATGCGTATATTTTCTGGCGCATCCGGATGCCGGCCTGCCGCCAGGGGATTTTGGCCGGAGGGGTGCTGGCCTTCGCCCGCGCCCTGGGCGAGTACGGAGCCACCAGCATGATCGCCGGCTACACGCCGGGCAGGACTGCCACCATCTCCACGACGGTGTACCAGCTCTGGCGCACGGACAACGACGCGCTGGCGTTTCGGTGGGTGGCGGTGAACGTGGCCATTTCCGCGGCGGTTCTGATTGCGGTGAATTTGCTGGAGAGGCGGGAGCGGGCCAGTCGGCGGCCTGCCGGGAGGGGATGAGATGTCTTTATATGTGGATATAAAAAAAGACCTGGGCGGCTTCGCGCTGGAGACAAAGTTTGAAGCCAAACAAGGTGTGACCGGCATTCTGGGCGCGTCCGGCTGCGGCAAAAGCGTGACGCTGCGCTGCATAGCCGGGATTCTAAAGCCCGACGCGGGCAGGATTGAGTTGGACGGGACGGTTTTCTTTGACTCCAAAGAGAAGATTAACCTAAAGCCCCAAAAGCGGCGCGTGGGTTTTTTGTTTCAGAATTATGCGCTTTTCCCCAATATGACGGTGCGGCAGAACCTGCTGGCGGCGCTTAAGCCCTATGAAAAGGATAAGAAAAAAGCGGCGCGGGCCGTAGAGGCCATGATGGAGAAATTCTGTTTGGAAGGGTTGGAAAAGCACAGGCCCCGGCAGCTTTCCGGCGGGCAGCAGCAGCGGGTGGCGCTGGCGCGGATTTTTTTGACCAGGCCCCGGATTCTTCTGCTGGACGAGCCTTTTTCTGCGCTGGATGATTTCCTGAAGTGGAAGCTGGAGCTGGAACTGGCCAGCCTGTTGGAGGAATTTTCCGGAAATGCGCTTTTCGTCTCCCATAGCCGGGAGGAGATTTACCGGGTCTGCGACCGGGTGTGCGTGATGGATCAGGGAAAGTCAAGCCCGGTGATTCCGGTGAAAGAGCTCTTTGAGGCGCCCAGGTCCCGGGCTGCGGCGGTGTTGTCCGGCTGCAAGAATTTTTCCTGTGCCCGCTTAGTGGGGGAGGGGCGGATTTACGCTGAGGATTGGGGCGTGACGCTTCGATACGCCGGGGAAATCCCGGAAGGGTTCAACTGCATCGGCGTGCGAAGCCATTACATTCATCCGGTGGCGAAAGAAGAAGCCGCTGTCAAGGAAAATGCTTTCTGCTGTGGGATTTTACGGGTGGTGGAAGACGTTTTTTCCACGGTGGCGATTCTGCTGCCTAAGGGGGCGGATCAGGCGACGGGCGACGGCCGCATCCGCGTGGAGATGCCCAAGGAGTCCTGGCAGGAATTTTGCCGCCGGGAAAATGTGACGGATGAGCTGTGGATTCAGATGGACGGGAAGGACATTATGGCGCTGTATGGAGGGGAGTGACGGATCTCGTCAGCCATTTCTGCAGAGGCTTTTGGGTACGCTTCCGGAAAAATTTCACCGCAAGGCCGGTGCACAAGGCGGCGATTACGGTGCCCTCCCGGGTTCCCACGATGGCGCCGTGCATAAACAGCAGGGACAAAAGCAGGGCCAGCAGCACACAGCCGATGTCGAAACCGATTTTCACGTTTCCGAAATCTTTTCGCAAAGTCTGGGAGAGGGCTTTTACAAAAGCTTCCCCGGAGTTCATGATCACATCGGCGATTACGGACAGGGAAATCCCGAATCCTAAAACGATCGTGCCCAGGACGGCCAAGGCAACCTGGGAGGCGTAATTGGGAACGGGGATTTTTGCCGTCAGCGCCATGCCCAGATCCGTAAACCAGCCGAATAAAAACGACAGGGGAATCTGCAGCAGCTGAATCCACTGGAAGTTTTTCCGAAGCAGGACGATCTGCCCGGCAATCAGCGCACAGTTCCACAGGATCAGCCAGCTGCCCAGGGTCAGCGCGGTGAATCGGATGCTGAGCACGTTAGCTACAGAGGAGATGGGGGACACGCCCAGGTCGCCTTTTTTTGTTATGGCTACGCCCAGAGCCGCCACAAACAGGCTGAAAATAAACAGGGCGTATCGCCGGAAAATTTCTTTTTTTGTTCTATTTTCGGTGAGATTGTTCATTTTTGTCATTTCCTTCTTAAAAATATCTAAAATTCATTCACCAGCCATTTCCCCCAGGGGGACAGGTCGGCTTTTTTCCAGTCGGAAGTCTTTTTGCAGGAGGACTTTAACAGCGCACAGCTTTCCGGTTTGTTGGAAAGGTTCCAGCCTATGTAGCTGATTTTGTGTTTCTTCAGGAACTGCATCCATTTTTTTCCTTCCCGCTTATGAAGCGCGCCGTTTCCGGAGGCGTCACAGATGCCGAATTCCGATACGAACAGGGGCAGCTTTTTGTCCAGTGCGGTCTTGGCTTTCTGGCGCAGGTCTTCTCCATGGGTTCCCGCATAGAAATGCAGGGAATACATCAGGTTTTTGTAGCCTTTGAGGGGGCTTTTGGCCGCCGCGTCCACGTCCTGGGACCAGTTGGGCGTTCCGATGAGGATGATTCCGTTTTTGTCTTGGGTGCGGATTGCTTTGACAACTTTTTTGGCGTAGGTTTTGATGTCGCTCCAAGAGGCGCCGCCGTTGGGTTCGTTGCAGATTTCGTAGAGCACATTTGTGTGGTTTTTATATTTGGAGGCCATTTTTCGGAAAAAACGGGCGGCCTGTTTTTCGTAAGTGCGGGGATTGCCGTCGCTTAACACGTGCCAGTCGATGATGACGTAAAGCCCAGCCTGCGCAGCGTACTGGACGCCCTTGTGGATGCGCTGCTCCAGCGTCTTTTGGTTGGCGGCGTCCCCGGTGCAGTAGCCGTTGTATTCACTGGTGTACATGGCCAGGCGCACGGCGTTTATGCCCCAGTTCTTTTTCATGTGGCGAAAAGATTTGGCGTTTACATACTCCGGAAACCAGGACAGGCCGTGGGTGCTGACGCCTTTTAACTGAACGGCTTTTCCTTTCGCGTTCACCAGCTGGGAGCCTTTTACTTTCAGGGCCGGCAGTTTGGCTGCGTGGACGGGCGGGGCGCCAAAAAGAATGCCCAGCGCGGCTGCCAGCAGCAGGAAATAAAATCTGAATTTTTTCATGAATATCCGCCTTTCTTTTTTGTATTAAGTATAGTAGCTTCTGGGGAAGATGTCAAAATTTTTTGATTTTCCTCTTGACTCTGACGCAGCGTTAGGGTTTAGGATGGCCTTACACGGGAGGTGAGAGATTATGATGACCGTACATGAAGTCAGCGCGTTGGCGGGCGTGAGCGTGCGCGCGCTGCACCATTACCACCAGATTGGGCTTTTGTCCCCGGCGAAAATTTCCCAGGCCGGGTACCGGCTCTACGACGACGCGGCGCTGGAGCGTCTGCAGCATATTTTGCTGTTTCGGGAACTGGGGTTTTCGCTTAAAGAGATTCGGGGCATTCTGGACAGTTCCGATTTTGACCGGGGCAAGGCGCTGGATCAGCAGATTGCGCTGCTTCAGATGAAAAAGGAGCATCTGGAAAATCTCATTGACCTGGCCCGTGGAATAAAAATGACAGGGGTGAAAAATTTGGATTTTACAGCGTTTGACACAAGAAAGATTGATGAGTACGCCAGGCAGGCCAAGGAGTCCTGGGGGCATACGCCGCAGTTTCGCCAGTTTGAGGAGAAGGCGAAGGGGCGGACGAGGGAACAGGAAAGGAGCATCAGCGTGGAGCTTATGGGGATTTTGGCAAAATTCGGCGGGATGCAGCAGTCGGACCCGGCGGGAAGCGCGGCGCAGGAGCAGGTGAAAAGGCTGCAGGATTTCATTACGGAGCATTTTTATGACTGTTCCGATGAGATTTTATTTTCGCTGGGGCAAATGTACGCCGGGGGCGGGAGTATGACGGAAAACATCGACCGCGCCGGAGGAGCGGGTGCGGCAGCGTTTGCCTTCCGGGCTATTGAAGCCCACTGCCGCCGGTAAAAATCCAAGCGGACGAATACGGAAAAGTGGCCCATTATCCCCCGATTTGGGCCATTTCCTGTTTTTCGGTGATTTTTTCCCGGTCCTGGGTAAAGCAGTGTCCCGCCGGTTTCTGGGCGATGGCCGCTAAAAGGAGCCGCTGCACATCCGCAGGGGAGCCGCCCCGGACGGCTTCTTTTAAGGAAATGTGGTCTTCGTAGCACAGGCAGGGCTTTAGCTGCCCGGCAGCGGTCAGGCGAATCCGGTTGCAGGCGTGGCAGAATTTCCCGTGGATGGCGCTGATAAACCCGATGTCTCCGCGAAAGCCCGGGATATGAATGTAAGCGGCAGGGCCGTTTCCCAGGATTTTTCGCACTTTTTCCACAGGGCCGTATCTTTCCTGGATTTTTTCCAGGATGTCTTCGTTGGAGATGGATGCAAACTGTTTGCCGTGGCCGATGGGCATCATTTCTATGAAGCGTACGCTTATGTCTCGGTCTTTGGCCAGCTGGATCAGCTCCTGCCAGTCGCCGTCGTTTACGCCTTGCTGCAGCACGGCATTGATTTTCAGGGGAATCCTGTATTTTTCTATTTCGGAAATGCCCGCCAGCACGTCCGCAAGGGCGTCGCGTCCGGTGATTTTCGCGTATTTTTCCCGGTCGAGAGTGTCTAGGCTTACGTTGACGGCGTTTAAGCCTTCCTGGAAAAGCCGTTTCGCGCAGGGCGCCAGCAGCGTTCCGTTGGTGGTGAGCGTGACCTGTTCGATATCCGGGATGGATTTGATCATGTGAACCAGATCCAGGCAGCCTTTTCGCACCAGAGGCTCGCCGCCGGTGATTTTAATCTTGCGGATGCCGATGGCCGCCGCCTGCCGGCAGATCTCGGCGATTTCTTCCAGCGTCAGGATTTCTTTTGGGGGAAGCCACTCTATGTCATCCGGTATGCAGTAGCGGCATCTTAAATTGCAGCGGTCTATGATGGAAACGCGCATGTAGTCGATGGTCCTTCCGTATGGGTCTGTCCGGTTTGTCATTTGTCTTTCCCCGTTTCTATTGGATTTTGGCCGTCGGGCCGAACAAAGTCGCCGCTTTTTCCGCCGCTTTTCCGGCACAGATGGATGCGGTCCATCTCCATGGTCTTGTCGACGGCCTTGCACATATCGTAAATGGTCAGAAGCGCCACCTGCACGCCGGTTAAGGCTTCCATCTCAACGCCGGTTTTCCCGGTGGTTTTCACTGTGCAGACAGCCCAGACGGCGCCGGCGGCTTCGTCCAGCGTAAACTGGATCTCCACTTTCGTCAGGTTCAGGATATGGCACAGAGGAATCAGATCCGACGTCCGCTTGGCGCCCATGATGCCCGCTATCCTGGCCACGCCCAGCACGTCGCCTTTTCCCATGGTTTGGCTTTGCACTTTCTGGAAGCATTCCCGGCTCATGGCAATGCGGCCTTCGGCGACGGCTTCCCGGGCCGTTTCTTTTTTCTCGCTTACATCCACCATGACGGCTTCGCCGCGCTGGTTAAAATGGGTAAATTCAGCCATTGTTTTCTCCTTCGTCGGACGGGGGAACCCCCGTGAACAGTTTCATGCGGTCTTTCCGGGCGGCGCAGATTAAGGTCAGGTTGTATTTTTTCGCCAGGGCGACGGCCTCCCGGGAGGGGGACGCTTTGCTGGCCAGGACGGGAACGCCGGCGCGGATGGCTTTTTGGGCCATGTCGGTGGGGATGCGGCCGCTGGAATAGAGGGTGCACGCGCCCAGATCGATGTCGTGGCGCAGGGCATATCCTACGGCTTTGTCCAGCGCGTTGTGCCGCCCGATGTCCTCACAGGAAAAGAGAAGCTCGGCGCCCCGCGCCAGAAAGCAGCTGTGGGTGGCGAAGGTTTCCCGGTGAAGGGGCATGCCCGCCGCGAAGCGGTCCGCCAGGGAGAAGATATGGTTCGTTTCCCAGGGAATCGGCGTGACAGGCGAAATCTTTCGGGGCCCTTCGGTTTTTTCTTTTAAAAGAACATCGGCCCTTTGGCCGCGCCGGCAGATGGTAAGCTGCGCCACGTCCTCCTGGGAGCGGATATAGCCTTCCGTTTTCAAAAAGCCCAGCGCCAGCTCGTCCAGAAACTGGGGGATGCAGACCAGCTTGGCGGTCAACTGCCTGTCAATATGGATTTCCATGCAATGCTCCCCCAAAACCGGTTCCCGCTCGTTTCGCCGCTGGCCGTCCCGGCCGATGTACTGGTAGGGCGTCGGCGTGAGGAGCGGCATATTTTCAGAGTGTTCTTTCGTGTGCATTCGTTTTCTCCAATTTCGTTCTTATTCTTTTATAAAATCCAGTTCCGTCAGATTAATTCCGGAGGCGGTTAAAATGACTTTCAGCGCGATGTATCGCCGTTTCATTTTTCGATAGCTTTCAGAATCTTTTTCCGTTGAAACCATATAATCCTGCAGTCGTTCAAACTCTTCAATGGTTATTTTAATCATTTCTTTTTCCGTTACTTAGAAAAGCCTCCTTTTGTTTTTGACTTTATCCTTATTATAACGTGTCCGGGGGAAAGTGTAAAGTTTATTCAAACGCGCATTTTTACGACAGGTTCGTGTTAAATTTTATTCGGGTTTTGGGAATAACCGCCGAAACTTGACAGATCCATGACGGAAAGGGTAAAATAAAAGAGAACAGTACAAGGAAGGAAAGGAACCGTATGAAGAGAAAAATGAAACAGAAAATCCTCTGCCTGCTGGCGATTTTATCGCTGCTGACGCTTTTGCTCCCGGCCGAAGAGGTGCAGGCGGCGGCGCGCACGGGAACTTACAAAAAGCATTTTGTGGGCGGTGGCGCGGAGTCCTACCGCACGGTGATAATCAAGAAGATCACGAAGAAACAAGTTGTGTTCCAGATTCTGTACGATCGCAGCAATCCTTACCGGAACGCCTGCACCCAGAAAATCGTGGGCAAAAGGAAAGGCAATACCGTGACTTTCCAGTATAAGGACACGGGATGGGGCGAAAAAGGAAAGGGAACCATGAAGCTGTCGAGGAATTATGTGAAAATCAAGACGACTACGACAGGTAAAATTGGAGCCTATCCGTCGGGCGCCTGGATCGGAACCGGCGGCAAATGGTTTAAGCTGAAACGAATCAGCGCCAGCAAGAAGTTTATTTTCTATTAAAATCAGAGCGTGAATCCATTCCATGGATTTGCGCTTTTGTCTGGGGAGGATTTGGATATGTCGGAAGGAAAAGAGTATTCTATGATTGTCCTGGCGGGCGGGCGCAGCAGCCGGATGGGGCGGGATAAATCGGATTTGATTTACCGGGAGCGGACTTTTCTGGATATTCAGATTGAGAAAGGGAGGAAGCTGGGCATAGAGGATATTCTTGTGTCCGGCTACCGGGGAGACGGCTGCGCCGGGCGGCTGGTGATGGACCGGTTTGCCGAAGGGGGGCCGCTGGGCGGTCTGGAGGCCTGTCTGCGGCAAGCGGCGCACGGCCGATGCCTGGTCGTAAGCGTGGATGTGCCGCTTTTGTCCGTTTCGGAGCTGCAGAAGCTTTTGGAGGCGGATGGAGAGATGACCGCGCCGGCCACGCTGCTTTGCCATGGCGACAGGCTGGAGCCTTTGATGGGCGTTTACAGTGTAACGCTTGCGGATGCCATGGCGGCTGCGCTTGCGGCGGGGAACGGTTCGGTTCTCGCGCTTTTGAGAAAAGAGGGATACGGCGTTTACCGAAGCGCCGGGGACGAGGCGCAGTTTCAGAATATCAATGATATGTCCCAGTATGAAAAGTTATTGCGAGAGGATAAAAACAAACATTAGAAACATAAATAATATTTATTGACAATTCCAATGAAACAAGGTACAGTTATTATATTACTCTGGCAGTTCAAGATTCCGGCAGATTTCTTGGGCCGTGCGCATAATTGCCGGAGTAAGGCATAGCAAGGGGGAGAACATGGATTTTAAACAACTTCGGTCTTACGCCGCGGTGGTGAAATACAAGAGCTTTACCGTGGCGGCTGAAAAGCTGGGGATTTCCCAGCCAACCATCAGCACCCACATCCGGCTACTGGAAGAAGAGCTGGATTCCCAGCTTGTGACCCGGACGGCGAAAAACTTTGAGATTACGCCCCGGGGATGGGAGTTTTATGAGTGCGCCCAGAATATTCTAAGGCTGCGGGACGACATGGTGGCCCGCTGGAACGGCAACGAGCCCAAGGTCATCCGTCTCGGGGTGTCCACCATTCCGTCCGCCTATATTTTGCCGGAGGCGCTGCCGGGATTTGAGAAAGAGCACAACGACGTGTGCTTTGAGATTAGCCAGGGGGACAGCCGGGACATCATCGACGCGGTGCAGAAGGGCGGCTACGACATCGGCCTGGTGGGCATGAAAACCCAGGATGAATCCCTGGAGTTTCGGCAGTTTTACCAGGACTGCATGGCGCTGATTACGCCGGCGGCAGAGCCGTACCTGTCCATGCAGGGCCAGGAGCCGGCGCCTTTGAAGGAATTGCTGAAAAAGCCGGTGATTTTGCGGGAGCAGGGCAGCGGAAGCGGGGAGAGCGCCCGGCTGTTTCTGGAGAAAATGGGGATTTCCCAGGACCAGCTTACGGTGACGGCCCGGATGAACGACCAGGAATCCATCAAGAACCTGGTGGCCGGCGGCCTGGGCATCTCCATCATATCGGAGAAAGCCATAGAGCGCGAGCTGGACGCGGGACGGCTGCTGAAGTTTGAGCTGCCAAAGGAGCTGGCGGGCCGTCAGTTCTATATTATTTACCAAAAAGGGTGTATACTGAAAAGCTATGTGGAAGATTTTGTGAATTACCTGTCGGAATATTATCAATAGGCCGGCAGTCGGGGAGAAATACATGGAGAAGAAGTATTGTGTAGGGATTGATATTGGTTCCACTGCGTCAAAAGCAGTCATTCTGGCCGACGGGGAAACGGTGGATTCTTTTGCGCTGCCCACCGGGTGGAACGGAAGGGAGACAGCCCAGGCTATCTACGGGAAGCTGGGGGAAAAGGGAATCGCCGATTCCATGCGCTGCGTGGCCACCGGATACGGAAGGGTCTGCGTGGATTACGCGGACAAGATTGTGACGGAAATCACCTGCCATGGCAAGGGCGCCTGGAATTTATTTGAGAAAAATGTGACGGTCATCGACGTGGGCGGGCAGGATACGAAGATCATCAAAGTGGCCCAGGGAAAAGTGCTGGATTTCCTGATGAATGACAAATGCGCCGCCGGCACCGGAAAATTCCTGGAGGTGATGGCCACCCGCCTGGGAGCTTCCTTAAAGGAGCTTTACGAGCTGGGGGAAAAAGGCGAGCCTTTGTCCATCAGCGCCATGTGCACGGTTTTTGCGGAATCGGAAGTGATCAGCCACATCGGCATGGGAAAACGGCGGGAGGACATCGCCGCCGGCGTGATTGATTCGGTGGCTTCCCGGGTGGCTGGCCTTGCCTCGCGCTTTGGCGTAAGCGGCGACGCAGTTCTCACCGGAGGGCTCTGCGGCAGCCTGTATTTTATCCGCGTGCTTTCTGAAAAGCTGGGGCAGCCGGTGCAGACCCATGAATTTGCCCGGTATGCCGGTGCATTGGGCGCGGCTTTGATGGCGGAGGGCTTGCGATGATTTATCTGGATTCCTCCGCAACGTCTTTTTTAAAGCCGCCGCAGGTGGAGGAGGCGGTGTGCAGAGCCTTTCATACCATCGGAAACGCCGGGCGGGGCGCCCACGCGCCCACGTTAAGCGCTTCCCGTTTAAGTTATGACACCAGGGAGAAGCTGGCGGAGCTGTTTCACGTCCCGGACCCGTCCAGGATTTCTTTTACCTGCAATGCTACGGAAGCGCTGAACATCGCCATCGGCGCGTTGATCCGTCCGGGGGATCATGCGCTGACCACTGTCTGCGAACACAACTCCGTATTAAGGCCCCTTTATCGGAAAGAAGACGAGGGCGCCCAGCTGACCATTTTGTCCACAGACGCAAAAGGCCGGATTTTATACGAAAGGCTGGAAAGTTCCTGCAGGGAAAACACCCGGGCCGTGGTCATTACCCATGCCTCCAATCTGACTGGAAATGTGACCAATCTGGCGAAAGTCTCGGCGTTTACAAAAAAACATAAATTGCTTTTGATTGTGGACGCGTCCCAGACGGCGGGCGCCCTGCCCATTGACGTGGAAGAGATGGGCATAGACGTTTTGTGCTTTACCGGCCATAAAGGGCTTCTGGGCCCCCAGGGCACGGGCGGCATTTATATACGAAAGGGTATTACGGCGGCGCCGTTTAAAGTGGGCGGCAGCGGCATGCACAGTTTTGACAGGAAGCATCCGGCGGAGATGCCGGCGGCGCTGGAGGCGGGCACGGTAAATGGCCATGGGCTTGCGGGCTTAAACGCGGCGCTAGATTTCCTGAAAGAAACCGGAATTGAAGCCATTCATGAAAAGGAAGACGCGCTGGCCAGGCGTTTCGCCCAGGGAGTGGCGCAGGTTCCCACCGTGGCGCTTTACGGGGATCTGGAAGCGAAGCTGCGTGCGCCCATTGTGTCTTTAAACATCAACGGCATGGATTCCGCCGTGGTCAGCGATATTTTGTGGGAAGATTATAAAATCTGTGTCCGCTCCGGCGCCCATTGCGCGCCGCTGATGCACCAGGCGCTGGGAACTGTGGAACAGGGGGCCGTGCGGTTCAGCTTTTCCTATTTCAACACAGATGAAGAAATAGACGCGGCCATCCAGGCGGTCCGGGAAATCGCCGAGGAGAATATGTGGCCGGCGCGTTTTTAGGGGCCAGACAGAAAGGCGGTTTATGAGAGAAAAAAAGAAATGCATGGTCATATCGTTTCATTCCACGACGGAGGCCATGTCTTTTGAAAAACAATGCATCGGCAGCGGGATTCCCGGCCGGCTGATTCCCATCCCGAGGGAAATCACAGCCGGCTGCGGCCTGGCCTGGCGCATACCGGCGGAGGAATTTCCCGTCTGTAAAAGGGCCATAAAGGAGCGGCAGATGGACTATCAGGATATCGTGGAATTGATGTTATAGAAAGAATGAAGGAGAACAGTTATGGAACTAAGGAAAAATTTACCGGAGATTTTTGAGGATTTTGCGGAAGGCAGGCGCAATGCCTTTCTGAGTGTGAAGAAGATTAAAGACCAGGATAAGCCGGTCATCGGCATTTTCTGTACATACTTCCCCCAGGAGCTGGCGGTGGCCATGAACGCGGCGGTGGTTTCCCTGTGCGCCACATCCGACGAAACCATCCCGGCGGCCGAGGCGGACCTGCCCAAAAACCTGTGCCCGCTGATCAAATCCAGCTACGGATTCGGGAAAACCGATAAATGTCCGTTCTTCTATTTCTCAGATCTGGTGGTAGGCGAGACTACATGCGACGGGAAAAAGAAAATGTATGAGTACATGGCGGATTTCAAACCGGTGCACATCATGGAGCTGCCCAACTGCCCCACGGAAATGGGCGTGGAGATGTACAAAAGGGAAATCATCCGCATGAAGGAAAAGCTGGAGGAAACCTTCGGCGTGACCATCACTGAGGAGGACATCCGCCGGGGCATCCGCGTGAAAAATGCAGAGCGGACCGCGCTTAAGAACCTGTATTCCATCATGAAAGCGGATCCGGCGCCCATCTCCGGCACGGATTTGATGAATACGCTGGTGGCCACTACCTTCAACTTCGAGCGGGAGAAGATTCCGGCGCAGATGGAAGCGCTGATCGAGAAAATCAAATCAGAGGCCAAGCCCGCCGAGAAGAAGCCCAGAATCCTGATTACAGGCTGTCCCATGGGCGGCGCGACCATGAAAGTGGTGGAAGCGGTGGAAGATAGCGGGGCCGTTGTGGTGGGCTTCGAGAACTGCTCCGGCGCCAAATCCATGGAAGAAAACGTGGACGAGTCCAATCCGGACGTATATGACGCACTGGCCAGGAAGTACGTAAACATCGGCTGCTCCTGCATGACGCCCAACGACAATAGGATTAAATTATTAAATAGCATGATAGACGAATACAATGTGGACGGCGTTGTGGACATGGAGCTGCAGGCGTGCCACACCTATGCGGTGGAGACGCTTCGGATCAAACGTTTTGTCAACGACGAAAAGAAAATTCCGTATATGAACCTGGAAACCGACTATTCTCAGGCGGATGTGGGCCAGTTAAAGACGAGAATTGCCGCATTTATCGAGATGCTCTAAATCGCATTTGAAAAAGGGAGAAATGACAATGATACAGGTAAACGCAATGGGCGATGCATGCCCTATTCCGGTAGTCAAGACAAAAAACGCCATCCGCGACCTGGCGGGCGCCGGCGTGGTGGAAACGCTGGTGGACAATGAAATCGCTGTTCAGAATCTGACCAAGATGGCCAACCAAAAGGGCTACGGCGTGAAATCCGAAAAACTGGGGGAAAACCAGTACAAAGTGACCATGACCATAGGCGAAGGCGCCCCGGCGCCCGAAGAGGGCGAGGCGGAAGTCTGCCTGGTAGAACCCGGCCAAAAGAAAAAAATCGTAGCAGTTATCTCCTCTTCCAAGATGGGGGAGGGAAACGAGGAGCTGGGCAAGGCGCTGATGAAAGGATTTATCTATGCGCTGGGCCAGCAGGAAATTCTGCCGGAGACTATTTTATTCTACAACGGCGGGGCTGCCTTAAGCTGCGAGGGCTCCCCGGCGCTGGAGGACTTAAAAAGCCTGGAGGCCCAGGGCGTGGAAATCCTTACCTGCGGCACCTGCCTGGATTTTTATAATCTCAAGGAAAAACTGCGGGTGGGCGACGTGACGAACATGTATGTGATCGTGGAGAAAATGATGGAAGCGCATCAGATTGTGAAACCGTAAAGAGGAATTGCCGACAGACGGCCACTCCCAAATATATTTAGCCAGAATAGCCGCACAGTTCTTGGGACAGGGCGGCTGTTTTGCCGTCCTATTAAAATCCCCACAGGATGTGTATTCTGCCTGTACTTCATAAATCATGGAAGCTTTCCGCAAAAAAGACGTTGCGCATTCGGAGGTTGAAACGGTAAATCTTTGTGAAGTTTTGAGAAAGATTAAGAGAGTTATAGTTTTTTGCCAGAGCAAACAAACGCCACAATCTCCCCAGAGGTTATGGCGTTTGCCGCGCATACGCTTAAAATAGGTTTTTATGTAAGAAAATCAGGCTTTTGCCGCGTGCGCCTTCTGGATTACCAGCAATGTGCCGATCATCAGCACAATCGCCACTGGCAGCGCAATGAGTGCGTTGGGCACGAATCCCGCGATGATATAGCTTACGAAGCTGACCGCAGCCACAGTGATGGCGTAAGGCAGCTGTGTGGATACATGGGTCACGTGGTTGCACTGGGCACCCGCGCTGGCCATGATGGTGGTGTCAGAAATCGGCGAGCAGTGGTCGCCGCAAACGGCTCCGGCCATACAGGCGGAAACGCAGATCACGCCGATGGGATTTCCCAGCGGGAATACGGCCAGGGTAATCGGAATCAGGATTCCGAAAGTTCCCCAGGATGTGCCCGTCGCAAACGCTAGGAATACGCCGATGAGGAAGACGATAGCCGGCAGGAACGACTGGAAGCCGCTGGCGGAGCCCTTCACTACCGCTTCCACAAACTGCTTCGCGCCCAAGGAATCGGTCATGGCCTTTAAGCTCCAGGCGAAGGTCAGAATCAGGATGGCGGGTACCATGGATTTGAAGCCTTCCGGGATGGCCGCGGTGATTTCTGAAAATGAGATGCTCCTACGGATCAGGTAGTAAATCATGGTCAGAATCAGCGCCACCGCGGAGCCCAGCATCAGTCCGATGGATGCGTCTGAGTTGGAGAATGCCTCCACGAAGCCCGTTCCTTCGAAGAATCCACCGGAGTAAATCATGCCGATGACGCAGGAGATGATCAATACGGCGATGGGAAGAACCAGATCCATCACTTTGCCGTTTGGATTGGAAGCTTCAGCCGCCGCATCGGCATATTCTTCCATGCCGGAGAAAATGTCCCCGTTTTCCCTGGCGTTTTTCTCATGCTTGGCCATGGGACCGTAGTCCATGCCAGTGAGAGCCAGAAAGATCATCATGACAATCGTCAGCAGCGCGTAGAAGTTAAACGGAATGGTTCGGATAAAAAGATACAGACCGTTTCCGTCCTCCACGTAGCTGGCCACCGCCGCTGCCCAGGAAGACACCGGGGCGATGATACACACAGGCGCCGCTGTGGCGTCGATGACATAGGACAGCTTCGCCCTGGAAATCTTACTCTTGTCGGAGACGGGGCGCATCACGCTTCCCACGGTCAGACAGTTAAAGTAATCGTCGATGAAAATCAAAACGCCCAGGGCGATGGTCGCCAGCTGTGCGCCGGCCCGGGTCTTGATATGGCTGGTGGCCCAGCGGCCAAACGCGGCGGATCCCCCGGCCTTGTTCATCAGAATAACCATAATTCCCAGAATCACCAGGAAAATCAGGATGCCCACGTTGTAAGCGTCTGAGAGCACGGATACGATGCCTTCGTTGAATACGTGCGTAAGCGTCCCCTCGAAATTAAAGTTCGAGTAGAGTAGACCGCCGATCACGATGCCGACGAACAGGGAGGAATACACCTCTTTCGTGATCAATGCAAGCCCGATCGCGATCACAGGCGGAAGCAGTGACCAGAATGTCATATAGAAGTGGCTTGTGGGTTTGGCGGCTTCCTCTTCCGCGGCGTAGGCGATGACGGGGAAGAGCATAGTTATGGCTGAGGCAAGGAACATCAGGCGCATGAGCCGATGTCTCTTAGGTGTGTCTTGTTTCTTTTTCATCTTGCGTCCTCTCTTTCTAAATCCTTTGTCAGATGATCGCGAAATGTCCCTTTCAGTCATCAAAAAGCGGAACGGTTTCGCAATTACCTATAAATTCGTGTGCCGCAGCGCAATCCAACGCCAATTTTGGCTGCGCCGATGCACGAATTATCCAAAACGGATACATCAATTTTAACATACATTGAGTAAAATTGCACCTACCATATGGCTTTTATGTGAAAAAAATTGTGACAGTTGCTGGAATCCCTCTTTTCTGGCGGCCAAAGTCCGCGAAGTCTGTAAATTTTACCTTGTAAAATCCGTTCAACTGTAGTATAATCGCATTTGTTATATTGAAATGGCCGAAATGGCCATATGCATGAAGAGATGGTCCTCTGCTGCAGCCGTTGGCCTGCATTTAAGAACATCCAAATAGAACGAAGGAGAGAAATCAATGAATGAAATTATCAGAAAAATCGAAGCTACCCAGCTCAAAGAGCAGCCGCCCGAATTTCGCGTAGGGGATACGGTCAAGGTCTATGCGAAGATCAAAGAGGGAAACCGTGAGAGAATCCAGGTGTTTGAAGGCACTGTGTTAAAAAGGCAGAACGGCGGCTGCCGCGAGACTTTCACAGTTCGGAAAACATCCAACGGCATTGGCGTTGAGAAAACCTGGCCGCTGCATTCACCGAACGTGGAGAAGGTGGAAGTTGTTCGTTACGGTAAAGTAAGAAGGGCGAAATTGAATTATCTGAGAAATCGCGTGGGCAAACGCGCGAAAGTAAAAGAGCGTGTCGTAAGGTAGTGGCGGATTTTGAGGGGCTGTGTGAACAGCCCCTTTATTCCCGCAAGCGATGAGTCTGCAGCGGGGTATTTGACTTTCATATGGAAGATTTCCGGAGGATTTCAGATGGCGAAAAAAGCATCGGGTGAAAAGCCTTTTTTTGAGAGCGATTTGGTAAAAAATATTTTGATATGGTTTTTTCAGATTGCGGTGGTTTTGGCCTGCGCCGTGGTGGTGGCAATCTTTTTTTTCCAGTCGGTGACCATGCAGGAAGGCTCCATGGAACCCACGCTGGCGGCGGGGGAGCGTTTTTTCATCAATAAGATGGCGTACAAGCTGGGAAGCCCCGAGCGGGGGGACATCATTGTCTTTAAAACCAGCGCCAAGGCAGAAGCCGCCATGCAGATTAAGCGGGTGATCGGCCTTCCGGGGGAAACCATACAGATTAAAGATGGTCAGGTTCTTATTGACAACGAAACCTACAAAGAGGGCAGGGATTTCCCAAGCATCGCCAATCCGGGGCTGGCCGAGGAAGGCGTTTTGCTGGAGTCCGGCGAGTATTTCGTGCTGGGGGACAACCGCAATAGCAGCGACGACAGCCGTTATGGCGATGTGGGCAGCGTTCAGCGAAAGAACATCGTGGGCCAGATATGGTTTGTGGCAGGCCCTCTGAAGAAAATAGGATTTCTGAAGGATAATTAAAGCCGGAAAGGGAAAGATTATGAATTTACAATGGTATCCGGGGCATATGACGAAGGCCAGGCGGATGATGCTCGAGGATCTGAAACTGATTGACCTGGTGATCGAGCTTTTGGACGCCCGGGCGCCGCTTAGCAGCCGCAATCCGGACATTGACGAGATGGGCCGGCAGAAATCGCGGCTTTTGCTTCTGAACAAGGCAGATCTGGCGGACGAGAAAAAGAATCAGGCCTGGATCGCCTTTTTTCAGGAAAAAGGCTTTCATGTGGCCAAGCTGGATTCCAGAAGCGCGGCGCAGGTGAAATTTATCCATAACATCGTTCGGGAAGCCTGTCAGGAAAAGCTGGAACGGGATCGGCGAAGGGGCATTAAAAACCGTCCCATACGCGCCATGGCGGTGGGGATTCCCAACGTGGGGAAATCCACGTTTATCAACACGTTTGCGGGGAAGGCCTGCACGAAGACTGGGAACCGGCCAGGCGTCACTAAGGGTAAGCAGTGGATCCGCCTGAATAAAAGCGTGGAGCTTTTGGATACTCCCGGCATTCTCTGGCCCAAGTTCGATGATCCCCAGGTGGGCGTGCGTCTGGCTATGATCGGCTCGGTGAAGGACGAGATTGTCAATACAGACGAGCTGTCCCTGCAGCTGCTCGCCTATCTGCAGGCGGAATACCCAGGGATTTTGCAGAAGCGTTACAACATAGAGGAGAGCGGGGAGCCAGTGCAGCTTCTGGAGGCCATCGCCCGCGAGCGAAAATGCGTGAAAAAGGGCGCGGATCTGGACTATGGAAAAGCGGCGGGCATGATTCTGGAAGAATTCCGTTCCGGGAAGCTGGGGCGCATTACCCTGGAATAGTTTCCGCTGGAATAGTTTCCGGGGCGTCTGCATATGAATATAGTCTAAATCTGAAAAAGCAGGCGGTAAGGTTTTTATGCAGATCTATGTTGTGGGAGAAGGGGACACGGTGGACGGCATCGCCCAGGCGTACGGCATCCCCGTGGAAATACTGATTCTGGATAACCAGCTGGTTTATCCATATAAACTGGCCATCGGCCAGGCGCTGTACATCCCGACTTACGACTCGGCAGGGGAGCGGCCTCTGGCGCAGGTTTCCGGTTATGCGTATCCCTATATCAGCCCCTGGGTGTTGGGGCAGACGCTTCCGTTTCTGACGGAGCTGCCTATTTTTTCTTATGGATTTACGGCGGAAGGCGGGCTGGTTCCTCCGGCCACGGAAGAAAGCTGGATGATTGAGATGTGCAGCGTCCAGGGTGTGATCCCGTTTTTAACGCTGACTCCGCTGGACGACCAGGGCAAGTTCAACAATGGGCTGATTACCGCGGTGGTACAGGAGCCGGCGGCGGGGGAGCGGCTGATTCAGGAGCTTATAAGCGTTCTTCGGCAAAAGGGCTACGGGGGCGTGGACATTGATTTCGAGTATATCCGCCGGGAAGACCGGGACGCTTTTACGGCATTTGTCCGCAGGGCGGCGGCCGCGCTCCACGCAAATGGCTTCCGCGTGAGCATAGCCTTGGCCCCCAAGACCTCCGCCGACCAGCGGGGGCTTCTCTACGAGGGAAAGGACTATCCGGCGCTGGGGGCCTTGGCGGACAGCGTGCTTTTGATGACCTACGAGTGGGGCTACAAATACGGGCCGAATATGGCGGTGGCCCCCATACATAAGGTGGAGCAGGTGGTGCGGTACGCGGTCACGGAAATCCCCGCCGCTAAGATCCGTCTGGGGATTCCCAATTACGGGTACGACTGGCCGCTGCCCTTTGTGCAGGGCGTTACGGCGGCCAATACCATCGGGAACGTGGAGGCGGTGCAGATTGCCATCGCCCACTATGCGCGGATTCAGTACGACGAGACGGCCCAGTCGCCGTATTTTCGCTACTGGCAGGAAGACGTGGAGCATGAAGTCTGGTTCGAGGACATGCGAAGTCTGGCGGCGAAGTTTTCCCTGGTGAAAAAATACGGGCTGCAGGGGATGGGCTACTGGCAGATTATGCGCTGGTGGAGGGCCAACTGGCTGGCGTTGGAGGACGCTTTTTTGATTCAGAAGGATTGACAAAAAGATGAAAACCATTCGGGAAATACAGGAAGAATTTGCGGCGGCCGGCGAAGAGTTTAAGCCGGCGCTCTTTGAAAGGTACCGGGAAGACAGCCGCAGGGGCGTGCAGAATCTTCTCAGAAAATATGAAAAAGCGCAGGAAAAGCTTAAGCAGGAGCGGGAGCGAATTTACCGGATGCAGGAGTACGAACGAAAATACGCCCACGCGGGGCTTGTGTGCGGCGTGGACGAGGCGGGCCGCGGGCCGCTGGCCGGGCCGGTGGCAGCCGCAGCGGTGATTTTGCCGCCGGACTGTTCCATCCTGTATCTCAACGATTCCAAGAAGCTTTCGGCGAAGCGAAGGGAAGAGCTGTACCCGGTGATTTTTGAAAAGGCTGTGGCCGTGGGGGTGGGCTATGCCAGCCCGGCGCGGATCGACGAGATCAACATCCTCCAGGCCACCTACGAGGCCATGAAAGAGGCGGTGGGAAAGCTCTCGCCACAGCCGCAGCTTCTTTTAAACGACGCGGTGACCATCCCGCAGATCGTTATTCCCCAGGTTCCGCTGATCCACGGGGATTCCAGAAGTCTGTCCATCGCGGCGGCCAGCGTTGTGGCCAAAGTGACCAGGGACCGGCTGATGCTGCGGTATGATCAGGAAATGCCCCAGTACGGCTTTGCGGCCCACAAAGGCTACGGCAGCGAAGCTCATATGGAGGCGCTGCGAAAATACGGCCCCAGTCCCATACACCGGAAAAGCTTTTTGAAAAAATTTTTTGAAAACGCCGAAGGGCGCGCCCATGAATAAACGGGAAGTGGGCCGCCGCTATGAAGCGCAGGCGGCGGATTTTCTGGAAAAACAGGGCTACGAAATCCTGCATCGAAATTACCAGAACAGGGCAGGGGAAATCGACTTAATCGCCAGAGACGGGGATTATCTGGTTTTCGTGGAGGTCAAATACCGCCGGAACAAAAGCCAAGGCGGGGCTCTGGAGGCGGTGGATATGCGCAAGCGCCGCCGGATCTCCAAGGCGGCTCTTTTATACCGGGCGCAAAAGCGGATTTCGGAGGAAACGCCCTGCCGGTTCGACGCGGTGGGCATCGACAGGGAAAAGATTTCGCTGGTGAAAAACGCGTTTGATTTTTGCGGCGGAGCGGCGTGGTGATGGAGTCCGTTTTGGCGCCTCAAAAAAGGGGGACAAATCATGCAGATGAAAATAAACTGGAAAAACGAAGGAGAGCGGAGGACGCAGGTGCGCTGGGCCGGGGACGTGGCGTATCTTATCTATCCCATTCTGGAAGAAACCGGCGCGGTCATCCACGGATTCAGCACGCGCCTGGGCGGCGTAAGCCAGGGGATCTGCGCCTCCATGAATTTGAGCTTTTCCAGGGGCGACGAGGAAGCGGCCGTCCTGGAAAATTATAAAAGAATCGCGCAGGCCATCGGCTTTTCCCTGGACAGCGCAGTCGCCTCGGACCAGACACACACGGCCAACGTGCGGACAGTCACCGAGGCGGACCGAGGCTGCGGCCTGACAAAGCCCCGGCCTTACCGGGACGTGGACGGCATGATCACAAACGCGCCAGGGGTGACGCTGACCACTTTTTACGCGGACTGCGTGCCGCTCTATCTCGTGGATCCAGTCAAGCGGGCCATCGGGCTTTCCCATTCCGGCTGGAAAGGCACAGTGGGCAAAATCGGAAAAGCCACGGTGCAGGCCATGGAGCGGGAATACGGAACCGACCCGAAGGATCTGGTCGTGGCCATCGGCCCGTCCATTTGTCAGGACTGCTACGAGGTCAGCGGCGACGTGATCGAGAAATTCCAGGAGGCGTTTGACGAAAAGCTGTGGGATCGCCTGTTCTATCCGAAAGAAAACGGGAAATACCAGCTGGATCTCTGGGAAGCCAACCGGCAGATTTTTCTGGAAGCCGGGGTGCGGGAGGAGAAAATCGCCCTGCCGGGGCTTTGCACTTGCTGTAATCCGGAGTTTTTATTTTCTCACCGGGCTTCTAAGGGAAAGCGGGGGAATCTGGCGGCGTTTTTGGCGCTGCGATAGATTTCTTTTATGCCAGGCCATCTAGCGCTCCATCCAGACAGAAATTAGAATTGTGAACTGCCTACTTCACGTCATTGCGTTGTTCAAATTTCTAGCCGACGCCACCGCATTGCCGTCGAAATTTTGCCTAAAGCGTGTTTGAAAACCGCTTTATGTCAACTGCATGTCACAATTTGTATCCACAGGGCATTATAATGGAAGATTTGCTCCGAGTGAATGCGGCGTACCCATAAAGGGTATTATATAGCGGGCTACGCCAAATGAATAAGGGGCAAATAGACACCCACAACTTCAAATCCTGTCTGGATGGAGCGCTAGCTGATCATGGAGAATGGCCTGGCGCGGGAACATTTGTTTTTGAAATGCTATTATATGTGCGAATTTTATTTGTATTTTTTGTAATTTATATTATATTTTTTTAGTTTTACAGATAAGTTCTGACGGGAAATGCCAAGTTTTTCGCTGCAATGGGTTAAATTTCCATGTGTTTCCCTTAATGCTCTTTCTATAATTCTTTGTTCGTATTGGTTGACCATATGTGTGATGCTTTTTTCAATTACCAATTCTGTATCGTCACTGTTTTTTCTTATAAATTCTCTGACGCAAGTATTCTGACTTTTGGAACCCTGTTTTTGGATAGATTCTTTCATCCGCTCACGAATGTATGACGGCAAATGTTCCAACCCCAAATAACCATCTTTTTCCGAAGCCATATTAAACGCGCTTTCCAGTACATTTACCAATTCCCGTACATTTCCCGGCCAATTATATTGATGAAACATGGAAGTCAGCGCAGGCGTCAGATCAATGATAAGCATATTCAATTCTTCGTTTAACCGAAGAATTAAATTATGAGTCAGTAAATCCAGGTCATCTTCTCGTTCCCGAAGAGGAGGAATTGATACAATGCCTGTGGATAAACGGTAATACAGATCTTCCCGCATTTTTTTCATATGAATTAGTGTGTTCGGCATTTCATTGACGGCGCTGATAATCCGGCAGTTGATTTTTCGAGTTTTGTTTTCCCCAATCCGCTGTATTTCTTTTTCTTGGAGCGCCCGCAGAAGTTTTGCCTGAAGCATAAGCGGAAGAGAATTAATCTCGTCCAGAAACAGAGTTCCGTTTTCTGCTGTTTCAAATAATCCGGGATTGTCGGTTGCTCCAGTGAAGGCGCCCTTTTTGGTGCCAAATAAAGTGCTTTCCAAAAGATTTTCTGGAATGGCAGCGCAATTTACTGCAACAAAAGGTCCTTTGTATCGAAGACTTGCGTTATGTATACTTTGTGCAAACATTTCTTTTCCAGTGCCCGTTTCCCCATATAGCATAACAGGAAGCTGTTTTGCGGCAAAGCGCTGTGCGGTGGTGACTGCATTGAGCATGGCGCTGCTTTTGCCAATAATGTTTTCAAATACATATCTTGTCCCGTTTTGTAATTGGGAAGGTTTCGTGGAAAAGCTTGTCTTTGTATTAAATTGAAGGTTATGGATAATCCTTTTTTTCAAACTGGCAACGTCGTCACAGATACAACAGGCTCCTTCCACTTTTTTGTCTTTTTGGATGCGCCAGGCGCTGGTCAATGCATTGACCACATTTCCATTGATGTACCATTCTATGTTTTCATCTTTATAAATCCGTCCATCCTGTAATGCTGTCAAAAGAGGAGATCCCTTTTTCTTGTCAAAGGAATTGTCGCTGTAAATCTCCGAAATATGTTTCCCAATGACGTCATTTCGTGAAAAGTTATCAATCTGTTCTCCGGCTCGGTTTACATATATAAGAGTTCCATCTTCATCCGCAATATAAACTCCAGAGTGGATATGTTCTAAAATTTCCATTAAAATTTCGATTTTCGGGATATTTTTCATGAAATTCTCCTTTAAAAAGCAATTATTATTGCAGTATGATAATTTTACGGATTGTTTTGCGCAATTTATATTGCATATGATTATTATATTTCCTCTTTCCAGTGTTTGTAAAGACTTTTTATTTTCCTTTTCTTGTTTAATTACCTGTTTTTCCGATTTTAAATGTATATTTGGCACAAATCTTGCTTTTTATATTTATATGTTCACGGTACCGGAAGCAATTAAATAATTTTATAATGTTTTAGGAGGATAAGTATATGGCAATTAATGGATTGAAATCTTATTATTACGAAAATGAAAAGAAGATGCACATTATTTCTGAAGCGGAATGTGAAACCATCATCAATGCCGCGTTTGAAATTTTGGAAAATACAGGCATGAAGGTTATGCATCCAAGGGCGGTAAAACTGCTCACAGACGCAGGAGCGTCGGCAAAGGATGGAATTGTTAAAATTCCTCGCCAGCTTGTTATTGACAGCATCAATTCTGCCGGAAAAGAAATGATATTATACGATCGTTTCGGAAACGAAGCTATTCGTGCAGGCGGAAATCGGACTTATTTTGGCCTTGGCCCTACGAATCCGTCATTTAATGATTTTGAAACCGGAGAAATACGCGCTGCCAAAAGGATTGACGCCAGAAACAGCGCTATTATTGCGGACGCCTGCCCCAATATTGACTATGTCATGGGACTGGCTCAGATTTCCGATCAAGCTCTGGAATTGTGTGATGTTTATGAAGGATATGAGATGTTAACGCATACAACAAAACCCATTGCTTTCTGGGGCGCCAGCACAGAAGGGCTGAAAGCGCAGGTTTCCATGGCCGACGCCATTGCCGGAGGACATGATAAATTAGTTGAGAAACCATTTGTGGCAATCTATACCGGAGCGTCCCAGACGCCGCTGGTTTTTCCGGACAAGATTTATGAAAGATTTGAATATGCGGCAACCAGCGGACTGCAGATTATCTGGCTGAGCGGCGTGCAGCTTGGCTCTGTTTCACTGGTAACGCTGGCTGGCGCTTATGCCGGAAATCTGGCGGAAATGTTCACGGGCGTTGTGCTTTCTCAGCTTCTAAACAAAGGATGCACCATTATGTGCAACATTACTGTTTTGACTTTTGATATGGGCACGACGCATTCCGCCTATGGAAGTCCGGAGCATTGTCTTGCTGAAGTTATGGGTGCGGATATTTTCCATTACCTGAATCTTCCGTATATGGGAACGGCAGGCGCCACTGACTCTAAAATAGTCGATGAGCAGGCGGCAATCGAATCTTCTATGCAGGTATTGATAAATATCCTGGGCGGCGGCCATATGATGCACGATGTCGGATTTATGAACGGCGCTTTGAGCGGCGCTTTAGAACAGATTGTGCTCAGCGATGAAATCATCAGTTATGCCCGTCATATTGAGAAAGGCATTCCCATCAATGAAGAAACTCTTGGGTTGGATGTCATTGATGAAGTGGGCCCTGCCGGGGAATTTCTGACGCATGAGCATACGGCCGAAAACTTCCGCAGCGCCTTATGGATTCCTTCTCTGTTAAGCCGGGAATTGATCGAAAATTGGGAAGAAAATGGAAAAAAAGATTTGCGGACCCGTCTCCGCGAGAAAACGGCGAAACTTCTGGCAGAACATAAACCAGTCGAACTGCCCGAAGATGTAATGAAAAAGCTGAATGATATTCTTGAGGCGGAAGAAGAACGCATTAAGAAATAATTAAAAAATAATCGCTCATATAAACATTTATATATGGAAAATTCTCTATAAATAATAGTCATCAAAACAAACGCTCACTTTGTATTTTTGACAAATTAGGAACAGAAAATCCTTGCAGTGGATTTCTACTTGGAAAGGGTTTTCTGTTTCTGCGCTTTGAGCGGGCATCTCTAATAAAAAACGAAAGGAGAGATAAGTTATGGCAATTGAAGGCTTAAAATCTTATTATCAGGAGAACAAAAAAAGTTATCAGACATTGTCTGAAAAAGACTGCGAAACAATTATCAACGCAGCCTTTTGTATTCTGGAGCATACAGGACTGGATATTCAGCATCCAAGAGCTCGGAAATTGCTTACAGACGCCGGCGCAAAGATAGAAGAAAACGCAGTAAAAATCCCACGCCAGCTGGCTGTTAAATGTATTAATTCCGCCGGAAAAGAAATGGTGTTATATAATCGTTTTGGCGAGGAAAAAATACGGGCAGGCGGCACGCGCACTTATTTCGGCCTTGGCCCTACAAATCCTTTTTTCAATGATTTTGAAACCGGAGAACACCGGAAGGCGCAGCGTGGCGATGTGGCAAAAAGCGCCACTGTGGCAGACGCCTGCCCTAATATTGATTTCCTAATGGGCCTTTCACAGATTTCAGATTATGATGTTGAACTGTCTGATATGTATGAAACTTATGAAATGCTAACGCATTCCACCAAGCCTGTCATCAGCTGGGGAGTAGGCGTGGATGGTTTAAAAGGACAGGTAGATATGGCTGCTGCTGTGGCGGGCGGAAAGGAAAAACTTATTGAAAAACCATTTATGGCTTTGTTTCCCGGATGCCCGGTAACGCCACTGATTATTGACGCCAATATTTTTGAAAAACTGGAATATTGCGCACAGTCTGGACTTCCGTTAATCTGGATGTCCGGCGCGCAGTTGGGGTCAGTTACTCCAGTTACCATCGCAGGGGCGGCATCTATGGGATTGGCTGAGATGCTGGGCGGAATTATTCTTTCACAGTTGGTTAACGAAGGCTGCACCATCGCCTGCGGCGTTGTAGTATTGACCGTGGATATGGGAACTATTCATTCTGCCTATGGCAGTCCGGAACACTGTCTGGGAGAATCTGTCTTGGCTGACTTATTTCACTATCTGAATTTGCCTACTATGCAGACCGGAGGGGTGACAGATGCTAAGGTTGTAGATGAGCAGGCTGCTCTGGAAGCTTCTATGCAGGTATTGATTAATATCTTAAGCGGCGGAAACATGGTTCATGATGTTGGATTTATTGACGGCGCCATGAGCGGGGCGTTGGAGCAGATTGTTCTGACGGATGAAATCATCGGCTATGCCCGCCGGATTGAACGGGGCGTTACTGTGAATGAAGACACGCTGGCGCTGGATGTCATTCATGAAGTCGGACCTGGAGGGGAATTTCTGACCAATGAACATACTTTTGAAAACTTTCGTGATGAATTCTGGTTCCCTACATTGCTGACCAGAGAAGTATATGGCAATTGGGAACAGAATAAAATGGATATGCGTACACGTCTGCGCAATAAAACAGCCAGGATTCTTTCTGAACATAAGGCAGAAGCGCTTAGTGACGAAATAATGCAAAAATTGGATGAAATTCTGGCAAATGCAGAAAAAAAGAATTAATCTTATCATAACGCGCTCTGACATTATCATCCAATAACCAATGTGAAAAAATGTGTTATAGATATCATAAAAATGCTATACATTGACCATGGCGAAAAAATAAGGAGGCGTGCGGGGTATGATTTCCCGGCACGCCTCCTTTATAAATCAGCGATGCTTCGTCTTCTCCAGCAATTTAATAATCTTATCGTTATGCGACCTTACCTGCTCCACAGATATGTCATGGTTGATATTATCCATAATATTGGCCAGATATTTGCTCATATTGGCCTCGATGTAATAGGGCCGCTCCAGCAGTTCCGGGATGCGGTAATTTAAGTTGGTGGTAATCAGCCGGTAGATGTATCCTTTTTCATAAAATTCATCGAACTTGGCCAGCCCGTCTGTGAACAGGCCGAAGGTGGTGCAGATAAAAACCCGGTTGGCTTTGCGTTCCTTTAACTGAATGGCCACATCCAGCATACTTCCTCCGGAAGAAATCATGTCATCAATGATGACCACATCTTTTCCCTCCACGGAAGCTCCCAGAAATTCGTGTGCAACGATGGGGTTCTTGCCGCCGACGATGGTGGAATAGTCCCTCCGCTTATAGAACATGCCCATATCCACGCCTAAAATATTGGAGAAATATACGGCTCTGGACATGGCGCCTTCGTCTGGGCTGATGATCATCAAATGGTCGTTGTCTGTATGGAAATCGGGCACATTTTTAATCAGGGCTTTCAGGAACTGATAAGTGGGGAAGAAGCTGTCAAACCCTTTTAAGGGGATGGAATTCTGCACCCTGGGATCATGTGCGTCAAAGGTGAGGATGTTGGAAACTCCCATATCCGCCAGTTCCTGCAGCGCCAGTGCGCAATCCAAGGATTCCCGCTTGGAGCGTCTGTGCTGTCTGCCTTCGTACAGAAAGGGCATAACCACGTTAATCCGGTGTGCCTTGCCGTTGGCCGCAGAGATGATCCGCTTCAGATCCTGATAATGGTTGTCGGGGGACATATGGTTTTCGTGGCCGCAAACGGTGTAAGTCAGGCTGTAATTGGTGATGTCTGCCATGATGAATAAGTCCACGCCGCGCACGGATTCCTTAATGTAGGCTTTTCCTTCCCCGGTGCCAAATCGGGGGCATTCACAGTCGATGAGAAAAGTGTCCGCATTGTATCCGGGAAGCCGTATTCCGGATTTGTCGTGGTCTGTCACGCCTTTGCGCAGACGGACCAGCTTCGCGTCCACTTCCTTTGCCAAAGTCTTGCATCCTGCCAGGGCCGCGATCTTTAAAGGAGCCACAGTCATAGGCTGTTCCAGTAATTCTGTGTTGGACATAGTAAACCTCCATGTTGTATCATTGGTATTCCCTTCCTTATTCAGTTATAACATTTGCCCTAGGGTCAGTCAAGGAAATTTATTGCTTTTTTATCTATTAGTTGGTATGATAGGGAAAGCGAATGGAGAGTAAATCGTATGGCAGATAAAAAAAAGGCCCCTAAAGGCCACAAAATCAGGTTCGTCAAGAAAGGCGGCGTCGCCTGGGAGCTGGGACTTGCCCCGGGCGATCGCCTGCTGGAAATCAACGGGCGGTCGATTCAGGATGTTTTTGATTACGAATATGAGATGCGGGAAGAGTACGTGGAGCTGTCGGTGGAGAAGGCGAACGGGGAGCAGTGGGTTTACGAGGTGGAGAAGGATTACGACGAAGAGCTGGGCGTGGAATTTGAAAACAGCCTGATGGATGACTACCGCTCCTGTTCCAACCGCTGCCTGTTCTGCTTTATCGACCAGATGCCGCCCGGCATGCGGGATACGCTGTATTTTAAGGATGACGATTCCCGGCTTTCTTTTCTCCAGGGAAATTACATCACGCTGACCAACATGGACCAGGAAGAGCTTGCGCGGGTGGCGCAGTATCATTTTTCGCCCATCAACGTCTCTGTGCATGTGACGGACCCGGATTTGCGCTGTAAAATGCTGCATAATCGTTTTGCCGGGGACATTATGGAGAAATTAAAATATCTGGCGCAGGCGGGCATTTCGTTAAACGGGCAGATCGTGCTCTGCAAAGGGCTAAACGACGGGGAAGTTCTGGAAAAAACCATCGGGGATCTGGCCGGGCTGCTGCCCCATATGCAGAGCCTTTCCGTGGTTCCGGTGGGGCTGACCCGTTACCGGGAAGGGCTTTTCCCCCTTACGCTTTTTAGCCGGGAGGAAGCGCGGGAGGTATTGGATCAGATCGGACGCTGGCAGGAGCGTCTGCGGCGCCAATGGGGCATGGGATTCGTTTACGCCAGCGACGAGTGGTATCTTTTAGCGGGCCAGTCTCTGCCCGCCCAGGCGGATTACGACGGGTATCCCCAGCTGGAAAACGGGGTGGGCATGCTGCGCCTTCTGGAAGAAGAGTTCATGGAGGCTTTAGAGGCGCAGCCGGGCGATGACCGGGCGATACAGGGCAGCCTGGCCACCGGAGCGCTGGCGGCGCCTTTTCTGGATCGATATATGAAAGAACTGCGGCAAAAATTTCCCCGGACGCGCATAGAGGTTTTTCCTGTGGAAAACCGTTTTTTCGGGGAGGGCATTACGGTGTCCGGGCTTTTGACGGGACAGGATTTGTGGGAACAGCTGAAAGGGCGGCCCCTGGGGGAGAGGCTTCTGATCCCGTGCAATATGCTAAGGAGTGGGGAAGAGACGTTTCTCGACGACTGGACTGTGGCTGAGCTGGAGCGGCGCTTAAACGTGCCGATTGTTGTGACGGACCCCGCCGGGGAGGATTTGCTCCAGGCGGCGCTGGGGGCTTTGGCAAAAGGAAAGCATAAAAGGAGGCAGATATATGAGCAAACCGATCGTAGCCATTGTGGGCCGGCCGAATGTGGGGAAATCGACCCTGTTTAACCGGCTGGCCGGCGAAAAGATTTCGATTGTAAAGGAAACCCCCGGCGTGACCCGGGACCGCATTTACGCGGACGTGGAGTGGCTGGACAGGAATTTTACCATTATAGACACCGGCGGCATCGAGCCGGACAGCGGCGACGTGATTTTGTCCCAGATGCGGGAGCAGGCGCAGATCGCCATCGACACGGCGGACGTGATCGTGTTTCTGGTAGACGTGCGCCAGGGGCTTGTGGACGCGGATGCCAAGGTGGCGGACATGCTGCGCCGGAGCAAAAAGCCGGTGGCGCTGGCGGTGAACAAGGTGGACAACCAGAAGTTCGATGTGGATGTCTATGAATTTTACAACCTGGGCATGGGTGATCCGATTCCCATTTCCGCGGCCGGCAAGCTGGGCCTGGGGGAACTGCTGGACAAGGTGATCGAGGGCTTCCCGGAAAAAACGGGGGAGGAAGAAGAGTCGGACATTCCCAGGATTGCCATCATAGGAAAGCCCAATGTGGGGAAATCTTCTATTGTAAATAAAATTCTCGGCGAAGACCGTGTGATCGTGTCGGACATCGCCGGAACCACCCGGGACGCCATCGACGCCGTGGTAAAAAGAAACGGGCAGGAATATATATTTATTGACACCGCCGGGCTTCGCCGCAAGAGCAAAGTCAAAGAGGACCTGGAGCGGTACAGCGTAATCCGGGCCGTGACGGCCGTGGAGCGCGCAGATGTGGCGATGATCGTCATTGACGCGTCCGAGGGCGTTACTGAGCAGGACGCGAAGATCGCCGGCATCGCCCATGAGAAGGGAAAGGGCGTGATCGTGGCCGTGAACAAATGGGATCTGGTGGAGAAAAATGAAAAAACCATCTACCGCTACACAGGCCGGGTGCGGGAGGTGCTTTCTTTTATGCCGTACGCCAAGCTTTTGTTTATATCGGCCAAGACCGGCCAGCGGCTTCCGCGTCTGTTTGACGCCATCGACGCGGTAATCCAGAACCATGCCATGCGGATTCAGACAGGCGTCTTAAACGAGATTCTCACAGAAGCGGTAGCCTTGCAGCAGCCCCCCTCGGATAAGGGCAAGCGGCTGAAAATCTTCTATATGACCCAGGTGTCGGTGAAGCCGCCCACCTTTGTGCTTTTTGTAAATAACAAGAAGCTCATGCATTTTTCTTATGCCCGGTATCTGGAAAACCGCATCCGGGACGCTTTTGGATTTGAAGGGACTCCGCTGAGATTCATTATCAGGGAGCGTAAGGAGGGAAAATGATTCGGATTGTATGCCTGGCCATCGGATATGTGTTCGGTCTGTTTCAGACCTCGTATTTTCTGGGCAAAGCGCATCATATGGACATTCGGGAACACGGAAGCGGCAACGCCGGAACCACCAACGCGCTGCGAACCATGGGAAAAAAGGCGGCGGCGATCACGCTTCTGTGCGACTGCTTAAAATGCGTGCTGGCCGTGTGCCTGGTCAGCCTGTTATTTGGAAAAAACCACAGGGAGATTCTTCCTTTGCTGAAATTATATGGGGCGGCGGGATGCATACTGGGGCACAACTTTCCCGTGACCATGGGTTTTAAAGGGGGAAAGGGCATCGCGGCGTCGGTGGGGATGATCCTGGCGTTTGACATACGGATGTTTTTGATTACGGCAGTAGTCTTTTTTGCACTGTTTTTTCTGTCCCGCTATGTTTCTCTGTGCTCCATCGTCAGTTATCTGGTTGCTATGGCGCTGACGGTGGCGTTCGGACAAATGGGCAGCTATGGTCTGGAAAATAAAGAGCGTACGGAGTTGTATATTGTGATGGGGGCGCTTACGCTGCTGGCGATTTACCGGCATCGGGGAAATATCCGGCGGCTGCTGACCGGCACAGAGAGTAAAGTGACATTTTCAAAGCAGGAGGAGTGATTATGGCGAAAATCGGTATACTGGGCGCAGGAAGCTGGGGGACGGCCCTGGCCGTGCTTTTAGACAACAACGGGCATCGAGTGCAGGTCTGGTCCACATTTGAGGAAGAAGTGCGGATGCTAAGTGACACCCACGAGCACAGTGAAAAGCTGCCCGGGGTGAAAATCCCGGAAACTATTTCTTTTACCAATGATCTGGAAGAATCGACACGGGACAAAGATGTGATCGTGCTGGCCGTGCCTTCCCCTTTTACCAGAGAGACGGCGCGCCGGATCGGGAAATATCTGAAACAGGGGCAGCGGGTGGTGAACGTGGCCAAGGGAATCGAGGAGGCCACGCTGATGACCTTAAGCGACATTATCGAGGAGGAAATTCCCCAGGCGGACGTAAGCGTTCTGTCCGGCCCCAGCCATGCGGAGGAGGTGGGGAGGAAGATTCCCACCACCTGTGTGGTCAGCTCCAGAACCCAGGAGACGGCGGAATACCTGCAGTCCATTTTTATGAGTCCTGTGTTCCGCGTGTACACCACGCCGGATATGCTGGGCGTGGAGCTGGGCGCGGCGCTGAAAAACGTAATCGCCCTGGCGGCGGGCGTGGCGGATGGTCTGGGCTATGGGGATAATACGAAGGCGGCGCTGATCACCCGCGGCGTAGCGGAGATCTGCAGGCTGGGTGTGCGTATGGGCGCGAGGATGGAGACGTTCTACGGACTTTCCGGTATGGGCGACCTGATCGTTACCTGCGCCAGCGTTCACAGCCGGAACCGGCGGGCCGGTTTTTTGATCGGCCAGGGGCGCACCATGAAGGAAGCTATGGATGAGGTAAAAATGGTGGTGGAAGGCGTGTATTCGGCGAAAGCCGCCAAAGGGCTGGCCGAGAAATACCAGATTGAGATGCCCATTGTGACAGAGGTCTGCAAGGCGCTCTTTGAAGATAAGCCCGCCGCCGACGCAGTGAACGATCTGATGCTGCGGGATAAAAAAGTGGAGTCGCCGGCGCTGCCCTGGGAATAAAACAGATCATTGAATTTGGACAAAATAAACAAAACGGAGCTTGAAACCGTTTGGGATTCGCTTCTTATTTGTTTATTTTGACCAAATTCTGTTTAGCTGGAAAGGTTTCATAATTAAACCATGTTCCCCGAAAGGGAAAATCAGAAGGCCACGTCTTTTAGGTCGTCGGGGATGGAAGCGCTGCGGTAGTCCCGGTTCAGCTGGTCGATGGCGTCCATATCCTCCGGCTCCAGCGTGAAGTCGAAAATTTCCCCGTTGCTGATAATGCGTTTTTCCTGGGTGGATTTTGGGATGATGGCCACGCCCTTTTGCAAAATCCAGCGCAGGCCGATCTGGGCAGGGGTCTTTCCATATTTGGTGGCGAGGATGCAGATTACGTCGTCATCCAGATAGGCGCCCCGCGCCAGCGGCGCATAGGCCTGTACGGCGATTCCTTTGGACTGGCAGTAATCCAACGTTTTCTTCTGATACCAGTAGGGGTGGAATTCAATCTGGTTGACGGCGGGCGTAATCTTCGCCACGCTGGCCAGCTCCTCCAGATGGCGCGGTTCAAAATTGCTGACGCCGATGGAGCGGGCGCGGCCCTGCTCGTAGAGCTTTTCCAGTTCCTTCCAGGTGCTTAAGTAGCAGCCGGGCACCGGCCAGTGGATCAGATAGAGGTCCACATAATCGGTCATCAGTCTTTCGAGGCTCCGGGAAAAAGGACCTTCCACATCCCCCAGCCGCTGGGCGTTATTCCAGATCTTTGTGGTGATGAAGAGATCGCTGCGGTTTACGCCGCATTCCCGGATGCCGCGGCCCACGCCGTCTTCGTTTTTGTAGGCGGAAGCGGTGTCGATGAGCCGGTAGCCGGCCTTTACCGCCCAGCCGATGGCCCGCTCCACTTCCCGTTCGCCGGTTGCCTTATATACGCCAAGTCCCAGAAGGGGCATATCATTTCCAGAATTAAGTTTAATTGTGTTAGCCAAAGCTGTTGCTGACATAAAAACCTCCTTAAAAAACATGAACGGTTGCAAAATCCCCAAAATTCGCGGGGATGTTCGGCATAAGTCTAGGACAATTATTCGTGGAGTATATCATATAAATGTGAAGTTAATGCAAGAAAAGTATTACAAAAATAATAAATCCCATAGGGCCTCTGAATAGGCTTAATAAGCGGTTTTGCATAATTTGGTATAGATTTACGAAAAAGATTTTGTGTTTTTTTATAAAAAATTAATAAGATTTCCTTGAAAAAAATCTCATAAAGTTGTATAATTACAAGCGCTTGATAAATTCATGCCAGAAATGAATTTTCCATAAATAGATCTTGTGGAAGTCAGGCCGTTTGTAGAAAGGAGCGGGATATGCATTTAATTAAAGACGAGAACGGTAATGTTATTTCCCATGACCATGGACACGGAGAACACCAGGGGGGTTGCCCTCACGGCCATAACCATGAACATTGTGGCCATCATGGAGAAGATGGGTGCCAAAGCGGAGACTGCAAGCAGGAAACTGTGGCTGTGCTGGCTTATATGGTGCAGCACAACGAGCATCATGCGGCGGAACTGGATCAGATGGCCGATAATTTGGAAAAATTAGAGATGTTTGACGCTGCGAAGACCATCCGGGACGGCGTAGCGGATTTCCAGAAGGCGAATATGCGTTTTAGTTTGGCGTTGGCGCAGGTGAAAGAGCAGATAAAGGAGGCATAAGCATGTGCTTGGCAACGGTAATCAGAAAACGGGATGGAAGCACAATCTTGAAAAATGTGAGTCGGATTGACGTGGAAGGGGAAACCTTACGGATTCGTGACGTAATGGGCGATGAGAAGACGGTTCAGGGAACCATCCGTATGGTGGATTTGGCCAACAGCATTGTGGAGCTTGAATGCGCGGAATGAATGAAGGTCGAGTAAAAGGAAGCTGGGGAACAGTATGAAAAAGCGTTTGGCAGAGATGATGAAGAAGAGGACACTTCTTTCTTTTGAAGTGTTCCCGCCGAAAACCGATAAAGGGATGGATAAGCTGATAGATTGTCTGGAACATCTGTATGCGTTTAATCCGGACTATATTTCCTGTACATACGGAGCGGGCGGAACCAATGTGGGCAAAAATATGGATGTCTGCAAGAAGATTCTGGAAGCGGACAACGACACGATTCCGGTCACGCATTTCACATGTATAGGCAATACAAAGGAAGAGATTAAGGAAAAGCTGCAGGGATATCTGGACAACGGCGTGGATCATATGCTGGCGGTGCGGGGAGATCTGCCGGAAGGCTGGACGGGCACCGGAGGCGATTTCTCGTATGCCACGGAGCTGGTCAGTTATGTTCGCAGAGAGTTTGGAGACAAGTTCGAGATTGCCGTGGCCGGGTCGCCGGAAGGGCATATCGCCTGTCGTTCCCTGGAAGCGGACATTGCCCATCTGAAGCAGAAACAGGACGAGGGCGCAGATTATATTATGACGCAGCTTACCTTTGACATGGAACAGTTTAAATACTGGCTGGACGCGATCCGGGCTGCGGGCATTACGATGCCGGTGGATGTGGGCGTGATGCCTGTGCTGAACAGGGAGGCCGTGATCAATATGTGCCTGTCCCGAAATGGGTGCGCGATTCCCCGCAAACTGGCGGAAGTGATTTCCCATCACTGGTTCGACACGGACGGGGACGGCAAGAAGCGTCCGGATGTACTGGAGGCATTCCGGCAGGAAGGCATTGCATATACCGTGGATCAGATTCTGGAGTATATGGCCCTGGGTGTGGAAGGTATACACCTATACGCGTTAAACACATGGGAGAATCCCACGGAGATTTTGAACAAAGCGGGTATCCGCTCAGTGATCTGAGCGTTTACGTGCGGTCGGTCTGAAAGCGGACGGCTGCAGAATATAATGAAATAGCCGCAGGCAACTATGCATTGTTTGTGACTATGAAGGAAATAAGACTGAATAGTGGATGGAATGAAAATTCCAAAAAAGTTTTACAAAAAAACAATATGATTTTGGAGGGAACCTGATGGCACATGTGATTGCTGTCGCCGGCAAAGGCGGAGTAGGAAAGACAA
>CAYOWU010000019.1:0-48999 GCA_964407765.1 uncultured Lachnospiraceae bacterium
AGAATAAGTTCATAAGCAATATTTCTTGCTTACAAACTTATTATACGAGGGGGATTATTTATGAAACGAAAGACAAAGCGGCTGTTATGGCTGGCGGCGGTGATCTGCTGTTTGTTTTTGGGAGAATTTTTCAGGGAATTTGACGGGGCGGGCGCGCCGGCGTCCTCGGGCGGCCAGGAGAGCTTTTCTCTGGAGGAAATCCCGGATTATGCGGGGGAAGCCTATGTGGCGCTTCAGAACAACGAGCCGGATTTTTCCCAGGAGGACATGACCGAGGAGCCTTTTGAAAATTACAGCGAACTGGACAGTCTGGGCCGCTGCGGTGTGGCGTTTGCAAACGTGTGCACGGAAACCATGCCTCAGGAAACCCGCGCGCCCATTGGAAAAGTGAAGCCCACCGGGTGGCGCTCGGTTCGCTACAAAAACGTGGAGGGCCGCTACCTGTACAATCGCTGTCATCTGATCGGCTTCCAGCTGACGGCGGAGAACGCCAATGAGAAAAATCTGATCACAGGCACCCGCTACTTAAACGTAGATGGGATGCTGCCCTTTGAGGATCAGGTGGCGGACTATGTGAAAGAGACGGACAACCATGTGCTGTACCGGGTTACGCCTGTCTTTGAGGGGGACAACCTGGTGGCTTCCGGCGTGCAGATGGAAGCCATGTCCGTGGAAGACAAGGGAGACGGCGTGCTTTTTAACGTGTACGTCTACAACGTGCAGCCGGGCATCGTCATCGATTACGCCACCGGGGAGAGCTCTTTGTCTGACTGATTTTATCAATTAGCCATTAATAGCCACATTTTCGTCAAAGAATAATCGGGTTCCCAGGACGGGGGAGCGTTTACCATCATTAGCCCCTTCACGCTTTTGGAGGCCATGGGCAGCGTAGACAACACATTCGCCCTGCTGCTGGGCAGCGGCGTGGGCGCGACCGTGGCATTTCCGGCGGCTGTCGGCTTGACGTTTGGCATTTATCCGGCTTATAAGGCGGCGAAAAAACATCCGATCGAGGCGTTTTGGGCGGTGGGGTGAGACGAAAAAAGAAAGGACATCGTTTTACAAAAAACGCTGTCCTTTCTTTGAAAATTCGTAACTGTTCAGTGCCTTCACAGTTACGAAAATTCTATTGAACGCCTGGAATTTTCGGCAGTTTGGCAAAGCTGGCTTCCAGCTCTTCGTCGGTGGGGATGTAGTCGGTCATGGTGCGGTCCATATAGGACTGGTAGGCCACCATGTCGAAATATCCGGTTCCGGTCAGGCCGAAGAGGATGGTTTTGGCCTCGCCGGATTCTTTGCATTTGAGGGCTTCCTGCACGGCGCCGTAGATGGCGTGGGCAGATTCCGGCGCGGGGAGGATGGTTTCCTGTTTGGCGAATTTCACGGCTGTCTCGAAAATCTTGGTCTGCTCGGCGGAAATGGCCTCCATGTATCCGTCATGGTATAATTTGGACAGAATCGGGGACATGCCGTGGTAGCGCAGCCCGCCGGCGTGGTTGGCGGATGGAATGAAATCGCAGCCCAGGGTGTACATTCTGGCCAGCGGCGTCACTTTTCCGGTGTCGCAGAAATCATAGGCGTATTTGCCGCGGGTCATGGACGGGCAGGAAGCCGGCTCCACGGCGACAATCCTGGGATTGGCCTTTCCGGTCAGCTTATCCCGCATAAATGGCGCGATCAGGCCTCCCAAGTTGGAGCCGCCGCCGGCACAGCCCACGATAACGTCCGGGTATTCGTCAATCATTTCCATGGCCAGCAGGCTCTCCTCGCCGATGATGGACTGGTGGAGCAGCACCTGGTTCAGCACAGAACCCAGCACGTATTTGTAGCCCTCCGTGGACACGGCTTTTTCCACGGCCTCGGAAATGGCGCAGCCCAGGCTTCCGGTGGTGTTTGGATTTTCTGACAGAATCTTTTTGCCCACTTGGGTGGTGTCGCTGGGGCTGGGGATGATGTCCGCGTCAAAGGTCTGGATGACGGACTTGCGGAAAGGCTTCTGTTCGTAGGAGCATTTCACCATGTACACAGTCAGAGGCAGATGGAAAAAAGAACACGCCTCGGCCAATGCCGTTCCCCATTGTCCGGCTCCGGTTTCGGTGGTCACGCCCTTTAAATGCTGCTCTTTGGCATAGTAAGCTTGAGCCACGGCGGAATTTAGCTTGTGGCTTCCAGAGGTGTTGTTGCCCTCGAATTTGTAGTAAATCCGTGCCGGTGTGTCCAGGGCTTTCTCCAGGTTGTAGGCGCGAATCAGGGGCGACGGCCGGTACATCCGGTAAAATTCCTGCACCTCATCCGGGATGGGAACGTAACGGGTTTCGTTGTCCATCTCCTGATGGGCCAGCGCTTTACAGAAAACTGGATAGAGATCTTCCTCCACAGCGGGTTTCCCGGTGGCCGGATTTATAATCGGATCGGGCAGTTCCTTCATGTCGGCCCGCAGGTTGTACCAATTCGTGGGCATCTGGTCTTCGCTTAGGTAAATTCTATGAGGTACTTTCTTCATTTTTTCAGGTCCTTTCTTTGGGGTTTCTATGTGCATACTTTGATTCGTTAAAGTATTTGCCATCTATAACAGTATAAGGAAAGCGGGGGGATTTGTCAAAAGATTTTCCAATGCAATTTTCAGTTTTTGGCTGATTTGCGGATGCGCCCAATTCCCGTTTTGCAATGCCGGCGCGTTTGTGGTATGCTTTAAATCGTGGCGGATTTGTTTTCAAAATGGAGTGAATATGAAGAATAAGGAAAAAACAAACGTGATGCGGGCGCTGGACAAAAAGAAAATAGCCTATGCCAGTCACGCCTATGAGGCCAACCCTTCTTTAAGCGGCCAGGAAATCGCGGCGCTTTTGCAGGAAGACGCGGATCGGGTGTTCAAGACTTTGGTGACTCAGGGAAAATCCGGGCAGCATTATGTCTTTGTGGTTCCGGTGAAGGAAGAGCTGGATTTGAAAAAGGCGGCGAAGGCGGCAGGCGAAAAGGCTATCGCCATGATCAAGCAAAAGGAGCTGCTGGGGCTGACCGGGTACGTGCACGGCGGCTGCTCGCCCATTGGCATGAAAAAGGCGTTCCCCACCTTTCTCCACAAGACGGCAGGTGATTATGAACGGATTTATGTGAGCGCCGGGAAGGTAGGACATCAGGTGGAATTATCTCCGGGCGACTTGATTCGGGCGGCGCAGTGCGTCCTGGCGGATTTGACGCCGCCGCGCGAAGAAACCAACAGACAGTGATTGAAAATAAATGGAGGTTACGCGATGAAAGAGAAAATCAATGTGACTGCGTACGCGCAGAAAATTACGGAGGCCCTGCCCAGAGGCGTCCTTCTCAACACCAACGGCGACAAATTCAATTCCATGGTCATCGGCTGGGGCGCGCTGGGGACGGTTTGGGGCCTGCCGGCGTTTACGGTGTATGTGCGGGAAAACCGCTACACCAAAGGGCAGCTGGATAAAACAGGGGAATTTTCCGTCAGTGTCCCTTTGGAAAAGCCCATACCTGCCATTGCAAAGATTTGCGGAAGCCAGTCGGGGCGCGACATCGACAAGGCAAAAGCGGCGGACTTAACGCTGGAAGACCCGGAAAAAATCAAAACGCCGGGCGTGAAAGAGTACCCGCTGACGCTGGAGTGCAAAATCCTGTATGGCCAGAGGCAGGAGCTTTCGCTGATTCCGGAGGATATCCGCGCGGCCATGTATCCCCAGGACGTGGACGGCTCCCATCCCATGGCGAACAGGGACGCCCATACGGCTTATATCGGGCAGATTGTGGATGCGTATATCATCCGGCAATATATTTCAAAACTGAAAGCAAAGCTGCCCGATCAATTTCGTAAAAGGAGGTAGACGTATAAAATTTGTTATGATAGACTATAGGAAATACGGATTGAAAAATATTTGTGAATAATGAATGAATAGCAGGAAAAATGCCGATACTGAATAGAAAAAGGAGTGATTGCATGCGTAAAATTTTCTATGTGGCCGGCATTTTCCTGGTTATTCTTCTGTTCTCCCTGGGTTTTTACGGAAGCTATCAGATTTCCCGGCTGCGGGGGCAGGTGCAGAAATACCAGGCCATGGAGGCGAAGAACCAGACCATGGACGCGGGCTTCTACCTGAAAAACGACAACGGAAAGGTGCACGTGTACCGGGGAGACGGGGAAACCGTGTACGAATACACCAACATTCAGGTGTCCAGCCTGCCGGAGGCGGTGCAGCGGGAGATCGAACAGGGCAAATTCATCAAATCCGAGGTGGAGCTTTATAGCTTCCTGGAGAACTATTCCAGTTAGCCTGCGTGCTCCTGCGGTGGACGGATTTTGAAACATGGTGTAAAATAAAGAAGACAAAAGAAGAAGGGGATAAAAAGGCGTGGATTACCGGGAATACTTAAAAGATAAAAAGAGAATCGTCATAAAGATTGGATCTTCCTCTCTGACCCATCGCGAAACCGGAAGGCTGAATCTGACAAAAATGGAAGTTCTGGTGCGGGAAATCGCGGATCTGTGCAACCAGGGCAAAGAAGTCGTGGTGGTTTCCTCCGGCGCCATCGGCGTGGGGAGTGCGGCGCTGGGGCTTGGCGGAAAACCGGAACGGGTGGAACAAAAGCAGGCCTGCGCGGCCATTGGGCAGGCCCGCTTAATGATGATTTACCAGAAGCTGTTCGCCGAATATAACCAGACGGCCGGGCAGATTCTGATGACGAAGAATACCATGGTCAACCATCTAAATCGCAGGAATGCCCAGAATACCTTTGAAGAACTGTTAAAAATGCGGGTGATTCCCATCGTAAATGAAAACGACACCATATCTACATACGAGATTCAGTTTGGAGACAACGACACCCTGTCAGCCATCGTTTCGGCGCTGATACGGGCGGATCTTTTGATTTTGCTGTCGGATATCGACGGGCTTTTCACAGACGATCCCCGGAAAAACCCCCAGGCAAAGTTTGTCAGCCTGGTGGAAAATATGGACGAGCATTACATGAAGATGGGGAAAAACACCACTGGCAGTCAGGTGGGCACAGGCGGCATGGCCACCAAGCTGGAAGCCGCCCGCATCGCCACCGGCGCCGGCGCGGACATGGTGATCGCCAACGGTGCGGATTTTCACATCATCCACCGGATCATGGGCGGGAGGCCGGAGGGCACGCTGTTTCTGGCAAACCCGAAGGAAGAATTTTATTTGATAGACTACATTGACCAGTTGGTCAATCCTTAGGAGGAAGGAGCAAAGTGGATCAGAAAACCATAGATCGGATCAACGAACTTGCCCGCAAGTCCAAAAGCGTCGGCCTTACGCCAAAAGAAAAGGACGAGCAGCAGCGGCTGCGGCAGGAATACATTGCGGCGATCCGGGGAAATCTGCGCACGCAGTTGGACAGAATCGATGTGAAGGAGAAGGACGGCTCTATCACGAATCTAGGCGAGAAAGTGAGAAAAAAATAGATATGGAAGAAAAACAGGCAATTCGCAAGAGGATTTTTGCCAGAAGGGCGGAAGTTTCAGAGGAGCAGATGCAGAAGTGGAGCGGCCAGATCGCAGAGTATGTACGGGGCATGGAGGAATTTAAAAAGACTGCGTACATATATGCGTATGTGGACTATAATCGGGAAGTTTTCACCCGTCCGCTGATTGAGGCGGCGTGGGAAGCCGGGAAGAAGGTGGCCGTGCCGAAGGTGCATGGGAAGGACCTGGTATTTTACGAATTTTCCGATTACGCGCAGTTAGAGCCGGGATATTTCCAGATTCCGGAGCCGGCTTCCGGGGCGGCGGTCAACTGGGAGGAGGCGCTGATGCTGATGCCGGGGGTTGCCTTTGACCCAAAAAGGCGCCGGGTGGGCTATGGCGGCGGCTTTTATGACCGCTATCTGGAAGCGCATCCCAGACATTTTACGGTGGCCTTGGCCTTTGAATTTCAGATGCTGGATGAGGCGCCGCACGAAGAGACGGACATCATGCCCAGCCGGGTAGTTACGCAGACGAAGATTTACACTTAAGTGAACAGGAGGGATATGCATATGCTACATACAATTGGTCAGCGGGCTAAGCAGGCGGAGCCTGTGATGCGGACGCTGCATACAGAAGTTAAAAACCGGGCGCTGCGTCAGGTGGCCGAAGATTTGGTGAAAAGGCAGGAAAAGATTTTGGCGTCCAACGCCCTGGACGTGAAGGCGGGAGAGAAATCGGGCATGTCCGAAGGGCTGCTGGACCGTCTCGCGCTGAATCCGGAGAGGATTGCCGGCATGGCGGAAGGCTTGCGCCAGATTGCGGATCTGGATGATCCCATTGGCGAGGTGTCGGTGATGAAGGAGAGGCCCAACGGCCTTTTGATTGGACAAAAAAGAGTGCCCCTGGGCGTGGTGGGCATTATCTACGAGGCGCGGCCCAATGTGACGGCGGACGCTTTCGGCCTTTGCTTTAAGACGGGAAATGCAGTGATTTTAAAGGGCGGCAGCGACGCCATCCACTCGAATCTGGCCATCGTAAACTGCATTCGCGACAGCCTGACCGAATGCCAGGTTACGCCGGACGCCATCCAGTTTATCGAAAATACGTCCCGGGAAGTCACCGCCCAGTTTATGAAAATGAACCAGTATGTGGACGTGCTGATTCCCAGAGGCGGCGCGGGGCTGATCCAGGCGGTGGTCAACAACAGCTCCATACCGGTGATCGAGACAGGCACAGGCAACTGCCATATCTATGTGGATGAGAGCGCTGACCTGGAGATGGCCAAGTCGATTGTGATCAACGCGAAAACCCAGCGGGTGGGCGTGTGCAACGCCTGTGAATCTCTGCTGATCCACGAAAAAGTGAGAGAAGATTTCCTTCCCGCGCTGGCGGAGGCGTTAAAGGAGAAAAACGTGTTAATCCACGGGGATCCCCAGGTATGCGAAATGGTTCAGGAAGCGAAAGAGGCCACAGAGGAAGACTGGGGCCGGGAATATCTGGGCTACGAGATTTCCATAAAAATCGTAGACTCGCTAAAGGAAGCCATCCAGCACATCAACCGCTACAATACCAAGCATTCCGAGGCGATTGTCACCAACCGCTACGACCACGCCCAGCAGTTCCTCAATGAGGTGGACGCCGCCGCCGTTTACGTCAATGCCTCCACCCGTTTCACAGACGGCTTTGAGTTTGGCTATGGGGCGGAGATCGGCATCAGCACCCAGAAGCTGCATGTGCGGGGACCCATGGGCCTGCAGGCGCTTACCACTGCCAAATACATTATATACGGAAACGGGCAGATCCGCACCTGACCGCGTATAATGTCCATGCAGAGGGCATATATAGTTCTATATAGTGAAAGAAAATCAGACGGGGAGATGTGCGCATTGGAAAAAATTTATACCTATGAAGAGATGCATGGGAGAATGCAGAAACTGGCGGGGCGGTATCCGCAGTTCATCCATCTGGACGTAATCGGAACCAGCCATGACAAAAGGGAAATTTTATCGCTGACTTTGGGCAATCCCAGGAAAGTATTGTTCTGTACGGCGGGGATACACGGAAGGGAGAGCATTAACCCGATTGTTCTGATACAGATTATGGAGAGGTACGCGCAGGCGTATCAGGAAAAGATTCCCATGCGAAACCAGCAGTATACAGTTTATGAGCTCCTTCTAAAATACGGGATCTGCTTTGTGCCGCTGGCGAATCCGGATGGGTATGAGATCGCCTGCCGGGGCTTCGGGCGCATCCGGGACGAGGAGCTTCGCCGGGAGCTTATGAAACAGGAAATTCCCGCCAGGGAGTGGAAGAAAAACGCCCGCGGCGTGGACATCAACCGGAATTTCCCCTGCCGTTCCTACAGTCCCCAGCAACCGGGGGACGCTTCGGCCAGCGAAAACGAGACAAAGGCGCTGGTGCAGCTGTTCCAGGCCTATGACAGCATCGGTTATGTGGATTTCCACTCCAGAGGGAAAATCATTTACTATTACCGGCAGGCCATGTCCGGCGCTTACAACCAATACAGCTATCAGCTGGCGAAATACCTCCAGAATCTGTCCCATTATGAAATCGGCGGCCCGGTGGAGGAATTTCAAACGCCCGACAGCGGCGGCAATTCGGTAAATTATTACTCCGAGACAATGAAGATGCCGGCCATCACAGTGGAGACGGTGGAGGACGCCGCGTCTTTCCCGCTACATACCAGATACCAGAGGGAAACTTATGGGGAGATCCACTACATCCCGCTGGGGATTCTCTCCCAGATTACAAAGACGGCGGAAGAACAGGTGCGGACATGAAAATACTGTTGATTGAGGATGATTTGAGTTTGGTCAATGGGCTGTCTTTTGCCCTGAAAAAACAGGGCTACGATCTGGAGGTGGCCCGCACCAGGGCGGAGGCGGATGCGCAGTGGGCAAAAGGCGGCTACGATCTGGCGATTTTGGATGTGTCCCTTCCGGACGGCTCCGGCTTCGACATCTGCCGGGACATACGCCAAACCTCCCAGACGCCGATTATTTTCCTCACGGCGGCTGACGAGGAGACGGATGTGATTATGGGGCTGGACATAGGCGGTGACGATTACATCACCAAGCCCTTTAAGCTGGCTATTTTTCTGTCCAGGGTGCACGCCATTCTGCGCAGGAGCCGTCAGCCGGGGCAGACCGGCGCCCAGCTTCACTCCAACGGCGTAAAGGCGGAGCTTTTGACGGGTAAAGTGTATAGAAACGGGGAGCGGGTGGAGCTTACAGCCAGCGAATTTCGGCTTTTGTGCCTGTTTATGGAAAATCCTGACCGGATACTTTCTCCGGAGCAGCTTCTTGGGAAGCTATGGGACTGCAGTGAAAAATATGTGGACAACAATACGCTTACCGTCTACATACGGAGGCTGCGTACAAAAATCGAGGACGACCCCGGCAGGCCGAAGCGCATCGTGACGGTCCGGGGCATGGGATACAAATGGAATACGTCGGATTGAGGTGGAAAATGAGGATCATGGCCAATCAAAGAATCCGGACGCTTTTTGGCAGGATGGGAATATGCGTGGGCATATTTGCATCCTTTTCGCTAGCGTGCGCGGCGCTTGCGCCCAAACGGGCGGCGTTTTATATTTTCCCGGGCGCCCTGTGCATGGCGGCGGCTATCTTGGCGGTTTGCTGGAGCTATTTTATCCAGGAGGACGAAATCCTGGAAAAGGCCGGGGCGCAGATTGCGGATTACGTGGCGGGCAACCGTAAGGCCCGCATTGCCTGTCAGGAGGAAGGGCAGCTTTACCGGGTGTTTCACCAGGTCAATTCTTTGGCGGCGATTTTAAACGCGCAGGTGGAAAACGAGAGCCGCTCCAGGGAATTTCTGAAGGACGCCATCGGGGACATTTCCCATCAGCTGAAAACGCCGCTAGCCGCGCTGAACATTTACAACGGTATTTTGCAGGAAGAGGAAGACCTGCCCGCCATCCGGGAATTTGTCCGCCTTTCCGAGGGGGAATTGGATCGGATTGAGACGCTGGTGCAGAACCTTTTGAAAATCACCAAGCTGGATGCCGGCGTGATTGCGCTGCATAAGAAGCCGGAGAACGTGCGGGATATGCTGGAGAGCGTGCGGGCGCACTTCGCCTACCGGGCCGGGCAGGAGGGGAAATCCATTCATCTGGAGGGCGACGGGAACGTTTCCCTTGTCTGCGATCGGGCGTGGCTGCAGGAGGCGCTGGACAATCTTGTGAAAAACGCCCTGGACCATATGGAACAGGGCGATGCCGTCTGGATCAAATGGAAGCGGTTTGCGTCCATGCTTCAGATTGTGATAAAGGACAACGGGTGCGGCATTCATCCGGAGGATTTGTATCATATTTTCAAAAGATTTTACCGGAGCCGCTTTTCCAAGGATGCCCAGGGCATCGGGCTGGGCCTGCCGCTGGCCAAGGCCATCATTGAGATGCACAGCGGCGCCATTGAGGCCGACAGCCAGTGGGGAGCAGGCGCCTCTTTCGTCATCAATTTCCTGCTTCCCAAAGATTAATTCTTAAATCAATTTGAGATGCCGTTACAGATTGGCGAACACGTCCATCTGCTTTTGCAGCTCGCCCACGATTTCCTGGTTTGTGTGCATGCGGGAGGCGATGCCCGCCATATCGTCCACCAGGCTTTTGGCGTTGCCGGAAGCGCCGCTGACTCCGGAGGCCGCGTTGTCGATGGCGGCGGAAATGTTTGAGATAGAGCCGGCCACCGTGTCCATGGCTTCGTTGAGCCGGTTCACCTGTCCGTTGAAAGCCTCAATGGAGCTTTCGATGTAATTGGCGTCTTCCCGGTACTGCTGGCCGGTGCGGACGGACTGCTCAAACTGGGAGAGAATGTCGCTGCTTAGATAATCCACCAGCTCCTGGGCGCTGCCGGCCAGATAGTTCACGGCTTCGGTCACCGCTGCGCTGACTTCCTGGATATGAGTGGCGGATACGGAACAGGCGTCCGCCAGTTTGCGGATTTCCCGCGCCACAGCGATAAAGCCTTTTCCGTTTTCGCCGGCCCGCGTGGCTTCCATGGAGGCGTTGATGGCGATGAGGTTGGTGGAAGAAGATATGGATAAAATGTCCTTGCTTAAAATGGCAATCTGATCCACGTTCTTGCTCTTTTGGATGGCGTTGTCCAGCATGGACAGGATTTCCCCGGTCCGCGTCCGGATGGCTTCAATCTGCTGCTGGGCGGACTGCTGGATTTCCTGGGCGCGTCCGCGCATATCCGTGGAGTAGGCGGTGATGGCGGCGCATTCCTGGGTCATATGTTCCACATGGTCCTGGGTGTCGGAAGCGTTGGTCCGAATGACGGAAGCGCTGCTGGCGATTTCCTCCAGAGCCGCCGAAAGCTGGGCGGTCAGGCCGTACAGGGCCTGTACGCTGTCGTTGGAGTTCTGGGTCCGGCTGCGGACATCGCCCACCACGCCGCTGATGCGCTGGGAGCTGTCCTGAAGCGTGTCCATGGCGCCTTGTATGGGCGCGATGACGGATTTTTTCACGATGCGAAAAGCCGCCGCAATCAGCAGGATTCCGCATAAAAGAGCCACGGCGCTGATGACCAGGGCGGAAATATAGACCGACAAAAGCCGGTTCCTGGCCTGGCTGGCCTGCCCGCGGACGGAGGAATAGAGCGCGTCGATGCCTTCCTCCGCCGCGCTGCTGCAGGCGGCCACATCCCCGTTGGCCATGGCATACGCTTCCTGGGTTTTGTTGTCGGCGCTGGCGCAGACCAGTCCAACCAGCGCGTGTTTGAAGGATGCATAGTCTTCCAGAAGGGAATCGTAAAGGTCCGAGTCCTTCTGGATTACGTATTTTTTATAGGCGGCCAGCTTCTTGTCCAGCGCCGCCTCCTCGTCCTTGATTTCCCGCACCAGACGGATCATGGTGGGGTGGTCGGCCGCCACAATGTGGGACAGGGCCAGCCGGTGGATGTCCATCATACAGCGGCGGATCTCCTCCAGTTTGGCCTCACTGACCATATATTTGTCCACGATGGTTCCCGCGTTGGAATGGACGTTGTTGATGCCGAAGACAGCCAATATATTGGACAGCAGCGTGATCACGCCCAGCAGCGCAATGGGAAAAATCAGCCTTTGCTGCAGTGTCATTTTGCTTTTCATGGGATTTCCTCCGTTTCTCCATTTATATGTGCAAATTCATCCGCGTGCGCGCCGCGCTACCGCGCCGTCACTTCCTCGACCATATGATCCAGCTGGGCCTGCAAAGATGCGCCGGAAGGGTTACCCTGGGCCATGCTGCCGGCAAATGCGGACACCGGCTCCCAGATTTTTCCACCCACCCGCTGAAGCTGGGAAAACTGGGACTGGTCCAGCAGAGCCGCTATGGCGAAAGAGTCCTGCGCCTCCAAAGAGTTGGCGGCGTTTATGTTGGAGGGGCCCTGTCCCCGCATGGAAAGGCGGAGGGTCTGATTTTCCTCATTGGAAATCCATTGGGCCAGCCGGTCCGCCCATTTGGGATGCTTGGAATAGGCGTTCACGCCTACCAGCTTGCAGCCGGAAAAGGAGGCCATCTGGATTTCCTGCCCGGCGCATTCATAAGTGGGCAGCTTGGCGGCTCCCGCGTTTTCGCCCCAGGCTTCTTCTATGGCCATGGCGTTCCAGACGCCGCTTACGCCGGCGATGACGGTTCCATCCTGCGCCCCGGCCAGAAATTCCTCGTCGGTCTGGCTGACGAACCCGGAGCTTTCGGCAATGGAAAGCATGGCCTCAGCCACGTCCACGCCTTTGATGGGGCCGTCGGCGCTGTTCCAGGTGCAGTAGTTGGTCAGGCCGTCCTCGTTTAAGCCAACTTCCAGACCTGTGTTGCCGAAAAAGGCGTAAACGTACCAGGCGGAAGACCAGTCCATGGACACCTTACGTCCGGCCAGCGCGGCTGCTTTCGTCATGCGGTTGAAGCTCTTGATGTCGTCTTCCGAAAAAAAATCTTTATTGTAATACATGAAATAGCCATTGTCGGCGGTCAGCGGATAGGCGTACAGTTCGCCGTTTACGCTGGCGGCTTCTATGGACGCAGGAATGTTCGCGCTGCGGATGGGGGCGTCTTCTTCAATGGGTTCCAGGGCCCCGGCGGCGGCCAGCGCGGCGGTCTGGTCGTCGGCGAAGGTCATCACGTCCGCGCCATTTTCCAGGTCGGCCAGAAGAGCGTCCTTGCAGCCGGACTCGCCCTGCGCCTCGAATGTAATGCGAAAATCCGCCTCACCGGCGTAATGGCTCTGAAATGAATCGATGATCTGCCGCAAAAGCTCCTCGTCTTCCTGGGCTCCCCAGACGGTCAGCTGGACGGCTGGATCAGGTTTTGTGGATGCCTGGTCCGCGTCAGCGGGTGAATTATCTTTGGCCCCGCAAGCCGCCAGCAAAAAAAGGGCGCCCGCTGCCAGCAGCGAGAGAAAACATTTCTGTTTCATATGTATCTTTCCTTCCTGTATTTTCTAAAGAACAGTATAACATTTTCCAATTTCATTGGCAACTGATATTGGGACTATACAAATATAGAGGAATAAATTTGTTATATTATACTATACCGGTTTTATTGTATATATATTATAATAGGAAGCGTAAGGTTTAAACATTTGTGATACGGAAAGGAGTTTTTTATGAAACGTATGACACGGGGGCTGATGGCGGTTGCCCTGGCGGGCGCAATCTCCGTAGCGCCGACAGCAGGCATAGTCGGTCAGCCTTTTGTAACCACTGTATATGCGCACCACGGAGGCGGCTGCCATGGAGGGGGCGGCTGTCACGGAGGCGGCGGATATGGCGGAGGCGGCGTTTGCTATTATTATTGTGATGGCCATGCCGCGCATTTGCATAACAATGGAGTCTGTCCTTACGCTGCGCCTGCGCCCAAGAAAGCTTCCACGCAGACGGTCAGCAAGGCCACTGTAAAGAAAGTCCAAAGAAGGCTGAATAAGCTGGGCTACCATTGCGGAAAAGCCGACGGCATTATGGGCGCCAAGACCAAGAAAGCCTTAAGACAGTATAAGAGGCATCATGGCATGCATGTGGACGCCACAATTAAAAGACCTGTGCTGCGGAAGCTGGGGCTGTTGAAGAAGTAGTGGAAGATGTGTTTTAGAAACCGCGCCGTTTACGGGGATGAGCCTGTAAACGGTGTGGTTTTTTAGATGTGTTTTATTTGAATTATGCCTTGTAGTTCGGATTTCCCTTTTTCCGTCAGTAAATGATACATTAAGCTCCAGGCATAGCGTTGATATTTTGTCTCCTCAATATGCGTCGATTTTTTCAATTTCATGAAAGGCGCCCAATAAACGAGAGACATATACAATGTGTCGATTACATTGTCATATTCACCTGAAAACAGTTCATCACGGAATAGCCCGGCCTCATGCAAATTTTGAAACGCAAGTCTGAATTTTTCCAGCAGCTCGTCGTATCTGGCTCTTTGTTTACGACATATTTCCGGTGAAATTTGCGATAACTGTGCATGGTGCAGGAAAAAATACAGATTTTTCTGTACTGCCTGTTGCTGATCAAGGAAAATTGTATCCAATTCTTCCAATGTTTGTGGTATACCGGCGGGAAGCGTGTCTTCTTCTTCCGAAATAAGACTTTCTATAAGCATTTCTTTCTTTTTGAAATGATAGGTCAAATTCCCCTCACTGATCCCCACGGCTTTCGCAATATCCCGCAAAGAAACACTGTTATACCCATAGTCGTTAAAAAGCGTTCTTGCCGTATTCAATATTTTCTGTTTGGTGCTTATTTTCATGCAATTTGTTCCTTTCGCATAAATTCAGAGGTCATGCTAAATCTTTCTGCATTTCTGTCAGACGTTTTATTTCTTTCACTGCGATGGAAATAGCTATTACGGCGGCTATTCCATCGGAAATAGCTCCGGATAAGAGGATGCCGTTTATTCCGAACCAACGGGGCAAAAGCAACAGCAGAGGGATCAATAATACGCCCTGTCGTATTACGGCCATCCAAAATCCAAGATTTGCCTTTCCAATCGCCGTGCAAAAATTTGATGTAATTGGCTGTATTGCGTTTAAAAACAACATTGCAAAATAGATATGTATATACTTTGCGGAAAACTCGTAAAATAATGGATTATCGGAATTGAAAATGCCGGTGATTTGTTTTGGAAACAACTGCAAAACCAGGAACGCTGTCACAGCAATTATAGTCCCATAACGAATCGCTGTCAAATAAGTTTCTTTTACGCGGTCATATTGTTTCTTTCCCAAGTTAAATCCTAATATAGGCTGACAGCCCAAAGCAATCCCAATCACACTGGATAAGAAAACCATGGATATTTTTCCTACCGCGCCAGACGCGGCTATGGCTATCTCGCTTCCATAGACAGACAGAGAACCATAATATTTCAGAGCGTTCATCAATACGATTTGAGAGATCGTATTCAAAATATGCGTTGTAAATGCGGCCGCCCCCAGAGAAAAGATAGTCAGCGCCAAAGAAAATCTGATTTTCATATTTCTTGCGGAAATGGAAACCGCTCTCAGCTTTCTGAGTAGATAAAACAGAGCAAGCAGAGTGGACAAAACCTGCCCGAGAACGGTTGCAAGGGCAATCCCCGCAATTCCCATATCAAAGGCAACCAGAAAAACAGGGTCAAAAACAATATTGAAAATCGCGCCTGACAACAAGACAAGACTGGAATAGTTTGGGTTTCCGTCGGCGCGGATAAAATAGGACGCAGCCGTGGAGAAAATGCCAAAAGGAATGCCAATGCAAATGATACGGGCATAAGGCTGCGCAAGCGGCATGATCAAATCAGTCGCGCCAAACAGACGCAGCATCGGTTCCAAAAAAATGGATGTCATCGCCAGAAGGATCACGCCAAACAGCGCCATGAGCGAAATTGCATTTCCCAAAATGTCCGCTGCTTCCCTTGTCTGCTTTTTTCCTAACAGGATACTGAACCTTGCGGCGGCTCCTGATCCAATGAAAGTCGACAGAGCCGTGATAATCGTCATAATCGGAAAGACGATATTTGTTGCGGCTACGCCAAGATCGCCGACGCCCCATCCCAGAAATACTTGGTCTACAATGTTGTGAAGTGAACTTACAAGTTGCGTAATAATTCCCGGTATGGCAAATTTCCAAATCAAACTCTTAATGGACTGTGTTCCCAGTGGATTTTCAATCATCTTTTTTGCATTCATCGCGCTCATCTCCTTTGTTTTATAGGTCATTTAACCTAAAAATAGAATAGCTCGAATGACCTAATTTGTCAAGCGTAAGATAAAAAAGATAACAGAATCTCCGTATGGCATACGAACCGGAGGGAGGTCAGAATTTTCATTCTCTGGATGGAGTTGAAATCTGCCAGAGCCTATGTTAGAATCTGTTTATGGAAATGGCAGGAAGGAGGGCTTCCCAGTGATCGCGTATTTAAAAGGGACGGTGACGGAAGTGGACAAGGACAGCGTTATTTTGGAGTGCCGGGGCATCGGCTATCGGGTTTTCATGCCGGCTTCCGCGCTGGAGCGGATGGGGAAAAGCGGGGAAGAGCGGATGATTCACACGTATTTGAACGTGCGGGAGGACGCCATGCAGCTCTATGGTTTCCTGACGAAGAATGACCTGTCGGCTTTTCGCCTGCTTTTGGGCGTGGGCGGCATTGGCCCGAAAGCGGCCATGGGGATTTTGTCCTATTTTTCCTGGGAGGATCTGACCTTCGCCGTTTTCTCGGACGACGCGGCGGCCATCGCGAAAGCGCCGGGCGTGGGCAAGAAGACGGCCCAGAAGGTGATCCTGGAGCTGAAGGATAAGCTGCGTCTTGAGGATGCCTTTGAGGAGAAATTATCCGTGGGCGATGGCGAAAAGAATCAGCCCGGGAAGGAATCGGGCGCGGCGCAGGAGGCCGCGGAGGCTTTGGTGGCCCTGGGGTACGGCAGGACGGAGGCCCTAAAGGCGGTGCGCCAGGCGGACACAGGCGAGGACATGGACGCGGAAGAGCTGCTGCGGGCGGCGCTGAAGCGGATGGTCTGAAAAAATGGTTGGGGAGAGGTTTTTGACGGATGGGAAAGAGAATAATTGCCACAGACGCCATGGAAGAGGACATACGTCTGGAAGGAAACCTGCGGCCGCAGACCCTGGAGGAGTACATCGGGCAGGAGAAGATTAAGCGCACGCTGAAAATATACATACAGGCGGCCAAGGAGCGGAAAGACCCGCTGGACCATGTGCTTTTTTACGGGCCGCCGGGGCTTGGAAAGACCACGCTGGCCGGGATTATCGCCAATGAAATGCAGGTGCATATGAAGGTCACGTCCGGGCCGGCCATCGAGAAGCCGGGGGACATGGCGGCGGTGCTCAATAATCTGCAGGAAGGGGACGTGCTTTTCGTGGATGAAATCCATCGGCTTAACCGGCAGGTGGAGGAGACGCTGTACCCGGCCATGGAGGATTTTGCCATAGATATCGTAATCGGAAGGGGGGCTACCGCCCATTCCATCCGGCTGGATCTGCCCCGGTTCACGCTGGTGGGCGCCACCACCCGGGCCGGGCTTTTGACCGCGCCTTTGCGGGATCGCTTCGGGGTGGCCCAGCATCTGGAGTTCTACGATCCGAAGGAGCTCTGCGCCATTGTGCTGCGCTCGGCGCAGGCGCTGAAAGTGGAAATCGATGAGAAGGGCGCCATGCAGATCGCCCGCCGCGCCAGGGGTACGCCCCGGCTGGCCAATCGGCTCCTAAAGCGCATCCGGGATTTTGCCCAGGTAAAATACGACGGCCGGATTACCGAAGAGGTGGCCGCTTTTGGCCTGGATCTGCTGGAGGTGGATCAGTACGGGCTGGACCAAGTGGATCGGAAAATCTTAAAAACCCTGATCGTGAACTTTAAGGGAGGACCCGTGGGGCTGGATACGCTGGCCGCTTCCATTGGGGAGGATTCCGGAACGCTGGAAGACGTGTATGAGCCGTATTTGCTGCAAAACGGTTTTATCAGCCGTACGCCCAGGGGGAGAGTGGCCGGGGATTTGGCTTATTCCCATCTGGGGATTGAACAGAGGGAATAAAAAAGGTTGTTTTTCTGCAAAATTCGATTATAATAGTAGGAGAGACAATTCAGAGGTACAAAGGAGGCTTGGGATGGCAGGCAAAAATACGGCGCAGGTAGTCATTGGCGGGAAAGTGATCACGCTGGGAGGGTACGAAAGCGCGGATTATCTGCAGAAGGTTGCCAATTATATGAATGGGAAGCTGGAAGAATTTAACGAACTGCCCGGATATTCCAGACAGCCCATGGAGACAAAGCATATGCTGTTGAGCCTGAACATCAGCGATGATTTCTTTAAAGCGAAGAAACAGGCGGAGATCCTGGAACAGGAGTTAGGCCAGAAGGATCAGGAAATGTACAACCTTAAGCATGAATTGGTTTCCTTAAAGATGAGAATAGAGGAATTGGAGCAGGAAAGGGAAAAGCTCCATAAAAGGCTTGAAAAATAAAAACGAGCAGGCTGTCTCCAAAAAAATTGCGGGACAGCTTCTTTTTTTAAACCTGTATGCGCCCATAGCGCAGCGCTTTACTGTGAACGAAAGTTGTGTGGGCGCATTTGGCATCCCGGTGTATATGCTGCCTGTCTGGCAGCGGATTTTATGGTAAAGAAGGTGGGAAAATGAAAGTGGAATTATTGGCTCCGGCGGGGTCCTGGGAGTCCATGGAGGGCGCTCTCGGCGCCGGTGCGGACGCGGTTTATCTGGGCGGGAACCAGTTCGGCGCCCGGGCGTACGCCCAAAATTTCGGCGAAGACGAACTGCTTCGGGCGATCGACTATGTGCATTTAAGAAACTGCAAACTATATCTGACGGTGAACACCCTTTTCAAAAACCGGGAACTGTCGCAGCGGCTGGACGCGTATCTGCTGCCGCTTTACCGGCAGGGGTTAGACGGGGTCATTGTCCAGGATGTTGGGGTTTTGCAGTATATCCGGCAGCGCTTTCCGAAGCTTCCCGTCCATGCCAGCACCCAAATGACCATTACCGGGGTAAACGGCGCGAAAATGCTGGAGCGGGCAGGGGCTGTCCGAATCGTGCCGGCCCGGGAGCTCACGCTTAATGAGCTGCAAAAGATTCGGCGGGAAACCTCTCTGGAAATCGAGGCGTTCGTCCACGGGGCCATGTGCTACTGTTATTCCGGCCAGTGCCTTTTCAGCAGTATGCTGGGGGGAAGGAGCGGCAACCGGGGACGGTGCGCCCAGCCGTGCCGTCTGCCCTATGAGGCGGGGGGCCGCCGGGGGAACCTTTTAAGCCCCAAGGACATGTGCGCGGTGGAGCTGCTGCCGGAGATTCTGGCGGCGGGCGTGTCCTCTCTGAAGATCGAGGGCCGGATGAAGCAGCCGGGGTACGTGGCGGGCGTTGTGTCCGTCTACCGCAAATATCTGGATTACTGCCTGGAAGGAAAAAGCGCGGCGCAGTGGGATCGGCGGCAGTTGAAAAAAGATCTGGAATTTCTGCGAAAGCTTTTTTGCCGGGGCGGTTTTTGCACAGGCTATTATGAAGAAAAGCCGGGGCCGTCCATGATTGCCTTTGAAAATGAGAAGAAGACCGGCGACTGTCCGGTTGAGATTATAAAAAGAAAAGAAAAAATTAAGGGATATTTAATGTTATCTTCCGATTCTCGTGCTATACTGGAAGTATCTTCCAGCGGCGGCAGCGTGACCGTGACGGGGGAGGCGCCGCAAAAGGCCGTCAAGCAGCCCATGGACCGGGAGCGGATTATAAGCCAGATGAAAAAGACCAACGACACGCCCTTTTGGTTCGAGGACTTCCAGCTGGACATGACCGAGGACCTCTTCGTGCCGGTGGGCCAGTTAAACAGCCTGCGCCGGAAGGGGATCGAGGCGCTGGAACAGAAGCTTTTAAGGCCCTACCGAAGAGAGGCAAAAGCAGAGCCGTTAAGCCTGGCCCGGGAAAAGCCCTCAGGCCCGGCGCAAAAGGAGAAGCGGGAGATTCTTCTTTCGGCTTCCTGCGAAACCATGGATCAGCTCGAGGCGCTGGACGAACTGGCGGGAATCCGGGAAATTTATCTGAGCGTTCCTTTATTCGAGAAATTATACAGAGAAAGGGGCGCAAAATATTTTCAGGATTTATCCGGGAGGAAAAAGTGGCTTCTGGCGCTGCCCCATGTGACCAGGGAGCGGGATCTAAAGAAGATTTCAAAGGCCTGTGTCCAGGCGCTGTCTTGTGGGGCGGAAGGGTTTCTGGCGCGGAACCTGGAGAGCTTTTCTTTTCTGGCGCAGAAAGGCTGGGCAAAGAAATGCCATCTGGACGCGGGGCTTTATGCGTACAACGACTGGGCGGCAGATTTCTGGCGAAAACAGGAAGCGGCCGCGGACATGGTTCCGCTGGAGCTGAATTTAAAGGAAATCGCCCACCGGGACAATTCCAGGAGCTATATGACCGTCTACGGTTATATTCCGCTGATGGCGTCCGCCCAGTGTATACAGAAAAACACCACAAAATGCGACGGCGCGGGCAGATGTCTGTCTCTGCGGGACCGGCGCAAAAAAGAATTTCCGGTACAATGTTACTGTGATTTTTGTTATAATATTATCTATAACAGCCTGCCCTACGGCCTGCTGGAATACCGGGAAGAGCTGCAAAAAGCAGGCTTAAGCCGCTTCTTTTTGTCTTTTACCGTGGAAAGCCGGGAAAGCGCCGGGCGGGTGGCGCAGGCGTTTTGGGAGGCGTACGGGCAGGGCGCCCAGGTGGCGGCGGAGGATTTTTCTTTTACCAAAGGACATATGAAACGTAAAGTGGAATAGGTGGCAAAGTGATCAATTTAATTGTGGAATTGTCGAAATATTTGTTGGTGATTCTGGGGATTCTGTACACGCTGCAGTGTTTCCAGATGTTCCAGAAGCGGGAGGAGCACAGACAGGACGCCCTTTTGCGAAAGCAGCTGGCGGTGATCGTGCTGTTTCTGACTTTGAGTTTTCTGGTGATGTTTCTAAAGAGTAAAGATTTTCGGATGCTTTTCTTTTACGGGGAAATGCTTTTGTATGTGGCAGCCATCGAGATCGCCTACCGGCTGCTGTACCAGAAAGCGTCCATGCTGCTGGTCAATAATATGTGTATGCTGCTTTGCATCGGACTGGTGGTTCTGTGCCGGCTGAATATGGAAAAAGCACAGCGGCAGTTTATGATTGTGGCGGCGGGAAGTGCGCTTGCGCTTGCGGTGCCGGTGATGATCCGAAAGATGAGTTTTCTCAAAAAGCTGACCTGGATCTATGCGGCTGTGGGCGTGGCGGCGCTGGCGGCTGTGTTCGTGCTGGGCAGGACCACGTTTGGAGCGAAGCTTACGCTATTCGGCGTGCAGCCCTCAGAGTTTATCAAGATTATTTTCGTGTTTTTCATGGCATCCCTGTTGTGGAAGGACTCTGGCTTTCCCCAGGTGGCGCGGGCCACTGTGGTGGCGGGGGCGCATGTGCTGATTCTGGTTATGTCCCGGGATCTGGGAAGTGCGCTGGTTTTCTTTATTACCTATCTGGTGATGATTTATGTGGCAACCAGAAAGCCTCTGTATTTCGTGGGGGGCATGGCCGGCGGGGCAGTGGCCTCGGTGATTGCCTATTTCCTGTTTGGGCATGTGCGGCAGAGGGTGACTGCCTGGAAAAGGCCGTTTTCCGTCTATGAGCAGGAAGGGTATCAGATTGTCCAGTCCATGTTTGCCATCGGCACGGGCAGCTGGTTTGGCATGGGGCTTTTTCAAGGGTCGCCGGAGAGTATTCCGGTGGCCGACGAGGACTTTGTGTTTTCGGCCATATGTGAGGAATTGGGCGGAGCTTTCGCCATCTGCCTGATCCTGATCTGCATGAGCTTTTTTCTGATGATTGTCAATATATCTTTGCAGATTAAAAACCCCTTTTACAAGCTGATTGCTCTGGGGCTGGGGACGGAGTACGCGTTTCAGGTGTTTCTGCACATCGGAGGCGCCACCAAGTTTATCCCCATGACGGGGATTACCCTGCCGCTGGTAAGCTACGGGGGCAGCTCGGCGCTGACGACGATTATCATGTTGGCGATTATTCAGGGACTCTATATATTGCGGGAAGATGAGGATGAAGAACTTGAGAAAATCAGGAAAGCGCTTGAAGAAAATGCCCGGGAGGAAGTGGGGCAGTAAAAAAAAGAATCCAATCCAGTCCAGGAATCAGCCGTATGCCATTGTTTCTTATATGTTTGTGGCCATATTCGTCTCCTTAATCGGCTGGCTTTTGTATTTCAATCTGGTGAAAAGCGAGGAATTTATCAACAGCCCTTACAACACCCGGCAGGACACGTTCGCGGATCGGGTGATTCGGGGAAGCATCCTTTCTGCAGAAGGGGAAACGCTGGCGGCCACCCAGATTGCGGAGGACGGATCTGAATACCGGTATTACCCATACGCGAATATGTTCGCCCATGTGGTAGGTTATGCGGCGTACGGCAAAACGGGACTGGAATCAGAGGCGAACTTTCATCTGTTAAGCTCCCACGCCTTTTTCCTGGAGCAGATGAAAAATGAATTTAAAAATGAAAAGAATAAGGGGGATAATGTGGTAACCACCTTAAGCGTAAAGCTGCAGACGACGGCGTACAACGCGCTGGGCGACCGCAAAGGGGCCGTGGTGGTGATGGAGCCTTCCACGGGGAAGATTCTGGCCATGGTCAGCCGTTCGGACTTTGATCCCAACTATCTGGAGGACAACTGGGACTATCTTACAGCGGACGAGGAAAACAGCAGTCTGCTCAACCGGGCCACGCAAGGGCAGTACCCCCCCGGGTCGGTGTTCAAGATCGTGACGGCGCTGGACTATCTGCGCAAACACGGCACGGTGGACGGATTCAATTACAACTGTCAGGGAGAGATTACCAAGCAGGAACACACAATCACAGACTATGACCGGACGGTTCACGGCCAGGAGGATCTGCGCTCGGCTTTCGCCTATTCCTGCAACAGCGCTTTTGCGGAGATGGGCGTGCAGCTGGGCGGCAAGTCCCTGCGGGAGGCGGGGGAAAGCCTGCTTTTTAATAAGAAGCTTCCGCTGACCATGGATTATAAGTCCAGCGTCCTCTCCGTGGATGGGAAGTCCGGCGTGCCCCTGATGATGCAGACCTCCATCGGCCAGGGCAACACGCTGGTTTCACCCATGCATATGGCTATGGTGGCCAACGCAATCGCAAACCGGGGCGTTTTGATGAAGCCGTATCTTATCGACCGGGTGGAGAACTATAATGGTGACCGGGTGAAAAAATACATGCCCGACGCCTACCGGGAGCTGCTGCCAGTGTCAGAGGCGTCTGTGCTGGCGGAGCTGATGGAAGGCGTGGTGGAGTACGGCACGGCCACGTCCCTGGGCGGTCAGGGCTACACAGTGGCCGGGAAGACCGGCTCGGCGGAATACGGGGAAGGCGAGATTAAGGACAGCCATTCCTGGTTTGTGGGATATTCCAACGTGGAAGACCCGGACATCGCCGTCAGCGTCATCATCGAAGGCGGCGGAACGGGAAGCGAGTCCGCCGTGCCGGTGGCCGGCGCGATTTTCAATTCCTATTATTATGAATAATTGTAACTATTAACTGTGAAGGCGCTGAACAGTTACGAATAATTTTTGAATGGCGCCTTCTGGGAACTTAAGGTTGATAGCGAGAGAAAAAAGAGGTATACTATACATTAGTTATCATAAAACAAAAAACACACGCGAACAGGAGGCATTGCAATGATTGAGGCAACGAGCTGTGGCGGTGTGGTAATTTATCGTGGAAAAATTTTGGCGCTGTACAAATCCTACAAAAACCGTTACGAGGGATGGGTACTGCCAAAAGGTACCGTAGAAAATGGAGAAGAGTACAGAGAAACTGCGCTCAGGGAGGTGAAAGAGGAAGCAGACGTAAATGCAGCCGTGGTAAAATATATTGGCAGAAGCCAGTATCATTTTGCCATACCAGAAGATGTGGTTGCAAAGGAAGTACACTGGTATCTGATGACGGCGGACAATTATCATAGTAAGCCTCAAAAAGAAGAATATTTTGTAGATTCCGGCTATTATAAGTACCATGAAGTCTATCATTTGCTGCGATTTGCCAATGAAAAGCAGATCGTGGAAAGGGCGTATGGCGAATATATGGAGCTGAGAAAGGCACGTATGTGGGGACATCCGAGATACTTTTAGACATCCGAAAGGAGGGGCGCCAGAAAGGCGGCGTCCCTCTTATGGATTTATGGTTTAGTTTCTGGAAAAATGGGTAATCTTAAAAGTAAGCAGGTAAATAAAAAATGTTGACATGGCATGTACATTTGTACGTGGGGGAAAAAGCGAGAAAACAGGTACGAAGGACCATGGGACGGATTAACAGAAAGAAACCGACGCCGGGCGTATATCTTCTCACACTGCCGCACAACAGGAAAAATGTTATGGAAATAGTCTCAACCTCTGTGCTTTTGCAGGAGCCGGCCCACATGCGTTGTCCACAGGTAATCGGCATTGCCAGAGGCCGGGAAGAAGCCTTTGCGCTGATGCAGAGAATTATAAAAGACACTTATGTGAATACTGGGAATTTTCAGGTGGAGGCATATCTAAATATACGGAAAGCATAGGGCAGGTGAAAAAATGCTACATATACTTTGGCTGGCGCTTAAGATTATAGGGATTCTGCTGGCGGCGGCCCTTGCGCTGCTTTTGCTGGCGGCGGCATTGGTCTTGTTTTGTCCGCTGGCATACCGGGTGAAAATCCAAAAAGACGCGCAGTGGCAAGTCTGGGGAAAGGCCAGCTGGCTGTTCGGCTTTGTGAGCGTCACGGTTGAAAAAGAAGCCTCGGGCATTCAAAAAGCCATCCGCATAGGCGGCGTGCGCGTCTCCTCCTGGAAAAAACTGTTCAAGAAGAGAAAACGACCCGGGAAAAAGGCGGCGCCGGCTGAAGATATAACAAAAACAGAAGGCTTTCCCAAAAGCGCCAAAGCCACAGGGGCGTCCGGCGGGGAATCGGACGACTCTGCGCCGGAAGGGACGTCCGGCAAAGAGAAAGAGCGCCTTGCGCCAAAGGCGGCGCTCCGGGAAGAAAAGACGGACGCGGCATCGGAGAGAAGGGTCTGGGAAGAGACGAAAGAGGAACCGTCCAGAGAGAATTTTATCCGGCGGCTGTGGACGCGCATCGTGGAGAAATGCCGGAGAATCCGGGACGCTTTTCGCAGGCTCGCAGACGCGATTCGCAATGTGCATAAAAAGATAAGCCTGTGGAAAGCTTTTATGAGAGACGCGCGCACGAATGCGGCGCTGCAGCTGACCGGACGGCAGGCGCTTCGTCTGCTGCGGCATGCAGGCCCCCAAAAATGCAAAGGTTATGTGAACTTGGGGTTTGACAATCCGGCGGTCACCGGCCAGGCATTGGCCGCACTGGGCGCGGCCTATCCCCTGCACCGGGGGCGCATCGCGGTGAATCCGGTGTGGGACCGGGCGGTTTTGGAAGGGGAAGTTTTTGTAAAAGGCAGAGTTTTCGGGATTATTTTACTGCACATGGCGGGTATATTATATTTTGACAAAGACGTGAAATACGCAGTCAACTGGTTCAGAGGGCAGGAAAGTTAGAAAAGGAGAAAATTATGACACAGGAAAACAACAATGATTTTCAATCGACGGTCAGCGCATTGTTTAAGGGAATGGAAGGTTATGTGGACGCCCGGACTGTGGTGGGTGACGCGATCCATATTGGTGACACAATTATTCTGCCGCTGGTGGACGTGGCCTTCGGCATCGGCGCCGGGGCTTTCGCCGGGGACAAGAAGAATAACGGAGGCGGCGGCATGGGCGGCAAGGTGACGCCCTGCGCGGTGCTGGTGATCCAGAATGGAACCACGAAGCTGGTGAATGTGAAGAATCAGGACGGACTGACGAAGGTGCTGGACATGGTTCCGGATTTTGTCAATAAATTTACGTCCGGGGGAAACGCAGACATCCCTGGCGCGGCGCCGGAAGATGAAAAAACGGATGAAGAGATGCAAGAGCAGGAATAGAATTGAAAGGCGGCGCATAAAATGGCAGTAAGAGGATAATGGAAGTGGGGCTGGTATGAAGCGTGTCGCTGGCCTTGCCTTGTTTTTTATGGGCGTTGGCATGGTAATCGCCCTGATTGCGCCCAAGTGCGTGGCTGTGGCGCTGATTGCGGCCATCTGCCTTTTAGCGGGTTATAATTTATTTTGCTGTCCGTAAATTTGTATGCAAAAAGGCGGCAGATTCATTCAAAGGAATCTGCCGCCTGCTGTTTGACGCTGTTACGCCCGCTCAACTTTGCCGGATCTTAAGCATGAAGTACATACATACTGTTTTTTGGTGTTTGTACTATTGTTTACTTTGACCCTTACAGACTTGATGTTGGGTTTCCACATTTTATTTGACCTTCTATGGGAATGGCTCACGTTGTTGCCAAAATAAGCGCCTTTACCACAAATAGAACATTTCGCCATGATTGCACCTCCTCGACACATTTTTTCAACAGTATAACTATTCTATCAGAAGAAATTTATTTTTGCAAGTAAATTTGGAAAAAATTAAATTCATATTTCATTTTTCGGGGAAACGGGGTATAATCACTGTGAGAGAAGTTATACCAAGCGTCAGTTCAATCTGCCGCTTAGTATAACGGAGTGCACACAGCCGCATAAGGAAATCTCATCGACCGTGAGTATACAATTCTAATAAGGGCATCCATGCCCAAATATATGACGGAGGTAAGCCTTATGAGCGGACGCTTGGATACTGACTTAGGACAGATTGTCATAAACCCGGATGTAATTGCGATGTATGCGGGAAGTGTTGCCGTGGAATGTTTTGGTATTGTGGGAATGGCGGCCATCAGCGTGAAAGACGGGCTGGTGAAGCTGCTGCGAAAAGACAGCTTAAAGCATGGAATCAATGTGAAAATCGAAGATAACAAAATCCGACTGACCTTTCACGTGATTGTGGCGTATGGGGTGAGCATACGCACGGTTGCGGATAATCTATTTAGCAGCGTGAAATATAAATTAGAGGGATTTACCGGAATGGAAGTCTCCAAAATGACTCTGCTGGTGGAAGGCGTCCGGGTGATAGATTAATTTAAGGAGGATTTTGTTGTGAGTACAAATACGATAGACGCCAGAATGCTGGGGAAAATGTTTCTGGCGGGGGCCAGGAATCTGGAAGCGAAAAAAGAGTGGATCAACGAACTGAATGTATTTCCGGTTCCGGATGGGGACACGGGAACCAATATGACATTGACAATCATGTCCGCGGCGGCGGAAGTGAAAAAGATCGAAGAGCCTGACATGGAAAAGCTGGCGAAGGCCATTTCCTCCGGATCGTTGCGGGGCGCCCGGGGAAATTCCGGCGTAATTTTATCCCAGTTGCTGCGCGGCTTTACCAAATCCATCAGCGGCGAGACTGTGCTGACAGCCTCTGTTTTGGCGGCGGCCATGGAAAGAGGCGTGGAGACGGCGTACAAGGCCGTTATGAAGCCAAAGGACGGGACGATTCTGACCGTGGCCAAGGAAGCGGCGGCCAGGGCCAGTCAGCTGGCGGATGACACGGAGGACTTACAGCCATTTCTGGAAGAAATCCTCGCCTGCGCCGAGGACACGCTAAAGAGAACGCCGGAGATGCTTCCGGTTCTCAAGGAAGCGGGCGTGGTGGACTCCGGCGGCCAGGGCTATGTGGAGGCGCTGCGGGGCGCGCTGGACGCGTTTATGGGAAAAGAAGTGGCCGACACAGTGGAGATCCCCACTGCCGCGCCGAAGATTTCCGTCGCGCCGGCCCAGGAGGAGACGGATATCCGGTTTGGTTACTGCACAGAGTTCATCGTGCTTTTGGAAAATCCCCTGAGCGCGTTCCAGGTGCAGGAGTTTAAGGATTATTTGACTTCCCTGGGAGATTCTCTGGTGGTTGTGGCCGACGATGAGCTGGTGAAAATCCATGTGCACACCAACGATCCTGGCCTTGCGCTGCAAAAAGGCTTAAGTTTTGGCCAGCTGTCCCGCATCAAAGTGGACAACATGCGTGAGGAGCATCAGGAAAAACTATTTAAGGATGCCGAGAAAGCGGCAGCCGCGCAGAAGGAAGAGGAAAAAAAGGCAAAAAAAGAAGAAAAAGAAGTGGGCTTTATCAGCGTGTCTGCCGGCGAAGGCATGAAAGAGATTTTTGAGGAGTTGGGGGTGGACTACCTGATTGAGGGCGGTCAGACCATGAATCCCAGCACAGAAGATATGTTAAACGCCATCGACCAGGTGCCGGCCAGGACCGTGTACATTCTCCCCAATAATAAGAACATCATTCTGGCGGCCAACCAGGCGCAGGAGATGACGCAGGATAAGCGGATCGTGGTCATTCCCACCAAAACCATCCCCCAGGGCATCACCGCCGTATTCAACTATGTGCCGGAAAACAGCGTGGAAGAGAATACCCGCATTATGATGGAGCAGATGGAGCTGGTGAAGACCGGGCTTATCACCTACGCGGTGCGGGACACCAAGATTGACCATAAGGAAATCCATCAGGACGACATCATCGGCCTGGGAGACGAGGGCCTGCTGGCCGTGGGGCAGGATATTGAGCAGGCGGCGCTGGAATCCGTGGAAGCCCTTGTGGACGAAGATTCGGAGCTGATCAGCGTTTATTATGGGGAACAGGTAGAAGAAGGCAAAGCGCAGGAACTGGCGGCGGCCATTGAGGAGAAGTTCCCCGACTGCGATGTGGAGCTGAATTACGGCGGACAGCCCATTTATTATTACATTTTGTCTGTGGAGTAAATAAAAAACATGAGACGATCCATAAGAGAGTTAAAGGGAATCGGCGAAAAAACCGAGAAACTTTTTCAGAAGCTTGGCGTGCGCGATCTGGGAGACCTGCTGACCTACTATCCCAGGACGTACGATATTTTCCGAAAGCCGCAGGGCATGGAGCGGTGGAAGGAAAAGGAGACGCAGGCGGTCTGCGCCCGGATTCAGGCGCCCGTCTCTGTGAAAAAGACCAGAAATTCCACAGTCGTTACGACCAGCGTCATAAGCGGGGGCCAGAGGCTCTCGCTTATCTGGTTTCAGATGCCTTTTTTGCGTAGCGCGCTAAAGCCGGGCCAGCAGTACGTGTTTCGCGGAAAGGTTTCCCGAAAGGGGAGCCTCTGGGAGATGGAGCAGCCGAAAATCTACACCCCGGCGGAATACGAAAAAATGCTTCACCATATGCAGCCGGTCTACGGCCTGACCAAGGGCCTCACCAACCAGGCCGTGGCGAAAGCGGTGCGCCAGGCGCTGGAACTGGGCGCATGGCAGGAGGAATTTCTGCCCGAAAGCATCCAAAAGAAGTTTCAGCTTTTGGAATATGCCCAGGCGCTGAAAGCCATTCATTTTCCTAAAGATCCACAACAATACATGCAGGCGCGAAAAAGGTTGGCGTTCGATGAATTTTTGCTGTTCATTCTGGGTGTGCGCCGCCTAAAAGAGAGAACGGAAACGGCGGAGAACCTCTATCCCATGAAGCCGGTCTGGGACACAGAAGAAATCATCGAAAGCCTTCCTTACCGGCTGACTGGCGCCCAGCGGCGGGTCTGGCAGGAGATCGAACAGGATCTGCAGGGAGGCGCGCTGATGTCCCGGCTGGTTCAGGGGGATGTGGGCAGCGGAAAGACCATTTTAGCCTATCTGGCCATGATTATGACCGCGCGAAACGGTTACCAGGCGGCGCTGATGGTTCCCACGGAAGTGCTGGCGGCGCAGCATTACGAAGGGCTTTTGCAGCTTTTAAAGAAGCAGGGCATCGAGGATCTGTCTGTGGAGCTTCTCACTGGTTCCAACACGCCCAGGCAGAAGCGGGAAATCTATGTCCGCATGGAGACGAAGGCGTCCAGCCTGATTATCGGAACCCATGCGCTGATTCAGGAAAAGGCACGCTACCACAGCCTGGGGCTTGTGATTACGGACGAGCAGCACCGCTTCGGGGTGAAGCAGCGGGAGGCGCTGTCCCTGCGGGGCGGCAATCCCCATGTGCTGGTCATGAGCGCCACGCCCATTCCCCGGACGCTGGCCATGATCGTCTACGGGGATCTGGACATTTCTATGGTGGACGAGCTGCCTGCCAGCCGCCTTCCCATCAAAAACTGCGTGGTGGGGACCGAATACAGGGCAAAAGCGTACCGTTTCATGGAAAAGCAGATTTCCCAGGGAAGGCAAATTTATGTCATCTGCCCTATGGTCGAGGAAAGCGAAGGGATGGATGGGGAAAATGTGCTGGACTACGCAAAGCGCCTCCGGGCGGCGCTGCCGGATTCCATCCGGGTCAGTCCCCTGCACGGGAAAATGAAGGCAAAAGAAAAGACAGAGATTATGGAAGCGTTCGCCCAGCATGAGCTGGACGTTTTAGTCTCCACCACTGTAATCGAGGTGGGCGTAAACGTGCCCAACGCCACGGTGATGATGGTGGAAAACGCCGAGCGTTTCGGGCTTGCGCAGCTGCACCAGCTTCGCGGCCGGGTGGGCCGGGGCGAGCATCAGTCCTATTGCATCTTTGTCCAGGGCGGCCAGGAAGAGCAGATCCGAAAAAGGCTTGAGATTTTAAACCATTCCAACGACGGATTTTACATCGCGGCGGAGGACTTAAAGCTTCGTGGGCCGGGGGATTTGTTCGGGATACGCCAAAGTGGCCTTTTGGACTTCCGGATCGCCGATATTTACGCGGACAGCGGCATTTTAAAGCAGGCATCCCAGGCGGTCCAGGAGCTTTTTGAGGAGGATCCGGATCTGGAAAGCGCCGCGTACGCCGGGCTAAAAGAAAAAATGGAAAGATTTTTTGAATACAGAGAAATGCATGTCAATTTGTAGAGAAAAGTCCTTGTTTTTTTAAAACAAAAGTAGTATTCTGTAATCAGAGCGGAATTGTGTAAAATGCGCTGTTTTGAGAAAGGAGGACGCTGTTGTGAAGAAATCAGAAATATATATCCAATACGCGGATAGCGAGATCTGCATCCAGGATGTGCTGGATAAGATCAAGGCGCAGTGGACCAAAGACTTGGAGAATGGGGAGGATGAATTAGAAGAGTTGAAGGTATATATCAAACCGGAGGATAATGCGGCCTACTACGTGATTAACGGGGACATTACCGGAAGCTTCGGGCTGTAGGCGGACACTGAAAACAAAGAATTTTTTGATTTTGCCGTATCCTGTTAAACCATACAAAAACTTCTAGTGTATTCTTTTTTATATTTCACATACTACCATTGTAACCGAAAGCAGAGATTAAGGAGGCAATTCAAATGTCAAGAAATTCTTCTAACACAGCAGCAGTACCGGAGGCAAAAGGCGCTTTAGATCGTTTTAAGTTTGAGGTTGCAAATGAACTTGGCGTGCCGCTTTCCGATGGCTACAACGGCAACCTGACATCCAAGCAGAACGGAAGCGTTGGCGGTTATATGGTGAAAAAAATGATTGAAGCACAGGAAAGACAGATGTCTGGAGGTCAGAACGGTTCCATGGGAACCGGCGGAACAAACGGACAGTTATCATAATGTTGCTGGAAAAGGGCGCCCTTTGTATGGAGCGCCCTTTTTTCATCTTATCGGAAATTCCGTTGGAATTCCCCATAAGATAAAAAGCCCTCCAGGCGGGATTCTTTTTTATAAAATTTGTATATAATATATAAAAATAATTGCACTTTATTTATCTATTTGTTATAATGGGAGAAAATTAGCAGGGAGCGCGAGAGGTGAATGCATGAATTTAGGAATTATAGCCCATAACAGTAAAAAAGTCCTGATTGAAGATTTTTGCATAGCGTATAAAAATATTTTGGCCCAGCATGAAGTATACGCCACCGGGACCACGGGCAGAAGAATAGAGGAAGTGACGAATCTTCATGTACATAAGTTCCTGCCGGGCAGCATCGGCGGCGATAAGCAGTTCATGGAAATGATCGAGCGGGGGGACATGGATCTGGTGATTATGTTCTACAATCCGGCAATGGTGGATATGAAGGAGCCGGACGTGGAAGTGATTTCCAGATGCTGCGACCAGTATAACATTCCGGTGGCGACCAATATCGCCACGGCGGAGATGCTCATTCTGGGGCTGTCCCGGGGTGATTTGGATTGGAGGCTGCATTTAAGATGAGGGTGATCGCAGGCAGAGCGCGCAGTCTGAAATTACTGACGCCGCCCGGGATGGACACTCGGCCCACCACGGACCGGATCAAGGAGACGCTCTTTAATATGCTGCAGCAAGGTCTTGCGGGATGCAGATTCCTGGATTTGTTCAGCGGCAGCGGAGCCATCGGCATAGAAGCCTTGAGCAGAGGCGCTTCTTTGGCCGTGTTTGTGGAGAACAACCGGGCGGCGGCGAAATGCATACAGAGGAATTTGGAGTCTACCCGATTGGCGGCGGACGGACGGCTGATTTGCAAGGATGTTCTGGCAGCGCTCCGGGAGCTGGAAGGGGAGCCGGCTTTTGACTATATTTTCATGGACCCGCCTTATGAATGTCAGGCGGAGAGACGGGCGCTGGAAGTTCTGGCGGACTCTTCCCTGCTGGACGGCAGCGGGACCGTGATTGTGGAAGCCTCTTCGGAGACTTCCTTTGCTTATGTACAGGATTTGGGTTTTCAGGTGCGGAAGATAAAAAGATACAAAACAAACATGCACGTTTGGATTGCAAGAGAAAGTGGGGATGAAGATGTCGACAGCCGTGTACCCAGGAAGTTTTGACCCAGTGACCTACGGACATTTGGATATCATAACCAGAGCGGCCAACTCTTTTGACAAAGTGGTGGTGGGGGTTTTGAATAATTCAAAAAAAACTTCGTTGTTTTCTATGGAGGAACGTGTTAATATACTAGAAAAGGTTACAGAAGACATTCCGAATGTAACGATTAAGGCATTTGAAGGATTTTCTGTGGATCTGGCACGGGAATGCGGCGCAGGCGTGATTGTACGGGGGCTGCGCGCAATTACCGACTTTGAGTATGAACTGCAGATGGCCCAGATTAACCGAATTCTGGCGCACGATGTGGATACGATGTTTCTTACCACAAGCCTGGAGTATGCATACTTAAGCTCCTCATCGGTGAAGGAAGTGGCTTCCCTGCATGGGGATATATCGAAGTTTGTGCCGAAACTGGTAGCGGATGCCATACATCGAAAATTAAATGACGAGTAAGGAGAGTGTGCAATGAGCAGCAGAATTGAGCAGATTATCGAAGAAATTGAAGAGTATGTGGACAGTTGCAAATACCAGCCTTTGTCCACGACAAAAATTGTGGTCAATAAAGAAGAGTTGGAGGAATTGCTGCGGGAATTACGCCTGAAGACTCCCGATGAAATCAAACGTTATCAGAAGATTATTAATAATAAAGACGCCATATTGGAGGACGCCCAGACGAAGGCGAACGAGATGCTGGCCCAGGCGCAGGCCCGCGCCCAGGAGATGGTCACCGACCATGAGGTGATGCAGAGAGCCTACGCGCTGTCCAACGAGACGATCAACGCTTCCAACAAGCAGGCCCAGGACATTTTGGACCAGGCAACCCAGGACGCCAACGACATCCGCTTAAGCGCCATCACCTATACCGATGAGATGCTGGCCAATATCGAGGCGGTCATCCAGGAAACGCTGGAGAACGCCGGCGCAAAATACGGGATTTTCCTGGATGCGCTGCAAAGCTGCGCTAATGTGGTGACGCAGAATAGAAAGGAGCTGGCCCCCCAGACGGCCCAGGCGGCGGCCATGACCAGTTCTTATGAGACGGCTTCCACCGCCTCCGCGGCCCTGGAAGAGGAGGAAAAGGAAGAAGAGGACGATCTGGACGAATTAGACGAACTGGATGATTTGGAGGAAGAGTAAGCAAAAGACAAGCGTCAGTGCGCCGCTTAACAGCTTCCCTTCCAGGTAAGGACGCAGCGGGAGGCGGGCCTGCCCGATTACCGTGTTGGTCTGCGCCAGGATGCACAGGCCTCCCAGGGAAGTGAATCCCATAGAGAGGACGTATTTGGCGGCGGGACGCCAGGAAGCGGCCGCGATGGTTTGAAGCCCTGTGGAGATTTCCAGCATTCCCAGCAGACAGGGCGCAGCGTTTCCGGCGACGGAGAAAAGGAATCCTTCCAGTGCGGAGGATAAGACGGAGAAAAGTATAATAAATCCCCCCAGGCGGGTGATTGTTTCAAAAGCGTTCATGATAGAGATATCCAGCAGCTTTCCGGCAGGAGGAAGGGGAGGTATCTCTTTTCTTTTTGCCTCCGGGACGGCATTTTGGGGCGGACGTGGCCGGGCATATCGGATGCGGAAAACCAGACTGGCGGCGTAGTCGGCCGCATAGAGGATGGCAAAAGAGGCAATGGTGTACTGAGGCATGCGAAGGCACTGCAGCAGCACATAAGTGGACAAAAAAACGGGGCTGGGGTTGTTACTGAATGTGAGCAGGTACATGGCTTCCTGTCGGGAGATTCGGTTTTCCCTGTATAAATCTGCGGTGAGCTTCGCGCCCATGGGATAGCCGCAGAGCAGCCCTAACAAAAAGCCGTAGGTTCCGGCCGGCGACAGGCCTAAGAATTTCTGGAAAAAAGGCCCCAGAGGCGCCAGAAGTTTTTCGGCGACTTTTAAGTGAATCACCAGGTTGGACAAAATCATAAAGGGCAGCAGGGTGGGCAGCAGGGTCTGAAACCAGAGCAGAAGCCCCCGCCGGGACGCGCTCAGAGCTTTTTGCGGTTCCAGGAACATGTAAATGAGCAGCGCCGCAACGCCTAAAAATAAAAAGTTTTTCGCTTTGCAGATTTTAGAAAACACAATGTCCCTCCCTCATCCAAAAGATTTTTGTGACAGTGAAGCCACAGAGGCTGAACTGTTACAGATTTTGGATCGTCCGCCTATAATTTAATATATTGCGCCTTGCAATCAGAAATGATTTATGTCAAAATATTTTCGTAAGCGCACTGTAAAAGAGCCGCTGCCGATTAGGCGGCATGCAATCGGAGATGCCTGTATGGGCAGACAGATCAGTTTAGGAGGAAATGTAAAAGTGGAAGATAAAACAGCGATACAGGCTCTGGAACCCTCCAGAGTATTTTATTATTTTGAACAGATAAGCCGCATTCCCAGAGGCTCCGGCAATACCAAAGAGATCAGCGATTATCTGGTGGATTTTGCGGTGGCCCATGGGCTTTCCTATGTGCAGGACGCCATGAACAATGTGGTGATTTACAAAGACGGAACTAAAGGCGCACAGCCGGTGATTCTGCAGGGGCATATGGACATGGTGGCGGAGAAAAGGCCGGGCAGCGCCCATGATTTCAGAAAAGATCCGCTGGAGCTTATGGTGGAAGGGGATTTTCTCACGGCTCGGGATACGACCCTGGGCGGCGACGACGGCATTGCGCTGGCTTACGCGCTGGCCATTTTGGAAAGCGACCAGTACGAGCATCCGCCGCTGGAGGCGGTGTTCACGGTGGATGAGGAGATCGGCCTTCTGGGAGCCAGGGGGCTGGACTGCGGATGCTTAAAGGCCAGGCGGATGATCAATCTGGATTCCGAGGAGGAAGGGATTTTGTGGGCCGGCTGCGCCGGGGGCAAAAGCGTTCAGGTGAAGATCCCGGTGAAATACGTACAGACGCAGGGCATCCGCGCCCGCCTGACCATCGACGGGCTAAAAGGCGGCCACTCCGGCTCGGATATTCACAAAAAGAGGGCCAACGCCCATCTTCTGATGGGGAGGCTTCTCTACGCGCTGGATGAAAGCCTGGACTATGAAATCGCCGGGCTTTGGGGCGGAGACAAGGACAACGTGATTCCGGCCAAGTGCGAGGCGGAGCTAGTCATGAAGGCGGGAAAGGAAGAAGCGTTCATAGATTTTTGTCAAAAATGGCAGGAAGAGATTCGCAGGGAATACGCGGGTTCCGATGCGGGAATCCAGGTGACTTTTGAGGAAATGGGCATCGGGGAGAAGACGATTCCTGCGCTGGATGCGTCGGGCAAAAGCCGGCTGTTGTTCTTTTTGATGCAGGTTCCGGACGGGGTGCATAAATTCAGCGGCGTCTGCAGACATCTTGTGGAGACTTCCTCCAATTTGGGCATTCTGTATTTGGAAAAAGAGGCCCTCTGCGCGTCCAGCGGCGTGCGCAGCAGCGTGGAGCCGGCTATGGATTATATCGCGGAGAAAATTAGATTTTTGACGGAATTTCTGGGCGGGGAGGCAAAGACGGACGGCGGCTACCCGGCCTGGGAGTTTAAGGAGGATTCGCCTCTGCGCCGGACAATGGCGGAAGTCTACCAGGAAAAATATCAGGAAGAGCCGAAGATTATGGCAATCCACGCGGGGCTGGAGTGCGGCGTGTTCTATAAGGCGATTCCAGGGTTGGACTGCGTGTCCATCGGGCCGGACATGAAAGACATTCACACGCCCGAGGAGCGTTTGTCCATATCCTCCACGAAGCGGGTGTTTGAATATCTGGTGGAAACGCTGCGGCGGCTGGATTAATTTGGGACGCAATTTGGGCTTCTATTTTGCCGCAGGGGCGCATACAATAATCTGGTATGGGAGATGTTATGAAACAATTTCGACGCCAGATTCTAAAACTGTGGCTGCTTTTTGCGCTGGCGGCGCTGTGTCTGTACGCAGAAGACGTATTGTATGGCCGAAGCGCTACATCCGGCGTGCGGCTGGAGGATTTGGAAGGAGACGCATTTCGCGCGCAGCGGCTGAATGAGGAGATTTTGGCCCAAATCCGGGAGCTTCATCCGGATTTTCTGGACGGCGCTTTGGCGGACACAGTGACGGCGACTATGCTTATGGGACGTTTTTCACCGGAAAAGACATATGCGGACGCGCCCTTATTTAAGCGTTATAAAGCCAGGCTCTGGAAGGAGGGCAGACGCGCGTACCGGGCGGTGTGGGCGGATGTGGAATGCTTCCCGGTATCCGGGACGGAAAGCTTCTATGAGGATTCCTGGCTTTCGCCCAGAGACGACGGCGCGAGGCGGCACGAGGGCTGTGACCTGTTTGGCCAGGAAGACGCGCCGGGCGAATATCCGGTGGTGAGCATGACCCGGGGAAAAGTGGAGCAGGTAGGCTGGCTTCCCCTGGGCGGTTATCGGATTGGCATACGAAGCCCCAGCGGCGGGTATTTCTACTATGCCCATCTGGATTCTTACGGAAGAGAGTTTCAGCCGCAGGACGAAGTGAAGGCCGGGCAGATTTTGGGCTTTATGGGAAATACCGGGTACGGGCCGCAAGGAACGGCCGGGAAATTTTCCACCCATCTGCACCTGGGAATTTATGTGCGGACCAGGAACTATGAAGAACTGAGCGTGAATCCTTACTGGGTTTTGCGATTTTTGGATTCGTAACATTTGGGGAGGCAAAATCCGGGAATTTATGGTATACTATATATAGTATGGTGATTGTTAAGGAGAGGTATAATGGAAATACAATTGTGGAGGAATATCTTAAGTCCATATGAACTGGCAGTCCGGGAGCTGATTGTTAAGTTTAACCATATTATCACAGAACATAAAGAAAGGGGCGTCTATTCGCCGATGGAGCAGGTGAACGGGCGCGTGAAAAGCATCGCCAGCATCCTGGAAAAAATGCAGCGTAAGAATATTCCCATGGAACGACTGGAGCAGGATCTGGAGGACATTGCCGGAATCCGCATTATCTGTCAGTTTGAGGAAGACATTGACGTGGTGGCGGCCATGATCCAGAACCGTTCAGATATGGAGATTAAAAGTGAGAAAAATTATCTGACCAATGTAAAAGAGAGCGGCTACCGCAGCTATCATCTGATTATTTATTATACAGTGCAGACTATAGACGGCCCCAAGAGACTCCAGATGGAGATCCAGATTCGGACGCTGGCCATGAACTTCTGGGCCACTATTGAGCATTCCCTGCAGTACAAATACAAGGGGAACATGCCGGCCCATGTGCGGGAGCGCCTAAGCAAGGCAGCGGCGGCCATATTGTCGCTGGATCGGGAGATGTCTTCGGTGCGCCATGAGATTATGGACGCGCAGAATTTCTCTCAGCTTCAGACGAATCTGGTGGCCGATATTTTGAATAATATTGAAAATCTCTATAAATTCTCCAACCAGCGGGAAGTGATGAAGATACAAGATGAGTTCTTCCGGGTGTACGAGAGCAAGGATCTGCAGCAGCTGGAGCGTTTTCACCGGCAGCTGGATATTATTTCGGAAGGCTATCGGGCGCAGGCGATTACAAAAGAATTTATGGCGTAAAGGATGGGCGGGCATATGTTAGAAAACATCGAAGGCGTTATTTTTGACCTGGACGGAACCATTGTGGATTCCATGGGCGTTTGGCGGACTGTGGACGTGACTTTTCTGGGACGGCGGGGCATTCCCCTTCCGGAGGGTTTAAATAAAGAGCTGGAATCCATGGAGTTTATGGAAACGGCCCGGTATTTTAAGCGGCGTTTCGAGCTGCCGGACACGGTGGAGGAGATTGTGGCGGAGTGGATGGAAACGGCGCTGGATCAGTATCTGCACCATGTTCCCATGAAGCCGGGGCTTCGGGGATTTTTGCAGCATCTGGAGGAAAAGAACATCCCGGCGGCAATCGCCACCAGCAATCACGCGGATCTGGCGCGGGCGGCCCTTAAAGGGCATGATCTGGAACGGTATTTCGCGGAGATCGTCACCTGCGGCGAGGTGGAGCGGGCGAAACCGGCGCCGGACGTATATCTGGAAGCGGCCAGGCGGCTGGGCGTTCCGCCCGAAAAATGCATGGTGTTTGAAGACATCCCAGTGGGCATCCAGGCCGGAAAAAGCGCCGGCATGCGCACCTGCGCCATCCGGGACGACTACAGCCAGAGCCAAGACGAGGAAAAGCGGAGGCTGGCGGATTATTACATAGAGTCTTATTTGCAGACACTGGACGGCAGCTATGAAAAGTTATAGGATAGGTAATTACGAAACTGTTAAGGGATGTTTTGTAATCGCCTAATGATAGGTTTCATTGTGAGGGAAAAAATAAAGAAAAAAGGTGAATACGGGTATTTTTCCTGGGAGAAAAGGAAAAGGGCGGCTGTGACGCTGGGGATGTTTCTGCTTTTGGCCGCCCTGTTTGTGACGGGTTATGTAAAGACGGGCGGCCGGAAAAACCTTTTCACTCTCGTGACGATTCTGGGATGCCTGCCCGCCTGCAAGGCTTTGGTGGGCTGGCTGATGATGCTGCCCAGGAAATCCATGGAAAGAGAATGCTACGACCGCATAAAGGGCCGCGCCGGGCCGCTGGCCATGGTCTACGACCTGTATTTCACCACTTACGAAAAAAACGCGCTGGTGGACGCGCTGGCCATTGACGGCGAGACGGTGGCGGGCTTTTGCAGCCACAGGCAGGAGCATCGGATTTTCATAGAAGGGCATATCCAGGACGCGCTTAAAAAAGGCGGATGCCCCGCCGTGGTGAGGCTTTTTGAGGAGCCCCAGGCGTTTATGCGAAAGCTGGACGCTATGAATAAATCCGGCGGGCCGTCTGTGCCTGCACAGACAGAGAAGATTCAGAAAATCCGGCGCACGATACTGGCGATCGCCCTTTAGGGGGAAGGCTTATGAGGCAAGTTGCGGTTTCCGAGACGGACGCGGGGCAGCGTCTGGACAAATATCTGCAGAAAACTCTGGCTGGCGCGCCCAAAGGGTTTCTGTACAAAATGCTCCGGAAAAAAAATATTACGCTGAACGGAAAAAAAGCGGCGGGCGGCGAAAAGCTGCAGCCAGGCGATGAGATCCGGCTTTTTTTAAGCGAGGAGACGCTGAAGAAATTTTCGCCGAACACACAGGCGGCAGCGGCGGTGGAGAAACGGCAAAAGAGGCAGGTAAATCTGCGCCCGGAAGTGATTTACGAGGACGGCCAGGCGCTGCTGATCAATAAACCGGCGGGTATGCTGTCGCAAAAAAGCGCGCCCCAGGATTATTCTCTGACAGAATGGCTGCGGGATTATCTGCGCGGCGAAGGCCTCGGCCCGGACGCGCCCGGATTTTCGCCGGGGCTTTGCAACCGGCTGGACCGAAACACCAGCGGCATCGTGGCCGCCGGGAAATCGGTGCGGGCGCAGCAGCAGCTGGCAGAGCTTTTTAAAAACAGAAAGCTGGGGAAATATTATGTCTGTCCGGTACAGGGCGTATTAAAAGAGGCAGGGCGGCTGAAGGGCTATCTGAAAAAATCAGAAAAAGACAACCGGGTGACTCTTTGCGGCGAAGAGGAAGACGGCGCTTCGTATATCGAGACGGCGTACCGGCCGCTGGGCGATAACGGGCGGCTGACTTTGCTGGAGGTGGAGCTTCTCACCGGGAAAACCCATCAGATCCGGGCGCACCTGGCGGGGCTTGGCCATTCGCTGGTCGGCGACGTAAAATACGGAGGCGCCCGCTGGGGGCGCGTCTGTGAGCGGCAGTGGGGAATTCGCCATCAGCTGCTTCACGCATGGCGGCTGGAAATGCCGGACTGCGGCGGCGCGCTTAAAGGCATGTCCCGGCAGACGTTTTACGCAGAGCTGCCGGGGCCGTTTCGGGATTTTTTACAAAAAGAACATCTGGAGGAATTTATGCCATGGAAAAAGAAGAGCGAAAGAAAGCGGCTTTAAAAGAGGCGATGGAATACGTCCGCATGATTATATTTGTAATCGTTGTTGTTTTTGTGGTAAACAACGTGGTGTTAATCAACGCGAAAATCCCCTCTGAGTCGATGGAGCAGACGATTATGACCAATGACCGGATTTTTGGATTCCGTCTGGCCTATAAGTTTGAGGAGCCCCAGCGGTATGACATCGTGATTTTCAAATATCCGGACGATCCGGCCCAGAAGGAGCTGTTCATCAAGCGCATCATCGGGCTGCCCGGGGATACGGTGGAGATTCGGGACGGGAAGGTGTATATCAACGGCCAGGAAAAGCCTCTGGATGACAGCTTTTGTCCGGAAGAGCCTCTGGGGGACTACGGGCCTTATGCGGTGCCGGAGGGCTCATACTTTATGTTAGGGGACAACCGGAACTATTCCAAGGATTCCAGGTTCTGGGAAAATCAGTATGTGCGCAAGGATCAGATTGTGGGAAAAGCGCTGATCCGCTATTTTCCGTCTATCAAGAAGCTGGGATAAGCGGGCGGCGAAAGGAGAGATGGCAGGATGGGCGCATGGACAACAAGAGGGCTTAGGGGCTCGGCGCTGGAAGAGTGGATCAACCGGAGCAACGAGCAATACGCCAAGAAAGGGCTGGCCCTGATTCAGAAAATCCCCACGCCCATTACGCCTGTGCGCATCGACAAGGAGCGCAGGCATATTACGCTGGCCTATTTTGAGCAGAAGAGCACAGTGGATTATATTGGGGCCGTGCAGGGCATTCCGGTCTGTTTCGATGCCAAAGAGTGTGCGGCGGACACGTTTCCCCTGGCCAATGTGCACCCTCATCAGCTGCAGTTTATGAGGGACTTTGAGCGGCAGGGGGGCGTGTCTTTTCTGCTGCTTTTTTTCAGCCGGCGGGACAGGCTGTATTACCTGCGGCTGGAGGAGCTTCTGAAGTTTTGGGAGCGCATGGAAGAGGGCGGCAGGAAGAGCTTTACTGTGGAAGAGCTGGAGCCGGGATTTTACCTGGAGGGCCGCGGGGCGGTTCTGGTTCCCTATCTGGACGGCCTTCAAAAGGATCTGGATCTGCGGGATTGACAGGCAAATGGGAATCGCCTATAATAAAGAGTCGAAAACTCTATCGTGATAAAGGGAGAAAGTTATGGAGCGTGTCATTCATACACCTGAAGGGGTGCGGGATATTTACGGAGAAGAATGCGCCCGTAAGAAATCACTGCAAAAAGCGCTGCACAAAGTGTTCGTTTCTTATGGGTACGAAGATATTGAAACGCCTACGTTTGAATTTTTTGATGTGTTCAGCCGGGAGATCGGAACGATTCCATCGAAGGATTTGTATAAATTTTTTGACGGGGACGGCAATACGCTGGCGCTGCGGCCGGATTTTACGCCGTCCATCGCGCGGGCGGCGTCCCGGTATTTTATGGAGGAGGACCGGAACAAGACAATACGGCTCTGCTATCAGGGCAACACATTTTTAAACAGCGCCAGCTACCAGGGCCGTCCCAGGGAAGTGACGGAGATGGGCGTGGAGATGATGGGGGACGCCTCTGTGGACAGCGACGGGGAGATTCTGGCCATGACGGTGGATCTGCTGAAGGCGTCCGGGCTGAAGGACTTCCAGGTCAGCGTGGGCCAGGTGGATTTCTTCAAGTCTTTGCTTGAGGAGGCGCAGATGCCTGCGGAAACGGTGGCGGAGCTGCGGGAACTGATTTCCAGCAAGAACCATTTCGGCGTGGAGGAATGCGTGCGAAAGCAGCATTTAAGCCAGGAACTGTCCAATGTCTTTACCCAGATGCCCCATTTATTCGGAGGAATGGAGATTTTGGGAAAAGCCAAGTCCATGACGGGCAATGAGAAAGCGCGGGCCTCCATCGAGCGTTTGGAGGAGATTTACCGGATTCTGGAGATGTACGGCTGCAGCCAGTACATCGCCTTCGACCTGGGGATGCTCAGCAAATATAAGTATTACACAGGCATTTTGATGCAGGCGTTTACTTACGGTACAGGCCAGCCGATTATCAAAGGCGGACGGTACAACCAGCTGCTGGCGTATTTTGGGAAATCCTGCCCTTCCATCGGGTTCACTCTGGTGATGGAGCATTTGATGAACGCTTTAAGCCGGCAGGGGATTGAGACGCCCCTGGATGGGGAAGAGGAAATCATTTTCTACGATCGGGAAAACCAAAAAGAGGCTATAGAACAGGCGGTGGCCATGCGCCGGGAAGGAAAGCGCGTGGTCTTACAGAGGAAAGGAATGTTTCCATGAGATATTTGACGTTTGCCCTGGGAAAAGGGCGCCTGGCCAAGACGGCTCTGGAATTGTTTGAGAAAATCGGAATCCGGTGCGACGAGATGAAAGATACGGACTCCAGGAAGCTGATATTCGTCAACGAAGAGAGGAAACTGCGGTTTTTCCTGTCCAAAGGGCCGGACGTGCCCACATACGTGGAGTACGGCGCGGCGGACATCGGCATTGTTGGCAAAGACACCATTATGGAGGAAGGCCGCAAACTGTACGAGGTTTTAGATCTTGGGTTTGGTAATTGCAATATGTGCGTATGCGGGCCTAAGTCGGCCGGGGAGCTTTTAAATCACGGACAGCTCATCCGGGTGGCCACCAAATACCCCCATATTGCAAAGGATTATTTCTATAATAAGAGGCATCAGACGGTGGAGATTATCAAATTAAACGGCTCCATTGAACTGGCGCCCATTGTGGGCCTGTCGGAAGTGATTGTGGACATTGTGGAGACGGGGGCCACCCTGCGCGAGAATGGGCTGGATGTGCTGGAGAAAATCTGTCCGCTTTCGGCCCGGATGGTGGTCAACCAGGTGAGCATGAAGATGGAAAACGAACGGATCAGTCAGATCATCCGGGACATCCGCGCCGTTTTGTAGAATAGAAGATTGCGAAACGATTTTTATCTCACGAGTTTGGGCGACATAGACAAAACGGAGTTCAAAGCCGTTTTGTCTATGTTGCCCAAACTCTGGCTATGAAATGAACGCAGCGCAATTTCCTGGTTTATACTTGTAGAAAATTGCAAAAAATTTTTTTCGTTTCACGAGCTTGCACGAGATAGGCGTTTTGCGGTTTCTGAATGAAAGGAATGGATGGAAGAGACAAAGGAGGAGAGGCATGGACAGGAGAGCGAATCTATGCAGAGACACGAAGGAGACGAAGATTCAGGTGGAGATTTCCCTAGACGGCACAGGGCAGGCGGACATTGATACAGGGATTGGTTTTTTTGACCATATGCTGCATGGATTCGCCCGCCATGGTTTTTTTGATCTGAGGGCGTATGCTCAGGGGGATGTCCAGGTGGACGACCATCACACCATCGAGGATATGGGCATCGTGTTGGGAAACGCCATACGGGAAGCGGCGGGGGACAAGAAGGGCATTCGACGCTTCGGAAGCTGCATCCTCCCCATGGACGAGGCGCTTGTGCTATGCGCGGTGGACCTGTCCGGCCGACCCTATTTCGTCATGGACGGGGAACCGTTTCACGCGGATCGAATCGGGGATATGAGCACGCAGATGGTGCGGGAATTTTTTTACGCGGTATCTTATAGCTGCGCTATGAATCTGCATATCAAAGTGATTTCCGGGCACAACGACCACCACATGGCGGAATGCATTTTCAAGAGCTTCGCCAAGGCGCTGGACGAGGCGCTCACGTACGATCCCCGGATTTCAGATGTGCTGTCCACCAAGGGCAGTCTATAAGGAGGGCAAAAACATGGATTACAAAAGTATGATTCCCTGTCTGTACCTGTATCGGGGGCAGGCGGTGACGGGCTGGGAGAACATGGAGCCGTTTGAAGGAGGGGACGCTCTGGAGCTGGCCGGATTTTACAGCGACGGCGGCGCGGATGAGCTGCTGGCGTTCGACCTTTCTTCCACAGACGAGGAGCACGAGGAGGCCATCGGGAAAATTAAAGAAATCTGCCGGATTTCCCAGGTTCCGGTGACGGCGGCGGGAAATGTGAAACGTCTGGAAGATGTGAAAAAGCTTCTGTACGCCGGGTGCCATCGAGTGGCGCTGAATTTTTCCAAGGAAAGCAATGTGAAGATGCTAAAGGAAGCGTCCAACAGATTTGGGCAGGATAAGATTCTGGCGTGCGTTTCCAGAGCGGAAGAATTCCTGGCCCATCAGGAGTGTATTGAGAAATATGCAGACGGCGCGCTCCTGGTGAAATCTGCGCCGGAGGAAATATGTAAGATGCCCGTGCCTTTGATTTTCCACATGGAATCCGATGGGAAATCCGATGCGCTGGCGTGTCTTGAGGAGCGGGGCGTGAACGGAATCAGCGGTGGCTTTGTGAGCCGCAAGGACGTATCTCTGGCGGAGTTTAAGCGGGAGTGTCAGGAGCAGGGGCTTCCGGTCAATCTTCTAAAGAGCAAGATTGCCTGGAGCGATTTCAAGCTGAATTGTGACGGGTTGATTCCCGTGGCAGTGCAGGATTATCAGACCGGTGAGGTTCTTATGCTGGCATATATGAATGAGGAAGCTTTCAATAAGACGCTGCAGACCGGCAAAATGACCTACTGGAGCCGCAGCCGCGGGGAAATCTGGGTCAAAGGAATGACTTCCGGGCATTTCCAGTACATGAAATCCATGTCGCTGGACTGCGACAACGATACCATACTGGCCAAAGTGGCACAGGTGGGCGCGGCCTGCCACACGGGAAGCTACAGCTGCTTTTTCCAGGAACTGGTTCGCACGGAGTACGACGACACAAATCCACTGCGGGTGTTCCAGGACGTGTACGACGTGATTCTGGATCGGAAAGCGCATCCTAAGGAAGGCTCTTACACAAACTATCTTTTTGAAAAGGGAATCGATAAGATATTGAAAAAGGTGGGGGAAGAGTGTACGGAAATCGTCATTGCTGCCAAAAACCCCGATAAGGAAGAAATCAAATACGAGATCGCGGATTTTCTCTATCACGTAATGGTTCTCATGGCGGAAAAAGAAGTGAGCTGGGAGGAGATCACCCAGGAGCTTGCCAGGCGGTAATCATAAGGAAGGAAATGCCAGCAAAATATGGAGTTCCTTCCTTATTCGCGTCTGCTCTTATTCGCATACATGTTCCAGGCCCTGGGCCATGATGGTCTTCACATGGTTGTCGGCCAGGGAATAGTAAATGGTCTTGCCGTCCCGCCGGAACCGCACCAGTTCCATCTGCTTTAAGACCCGCAGCTGATGGGAGATGGCGCTCTGGGTCATGGAAAGCTTATCCGCAATGTCCTGAACGCACAGCTCCTCCATGATCAAACAGTGCAGAATCCTTATCCGTGTGGGGTCGCCGAAGACCTTGAACAATTCGGCCAGTCTGTATAGCGTATCATCATCCGCCTGATAATTAACGCAGTTTTCGCTCATGAATATAATCATCCTCTCATGGATAATTATATTTTATCTGGAAGTAAAATGCAACCTAATTCGTTTTAATATTTTACGATTGCATATTGAAAAGCAAGGCTGCATATGCTATAATGCCATTGGATTGAAAGTAATGAATTATCCATGTGCAACACCCCCTTTCCATTACCATTTTAGGGGCGGTAACAATTCAACATTGCCAATAATCAAAAAGTACGATAAAACGGGGCTTTTCCGCTATGGAATCGCCCCGTTGGAACTATTTTGGCACTATTAATTGATTAAGCCTATCGGCTACTTCCCCGTGCTTGCTCGGGTAGAGGTGGCCGTAAGTGTTGTTGACTATCTGAACCGTATCCCCGATGCGTTCGGCAATCAGGTGCGGGGAAAAGCCCAATTCAATTAACAGGCTTACGTGGCTGTGCCTCAAGTCGTGGATGCGTATACGGGGTATCCCGGCCTTTTCGGAGCCGCGCTTGATGTTCCATCTGACCAGATTGCTGCTAAAAGTGAATATCCGGTCTGGCGGGGTTATGCCGTATATTTTTGCGGCATATGCCTGTATCTCTTCCATAACGGCAGCGGGCATTGTGATGCGTCTGACGCTATTCGCTGTCTTAGGCGACCCTGCGGTATGGGCGCTCCGATTCCAGGTTTTAGTGATACTAATGGTATTGGCCGCGAAGTCAAAATCCCCAAGGGTGAGGGCTAACATCTCACCCAACCGCATCCCGGAATAAAAGAGCAGATCTAACGCCGTTTTGGCGTGTATCCCCGCTATGTGCTGGATGAAGCTATTGTACTGGTCAAGCGTCCAGAATGCTATGGAGCGGGTGCGTTTACCCATGCGCCCAGCTCTGCTGCATGGATTGGACGGCAGGCCATAATATTTGACGGCGTAGTTCAAGATGGCGTTTAACACATCATGGATGCGGGAGAGATACCCATCTGAGTAGCCTTTTTTGAGTATCTCGCTCTGCCACATCCTCACATCCGCTGGCGTGATAGCGTTCACGGGTTTATCCTTGAGATAAGGGAGTATATGCACCCTTGATACGCGTTCTATGCCTGTCATTGTGCTTTGTCTAAGTCTGTTGGCCATATCTTCCATGTAAATGTCATACAGGGCCTGGAAGATCATATCTGGGGTTCCCTGCTGCTTCTCCAGGAAGGCCCGCTCCCATTCTTGGGCCTCACGTTTTAGTGGGAAGCCGCGTTTCTTTTTCTGCCTCTTTGTTCCCGTGTAGTCGGTGTAGTAAAATTTACAGAACCACGTCTTGGTCTTTTCATCGTAATATGCTGGCATAATTCCTCCATCTTGGCCGGGCGGGCATAGGGATAGAGTGTCCGTAATTAATTTGTGAGACTGTTGATTGAAAAATTGTGGTTGAAAAATCAATATAAATAGCATATAATATGCTTAACAAGACAGCCGGAAGGTGACTGCACCACCCGTCCCGGCGTAATATCATTAAACTATAAAAATAGTCGTCTGACCTTTACCAGAGAGCAGGACGGCTATTTTTTATGCAGATAAGTCAGAATAGCAATGATTACGTTGACTGTCGTCAGAATAATCATAAATTCTTCGTATGTACTCATAAACACCACCCCTTCCGCAAGACTCGGAACGGGTGGGAGCGCGTCCCCCGGCTGCCTGGGTAAGCATATTATGTTGTCATGGTGCGGATGAGGCCCATTTGGCCCTGACTTAACGGGGGGACATTTGTCCCTGGTTCACTCAAGGGCATTTGTCCTTCAGCGTACAAGCCCATACCCCCGTATTCTCGGGGCTATAACTGTCAATGGAGCATTATCGCCTTGCATGGTAAAACGTCCGTATGGGGCATATAGAGCCAATATTTCAGCTCTACTGGTTTTCGCCAAGATTGGTGAATACTGGCGGTGAAGGATTTTCACCGTACTGCCAGTGCGGCATTGACAACCATTTGGTGGTCACATCTGTGTGACCCATACCATCGCAACAACTTGCGATAAAAAGCGTTGGAAATCCATTCGCCCTTAGTGGCGAGTAAAAACGCTCACGGACATTTGTCCTTTACCCCGGTCAAAATATCCGTGGTCAGGTGACCACTACATATTTGAGCGAAAGTATTTGCCACTTGTGGCAACGGTGGGTAGCGATACGCGACATACCGGGTTATTTACTGATTAGAACGCCATTGTCGATAATCCTAGGCCAGAGCCGTTTGAGCTATAATATGGCCTGAATATGGCGTTGTTTGGGTGGGTGGCGTTTTACCGTACACCTGCGTGAGGGTGTCGGTGTTTTAACGCCCCCCTTATTCTTTCGTCTAGTTTTTTGGGGCTGGTTCCGTATATCTTGGTATTTCAGTTAATTCCTCGATACGCTTGGCGGCTTCTTTTCGTCCTTCATCATTTAGATTTTCATATGCACTTTGTATGCGTTTTAAATTTTTTTCTTTGGACTTTAAGCCATTCTCAATAAACCATTCCCTAACAAGAGGACTTTTGTCTATATAATCGCTAATAAAGTGTCTGTCATATGGTGTAAATCCCTCACCATGTTCTTGTTTTTCTATTATTCTATTATATTCTGCTACATCAGAATCCATATAGACAATATAGCCTGATGGAGTAACAATTCAACTGCATCATAGAATTCTACATCTTTCTACATTTCTTGCCCTTATTTAATTTATTTTCCCATTTTAACCAACTGCAACAGGAAGGGTGAAATTTTACCTTGCTTTTTTGGTGATATTTTCATATACTTATAATAGAATAACTGCATATAATCGGTAAAATGTCCAATATGCAGAAATCGTTATTGAAAAAGGAGATTAAGAATGAACAACCAGGTACAAATTAAACCTTTCAAAAAGGTTCTGGTGGCGAATCGGGGTGAGATTGCCATTCGCGTGTTCCGGGCGCTTACTGAGCTGGGAATTACCACCGTCAGCATTTATTCCAGAGAAGATCGCTATGCCCTGTTTCGTTCCAAAGCGGACGAGTCCTATCAGCTGGACACTCGGAAGGGACCCATTGACGCTTATCTGGACATTGACACCATCATCAAGATTGCCCTGGCGGCCAAAGTGGACGCCATTCATCCAGGATACGGCTTCCTGTCGGAGAACCCGGATTTTGTGGACGCGTGCGAGCGAAACGGCATTGTGTTTATCGGGCCTTCCAGCAAGATTATGAATGCCATGGGGGATAAGATTTCCTCCAAGAGAATGGCCATCGAAGCCAAGGTTCCCATTATCCCTGGCGTGGATTATTCCGTCAAAGACATTGACACCGCCACGAAAGTGGCCAACAGTGTGGGATTCCCCATTATGCTGAAAGCTTCCAACGGCGGCGGCGGCCGCGGTATGCGTATCGTCAACTGCGTGGAGGATTTGGAAAAAGAATTTGAGGAAGCCAAGAATGAGTCCAAAAAGGCCTTCGGTGATGACAAGCTTTTCATAGAGAAATATTTAAGAGGGCCGAAGCACATTGAAGTGCAGGTGCTGGGCGATAACTACGGAAATGTGGTGCATCTGTTCGACCGTAACTGTTCCGTGCAGCGACGTC
>CAYOWU010000020.1:0-48539 GCA_964407765.1 uncultured Lachnospiraceae bacterium
TTGAAATACTTGGGAGCTACACTCCCAAACCCTTGTGGATTCGTGCTGCCAGTTATCCAAAATGCGGCTAACTGGCAACCCGAATTTGCTTTCTGATTACTGAGGCGCATCATTGACATTCCCTCCCTGAACGTCTAAACTGAATATAGGACAATTCGGCTTGCCGCTTCCGCCTATGCTTCCTATTCTCCGGGCAAAAGAATAGGACTGCATCGGCTGGTACAAATCACACATTTTGTGATTCAGCATAAAGCCAATTCAGTCCTATATAGAGTATTTTTTCATAGGAAACTAGCTTTGCCCTCCACGATCCGCCTCGTGTTACGTGAATGCAAACAGCTATTTCCCGATAGATTTTTTAATAAAACAGGCCCGTCCTATCGCTAAATCTTCCTGCCAAACGGCATTTTTTCGTAGGACTAAATCAGCGGAACCCTCTGTTTTTACTGGGTTCTTGCTAACTTGGCAATATAATAACACGTTCCCCCCACTCCATCATGAGAGCCGCCGCCCCCGTGACAAAAGGCGTGGCAAAAGACGTTCCGGTTACCGTTGTATATCCGCCGCCCGCCTGGGCTGTGTGGATATTCACCCCCGGCGCCACCAGGTCCGGTTTGGCGCCGCCCGTCGCTTGCGAAAAACCTCTGCCGGAAAATTCCGCATACGACAGAAGCCTGGAATTATAGGCGCCCACGCTTATGACCCTGGAGGCCGCCGCCGGAATCGTCAGCGTAGCGTCCGGCGTCTGAAAATAAAACCGGGTTCCTTCATTGAGCACGCCTCCCCCCGGCAGCCACAAATCAAACCACCCATCCACGACCTTCCGAGGACTTAGCGTAATCGTCCAAATCCCTCTGTCCACGTAATTCTCCTGGGGAATGAAATCAAAATAAATCTCCTGGGAAGCGCTGTAGGGGGACGGTTTTCCATAATAAATCAAAAGATGCGTCCCTCCCAGCTGATACCGCTGCGGACCCAGCTCCTCATACAAAGGACCCACCGTGCTGCCGCCAGGATGCGTCAGATAGATATCCGCCTGGTCGGCATAATTTTTCCAAAGCTGGATATTCAGGGACGCCTCGTAATCCCCCACGGACACTTCCACATTTTCCGTGCGTCCCATCTGCATCCGCCCGGATGTGTGCAGCCCATCCGCCCCATTATTCCCCATGCCCACGCAAATGCAGCTTCTTCCCAGATTCGCCACACTGGAGAGATATGTTTCCAGCAGCGTGTCCCCCCGATGGGAGCCGTAATTATTTCCGAAACTTAAGTTCAGCGACAGCGGCATGCCCAGGGCGATGGCTTGGCGGATCACATAGTCTACCCCCTGAATCAGCTCGGTGGTTCTGGGAAAGGAATCTTTCTTCGGGTTGCCCAGTTTCACCACAAGAAGCGGACTGTCCGGCGCCACGCCATGGTAAATCCCATCCGAAGCCCGGCCGTTCCCGGCCGCAATTCCCGCCACCGATGTGCCGTGCCCGCTGCCGTCCCTGCTGGGCACAATTTGGTAACCCTCCTGACGGGTGGGCGCCTCCAGCGCCTGGTTGATCTCCCGGGGCCCAAATTCCGCGCCCAGCGCATACCCCTGGGGCGGACTTCCCGGAATGCTCTGGTCCCACAGTCGGAGAATCCGTGTGGTTCCATCGTCATTGATAAAATCCGGATGACGGTAATCAATCCCTGAGTCCACAATTCCCACCAACACACCCCGTCCGCTTAGATTCCAGGGCGAAATCTGCACCTGGGTAATGCAAGAGGCCGCCCTCGCCTGGTTTACGGCAAAAGACAGCCTCTTCGGTTTTTCCACGTATTCAATAAACGGCTGGCTGATAAATGCATCCAGACGATCTTGAGGCGCCGTGACCACCGCGTATTCATTCAAAAGCGGAACCACTGTAATCCCCTCGCTTTCCAAGGAGGCTATATCCCCGGAGTATTTCACAATCACATCCCACATCCTGCTTTCCGGATCATAGCCCACATCCAGTTCCAGGGATTTTTCCCTTTCCCGCGGCGTGGCGTCCACTGCCAGATTCAGCAGATTATCTGTCTTTTGATTCTCCATAATTATCCATGCTCCCATTGGTCCTTCTATATTAATATATGAAAAGGCCGGGAGATTTTTCACCAATCAGGTGAAGGCTCTGAAATCAAAAACAGACATATCTGTACACTCAGACATGTCTGTTTTTTGCGAAATTTCTTATTTACAGCTGATAATAGCCAACTAATTTGCTTAAGATTCAATTTTATTAAATCTATTATACGATAATCTTTTCAATACCACCATGTTTTTTCCTGAATAACGTCACAAGCGCATGCACATAAAGCAAAGACAGCTCCCGCCGCACAGGATTTCTCCGCCTGACTATAGATTTTTTATTTTATAAGGAATTCCAACGGAATTTCTTAAATTAGACAAAAAATCGCCCTCATTACCCTGGCATGCGCCGATAATTTTTGGGCGATTTCTCAGCGATGTTCGCGCTCCGCGACCCCTACTGTAGAATCTCTTGCAGTATTTTATTCACCGCCCCCGGATCCGCCTTGCCTTTCATGGCCTTCATGGTCTGTCCTACCAAGAATCCGATGGCTTTTTTCTTGCCGCTCTTATAGTCCGTCACAGACTGTGGATTCGCCGCCACAATCTCTTCTATGACGCGGCGCAGCTCCCCTTCATCGCTGACGGATTTCAGGCCATGCTCTTCCACATAAGCTTCCGGGTCTGCATCTTCTGTGAAAATCTGTTCAAACACTTCTTTAGCCGCCTTATTGTTGATGGTTCCCGCTTCGGTCAGCGCAATCAGCTTGGCCAGATTTTCCGGTGAAAAGGACAAATCCTCCGGCTCCTGGTTGTGCTCTTTCAAAAGCCGCAAGGTTTCTCCCATCAGCCAGTTTGAAACCTTCTTTGGCTTCTGGCAGATGGCCGTGGTCGCCTCGAAAAGATCCGCCAGACGCTTGGAGCCGGTGAGGATCTCCGCGTCGTACTGCGGGATGTCAAATTCCTGTTTGTAACGCTCTAATTTCTCCGTGCGCAGTTCCGGCTGACGGCTTCGGATCTCCTCCAGCCATTCGTCGCTGATGACGATGGGGACCAGGTCCGGGTCCGGGAAATACCGGTAGTCCTGGGCATCTTCCTTGGAACGCATAGGATAGGACGCCTCTTTCGCGTCGTCCCATCTTCGGGTTTCCTGGATCACGGGATGGCCGTCTTCCAAAAGGTCAATCTGCCGGTTTTTCTCGCCTTCAATGGCCCGGGCGATGGCTTTAAAAGAGTTCAGGTTCTTCATCTCCGTACGGGTGCCGTAGACGTCGCTTCCCTTTTCCCGCACGGACAGGTTTACGTCCGCCCGCATGGAGCCTTCCTGCAGCTTGCAGTCGGAAGCCCCCAGATACTGGATAATCAGACGCAGCTTGTCCAGATAGGCGATGACTTCCTGTGCGCTGCGCATGTCCGGCTCGGACACGATTTCAATCAGGGGCACGCCGCTTCGGTTGAAATCCACCAGGGAGCAGTCTTCCCACTCGTCATGGATTAATTTTCCCGCATCCTCTTCCATGTGGATTTCGTGGATGCCCACTTTTTTCCCGCCTTCTTCCGTCTCAATCTCCACCCAGCCGTCGTGGCAGATGGGCAGGTATAGCTGGGAAATCTGGTAGTTCTGGGGATTGTCCGGGTAGAAATAGTTCTTCCGGTCAAATTTGCATTTCTGGTGAATCTGGCAGTTGGTGGCCAGTCCCACCGCCATGGCGTACTCCACCACCTGTTTGTTCAGCACCGGGAGAGAGCCGGGCATACCCGTGCACACCGGGCAGGTGTGGGTGTTGGGCTCGCCTCCGAATTCGGTGGAACAGCCGCAGAAAATTTTCGTCTTGGTGGCCAGCTCCACGTGCACTTCCAGTCCGATGACCGTCTCGTATTCTCTTGCCATTTATTCTCCCCCTTTCTGTGCGGCTGGCGCCTGCCACGGTCTGATCCGCTCCAGTGCGCGCCCGGCGCAAATGATGGTTTTCTCTTGAAATGAGTCTCCGATGAGCTGCACGCCGATGGGCAGATTCTGGCTGTCTGTGCCGAAGGGCACGCTCATGGCCGGAAGCCCGGTCAGATTCACGGATACGGTGTAAATATCCCCCAGGTACATTTTCAGCGGATCTTTTAAGCTTTCCCCCAGCTTCGGAGCCGTGGACGGCGCGGTGGGCCCTAAGATCACGTCGTATTTTTCAAAGGCCCGGTCAAAAGCCTGCTTGATGAGAGCCTTCGTGCGCAGCGCTTTTAAGTAATAGGCGTCGTAATAGCCGGAGCTTAGAACAAAGGAGCCCAACATAATGCGCCGCTTCACTTCTTCGCCGAAGCCCTCGGAACGGGTTTTCTTGTACATATTGTGGAGGCCGCTGTACTCTTCGGTGCGGTAGCCGTATTTCACGCCGTCAAACCGGGACAGATTGGAGCTTGCTTCGGCAGACGCGATGACGTAATAGGCCGGAATGGCGTATTCCACCAGGCTTAGGTCAAACTCTTCCACAATGGCACCCTGTTTCTCCAGCTCTTTCGCCGCCTGCTCCACCGCTTCCTGCACCTGTGGGTCCAGCCCCTCTCCCAGATAGTCCCGGGGAATGCCCACGCGCAGTCCCTCCACACCGTCCTCCAGCGCCGCGGTGAAATCCGTTTCCTTCATTTTCACGCTGGTGCTGTCTTTGGGATCATGGACGGCCAGGATTTCCAGCATGGCCGCGCAGTCCGCCACGTCTTTCGCCACCGGGCCGATCTGATCCAAGGAAGAGCCGTAGGCGATGAGGCCGTAGCGGGATACGGCGCCGTAGGTGGGCTTTAAGCCGGTCACACCGCAAAAGGAGCTGGGCTGGCGGATGGAGCCGCCGGTGTCGGAACCCAGGGCACAGATGCACTCCCGGGCGGCCACCGCCGCACAGGAGCCGCCGGAGGAGCCGCCAGGCACATGCTCCGGGTTCCAGGGATTTTTCGTGACTCCGTAATAGGAAGTCTCTGTGGTGCTGCCCATGGCGAACTCATCCATATTTGTTTTCCCAAGAACCACAGCCCCGGCCCGCTCTAGCGCCTCTGCCGCCGTGGCTGTGTACGTGGGCACAAAATTTTCCAGAATCCGGGAACTGCAGGTAGTCCGGATTCCCTTGGTGCATATATTGTCTTTGATGGCCACCGGCACTCCCGCCAGCGGACCCTCTAACTCGCCTGATTCAATGCGCTTTTGCGCCTGCTTCGCCTGTTCCATGGCTTTTTCCTCTTCCACGGTCACATAGCAATGGTAGGCGCTTTCGTTGGAAGCAATCTGTTTTAATACAGCCTCTGTCGCCTCTACGGCTGTCAGTTCCTTCCCTCTGATTTTCTCACTCAGCCGTATGGCTGTCAGGTTCAGTATCTCCATGTTTACCTCCGCGTTACGCTTATGATACTCGTACATCGTTTATTATAGCAGATATTTCCCGCTTGAAAAGCCCAAAAACCGTCCTCAATCCATTTTTTCCAAAAAGGCACAGTAGCCCTTGTACGCCTCGTACACGTCCGCTTTGCTGGACGCTTCCCAGGGCGCGTGCATGTTCAGCACCGCCACGCCGCTGTCGATGACTTCCATGCCGTAGTTGCCCATGATGTAGGCGATGGTACCGCCGCCGCCGATGTCCACTTTCCCCAGCTCCGCAAACTGATAGGCCACGCCCGCCTCGTCCATTACCCGGCGGATCCTGGCCAGATATTCCGCGCTGGCGTCATTGGAGCCGCTTTTCCCCCGGCTGCCTGTAAACTTGTTGTACACCAGGCCGCTGCCAAAGAACGCTGCGCTTCTTTTTTCAAAGGCTTCCGCGTAAAGGGGGTCGAAGGCGGCGCTCACGTCGGAGGAAAGCATACTGGAGTTTTGCAGCGCGCGCCTTACTTTCAGCTCGGATTCGCCGTCGGTAAGGGCTATGAGCTCCGCCACTGTGTTTTCAAAGAAACGGGACTGCATGCCGGTGGCGCCTACGCTGCCGATTTCTTCCTTGTCCACTAAAAGGCAGCAGGCGGTCCGCTCCGGAGCTTCCACGTCCAGCATGGCGAACAGGGACGTGAAGGCGCAGACCCGGTCATCCTGCCCGTAGGCCAGAATCATACTGCGGTCCAGGCCGCATTCCCGCGCTTTTCCGGCCGGAACGATTTCCAACTCTGCCGACACGAAGTCCTCTTCTTCCATATGATAGTATTCCTTCAGCAAACGCAGGACGTTGGCCTTCACCGCCTTTTTCTCTTTTTCATCCAGGGATTCGTCTTGATCGATGGGGCGGCTGCCGATGAGCAAATCCAGCTGTTCCCCCTCGATGACCTTGCTGGCCTTTTTCTCCATCTGCTGGCCTGCCAGGTGGATGAGCAAATCGGTGATGACGAAAACCGGGTCGTCTTCTTTTTCACCGATGCAGATCTCCTGAACTGCGCCGTCTTTCATGGCCACTACCCCGTGAATGGCCAAAGGCAGCGTCACCCACTGGTATTTCTTGATGCCGCCGTAGTAATGGGTGTCCAGGTAGGCCATGCCCTCGTCTTCGTAGAGGGGATTCTGCTTCACGTCGATGCGCGGCGAGTCGATGTGGGCGCCCAGAATGTTCATACCTTCCTCCAAGGGCCTTTTCCCCAGCTGGAACATGGCGACCGTTTTGTCCATGCACACGGCGTAAACTTTGTCGCCGGACTTCAGCGCCTTCTGGCTCTTTTTTAAATCATCCAGGTTCTGGTAGCCTTGGGCCCTCATCCGCTCCACGGCCAGACGCACGCACTCCCGTTCCGTCTTGCCCTTGTCCAGGCAATTTCGGTAGTCGGCGTTGATGGCTTCCAATTTTTCTAACTCCTGCGGCGCGTATTCGGTCCATATATTTTTTCTCTCCATTGGGATGTTCCTCCTGTATATTTGTTCGTGTTATATAGGAATAGAATAACACTTTTTGGTTTTCTTTGGAAGAGATAAAATCGGCAAAGGATACTCCATGTGTGTAAGATCGTATAAAATTGTGTTTGGCTGAATATGCGCCAGCCGCCTCGGAACCTTCGCCCCACGAGATCAGCGGGCGGCCTCAAACACAAACTCTACGGCATCTTTTGCGTCCATTTCTTTGTTACGTTTTGGCCCGCCAAGTGCAGCATTTTTTAAGGACGCACCGCTGAGAAACACAAGTGCGATATCTGCCGCAAATATGATATTGCCCATTCCTTATTTGATAAATGGATAAAACAGGCTTTCATGAGTGTGGAAGGGGCTTGTCAGATATCCATATATTCCATACAGACCGTGGGAATAAGTTTGAGAACCAGATGATCGAAAAACTATTGGGAGCATTTGGAATAAAAGGGTCTTTGAGCCATAAAGGCTGTCCATATGACAGTGCCTCGGCGAAAGCCACATTTAAGATCATAAAAACAGAATTTATATGGAACGAAACATTTGCAGATCTGGAAGAACTGAAGCTGTGGGATTATGCACACTGGCATAACCACCGCCGGATCCATTCATCCCTGGGCTTATCTGACGCCTATGCAGTATAGAGATCTCTCTTATAAAAACAAAATAGCCAGTCACATACATGGCCAGCTAATGCTTAAAAACGGAAAAACACCTGAAATACGCACAAAAAAACACCGTCCCCAGCGTCCTCAACCCGCCAAAAACAGTGCTTTCCAGTGCGCGATCAGGGGTTCGAACCCTGGACACCCTGATTAAGAGTCAGGTGCTCTGCCAGCTGAGCTAATCGCGCAGTCGTTTATAAACATTCATTTTGTCGAATGCAAGACATATTATATTAGATTATTCATGAAAAATCAAGTGTTTTTTAAGAAAAAATTTATTTTTTTTTGGCCGGGCAATTCTTCAGGATTTCGCACAATTCGTCCAGCGATTTTTTCATCTGAAGCATACGGTCATTGAAGCCTTTGTGCCGATACGACCACTGGCCGAAAAAACAGCAAATCTTTCTTCGTTTACAATTCTTTTTTCCCACGCCGCCTCACAGGAGTTTTTTTCAGTATATGCAGGAAGTCAGGGAAATATTACGGATTTTTGGCTCTGCATTTTGGCCACCAGCTTATATATGGGGTTTCCCATAGACGAGAATTTCTCCTCGTATTCGGTCATCACGTTGCCCCTGTTCATGGCTTCGTCCCTGTGCAGGTCGTACGTATGGGCCACCAGGGTCCAGCCGGCCTCCCTCACTTCCTGCAGGGAAAATTCAAACAGGCTGCGGTTATCCGTCTTAAACTCCACCGTTCCCTCTGGTGACAGAATCTGTCTGTACCGCGCCAGGAACTGCCGGGACGTGAGCCGTCTTTTGGCATGGCGCGCTTTGGGCCAGGGATCGCTGAAATTCAGATAAATTTTCTGGACTTCCCTTTCCGCGAAAATCTCCGGCAGCGTCCGGGCGTCAGCGCACAAAAAATACAGGTTAAAAAGAGGCTCCTCCAGCGCCTGCCTTCTCTGAATGGCGCGAAGCAGCACGCTGTCGTAAAGCTCCATGCCCAGGTAATTGTTTTCCGGATGCCTCCGGCTCATCTCCATCAGAAATCTGCCTTTTCCCATGCCCACTTCCAGATGCACGGCATGGCCATTTTTCCAAAAATTCTCCCAGTTCCCCCGCAGGCTGTCGGGCTGCTGAATGACAAAAGGGCTGTTCTCCACGATATTTTTCGCTTCCGGTATGTTTCGCAAACGCATAATTTTTCCACTCCCAAACGGACGCGCCCTCCCGCGCCGAAGCCTTCCGCCCGGCCTGCGGGCCGCAAAGTTTCGCGCTTTTTTGAAAGCGATTCCTTAATCCACATCAGTATAATATAAACCCTTCAGAAACGCAACCGCAAAAAAAATTAATTTTCCTCTGGATTTTTTAAAAAAAAGGTGTATTATAATACAGGTAATATTTTAATAGGAAGCGATACTATTTTTTATCATGTGCAGGAGGCCCTATGAAGGATTATGGAACAGATTATTAGTAAGCTATCAGAAATTGAAAAAATGGCCGGCCAGATTATGGAGGAAGCCCAGTGCAAAAAGAAGGAGCTTTCCCAGCAGCATCAGGAGCAATGCCAGGCGTACGACCGGCAGGCGGACGCGGACGCGGAGGAGAAAATCCGCCAGATCCGCCAGCAGCTGAAGCAGAAGCAGGAAACGCAGCTTGCCGATTTAAAAAAGCGGACCAAGGATGAGTTTTCCCATATGGAGAAATACTATACCGAGCATCATCAGCGGCTGGCCAGGGAGATTTATGAGAAAATTATTCATGCATAAAGGAAGTGATGAGAAATGGGCGCGGTGCTGTCATACAGCGGGCTATCCACAAAAATCAGGGCCATGACGGCTAAATTGGTCAGTGAAGCGCAGTTTCGGGAAATTGTGCAGCTTTCTACGGTGTCGGAAGCGGTGGCTTACCTGAAGAAGACGGACGAGTACAAAGAGCGCTGGGAATCTCTGGATGAAACGCAGCTTCACCGGGGCGAGGCGGAAAAGCTCCTGAAGAAATCCGTATTCCAGGACTACACGAAGCTGTATCATTTCTGCAATCCGAAGCAGCGCAGGTTTATGAATCTTTATTTTAAGAGATATGAGATTTTTTTTATAAAAGAATGTATACGATATATATTTGACAATCGAGATTTAACAGAGTCCAGCGCCGTCTATACAGATTTGTCCGTATATTCGGAATTTTTTCACCGGCACTCTAAGCTGGACATCGACCATATGGTCACCTGCAGCTCCATGGACGAACTGATCCAGGTGGTAAGCGCATCCGAATATTACGCGCCGCTTTGCCGCGTGGCGGGCAGAGACAAGGCGCTGGCCTTTGACTACGGCATGGTTCTGGACGTGTATTATTTTGAGCAGATCTGGAAAATGAAAGACCGGCTCTTTTCCGGCGCGGATCTGGAAAACATTACAAAAGCCTACGGTCGGAAATTTGACCTGATTAATCTGCAGTGGATTCAGCGTGCGAAACAATATTACAACATGAACCCCGCCAACATTTTCGCCATGCTCATTCCTGTTCACTATAAATTAAAGCAAGAGGACTTAAACGCGCTGGCGAGCGCGGCCAATATGGAGGACTTCTACTCTATCCTGGACAAAACCTACTACGGAAGAAGGTTTCCCAATATTTCCTCCTCCACATTGGACGAATTTTACAATTACCTGCTGCGCGCCACTTTGAAAAAGGAGGCGAGGAAAGCGCCGTATTCTGTGATTTCCATCTATGCATTCTTATACCGCAAAGAGCACGAGGTGGATCGTCTGACTACTGCAATAGAATGTATACGTTATGGCGTGGAGCCGGAGGAAACCATGCGGTACATTCGCAATAATTAACAACCCGGAGGTAGCATTGTGATCGTTAAAATGAAATTCTTAAGTATTACCGGGCCAAAAGCGGATATTGACAGGGTAACGGAAGAGTACCTTTCCAAGTATGAGATACATCTGGAAAACGCTTTGATGGAACTGACCAACGCCCAGTCGCTGACTCCTTATTTTGAAATCAATCCTTACAAGGATTCTCTTCATCTGGCTGAAAGTTATTATGACATGCTGGAAAATCCAGATAAGTTAAAAGGGAAAGCTCTCTCCCTGGAAAATGCGCTGGATCTGGTGAAAACAGTGGACGCCAAGATCACCGCGCTTGACCAGGAACGGACAGAGCTGGAGAAGGAAAACGATCTGATCCTGAAGCATATGCGGGTGATTAAGCCTTTCCGCGGACTGGACTACGACATCACCTCTCTGGTGAAATTCGAGTTCATTAAGCTGCATTTTGGCCGGATCGAGAAACATTATTACGAAAAATTTGAGAAACTGATCTACGAAGACACGGATACCATGTTCTACCAGTGCTATGCGGACGAACAGTATGTGTGGGGTGTTTATTTTTTCCCGAAGGATAAAATGAACAAGGCGGACATTATCTATTCGTCCATGCATTTTGAGCGGCTATGGATTCCGGATGAGTATGAAGGGACGGCGGAAGACGCCTACCGGCTGCTGGTAAAGCGTCGGGAAGCGCTGGAGGATAAGATCAGCGAAAACCAGCGGCAGCGCTCCCAGCTCCTGCGGCAATACCAGGAGGACATTGTGGGGGCCAAAGAAAAGCTGGACTCCCTCTCCCAGCAGTTTGACATCCGCAAGCTGGCTGCCTGCACCAAAGGGGAAGCGGATGTTTTCTACGTGCTGTGCGGCTGGATGTCGGAAAAAGACGCCAAGGCCTTTGTCCGGGACGTGTCGGGAGATGAAAAGCTGTTCTGCATTATGGAGGACCAGGACCATAACCTGTACCATCAGCAGCCGCCCACGAAGCTTTCCAACCCCAAGATTTTCAAGCCCTTTGAAATGTATGTGAAGATGTACGGGCTCCCCTCTTACAGCGAGATGGATCCCACCTGGCTGGTGGCCGTCACCTACGCTTTCATCTTCGGGGCCATGTTCGGAGATGTGGGCCAGGGGCTCTGCCTGACCATCGGCGGATTCCTTCTGTACCACTTTAAAAAAATGGATCTGGCAGGCATTGTGGGGACGGCGGGCATTTTCTCTACATTTTTCGGATTTATGTTTGGAAGCCTGTTCGGATTCGAGGACATAATTCCGGCCCTGTGGCTGCGGCCCATGAGCCATATGCTGACGGTTCCCTTTGTGGGGAAATTAAACACCGTGTTCGTCGTATCCATCGGTTTCGGCATGTTCATCATCCTGGCCTGCATGGTTTTCCAGATTCTGAACGCCTGCAGGACGCGGGACGCGGAAAATATATGGTTCGACGCCAACGCCGTGGCAGGCCTTGTGTTCTACGGTTCAGCCGTGGCCGTCATCGTCCTTTTTATGACCGGCCATGCCCTCCCGGCGGGCGCCGTGCTGGCGGTGATGTTTATCCTGCCGCTGCTTTTGATTTTCTTAAAGGAGCCCTTAACCGGACTGCTGAAAAAGGAGAAAAACCTGTTCCCGGAAGGCAAGGGAATGTTCTTCATCCAGGGTTTCTTTGAATTATTTGAAGTGCTGCTCAGCTATTTTTCCAATACGCTCTCTTTCGTCCGTATTGGAGCGTTCGCCGTCAGCCACGCGGCCATGATGGAAGTGGTGCTGATGCTGGCCGGCGCCCAGCAGGGATCGCCCAATCCTGTGGTCATGATCCTGGGCAATTTATTCGTGATCGGACTGGAGGGCCTGGTCGTGGGCATCCAGGTTCTTCGTCTGGAATATTATGAACTGTTCAGCCGTTTCTACAAGGGAACGGGAAGGGCCTTTCAGCCCTTCGCTAAAAAAGTGAATCTGTAAGAAGTTAAGAGGAGGTTTTTTATTATGACAACTGTTGCGCAAATCACACTGGTAGCTGCTTTGATGCTGAGCATCATCATCCCTTTTGGAGCGTTTTTAATCGGCGAGCGCAGCCGAGGACGTTATAAAACGGCCATTGGCTGCAACGCGTTTTTCTTCTTCGGCACATTCGTGGTGGCGGCGGTGGCCATGTTCGTTTGTGCGCCGCGCGTGTCCGCAGCCGCTGACTCTGCAGCCGGATTGTCCATGGGCCTTGGCTATCTGGCGGCGGCCCTGGCTACGGGCCTTTCCTGCGTCGGCGGCGGCATCGCCGTGGCAAGTGCGGCAAGCGCGGCTTTGGGCGCCATCAGCGAAGATTCGTCCATATTGGGTAAATCTTTGATTTTCGTAGGTCTTGCAGAAGGTATCGCTCTGTACGGTTTGATTATTTCATTCATGATCTTGGGCCGATTGGGATAAAAATTATGAAAATTTATTTAATCACGGATAATCTGGACACCCTGACGGGAATGCGGCTGGCGGGGGTGGAAGGCGTGATGGCGGACGGCCGGGACGATTTAAGGGAAGCCCTGGAGCGGGCCATTTCCGACAAGGAAATCGGAATTATCCTGCTGATGGAGAAATTCGGCAGGGAATTTCCCGACATCATTGACAACGTAAAGCTAAACTACAAAACGCCATTGATCATAGAGGTTCCGGACAGACACGGAACCGGCCGCAAACCGGACTTCATCACATCCTACGTGGATGAAGCCATTGGATTAAAATTATAATAACAGGCAGGTGATACACATGACGACGGAAGAAAAATTGCAGCATTTCTACGATGCGGCCGTAAAAGAGGCCCATGACAATGCAGATCGGCTTTTGGAAGACTACAAAAAGGAGCTGGGCAGCCTGCTGGAAGAACATAAAAAAGAAAAAGATCAGGAAATAGCCCTCACCCTAAAGTCAGAGACCGATCAGGCATCTCGGGAAGTGAACCGAATCCTGTCTTCCCAGCTGCTGGAAATCAAACGGGAAGGCAGCAAGCGCCACGAACAGTACAAAGACAAGATTTTCCAGGAAGTCCTGGGCCTTCTGGAAGAATTCCGGACCACAGACGCATACGAAGATTATCTGAAGCGGAAAATCCAGGAAGCCCTTGATTTCGCCGAAAAAGATCCGGTGACCTTTTATTTATCCCAGGAGGACTCCGGGAAGTTAGCGCGCATCGCCGAAAAAACCGGCGTAAACATTGAGGTGGCAAAGCGTTCTTTCCTGGGCGGCGTCCAGGCGGAAATCCCGGATAAAAACATTCTCATTGACAGTTCTTTTCTGGAAGCGTACCGCAATGAGAAATCGAATTTTACCTTTGACGGAGGTCTGACATATGAGTAGAACCGAGCGCATTTACGGCATCAACGGCCCCGTTATTTACCTGAAGGGCAAGACGGATTTTAAGATGTCAGAAATGGTATATGTGGGCGAACAAAACCTGGTGGGCGAGGTCATCGGCCTGACCAAAGGGCGGACCACCATCCAGGTTTACGAGGAAACCACCGGGTTAAAGCCCGGCGACGCGGTGACTGCCAGCGGCGACGCAGTGTCCGTGCTGCTGGGGCCCGGAATCATCCATAATATTTTTGACGGCATCCAGCGGCCTCTGGAGGAAATCGCCAAGGCCTCCGGAAAATACATTTCCCGCGGGGTGAACGTAAACTCCCTGGACACAGAAAAGCTCTGGGACGTGACCTTAACCGTGTCGGAAGGGGACTATCTCCACCCAGGCGACATATTCGCCGAAACCCAGGAAACCAAGTCCATCGTGCACAAATCCATGATACCGCCGGGACTTTCCGGCACGGTTAAAGATCCGGTTCCCAACGGCTCCTATACAGTCAGCGACCGGATTCTGACCCTGCAGGATAATGACGGCAAGCTGCACGAGATCCGCCTGGCCCAGAAATGGCCCATCCGGGTTCCCCGGCCCATCGCCAGCCGTTACCCGGCCCATGTGCCGCTGATTACCGGACAGCGTATCCTGGACACCTTATTTCCCATCGCCAAGGGCGGCACCGCGGCCATCCCCGGCGGTTTCGGAACGGGCAAGACCATGACCCAGCACCAGATCGCCAAATGGTCCGACGCGGACATTGTAATCTACATCGGCTGCGGCGAGCGCGGGAACGAGATGACGGAAGTGCTGGAGGATTTCAGCAAGCTCGTCGACCCCAAATCCGGGAACCTGATGATGGAGCGCACAACGCTGATCGCCAACACGTCTAACATGCCCGTGGCGGCCCGTGAGGCTTCCATCTATACAGGGATTACCCTGGCGGAATATTACCGGGATATGGGCTACGACGTGGCCATCATGGCCGACTCCACGTCCCGCTGGGCGGAGGCTTTGCGCGAGCTGTCCGGAAGGCTGGAGGAAATGCCCGCGGAGGAAGGCTTCCCCGCTTACCTGGCGTCCAAGCTGTCCGCCTTTTACGAGCGGGCCGGACAGGTGCAGAACTTAAACGGCACGGAAGGCAGCGTGTCCATCATCGGCGCGGTTTCCCCCCAGGGTGGGGACTTTTCCGAGCCGGTCACCCAGAACACCAAGCGGTTCGTCCGCTGCTTCTGGGGCCTGGATAAAGCGCTGGCCTATTCCCGCCATTTCCCGGCCATCAACTGGAACAACAGCTACAGCGAATACACCGAGGACCTGGCGCCCTGGTTCCGAGAAAACGTTTCTCCCCGGTTCCTGGCGGACCGCCTGCAGATCGTGGCCCTGTTAAACCAGGAGACGTCCCTGATGGAAATCGTAAAGCTGATCGGAAGCGACGTGCTGCCGGACGACCAGAAGCTTGTGCTGGAAATCGCCCGCGTCATCCGCTTAGGGTTCCTGCAGCAAAACGCCTTCCACGCGGAGGACACCTGCGTTCCCATGGCAAAACAATTCCAGATGATGGAGATCATCCTGTATCTGAACGAAAAGTCCAAGGACCTGATCGCCCAGGGAATGCCCATGTCCGTCCTGAAGGAAGACAATATTTTTGAAAAAGTAATCGCAATCAAATACGACATCGCCAACAACGAACTGGAGAAATTCGACGACTACCGCCAGGCGGTGGACGAATTCTACGACAATGTTCTGGCCAAAAACGGATAAGGAGGGGACAGATTATGGCAATAGAATATTTAGGCTTAAGCGAAATCAACGGCCCTCTTGTAGTATTGGAAGGAATCAAAAACGCGTCCTACGAGGAAATCGTGGATTTCCGCATGGACGACGGCGCCCGGAAAATCGGCCGGATTATTGAGATATACGAAGACAAGGCGGTGATCCAGGTCTTCGAGGGCACGGAAAATATGTCTTTAAGCAACACCCATACGCGCCTGACCGGCCATCCCATGGAAGCGGAGCTTTCCCCGGAAATCCTGGGGCGGACCTTCAACGGCATCGGTCAGCCCATCGACGGCCTGGGGGCCATCCATCCGGAGATGAAAGTAAACATAAACGGCCTCCCCTTAAACCCCGTATCCCGGGAATATCCGCGAAACTACATCAATACAGGCATCTCCGCCATCGACGGCCTGACGACCTTAATCCGCGGACAAAAGCTGCCCATTTTCTCCGGAAACGGCCTTCCCCACGACAAGCTGGCGGCCCAGATTGTGCAGCAGGCCTCCCTGGGAAAAAACAGCCAGGAAGAGTTCGCCATCGTCTTCGCGGCCATGGGCGTAAAATACGACGTAGCGGAATTTTTCCGCCGCACCTTCGAGGAAAGCGGCGTGTCCGACCATGTAGTCATGTATCTGAATCTGGCCAACGACCCGGTGGTGGAACGTCTCATCACGCCCCGGATGGCGCTGACGGCCGCCGAATATCTGGCTTTTGAAAAAGGCATGCACATCCTGGTCATCTTAACGGACATCACGTCCTTTTGCGAGGCCATGCGGGAAGTTTCCTCCTCCAAGGGCGAGATTCCCTCCCGTAAAGGATACCCTGGCTACCTCTACAGCGAGCTGGCCACCCTGTACGAGCGGGCCGGAATCGTGGCGGGCCAGGAAGGCTCGGTAACCCAGATTCCCATACTGACCATGCCCAACGACGACATCACCCATCCCATCCCGGACCTGACCGGCTACATTACGGAAGGGCAGATCGTGCTGGACCGCACCATGTTCGGCCAGGGCATTTACCCGCCCATCAACGTGCTGCCCTCTCTGTCCCGCCTGATGAAGGACGGCATCGGCGAAGGCTACACCCGCGAAGACCACCAGGATCTGGCCAACCAGCTCTTCTCCTGCTACGCAAAAGTGGGCGACGCCCGGGCGCTGGCCTCCGTCATCGGCGAAGATGAGCTTTCCCCGCTGGATAAACAGTATCTGGTCTTCGGAAAAGCCTTTGAGCAAGAATACGTAGGCCAGGGCGAGGCGGAAAACCGGGACGTGCTCGAAACCCTGGAAAAAGGCTGGAAGCTGCTTAAGCTGCTGCCCAGAGAAGAATTAGACCGTATCGATACCAAGCTGTTGGAAAAATATTACGACGCCCCTGCAAGCGAGGTGAACTGATTACATGGACCCAAATACTTTCCCCACCAAAGGAAATCTGATGCTGGCCAAAAATTCCCTGGCACTGGCCAAACAGGGCTACGAACTGATGGATAAAAAGCGGAACATCCTGCTGCGGGAAATGACGGAGCTGATCGGCCAGGCAAAGGACATCCAGTCCCGAATCGACTCCACCTTCCGCCAGGCCTACTCGGCCCTGCAAAAAGCCAATATGGAAATGGGCATCGCGCTGGTGGAGCAGATTTCCTACACAGTTCCCGTAGAAAATTCCATACGGATCAAAGCGCGCAGCGTGATGGGCACGGAGATTCCTCTGGTGGAATACGACGAATCCCCGCCCGTCCCCACCGCAGCCTTTTACAGCACCCGCTCCTCTCTGGACGAAGCCAAGGCTGCCTTTGAGAAAGTAAAAGAACTGTCTATCAAGCTTTCCATGATCGAAAACGCCGCCATACGCCTGGCCACTAACATCAAGAAAACCCAGAAAAGGGCCAACGCCCTGCAGAATATCACCATACCCAAATACGAGGCCCTGGCCAAAGACATTGGAAATGCCTTGGAAGAAAAAGAGCGGGAAGAATTTACCCGGCTAAAAGTCATAAAGCGACAAAAAACCGCCCGATGAAAGGGGCGGTTTTTTTGAACGGGAAAATCTGGAAAGTCAGCCCGGCCGGGAAATCCTCCTGTGTTAAGATAAATAAGACTCCTGAAGAACTCCCACAAACAGCCTCAAAATCAGCCGGACTGCCTTTTTAATTTATAATTTATTAAATAAGACAATTCCGCCCTGTTTTCCGCAGACAGCTTTTTATAAGACATCAGGAAATCAAAATCGGCCTTTGACAGCTCCATGGCTTTTTCAATGGGTATGTGCTTGGAACGCAAATGCCGGATGAGGGCAATCCCCTGTTCGCTGGCCGACGCGTCCTTTGCGTAATCCGCCTCCGAAGACGCGCCTGTCACCAGCTCGTCCAAGGAAATATTATAATATTGGGAAATCAGCAAAAGCGTGCTGACATCCGGAACCCGCTTCCCGCATTCAAAGTAAGAATAGTTAGAGCGGCTGATGTTCAAATCCTCACACAGCTGCTTCTGCGTCAGATCGTGACTCTGCCTGAGTTCCAGCAATTTTAAGCTAAGATGGTTTGTCTCCATAATGGTCACTCCGCTTCTATGCTTCGATACTGCAAAATATTTGGCATGGTTAAATACTATAATTATAGCAACCCCTGAAATTTATGCATAATTACTTAACAAATAAAGACATTTATTGTATAATAAAAAAGTAACAAAAAAAATATATAATATATACAAAGAAAGGAAGAAAGACGACTATGAAAAAAAATGTAAGAAAAAAACGCAACCTCCAAAAATTAGTGATGCTGCTCCTATGCGCAGCGCTGTTAGAAACAGTGTGCGTAGGAAAAGTGGAAGCAAAAGAAGACACGAATTGGCTGAAAACCGGCGTGAATTATTCAAAAACACAGACATTATATGTGTCACCCAAAGATCCAATCATAGACAACGAGGTGGAAGAGGTTCTTTTCCCATTAAAAAAGAATATTTCCGCTAAGAAAATTAAAAACGTAAAATCCAGTAATCCGAAAGTATTGCAGATTGGATTAGGAGCTTTCGAGGGCTTTGAAAATGCAGAAGCCGTCTACAATGAAAAAGCGAACGGAAAGAAAGCCGTCATTCTCCAGATGCTTCCGAAAAAGCCCGGCAAGGCGACCGTATCTTTTCTCTACAACGGCAAAACATACAAAATCAACTATGTTGTAAAAAAATTTACCAATGGCCTTAAAAGCCTGAAATTAGGCGGGACGGGAAAAGATTTTGCGTCTAAATTCAATTCCCGGCTAAACCACAAAACGAAATTGGCCAAAAAACCTTCATATATCCAGGTCAAAACTAAGAAAGACTGGGTGGTGCAAAAAATAAATGTGTTTGTTCAGGGCAAAGAAGATGCGCAAACAGCTTATGTGAACAGCAAAGGAAAATCGGAAGTGACCGTGAAAGGTAAACTGCTGCGTAAAAACCTGACAGAAGTATATATATTCTGCCGCAACAAAAAAACCGGTGAAGAGGAGTGGTATTATCTTGAGATAAATTAGAGCGTGTTTGGAAATTCATTCATGTCACCCACACGCCCCGCTTTGCGTGATATTTGCCCCGCATTCGGTCGGCGTAGCCCGCTCTAAAACAAAAAACGTCACTGCAAAATAACAAGCGCCCTGAGGAAAGGAAAGAAAAAATGTGTAAGAAAAAGACTTTGTTTCAAAATTTAACGATCTTAATCATGTCCCTGCTTCTCATGACCGCCACAGTCGCCCTAAATCTGACGCCCGTTTGGGCCACTACCAACGGAAAAACCCAGGCAAACGCCGTAGACTGGGCCTGCGCCAGGGGAAATGAACGCTGGTGGCAGGATGTGGACGGCGTATACGGCTGCCAGTGCGTGGATCTGATTCTCGCCTACTACGATTACCTGCTGGGATGGCACGCCTCCGGCAATGCGGTGGATTACACCTGGAACAATCTGCCCAGCGGCTGGCAGCGGGTCTATGGAAATCCGCAGCCAGGCGATATCGTAGTCTGGGGCGCAGGCGCCAAAATGGGCTGGTGGCCTCTGCATACCGAATACGCCAACAACCCCTATGGGCATATCGGCATCGTCTGGCGCATCAATCCCAGCGGAACGATTTCCACCATCGAGACAAACACCCTGGACGGCCAGAACGCCTCCTACCATGAACGCTACACCAACAACGTGGCCTGCTACATACGACCGGATTTCGCCCCCGCCGTGCGCACGGACTACCAGAACCTGGGCGATTCCTTCAACGCGGTGGTTTTAAGAAACGACATCTGGAGGCCGATTCAGGCCAAAGGCGACAACGTAATTTTAAGCGCCCGCGAAGTGGAAACCGCGGATTTCCACTGGCATTTTGAACGGCAGGGGGACGGCTCCTATATCATCACCTCTCTGTACAATGGCCTGGCCGTGGACGTAACCGGCGCGGCAACCGCATCGGGAACCAACGTGGGCCTGTACAACCAATGGGGGACGGACAACGGCGCACAGAAATGGTACGTATTTTTAAACGCCGCCGGCAATGCATACGAGCTGGCGCCCAAGCTGAATCTGCACCTTCGCCTGGACGTGGCAGGCGGCGGAACGACAGGCGGAACCAACATCCAGGTATACACGGCAAACAACACCGCCGCACAGAGCTTTGCCATTTACCAATTCCAGGGCACAGGCCCCTCCTCCATCAGCGTCACAGGAAACGCGCAAATGAAAGCGGGTCAGTCCCAGCAGCTAAAAGCGAATGTGGGAAACGCCTCCCGGTGGACGACCGTACGCTGGTCCAGCAGCAACGAAGCTGTGGCAGCCGTAGATTCCACCGGAAAAGTAACGGCCAAAAAAGCGGGCACGGCCCGGATTACCGCCACCTCCACCTACAACGACCGCGTCGCGGCGCACAAAGACATCACCGTCCAAGCCGCAGGCCCGCTAGCCAAGATACAGTCACTGAAGCTATACGTGGGCGGCAAAATACAGCAACTGAAACTGCCTAATGTAAAGGGCAAGCTGTCCTACAACATCAGCAATCCGCGCGTGGCAAAAGTAAACGCCAAAGGCCAGGTAACGCCGTTATCCCCGGGAAGCGCTTCCATCACGGTCAAAGACGCCAAAAACAAAAAACTTTTAACCGCAAATGTAACCGTATACCCCAGACCGGCCGCCATAAAAAGCGTAAAAGCCGTTCCATCCAAGACGAAAAATACATTGCAGGTCACATGGAAAAAAGACCCGCTCGTTTCCGGTTACATCATTCGCTACTCCTATAACAAAAACATGTCTGGCTACAAAACGCTCAAAATTCCAAAAGCCAGCACAGCCGCTGCTTCCATCGGGAAGCTTTCCTCCAAAAAATACGTGTACGTGCAGATGCAGGCCTACAGCGTCAAAGGCGGACTTACCATCCCTGGCGCCTGGAGCAAGGCCGTCCGGAGCACAGGTAAGATTCGATAATTATAGAAATTTATGTTAAAATAAAACAGGTAATTGCCCTGCTTAGCAATTACCTATTAAAAAAGGAAAGAAAAAGGATGAAAAAACGAGTATTGGCAATCCTGCTGGCCGCGACCATGCTTCTGTCCGAAAACAGCGCTGTATTTGCCGCGGAAGAAATATTGAACGCGCCTGTGCAGGCAAATGTCCTGGAGGAAATGGAAAATCCGGAAGACGTATCTGCAGACAATGAGGAAACAGAAGAGTTTCCCCAAGAGGATTTTACAGAATCACAGCCTTCCGGCGAGGAAATCTCCCGGAACAGCCTGGATTCTGCAACAGATGATTTAGAAGGACCCATCATTTCTACAAACGACATGGGTGAAACGGAGAACCCGGAGACAAAATCCGCAGACATTATAGAACAGGAAGATGAACCAGAAAATCCCCAAGCCATAGATATTTTGGAGCCGCAGGCGGCTGCAGCTTCCGAAGACGTGACAGCCGACTTTAAAGACCCGAATTTCCAGGCAGCTGTAAGAGACGAACTGGGATTGGAAGAAGACGAACCCATCACAAAAACGGACTGCGAAGATGTCAGCTATTTAACGATAGACAATCAGGGGATCAAAAATCTTGCAGGCATCGAACATTTCATAAACCTGTGGATATTGGACTGCAGCAACAACCAACTCACCGGCCTGAAACTGGAAAATTGTCCGGAACTGACCAATCTGCACTGCAATGACAATCAGCTGACCAGTCTGGATGTAAGCCGCTGTCCAAAACTGCTCGGTTTAAACTGCGAAAACAATCTGCTGACTGCCCTGGACGTGAGCCATTGCCTGGAGCTGGATGAACTAAGCTGCAGAAATAACCGGCTGTCCAGCCTGGATGTAAGCCATTGTCCGGATTTGCTATATCTGTACTGTGAAGAAAATCAGCTGACCAGTCTGGACGTAAGCCGCTGCCCAAAATTGGATAGCCTATATTGCGATAAAAACCAGCTGACTGCCCTGGATATGGACAAATGCACGAAATTAAAATCTTTGCACTGCAGCAACAACAAGATTGCCAGCCTGGAACTCACAAAACACCCTGGGTTGGATCACCTGTACCTCAACTGCAACGAACTTGCCACACTGAAATTAGGCGACTGCCCGGCGCTAAAAACGCTGAACTGCAATGACAATAGTCTTACCGACATACAGCTTGGGGATTGCCCGGCCTTAACAGAATTGAACTGCTATAACAACAAACTTAAGGAACTGCCTACAGACAAATGCCCGGCGCTGGAGAATCTATCTTGCAGCAAAAATAATCTAAACAAGCTGGAAATAGAAAATTTCTCTGCACTGAAAAAAATATACTGCGACAACAACCAGATCAAAGACTTTAAAATAGATAACTGCAAGAACCTGACATGGCTGGCCTGCTCCAACAATCCCATTGAAGAATTGAATATAAAGAATTGCTCTGCACTGGAATATCTGGACTGCACTGGCAATGGGCTTAAAAAATTAGATGCAGGCGACTTTCCGTCTCTAAAACAATTAACATGCCACAGCAACAACCTCACCAGTCTGGATGTAAACAACTGTCCTGAACTGCAAATTTTAATATGCAACGCGAACCTGCTTACCAGTTTGAACATAGACGCCTGCCCGGCGCTGAACTCTGTGAACTGCGCCTTCAACCAGCTCACCAAGTTAAACATTGAATGCGCCAGCCTGACACTGCTGGAATGCACAGACAACAAGCTTTCCAGCCTAAACCTAAGCGGCTGCCCGAAGCTGCAGACTTTGTCCTGCGGCCATAACCAGATCTCCAGCCTGGATCTGGAAAAATGCCCCGACCTGGATCAGCTTTTCTGCCGCAACAACAAACTGACAAAGCTAGATGTTTCAAAGTGCGCCAAATTAAGATACATAGACTGCCGAGACAATTATATGAAAAGCGAGGCCAACGTCACAGGAAGAAACTCCCAGCTCACGGGAAATGTCTTTGTATTCGATCCACAAAAAGGCACTGCAGCGCAGACGTTGACAGTCACCTTTGACAAGAACTCCTCCAAGGCCAGCCTCGCCGCAAACAAGCGCACAAAAAAAGTGACGAAAGGAAAAACCTACGGCGCCCTTCCCACACCCTCCTGGAGCGGATACTATTTCCAGGGATGGTACACAGCCAGATCCGGCGGGAAAAAAGTCACCAGCGCTACAGCCGTATCACCGCAAAAGAACCACACCCTCTACGCCCACTGGATCAAAGCGGACCTTACCAAGGCGAGCATAAAAGTAAAAAACTGCACCTGGAACGGAAAAGCGCAGAAACCCGCGGTGACGGTGAAATGGCAGGGCATGACCCTGAAATCCGGCAAAGACTATACGCTGTCCTACTCCAACAATAAAAATCCGGGCAAAGGAAAAGTCACCGTCCGGGGCAAAGGCGTTTTTTCAAGATCCAAAAGCAGAACCGTCTACTTTACGATTTCCAAAGCGACGCAGACCATCACCGCCAAAAACGCCACTTACAAAACGTCAGACAAAGGCAGGACCATAACCTTAAAAGTATCCGTCAAAGGCGGCGCGAAGCTAACCTACGCAAGCAACAAAAATAATCAGATCCGGGTTTTGAATAAAAATTCCAGCAAACTCAAGCTTATGAGCCCCGGCGCGGCGACCATCACCATCAAAGCCGCAGAGACAAAATATTATAAAGCGGCGACCAAAAAGGTAACCGTGGTTCTGCAGGGCACGCAGAGCATTACGCTGACTTCCAAATTGCTGAACTATAACAAGACGACCAAAACCTACATGCTTGGCAAGGAGATCTCAGAGAAGTCCATTGGCGTGTCTGTCAAGGGCGGCGCAAAATATGTATGTTCGGTTACGAATTCCGGAAATACCTCCGCCTGGTTCCATAACGGCGACAAAATGACGGCGCGGGGACGGGGAAACATTACGGTGACAGTGCAGGCGGAAAAAACCAAGGACGGCGTATATCCCGCTCTGAAAAAATCCTTTACGATTTATGTGAACGGTTTCCAAATGACCAGCGAATGGTCTTACCAGCAGTCGAATAATGGAACGCTCACATTGATGAAATATTACGGTTCCGCATCCAAAGTGACCATTCCCAACACTTTGACCCTCAACATGGAGACCTTCGCGGTAACGGCGCTGGGAGACAGCGTTTTTGAAAATCTGCCAGTGCAGAAAGTAACCATCCAGGAGGGCACCGTCCTCACCATCGGAAAAGCCGCGTTCAAAAACTGCTCTTCCTTATCGGAGGTGCAATTAAACAGTAAAACAACCTCCATCGGCGAAGAAGCTTTCTATGGCTGCAGTTCCCTGAAGAGCATTTCGCTGCCGGAAGGACTGAAAACGCTTCCCGCCGGATGCCTGAAAGGATGCAGCGCCCTGGAAGGGGACCTCTACCTTCCGGAAAAACTCACGTCCATTGGAACCGGCGCATTTGAAGGCTGCGGCAATGTCCGGAATTTCATCATCCACAGCTTCCTTGCCAACGTGGGCGACAATGCGTTTAAAAACTGCGGCAACGTCCGAAAGGTTTATTTTGCCGGACCCCGGGTGCGGTGGAACGGGATCCGCATCGGCGCCGGAAACGACGCGCTCAATGGGACGACTTTATGCTGCAACGCCGGCGGAGCAAGCGGCTCCTACAGCTTCAACGATATTACTGACGAAAGCCTGTTCTACACATATCCGGGCTATCTGACCAACGAAGGATACGACAAGATCACCGGCAATCTGGAAGGGGAAATGCTGCATATCATGGCCAGCCATACGGAAGCCGAGGAGGTCGCGGCAGCGCTAAAGTCCGAGATGATCAACGGACCGGGATATTATCTGTCGATGCTGCTCACAGACAGTAAAGATACCCCCACCCGGGCCGAACAGAAAATGAACCGTGCGCTTGCGCTGGAGCTCCTGATGGAAGAGGCCGAACTCGCACCCATTCAAGACCCAGCCTTTCAGGAAATCTATTCGGTTATAGAGACATTTAAAGAATTCGGCGACCAGATCTTTACCAACGGGGACACCCGTTACCAGCTTGCCATGCGGCTGGACGGACTATTTGCCGGACGGCAGGCAAGCGAGATCAATGATATGCTGAAGCTCATCGATGGAGGGGATGGAAAAAGATGGGATAATATCTCGGCTGTATTTGATGGACTGGACGCAGGCAGCAAAGCGGCGGATTACCTGATGACCTTTATCACGCTGGTCAAAATTGGCAACGATTCCCTGAATCGTCTGTATTATCGTCTGCCAAAAGACAGCGGCCTGTATAATGGAATCGCACAGCTTCGGGATTATCTGAATCAGCCGCTGACCGTCCTGATCCTGGATTTTATTACGGATAAAGCTTTAAACAAATGTGTAAAAGAATTCCAAAAAGAAGTATTTTCAGATATGTTTAAGCATAAGGGATATACCACCAGCCACTATATTTACGCAGCCACTATGATTTACAAATTAATCGGAACCATGATGGACTGTCCCACCATAGACAGCTACAACAATGCATGGCTTTCCATCGGAAACGCAAGGGTCCTTCGCAATGAGATACAGACTGTCCGGCAGGAACTGACAGCCGCCGCGCAAAAAGGCGTCTGCGACGAAAACCTGAGAAAAGATTACGATCTTCTCATGCGCACATACCTGCTCTGTCTGAAAAAAGCAGGCGGATATGTGGCTTCGACCATGACAGATCCGAATGCAAGTCCCGAAGCGCTGAACGCCCGCATGGCCCGTTATCAAAGCACATTGGATTACGACAGTTATTTAATTGCCTGCAAATCGCAAATAAACTAAAATAAAGGAAACAAAAAAATGATCAAAAAAACATGGAAGAAAAAACTATTATTCATCGCCACGGCCAGCATAACGCTGGCCGGTGCCACAGGCATCCACACGATTTTTGCCATGGATGCGAATACCGCCTGTGAAGCCACAAACAGCGAAAACCAGGAAAACAGCCTCCAGGAAGAACCCGCCACAGAAGAATTTACAGCGGAAACCGACCAGGCACAAGCAGCGTCCGAAGACGTTACGGCATCCTTCAAAGACCCTGCGTTTTTAGCGGCCGTGCGGGAACAGATGGGATTAGGCGCAAACGAACCGGTTACAAAATCCGCCTGCGCAGAGACTACCATCCTCAACATATGGGATATGGGGATCAAAGACCTTGCTGGCATCGAAAATTTTACATCCCTGGAATCTTTATCGTGTGACAAAAACCTTCTTACAGATTTAAAGATAACGGATTTCCCCTCTCTGACATATTTAGCGTGCAACACTAACCAGCTTACCCGGTTAGAAGTAAAAAACTGCCCGGCCTTAACTGAGATATATTGTTCTGATAACCAGCTTACAGCGCTGAATGTGTCAGATTGCCCGGCGCTGACGACCGTGAATTGCGAGTATAATCATCTCACCGGCCTGGCCATGGATGGATGCCCGCTCCTGGCGGCGCTGCATTGCAATGATAATCAGCTTGAGCGATTGGAAGCGGCGAACTTTCCAAGCCTGACGATATTAAATTGCCAGAATAATCGGCTCACCAGCCTGGACACAGGATGCTGGCCGTCCCTGACAGAATTATGGTGCGCGGGAAACCAGCTTACAGAATTAGACGTAAACAAATGCGCCGATTTGAAAGAACTGGTCTGCGAAAGTAATAACCTGACAAAACTGGAAATGGATTCATGTACGAATCTGAAAAAGCTGAACTGCTACGATAATCAGCTCACCAGCCTGCCTGTGGACAACTTCCCAGCGCTGGAGGACCTGTCATGCGGAAGCAATCCGCTGCCCCGTCTAAACGTAGATAAATGCCCGGCTCTGAAAAGTTTATCCTGTTCTGGAATTGGACTTACGGAATTAAATCTGGACAACTGCACCGCCCTGGAATATCTGCACTGCAGCGCAAATCAGCTCACCAGCGTGAACGTGGATAACTGCCCGGCTCTGGCAGAACTGTTGTGTAGAAGCAATCAGCTTACAGAACTAAATGTGACAAACAATCCGGCATTGAAAAAACTGGAATGCGACAACAATCAGATCGCCAGCCTGGACGTGGGAAACTGTCCGGCCCTGGAATTTTTAACCTGCCAGGAAAACCAGCTGACTAAATTAGATGTAAGCAAATGCGCCCATTTGGATTTTTTAGTCTGTTTCTACAATAACATAAAAAGTATAAATCATGTCACAGGAAGAAACCCAAAACTCACGGGAAATAATTTCAGGTATAGCCCCCAAAATGTTCCGCAGGATCAAAAAGCCCAAACCCTGAAGGCCAGCCCGAAAGAACTTAAGATGTACGTCGGCGGGAAAGCGCAGACGGTAAAAATATCCAACGCCAAAGGCAAACTGACTTACCGCATTGACAAACCTAAAATAGCAAAAATAAACGCCAAAGGCGCCGTAACGCCTCTGTCCCAGGGCACAGCCACCATTACCGTCAACGCTTCTGGAAACGCTGAATACAAAGCAGCCGCCCTGAAGATAAATATAACCGTTTACGCAAAACCCGCTGCCCCCAAAAGCGTAAAAGCCTCTCCGGCCAGAGCAAAAGGAACCTTAAAAGTTTCCTGGAAAAAAGTCTCCGGCGCCTCCGGGTATGTCATCCGCTACGCTTACAAAAGCAACATGGCCGGCTCTAAGACAATCAAAGTTCCGAAAGGCGGCACAGTTTCCAAAACCATCAAGAAACTGTCCTCCAAAAAAACTGTCTATATCCAGGTACAGGCGCTTAGCGTCAAAGGCGGCCTCACCATCCCCGGCGCCTGGAGCAAAACTGTTCGGAGCACGGGTAAAATTAAATAATTACCGCCGCTTCCCGAGCCGCCAAACTCCCGGCGCAGGAAGCGGCGCCCCAAAAACTATTTCAGGAGGAAAAGATTTTGAAGAAAAGAATTTTACTGTTCCTAACGGCCCTTATCATTTTAACCGCCAGCCTCATGCCAGAGCCTCTGGGCGGCATTTTTCCAGTCGAAGCATCCGCAAAAGCCTCCGCCAGCCAGAAGAAAAAGGCCGCAAAAGCCTACCGAAACTTTATGCGCCAGAGCGACTACACAAGATTCTGCATGATGGACGTCAATAAAGACGGCTTAAAGGAGCTGGTTGTCTCCTACGATTACCAGAGCGACCCGGAAAGGCTGTTCATATACACTTACCAAAAAGGCCGCGTACAGCAGGCCGGCCAGGACTACACCGCTTTCGGCCACCGCTACAACACAAAGACCAAGCGCATTCACGGCCTCTGGGGCGGCGCCGGCAGCGTCGAGGACTGGTACCTGACCATGGACAAATCAGGGAAACTAAAAACCGTCTATCTGTCCATGATCGAGAAACGCGTCGTCAACGGAAAACAGATTTTCAGCTATTCTTATGGGAATAAGAAAATTACCAAAAAAGCTTATTGGAAAAAGAAGCGGGACTGGAACAAGCACTACACAAAACTGAAAATGCACAAAACCACCGCCAAAAATATCAATAAATATATCCGATAAAAAAGGAGAACTGCAATGTCAAAAAAATCATGGAAGCAAAAACTTTCCATCGCCCTGGCGGGCATCTGCATCCTCAGTGCCGCAGGCCCCCACACCGCCTGCGCCGCGGCCCCCAATGAAAATCCCACTCAAATCCAGCGGGCCACCGCAAGCTCTGCGGACGTAACCGCCGCCTTCACAGACCCCAAATTCCAGGCCGCAGTGAGAAAGACGCTGAACTTAAGCGCCAACGCCCCCATCACACAAGCCGCCTGCGCAGGCGTGGACATTCTGGATGTGAGCGAACAGGGAATCCAGGATCTGGCGGGCATCGAATATTTCACCGGCCTGCAGCGGCTGATTTGCTACGAAAACCAACTGACCAGCTTGGATCTGACCCATTGCCCCTATCTGGAATATCTGTACTGCGCGGACAACCGCCTGGCCAGCCTGGACGTAAGCCGCTGCCCCAACCTGGTCATATTGTCCTGCGGCTACAATCCGTTTACCAGTCTGGATCTGCGCAGCTGCACGGAGCTGGCGCAATTATTTGCCAATGACGGGCAGCTGACCAGCCTGAACGTAAGCCGCTGCCCCTATCTGGATTTGCTGGTCTGCCAAAACAACCAGCTGACCAGCCTGGACGTAAGCGGATGCCCCCGCCTGTCCGACCTGGACTGCCATGGGAACAACATGAAAAGCGCAAACGATGTCAAAGGAAGGAACAGCAGGCTCACCGGAGACGCTTTCACATTCCACCCCCAAAGAGGCGAAAAACTCTCCCAGTCCCTGAAAGTCAGCCCCAAATCCCTGTACTTATACACAGGCGGCAAAGGGCAGGCCTTGAAAGTGACAGACGCAAAAGGCAATGTGACTTACAGTATTAACCGGCCCGGCGTGGCAAGCGTAAACAATAAAGGCTTCGTTACGCCGAAATCCAAAGGCACGGCCATCATCACAGTCAAAGCCGCCGGCAACGCCTCCTACAAGGCCGCCTCCGCGCAGGTAAATGTGACCGTTTACGCAAAACCCGCCGCCGTAAAAAGCGTAAAAGCTTCTCCAGCCAAGACAAAGGGAACCTTAAAAGTCACCTGGAAAAAAGTCCCGGACGCCTCCGGATATATCATTCGATACGCTTACAAAAGCAATATGGCCGGCTCTAAGACGCTGAAAGTTCCAAAAGGCGGCACAGTTTCCGCAACCATCAAAAAACTTTCCTCCAAAAAAACCGTCTACATCCAGGTGCAGGCATACAGCGTCAAAAGCGGCCTGACCATCCCGGGCGCCTGGAGCAAAACGACCAAAAGCTCTGGCAAGATTAAATAAAATACAGCTTCAAAGCCGTTTCCGAAAAAAGCGGACTGGCACAAATTCACCCTGCCCAAAGGAACCTATTACATAAAAGTGTACCGAGACAAGAAAAACACATCAGGAACTTACTCAATAAAATGGAAATAACGAATTGGGAATTATCTGAATTTTAAGATGATGGATTTCTAAAAGAACTGCATAAAAGAATCGACCGAAAAGGGGCGCGCCGGAAAAAAGGATGGCGTCCCTTTTCCATAGTTTTACACCTTCTCCCTTGCAGAATTACCCACATTTTATCACATCTCCACAAAACGCTTCATCTAATTTTTCATGGATAAATGTGGACAATGTGGATAACTTGGTGTATAAGTCCATTTCATAGGGTTTGCGGTTTTGCCAAATGTGGATAACTTTTGGGATGAAAATTGGATATTTCAACATATGTCGACATTATTTGTGGAAATCTTCCAGATAGCGCACAGCGGAAGCGGCGGCGTTGGCTCCATCTGCGGCAGCCGTGACGATCTGGCGCAGGGATTTCGTGCGGATATCCCCAGCGGCGAAAATTCCGGGCGCACTGGTCTGACAGTCCTCGCCGGCTATAATGTAGCCGTTCTGGTCTGCATCGGCTATATGCGACAATCCCTGCGCATTGGGCAGCGATCCAACAGCCACAAACACGCCGTCCACATCCAGTCCCGTATAGCGTCCTTCTTTATTATGAAAGATTTCCACGCCCGTGACCTGCTGCTCCCCCACAATTTCATTGATTTCACAATTCCATAAGATTTCCACATTATCCAGCTGCATCAGGCGATCCTGCAGGATTTTGGCAGCGCGCAGGCGATCCCTTCTGTGCGCCAGATACACTTTTTTGCATATTCTGGACAGGAAAATCGCGTCCTCCACAGCCGTGTCCCCGCCCCCGGCCACGATCACTGTTTTCCCCTTGAAAAAAGCCCCGTCGCAGGTGGCGCAATAGGACACGCCCATGCCGGCCAGATTTTGTTCCCCCGGCACGCCCAGCGTCCGGTAGCGGGTTCCGGTGGCTATGATGACCGCATCCGCGCCGTAAGCTTCCTGTTCCGTCTCCACGCGAAATCCGCGTCCGTCCCGGGCGATTCCGTTCACCTCTCCCTGCCGGATATCCAGGCCCAGCTCCCGGGCGTGGCATTCAAACGCCTCCCCCAGATCCATCCCGGTAATTTTCGGAAAGCCGGGGTAATTATCCACTTCATAAGTGTTGACCACCTGCCCTCCAGTAACGTAATTTTTTTCCAAAAGCAACGTGTTCAGATGCGCCCGCATGGCGTAAATCCCCGCAGTAATGCCGGCGGGACCGGACCCTAAAATAATCAAATCATAATTCTCATTCATCTTGGCTACTCCTTTCAAACATATTAAAGTTTCACTGGAATAGATGCCCCTGATTGTCAATAAAATATAGAAACAGCTTGGAATAATAAAGAGGTTTTTATGACGAAAAAGAAAACTCTCAAGCTTATCTATATTGGGCTGGGACTGTGCCTGGCGCTTACCCTGGGAATCACCGCAGGATATGGCTCCCGGCGATGGGCGTTTACGGAAGACGGCCGTTTTGTAAAATTCGCGGATCGCCTATTCCAAAACGAAGTGGCCTCCAACACCCTGAATCTGCATTACACACTGGCCCACCCGGAAGAATACGGGATCACAGACTACGCAATCTCTCTGGGAACCATGTCCGCCAGTCCCAGCCCGGAGCGACCCAAGGAGATTGAACAATGCCTGCAGACTCTTAAAAATTTCAATTACAAAAAGTTATCCACAGAAAACCGAATTACCTTAGATATGCTACTTCTTTATTTTACCACAGAAATGTCTTCCGAGAAATTTTATTATCTGAAAGAACCCTTGGGCGAGACTCTGGGCATCCAGGCCCAGCTGCCGGTTCTTCTGGCGGAATACACATTCTACGATAAACAGGACATTACCGATTACCTGAAGCTTATGAAAACCATAGACGTTTATTTCGGCGAAATCCTGGCCTTTGAGCAGGCAAAAGCACGGCAGGGCCTGTTTATGAGCGACGCTTCCCTGGAAGGTATTATAGCCCAATGCCAGGAATTTATTGCAGATCCCCAAAACAATTTTCTGGAAGAAGTTTTTCAGGACAAATTAAAGGATTTTTCCAAAAATACCGAAAAACTCTCCCCAAAAGAAATACGACACTTACAGGAAGCCCATACCCGGATTATGAAAAAAAATGTGCTTCCAGCCTACGAATCCCTGGCCAAGGGGCTGGAGGCCTTAAAGGGCAGCGGACGAAACGAAAACGGCCTGCGCCATCTGCCCAATGGCCGCTCCTACTACCAGTATCTTCTGCGAAGCGAGGTCGGCGTATACACAACCGTGGATGCCATCGAAAAACAGCTGTATAGCCAGCTTATGGACGATTACCGGGAAATGGGGGCGCTGCTGAAAGAATCCCCTTCGCTGATTTCCTCGGTTTACGACAACGGCTTTACCCTTAAATCCCCCGAATCCGCCCTGCAGTTTCTGGAGGCGGCCTACGCGAAAGACTTCCCCACTCTTAAGAATACGGAGTATCAGGTAAAATATGTGCACCCCTCGCTGTCAGAATTTTTAAGTCCCGCCTTTTACTTAACGCCGCCCATGGATGTGCTGTCCCCCAATACCATCTACATCAATCCGGCCAGCCAGACTACCGACCTGGAGCTCTTCGCGACGCTTTCCCACGAAGGCTTTCCCGGGCATTTGTACCAGTCCCTGTACTTCCAGCAGGGAAATCCCCACCCCATCCGCAGCATTATGGGATTCGGCGGCTACATAGAGGGCTGGGCCACCTACATCGAATCCTACGGCTACGGATACGCACCGGTGGACGCCAATCTGGCCCGCCTGCTTTGGCTGAACCGCTCCGTAAACCTGTGCATTTATTCCATGCTGGACGTGGGCGTCCATTATTACGGATGGTCGCTGGACAACGCAGCGCAGTACCTGAAGCCTTTCGGCATTACCGATGCAAAAACCGTGCAGGAAATCTTCCAGTCCGTCGTTGAGGCGCCGGCAAATTACCTGCGTTATTACCTTGGTTCTCTGAATTTTACACAACTTCGCCAAAAAATGCAAGAAAAAGAAGGAAACGATTTCGATATTCGTAAGTTTCACAAACGGATATTGGAAATCGGGCCGGTGCAATTCCCCGTACTGCAAAAACATTTAGGATCGTAAACCCGTGCCGCCGGATGATAAGCTTCCGGCGGCGGAAGGCGATTTCCAATGGATTTTTGCTCGTAACTGTGAAGGCGCTGAACAGTTACAAATTTTAGACTATCTTCTTTGGGAAAGTTTTGATATAATTACGGGTATACATGAAAGAAGGTGACGACTTTTATGAAACGAAACAATATACCGCTGGAGATCACAGAGAAAAACAAAGCGAAAATCAGCATGGCCTTTTCCATCGCAGTCCTATTTCTGCTCTGCCTGATTATTACCCAGGTGGACAAGGCCTTCGTGTCCGCAAAAGACAAAGCGTCTGAGGCCGAAGAACAGGCGGCTGAAGCCGGAAAAGAAGCGGCCCCGGAGACAAGCGTTTCCACTATCCGCATTTTAGCGGCCGGCAATAACATATACGACGAAAACATCCTGGCTTCGGGACAGACGGGCGGAGATTCCTGGAATTATGATGCGGTCTACAGCCTTGTAAAAGACCAGATCAGCCAGGTGGACCTATCCATCGTAACCCAAGAATCGCCTTTTACTGCCGACCACAATTTAACCAGCGCAAGCGATGTCTACTCCACCCCTGTGGAAGTGGGCAGCGCACTGGCAAACACAGGATTTGACATCATCGCCAGCGCCACGGAGCACGCGGACGACTTCGGCTCGGAATATCTGCAAAGCACGCTGGAATTCTGGCAGTCCTCCTATCCGGACGTTGCGGTTGTGGGCATCCACGGCTCCCAGGAAGACGCGGCCACTGTCCGCGTGGTGGAAAAAAACAATATACGCATAGCCTTTTTGAACTACGCATTTGGTTCCAAAAGCAACTCCATCCAGAACAACGCCCCCTTTATGGTGGATTATATGCAGCGGGAACGGGTGACAAACGCCATTGCGCAGGCAAAAAATATCAGCGACTGCATTATTTTTCTGGCGCACTGGGGAAATCTTGACAACGCCGTCCCAACCGAATATCAGAATCAATGGGCGCAGTTCCTTTTGCAACAGGGCGTGAAAGTCCTCATCGGCTCCCACCCTCTGACGCTGCAGCCCTGCCAGATGCTCTCAGACGGAAGCGGCAACGAGATGCTGGTCTATTACTCCCTGGGAAGCCTTGTGTCCGGCGCCCAGTCCGCCCCGGAACTGCTGGGAGGACTGGCGGAATTTACCCTGGAAAAAACCACTGTGGGCGAACAGACCTCTGTAAAAGTTACCTCCAATAACCTCATCCCAACGGTTATGCATTATTCGGAAAATATGAACATATGCAATGTATATCCTCTGTCCGCCTATACCGATGATTTGGCCAAAAGCCACGGCATTCTGGCAGTGGATCATTACAGCCAGACCGCCATGACCGTCGCCGGCTTCCAGAATTTATTCGACTATATCATGAAGATTCCAGTGGAGGCTTCCGGAAATTCAAACCTGCTGGACTATACCTTCAACCCCGACAGCACCCTCTCCGGCGTGGACGGAAGCATCATCTATCCCGGCGAAATCGCGGCCGCCAACGAGGCCGACGGAAGCCTGGACAGCCTTCTGCAGGTCATGTCCGGCGAAAATTCCATGGAAAATCTGACAGACGACGCGGGCATGTATGACAGCGGGATGGAATATTAACGATTTTTAACTGTTCAGCCTGTTTTATTTTTATAATGAGTTTTTTTTATAAAGGCAGGCCAAATAATTTTCTGGCGTTCCTCCTCGTTGTGTCCACCACCTGGTCGTAGGAGACGCCTTTTAGGTTCGCCAGCTCTTTTGCAATGTAGGGCAGGTTCCGTGAAGAATTGCGTTTTCCTCTGTTGGGCGCCGGGGACAGATACGGGCTGTCTGTCTCCAGAACCAACTGCTCCAGGGGGGCGTACGCCGCCACTTCCTTTAATTTTTTCCCGTTTGAGAAGGTAATCACGCCTCCAATGCCCAGATACAGCCCCATATCCAGATACTCCCGGGCGAGTTCCACCGAATAGGAAAAACAGTGGACAATGCCGCCGTACATGTCCCCCGCGCGCAGTTCTTTCATCACAGACAGCGTATCCGCGGCGGCATCCCGGCTGTGGATGATAAACGGCATCTTCTCCTGACGGGCAATCTCCATCTGGGCGCAAAACCATTTCTTCTGAGTGGGATGGTTCTCCTTATCCCAGTGATAGTCCAGGCCAATCTCCCCGATGGCCACCGCTTTTTCATGGCGGGCGAGACGGCGGATTTTCTCTAAAACGGAATCGTCCATGCCGCCTACCTCATCCGGATGCACGCCGACGGCCCCGTACACAAAGGGATATTTCTCCATCAGTTGAACCGTGCTGTCCAGACTTTCGATGGACGCGCACACATTCACCACCGCTTCAATGCCGTACTCCTCCAGCGAATTTAAAACCTCATCCCGGTCCGGGTCAAAGGCTTCGTCGTCGTAATGGGCGTGACTCTCAAATATCATAGTTTGTGATTCCTTTCTTATTATTTGTTGTTTTTAGGTGATTGCGAAACACCCTTTTCAATCATCCGAGTTTGGGCAAAATAAACAAATAAGGAGCGAATCAGAAGCGGTTTTGAGCTCCGTTTTGTTTATTTTGAACAAACGGAAGATATAAAATAACAGTTTCGCAATTACCTCTATTTGTTTTTTTGGTAGATGGCGGCCAGCTCCCGCATCCGGTTCACCATCTCGTCGTCCACAATATCCAGGCCAAACCCCCGCATCATCTGCCGATACACCATAAATTTCCGATAGGATTCATCCGGCTCGTTATGAAAGATCATCGGATTAAGCCAAATGTTGGATACCAAAACAATCAACTGCGCCAGCTCCGCCGGATAATCGGTCTGAATGCTTCCATCCGCAACCCCCTGCTCGATAATCGGCTGAATATACCTGGGAGCCGCTTCGTTCATCGTCTCACCGAAAATACTGAAAAGCAGCTTTGGACTCTTTTTTAAATTGGGGGCCACCGTAAAAATATCATCCTGAACAGAGCGCAGAAGCGATTTCTTAAAAATCATCTTCAGTTTATCCTTCCCATTCAGGTCTGTGCAGTCGCGAATGTGCGCCAACGTCTTGTTGGACTCTTCGGTCATTTTGTCAGTGACAGCCACCAAAATATCTTCCTTCGACTTGAAATGGTGGTAAATCGCGCCCTTGCTGAGCCCTCCCAAATTATCAATAATGTCCTGAATCGAAGTATACTCATAGCCCTTTTCCATAAACAGGCGGCAGGCAACTTCCAAAATCAAACGAACCGTCTCTTCCGGATGTTTATTTCTGGCCATATACGCTCACCCTTTCCACATACTATTAGTATGTTTATACTATCACCCACTTTATATACTTGTCAAGAGAAAAAAATTCTCTCCCCGGCGAATACCGCCGCCACTCCCAATGCCACGCTTAAAATGCAATACAGCAGCGCAATTCCCGGATTCCCGCCTTTTATCAGATTTTCCGTTTCCAGCGCGAACGAAGAAAAAGTCGTAAACCCGCCGCATAATCCCACTTTCAAAAATAAAACCGCTTTCAGGCTGATTCCGCTGTTTTTCATCGCCAACGCCGCGATGACGCCGATAAAAAAAGAGCCAATAATATTTATCGCAAAAGTTTTTACCGGAAAAGCAAGCATCGCGTTCATCCCCTCTTTCGCTGCACCAAAAACCATGCCATAATATGCATCGCCTGTTGAAATTCTCCGTCGTCTATCATTTTCTCAATCTCAGCGGCGGAATATTTTTTTACATGCAAAAACTCCGTCTCATCCAGGTTCTGCCCTGCGGACGGATAACAATTTTTCGCTGTGAAAATATGCGCGTAATTATCGGCTATGGTCGCGTTGGAGGGAACCGTAAGCAGGTATTCCCACTGATCCGATTCGTAGCCAGTCTCCTCCAAAAGCTCTCTTCTGGCTGCCTCCAGCGCATCCTCTGCGGTCGACGCGCCGTACTGCCGACCGTTGGCCTGCTCAATGCCCCCTGCCGGAAATTCCGTGGTCACTTCCTTAATTCCCTGGCGGAACTGCCGGACGCAGAGATATTCGCCGTTTTCATCGGACGCCACCAAAACCACGTAATCCCTGCGGCTGTAGCTGTAAAAAGGCTCGAACACATTTCCATCGGGAAGCCTGTACGCCGACCGCCGGAAATCAATCCACTGATCCTGCACAACGTGTTCCGTGCGGATTTCCTCCCATTCCAGATTTTCCCCGTCGCTTTCTTCGGCCGCATTCGCCGCTTTGCTTTTCCTGTCATTTTCTTCAAAACTCATGGCTAAATCCTCCCACATCCATTGTATCAGAAAAACGACCGGAAATACAGATATAATCCGCCCATTTACGGAACGGAAAAATGGCTTTTTATCGCCTTGCACGAACCTTGTAACTTATGCAGACATAGAATGCTTTCGTGTTCGCCGCTGTTATCTGGCAAAACGGATCATTTACATTTCTCCAAAACCTCCCCAATATCCCCATTTATGCATATGGATCGCCCTGCAATGTCCCTCGGGCAAACCGCCTCTTTATAATTCACGCAGACATAGAACGCTTTCAGGTTCGCCGCCGTCATCCGCCAAAACGGGTATTTAATGATTACCGGGGTATTGCCACCAACGCCCAATTCCAGATATAAGACGCGCAGTCCCTCATGGCTGCGAATAAAATCCTGGTACCTGTCCGCCGCCTTGCGCCATCCGTTATCCTCAACAAAGGTATTGTCCGCCCGCAGATTCATGGACATAGGCGCGCCGCAGACAGGGCAATGGGGGACGAGCGCCGATGGGACGCGCATATTTTTCTGTTCGGCAATCATTTTTTTGACGATCGCTTCATTGTCATAAGTCTTGTGATGACAGGGCTTTGAACACTGCCACAGTCCATAATCGCCCTGGGTGTAAAAGAGCCTTTGTCTGTCAAAGCCCGCCTTTTGGAAACAGTGGTCTACATTGGTCGTCAGAACAAAATAATCTTTATCCCGCACCAGAGCAAATAAATCCTTGTAAACGGCTTTAGGCGCGTCTTCGTAGCGGTTGATGTAAATGTAGCGGCTCCAGTAAGCCCAGTATTCTTCCAACGTCTCAAAGGGATAAAAGCCGGCCGAATACATATCTTCAAAACCATATTTTTTTATGAAATCCGAAAAATGCTCTTCAAACCGTTTTCCGGAATAAATAAAACCGGCTGATGCCGACAGGCCCGCCCCCGCCCCAATCAAGATGGCGTCCGCAGTCTGAATTTTCATTTTCAGCTTCTCGATATTATTCCAATAATTGCCTGTAAATCTCATAGTCCCGGTCTTTGAAAACATTAAAAATCACCTCCAAATCCTTTTGATTTTTCTTCTGAAAATCCCGCACCGTACGGACGGCAATCTGGGCGGCCTGCCTGTTTGGAAAATGAAATTCCCCTGTGGAAATACAGCAAAACGCAATGCTTTTTAACCCATTTTGAACGGCGAGCTCCAGGCAGGAACGGTAACAGTCCGCCAGTAAATCACAGTCTTTCTGCCTGACTTTTCCGTAAATAATCGGACCGACTGTGTGAAGAATATAGCGGCAGGGGAGATTATAAGCTTTTGTAATTTTCGCCCTTCCCGCTGGTTCTTCTGTCCCCTGTTCTTCCATGATATGGGAGCATTCCAGGCGAAGCTGCACGCCTGCGGCGGAATGAATGGCATTGTCGATACAGCCATGACAGGGGACGAAACAGCCCAGCATGGCGCCGTTGGCCGCATTGACAATGGCATCCGCAGACAGGCGGGTGATATCGCCCTGCCATAAGTAAATTCCTGGCTGTGCCGCTGTGAGATCCGATAAAGAAACAACCCCTTTTTTCTCCCGCTCCTCCTGTAAATACGCGTCCTGCACCGCCAAAAAATCTTCGGATGCTGGCTTGGGAAGACGGATATTCATCAGGGAGCGCAGAAGGCGTTTTCTGGCTGCTTCCTGTGCAGGAACGTCTATGGATTTTAATTCATTGTTTTCATTTTGTAAATAATGAATTAGATAAACAAGTCTCTCCGTCTGTGTCATAATCTCCTCCTTTTTTCCGCAGAGCGCCTTAATCGGATGAAATGGGCTTTTATTCCGCTACAACAGAAATTCTCTGCTGCACATGGTTCCCCTCTAACGTTTCATCTACCATGGCCACCGTATAGTCGGCGCAGTTGATTACGCTCTCCCCTTTTGCATTCAGCATCAATTCTTCACCGCCTAAAATGTATTTTCCGGTTTTCGCGCCCTCCGCCTGGAAATCTCCGGCAGGGCTTATATATGTCCATTTCACATCTGTTCTGGCGCGGAGTTCGTCCAGCGCTTTTCTCATATTGGCGGCCAGAGGCTTGAACATTTCCGGGAAGTCCATGCCGTCCATCACGTGCGCCGTATGCTCCGGATTCACGTACAGGCTGCCTGCATAATTATAATAAACCTATAAAAGGAAAACGTAAAGTACGCACTTTATTGTGCCATAGTTACCAGTTGGAAACAATTGTGAAAAAATGGGAGATCCTGATGAAAAAAATTTGCCGGCCTGTCCAGTGGAAACCACATAATTGAAAAAATCTGTCGGAAGCATTCACAAAAAGTATTGACCGCCAACCTGCGCACAATGGAGGACAGCGGCCTGCTCACCCGTAAAGTCTATCCGGAAGTCCCGCCGCGGGTGGAGTATACACTTACGGAAACGAGGTATAGTCTGAAGCCTATCTTAGACGCTATGTTTTCATGGGGGACCGAGTATAAGAAGAAAAATAGCTGAAATATGCCGTTGTTGAATTTCTAATTCATTGCCGCCATGAGTGCCTTATGCTATAATAGGAACGGGGTTAATTATGAACAACACTATTTTTGACGATGTTTTTCGCACTATGATTGAAAAAATGCCACGCCTGGCCGTCCCTCTAATCAATGAAGTTTTCAATGCTTCCTATCCTCCGGATGTGAAGATTATCCAGCTTCGCAATGAGCATCAGGATGAAAGCGGGGAAATCATTTCCGACTCCTGCCTCTGCATTCTCGAAAACACTTACCATATAGAGTGCGAGAGTTCGGACGACTCCTCCATGGCCATTCGCATGATTCAATATGATTTCCGCATCGGCATGGAAGCGGCGCACAGAGAAGGCCGGCTCTACCGCATGACGTTTCCAAAGTCCTGCGTTTTGTATCTGCGGCATTCCTCAAAAACCCCGGATTTTCTGGAGGTGCATGTCACGCTGCCTGACGACAGCGATTTTCTCTATCGGATTCCCACCGTGAAATTGGGGAGCTATACTATGGACGACATGTTTGACAGGGATCTGCAGATGCTTTTGCCTTTTTATGTTCTGCGCTATGAACGTTTGGGGCAAACGCTGGCGGACAATCCGGAAGCGCTTCACTCACTTATGGATGAATACGCCGCAATCCGGCGGCATCTGGAAAGAAAATTTTTTGAAAATGGACGGCCTGGCTTATACACAGACTTAATTAAGCTTATAGTGAAAATCGCTGATTATATTTTCCGTGACAGCGATCGGGTTAAGAAAGGGATTGGTGACGTTATGGGCGGGAAGATTTTGCAACTGGAATCCGAACGGCTTCGGGCCGAGGGCCTTGAACGAGGAATAGCACAAGGGATTGAACAGGGGATTGAGAGGGGGATTGCGGCTTTGGTTATGGACTATCTGGATGAGGGTTTTTCCAGAGAGCGTATTCTTGAGAAACTCCAGTTTCGATTTTCTTTGGATCGGGACGCCGCTGAATGTTATTTTGAGCGGTTTTCCAAGATGGATGTGGGAGCAAATCTGTTTGATTAAACAGATTTGCTCCTTTTTTGTATGACAAAGGAAGCGGGAACGGATCTATGATCCCTCCCGCTTCCTTTGTGATTTTAACAAATAACCAGGTTATCTGTTTAAGGCATTCTTATTTAATTTTCACATTCTTTGCTTTTGAGAATTCGCCGTAATAAATTCTCTTGCCAACTTTCTTGTATGCACGTACTTTAACTGTGTAAGTCTTGCCTTTTCTCAGACCCTTAATTACTTTCTTCAGATTCTTGGTCTCGACACGTGTGTATCCTGCCTTGGAACCTTTCACTCTGTACTGGATCTGGTACTTCACGCCACCATTCAGTTTCTTAACCTGAACTGTGAAACGATTGCTGCCAGCTTTCAGGCTCTTAATTGTTGCCTTTTTCGGGAAGATCCTGAAAGTACGGCCACTAAGAGTTCCTGTGTAGTTGCCCTTACCTGTAATCGTCAGGGATGCCGGACCAATGTTCTTGTTATTCTTGTAGGTAACGCTTATGCAACCATTTGACTTCTTAAGTTGCTTACCGTCAAGAGTTACAATTACGCCCTGTACAATAGCTTTTCCTGTGTATGTCTTATCCTTGATGCCTGAAACTTTTCCTCTGGAAATGCTCTTTCTGTTAATTGTAAACCATTCGCCTGTTACTGTGCCTGTGTAGTTGCCTTTACCTGTCACAGTTACTTTCACTTTGCCGGCGTTGGTGTTGTTTGCACCCTTCGCTACAGCAAGTGTAAAGTCTTTTGTTGACAGAGCGCGGCTGCCTACGATAACTGTCGCGTTCGCTGGCGTCTGTGCTTTTCCGTTGTATGTTACAGCCGGAATCGTTACTTTTACATTGCTTGTTGTAATTGTTGCAGGTTTGATCTCAAAGGTTGCTTTGATTTCGCCGCTGTAATTGCCAATACCAACGATTGTCAGAGTATTGTCTTTCTTCACGTTAATCGCATTGCCTGCGTCTACAATGTAATCTGTGTCTTCTACTAAAGTAGTGTCACCAATTGTTACTGTTACTTTCGGATCTGCTTTCGCGCCTGTGTAAACAACTGGCTCTACCTCAACTTTTGCATCTTCCAGAGTAACGCCTACGATCTGGTATGTTCCTGTCTTTGTGCCTTCGTAGTTGCCTTTACCTGTAATTGTCAGGTTGTAGGTTCCTACTTCTGTAGAATTCTCATTTTCATAAGTGATATCGTACTGGTCTGGTGCAACAACCTTGTCACCCAACACAACTCTAATGCTGGTCGGTACCTGTGGTTTGCCTGTGTATGGCAGTTTTTCTTCTACAATTGTCGCATTTTCCAGAGTCGGTTTTAAGATATCATAGGTTACTTCCAATGTATCGCCATAGTTTCCAATACCCCTGATTGTAGCCGTATATCCTTTACCAATCTCAATGGCATCCTCTTTCACTTCCACTACATAGTCAACATCTGGTGTAAGAACTACGCCATTTACAGAAACTTCTACTTCCGGACCTACTGGAGAGCCTGTGTAAACAGGATTCTTCACAACGCTTGCAGCGCCACTGGTCAGTGAAATCGCTTTGATTTCAGCTTCTGCTGTTGCAACGCCTGTATAATCATTGATACCATTGATGGATAATGTTGTAACATCGCCTGCTTTTGTAGCCGGTTTCGGATTGCTTACAGTATAGTCTGTGTTTTCACTAAGCGCTTTACCGCCCTTGGTTACCCGAATCTGGTCTTTTGTCAGCTGCTGTTCCTGACCATTGTAATTAAAGTCAGCTAAAACTTCAATATCTTCGTTTTCAAGAACGATCTTGCCAAATTTAACCTCCTGCGTTACGCCGCCTTCGTAATTGCCAGCCGGATAGATTGTTACATCCCATGCTTTCGGATCTGCATCGTTTTTAGATACAGCTTCGTAGGTATAGTCTACGCCTCTTTCAAGACGTCTGCCTTCTGTCCTTACATCAACCATTACCTGGCCATTCTCTGAAATGCCGCTGAAGGTTACATTCGTATTATCCTTCGTCATCTGAACGCCACGAATTGTGAATGGCAGTTCAAACTCGCCTGTGTAATTTCCCTGACCGGAAACAGTAACATTGTAAGTACCCTTATTGAGCATCTCTGGCGCAGATGCCTTATATTCGTTGCTGCGGTATGTGTTGTTCTTAGGTACAACCTTCACATCAGAATCCAATTTAAAAGCTTTGCCTGTATAAGTCGCTTCTGATGGATCCAAACGGAAATCAGTACTTACTATTGCTGCCGGTTCTACTTTAAATTTAGCGATTTCGCGCTCGCCTTTAAAGTTGCCTTTAGCTATTGCAAAAACATCGTATATGCCTGCATCTTTATATCTTATTACTTTTTTACCATCCTGGCGGAACTCAATTGTATAATCTTTTCCATTCTCAAGATAAACATTATTATAAGAGATGCATTTGCCTATTTCATTTTCCTCTGTAGGGCCAAAAGAATGTTCTGAAATATCATATGTGGCACCGCTTACTGTCTTCAGTTCATTTGTGCTTAATTTTACAGTGTCGTCGGAAATATCCCTTGGTTCAATAGTAAACGGAACATTCCGTGATCCAGTATACTGTACAGCAACTGCTTCAATCTCTACATATGCGGTTCCGGCGTTTCTATTTTGAGCATATGACTTAATCCTGTAATCGCCAGAACTTAAGACTACATTATGTGTTACATCGCGCAGCTCAATATCGTTTGCTGAAGGAGTCTTTGCGTTTCCATCATATACGTATGGTTTTGCGATTACAGCTTCAAGTTCTAACTTCTCGTTGCTGAAATCACTCGGCAAAATCTCGAAAGATTTGCTGATAGTTCCTTCTAAGTTCTTGGAAGCAGCCTTTATATCTACCCATTGACTTACTGTACCACCAGTCCTTTTCTCAGTAAATGTCGTCGTGTAATCTGTGCCTTCTTTAAGAACTATGCCATTATAAGACACCTTGATTTCTGGTTTCTCAAACTCGTTTGGATCGGTTGATTTAAAGGAGTAACCAGGACCTACATTTACGCTTACAAGCTTATTTGTGCTTACGAAATCTCCAGGAACAATCCTAAGTGTAGCAGTTGTTGTCTGGCCGCCATAGGGAGGCAAACCTTTAACTTTTACCTCGTATTCGCCGACATCTGTTGGATTTTTGCCGTCTGCATATTCTAACTCATAATCAGCGTTATCGATTTCAAAACTGCTTGAATATACTGTCACCAGTGTTTCCAAATCGCTTACGCTGACTGGTTTGCCCGTATATTTTACAGAAGCGCCAACTGCATGCGTAATCTCCGGATCGCCAATCGCAAATCTCTTAGTCTGGCTACCCTTGTAATTGTCGCCTGTACCAGTAACCGTTACTGTTCCTCCAAGTTTCGGTTTATTATTATCACCGTAAGTTACCGTATAATCGGTATCTTTGCGAAGGTTTTTATTTGTACTAACCAGATTGTCATATGTCACTACAACAGGAGGTTCAATCTTCTGTCCTGTATAAGGATAAGATGAATTAATCGGCCATTTAACCGCTGCGTTTGTAGAGATGTCCACCTTATCAATCCCATACTGGATTTCTTTCTCACCTTCAAAGTTTCCATTAGCAGATATCTTGCATGTGTATGCACTGTCACGTTCATCTGCATTCGTATGCCCTACAGCATAGCTGCCTTCGCTGACTGTATAGTCAACGCCTGGCTTTAACTCATATTTTTTACCATTAACGCTAAAGTTTGCGCTAATCAGGATATCCTCAGCCTTTGGCGCCTGCGGACCTCCGTTATAAACCGGTCTCTTTGTTACACTGTAGCTTTCAATATCACCGGTCAGGGATGCCTTTGCGATATTAAATGAAACAGTCTGTGACACAGGAACTTCTGTGAACTTCTTATCAGTCACTGTAACAATAACTTTTGCCGTTCCGGCATTTACATTATCGCTGTAGCTCACTGAGTACCCGCCGGCCGCCGGTGCTTCAAGATGTTTCGTTCCATTCGCTGACAGAGCATTAACGCTTACCGTTACCCCTGGCGTATGCGCTGCGCCATTATATGTGAGGCCAGTTGCACCACTGAGAGCTACCTGAATATCATCCGCTGAAATACCCTGCGCCGCAATTTTAACCTTGCATTCTTTTTTAACACCAGGGCCATAGTTTCCTTTTCCGCTAAATGTTAATGTGTACTCTTGCGTCGGATCAAGCGCTGCACTGTCCGCTATCTGTGGACTGCATGTGATCTCATAATCGCCAGCAGATACAGCATAGCCGTTGCATTTCACTGCAGCCTGAGCTTTCACCTGTCCAAGTGTCGTGCCCTGATTAAAGTTAAAGTCCGTGCCCGTTCTGCCTCCGAGAGTCACATCAAATGTTCCCTGGGGCATTGGAACAACTTTAAAGGGAGCTGGAACAGTCACACTACCACTATAATTACGCCTTAAGACAACATTTGCACTTGGTGTGCCATATATATTTTCAGCATCCGTCCACGTAATAGTATAATCGTCAGATTCCAACTTTTTATTACCATCATAAACGTCTACACCGGTCACTTTAACTGTTTCACCGGCTCCTACAAATGGATATTCACCCGCATCTGTTTCGACTTTTACAGTAGTAAGAGGTTTTTGCGTTATCTGAACAGTTCTTGTTGCCGTTCCCATATACAACGGATTACTGTCCGGTATGGTTATTGTCAAACTTAAATCGCCTACATCTACAGTATTATCGCCCCACGTCGCTGTTCCAAAATCTGTAATCTCTTCACCATTCGGATCACTTACAGTAAAAGAAGGCTTTTGTGGCTCTCCACTGTATACTACACTCGACAGTCCCTGTATAAATGCCGGCGTTATAGTTTTCCTTGTAACGTCAAATACTTTTGCCGTATCTGCGTTTGCACTGGCTGTAATTGTACTGCCTACATCAGCAGAAGTAATTGCATATGTATCTCCTGCAACAGTTCTTTTATCTGTACCCTTTGAAATTTCAAAACAAGCATTCGTCGAATTGCTTGTTATTTTTACTGTCTTTCCCCACTCAACTTTGTCTCCAATAGCAGAAGTAGTAGAATCATCGCTTACGACTCCCACTTCCACATTCGAGCCAGCTTCAGCCTGTGGCTCATTCACTTCCTGTTGTTCCACAACCGGCTCTTCGCCTGTTGTATCCGTTGGATCCGCAGACTGCGCCTGTATCTCGTCAGCCAGCTGTTCCATCGCATTTGGATTCTCATTCTCCACAGCAGCCGCCTGCACATCTATAACCCCACAAGTATATACCGATGTGCCCGCCATTGCCAGAGAAAGAAGAAATGCCATAAACCGTTTTTTTCTCATAACAAAACATCTCCTTCTTAAAATTTTGCAGTACAATTCCTCGAATGCTTCCCGGTCGCCAATGCGGTTACCTGTAACTCCGTGACCGTAACCCCAGACCCCTTAAATCCCGCGGCGGATATACTCCCCTTCAGAATGTCCCAAGCCTGGACTGCGGATGCAACTGGCTTCCCCATATTCATGGGATTCCCCCTCCTTGCCTGAACGAATATGCCTGCTTATGCGGGCATTGACAGGATTTGAAAGCCAACTGCGCCGTACCTCACTGCGCATCAGCCCCCCGCGCTGCCATAACCAAGTTGAAAGGCGGAAGCAAGTCTCAAAATAGATACTGTCATAACAATTAATCGGCATAATTATAACAAAACTTTAGCCTTTTGTAAAGAAAAATTCAAATTTACAAATTTACTTTAGCCTGATTTTCATGGGGTTTCCAGGCATTGGCAAATCGCCTCTGAAGTCTTTGCAAAAGATTTGGGGATTGAAATTCCATCCATATTCTGCTATAATTTGCCTATAAACGCCGCAATCGGAAGCGACAAACGTTAAAATAGCCGCCTGTGTCTGATAAAACGAAAGCGGCAAACTTGTCTAATCGCTGTTACAAACTTAACCGACAGCGCTTGTTCTATAAAAATAATATTAACACTATACTGCGTATATGTCAAAAGGTTTTTCTAAAAAACTTCAACCCTCTATTATTTTCTCCATCCAGATCATATCATACCATCGCCCGAATTTATAACCGCATTTATGAAACTGTCCGCACTTAACATAGCCCATGCGCCCGTGAAAGCGCGCGCTGTCCATGGTCAGGTATTCGTCCTCCGCCACAGGGAAGCCGATGCAGGCGTACAGATTCCGGACGCCCATTTCCTGCAGCGCGGCCTCCAACGCGCCGTAAAGCGCCCTTCCAACCCCTCGGCGCCTCTCGTCCGCCGCCAGATAGATCGTCACCTCCGCCGCGTATTGATAAGCCGCCCGGTCGATAAAAGGCCCCGCATAGGTATAGCCCACAATCCGATTTCCCCGAACCGCCACAAAATAGGGGTACTTCTCTAATGTCTTCGCCATCCGCCGCCGGAATTCTCCTTCCGCGGGCACGTCGTACTCGAACGAAACAGCCGTCCTGCTCACGTAATATCCATAGATTCCCAGGATTTCCCGCGCGTCGTCCACACGCGCCTCTCTGATTTCAATGCCTTCCATAACTTCCTCCAACTTCCTCCTTACCTTTATTTTAACACTGCCGCGCAAATGCCGCAAAAATTTTTTCCGGCCGGACCGTATTTATGTTATAATAAGAAAAAATCGCGAAAGGAGATTATCATGAAAACTACTTTGAAAAACGCGCGGACGGCGCTGCTTCTGCTGACCGCCGCAGTATTCCTGGCGGCGCCGGTCACCGCCCAGGCGAAGGCCTCCAGCGTCAAACTCGATGTGAACCGGACTTATAAGCAGTATGATTTTACGGGAGACAAAAAGGCGGATCGGCTTAAAGTTTCCTCTGACCGGTTCGACGAGTATGCCTATAGGGATTACCAGATTCATCTGAACGGAAAAAAGGCCCTGTCCATCACCACAGGACGGCCCGTCTTTGATTTTAAGATAAACCGGCTTCAGCTGAATAACAAAAAAATCTATCTGGCCATCATTCCTGTCTCGGACAATGGCGATGTCCCAGGCGCCGCCATATACCAATGCAAGGGCACCCAACTCACCAAGGCCGCAGACCTGAACGACATGTCGGAAATCGGCTACCATAATTCCGTCCGAATCATTAAAGCGGCCGGCAACAAAATCACCGTGGAACACAGTGTCATGTCTTACGCTCTGGGATCGATCAGCTTCCGCCTGGATTACCAGTATAAAAACGGAAAACTGGTGCAGGCGACCACAAAGCCCAAACTTACGGATTTCCACCTGAAGCACATAAAGAAAGCTTACTGGACTTCCAATTATACCCTGACGGCGCTGAAATCCCCCGGCGGAAAACGCGTCGCCACGCTGAAAAAGGGCCAGAAAGCGAAAATCGACCGGATTTACCTGAATGCCAAACATAACAAAATCTATCTGCACGTGAAAATCAAAGGCGGAAAATCCGGCTGGGTGAAAGGCTGGACAAAAGACACTTCACTGTCAACATCGACTGGAATGTTTGCGGAAGTGCAGTACGCTGGTTAAATGCAATAAGTCACTAAAAAGCCCCATAGTTCCTTCGCTGTCAAAGGAATTACGGGGCTTAATTTTTATTGATTACTCGATAATGCTGGCAACGCGGCCTGAACCTACTGTACGTCCACCTTCACGGATAGCGAATGTAAGACCCTGATCCATAGCGATTGGGTGAATCAGTTCGATGGTCATCTCTACGTTATCACCAGGCATGCACATTTCAGTTCCGTCCGGAAGCTGAACAACACCTGTTACGTCTGTGGTACGGAAGTAGAACTGTGGGCGGTAGTTATTGAAGAATGGTGTATGACGGCCACCCTCGTCCTTTGTCAGAACGTAAAC
>CAYOWU010000021.1:0-47359 GCA_964407765.1 uncultured Lachnospiraceae bacterium
AAAACAGAATTAACAGGAAAGGCAGGATACAATCGTGAACAAAGTCAATTATCAGATTCAGTTGGACAGGCTCCTTGCGGGCCTTAACAAAGAGGTGCCGCCCAGGCTGCTGCTTCACTGCTGCTGTGCGCCGTGCAGCAGTTATGTGCTGGAATATTTGTCCGATTATTTTCAGATTACGGCCTTTTATTACAATCCGAATATTTCGCCGGAGCAGGAATATATTCAGCGGGTGCGGGAGCTTGAAAGGCTGGTGGGGGAGATGCCTTTTCGCCATCCGGTGTCTTTTCAGGAGGGCGCGTACGAGCCGGAGCGGTTCTATGAGATGGCGAAAGGCATGGAACATCTGCCGGAGGGGCAGGAGCGGTGCTTCGCCTGCTATAGGATGCGTCTTAAGGAGGCTGCGGCGTTGGGAAAAGAGGGGAGTTACGATTATTTTACCACGACGCTTAGCATCAGCCCTTTGAAAAACGCCCAGAAGCTAAACGAAATCGGAAATCAGATAGGGGAGGAGGCGGGCATCGCGTTTCTGCCCTCGGATTTTAAGAAGCGGGGTGGCTATCAGCGTTCGCTTGAGCTGTCCGCTCAGTACTGTCTTTATAGGCAGAATTACTGTGGCTGCGTATTTTCTAAGAGAGAGGATTAAGGGGATCAGGGAAACATTTATGAGAAAATATTATAAGGGGTTATTATGTCTGCTTCTGGCGGCTGCGCTTACCGGCATGGGGGGATGCGGGTATATGAGGCGCACGGTGGATACGGCCAGAGAGACGATGGAGGCGGTCAGGAAGAAAGCGCCGGTGACGCCTACAGAGGAGCCGGTGGCTGAGACGGACGGGGTCCATCAGGAGTATTATTTCAAGCAGCTTACCTTGAATGAGAAGAGGACCTACCGCCAGCTTTTGGCGGGGATCCTGGCTTTTGAGAACGAGATTCAGATCAGCGACACGGATAACGATGCCATTGACAAGGCGTATCGGGCGCTTTTAAAGGATCACCAGGAGGCGTTCTGGGTGCATAACGGGCAGACGTATTATAAGACCATTAACCATGCGGATACGGTTTTTTCTCCGTCTTACGGCTACACCCGGGAGCAGTCCGTCCCGGTGCAGGAGCGGATGGAGCAGGCCTATCAGCAGGTGGCGGCCCTTTTGCCGGAGGGCTCCAGCGCCTACGATCAGGTGCGCGTGGTCTATGATTATGTGATTGGCTGCACAGATTATGTGGTAAATGAAAACGACCAGAACATCGCCGGTGTGTTCGCACAGGGACAGGCGGTCTGCGCCGGCTATGCGGGGGCGGTGCAGTATCTGCTGGAAAGGCTGGGCGTGGAGTCCATTTACGTGTCCGGGGAGACAAAAATGTCATCGGGCGGACACGCCTGGAATATAGTAAATATAGATGGGAATTATTATTATGTGGATGCCACCAACGGAGACCAGCCTAGTCTTCTGGGACTGAACGGGGAGGTTCCGCTGTACGATTACCTGGCGCCTTTCCCAGAGGAATACAGCCAGATCTGCTGGCCGGATGAAGAGTTCGCGCTGCCGGCGTGCACAGCGGTGGATTATAATTACTATATGATGAATGGAAGTTGTTTTCCAAGCTACGATTGGGATACGCTGTATGGCTATTTCACCTCGCAGATTGATCAGGGCTATCATCTGATTCGGGTGAAATTCACCGACGCGGGCAGCTACCAGGCGGCCTATACGGAGCTGGTGGTCAACGGGCGGATTGAGGAGATTGCCCGGTATTATATGGATATGCAGGGAATCCCGCAGGTGGAATACCATTACAGCAATATGGATGATTTGTTGACTTTGTATGTGATGTTGTGACAGGCGGTGGTTTATGAAAGAAGCGTTGAATTATCTGGCGATGCTGGCAAATGAGATGGGAAGCGTGCGGATTGGCACGGCCTGGGTGACGCTGGCCATCGGCGTTTTAAACTGCTTTTTTGGGTATCGTTTACGAAAAGCGTGGATTGGGCTGGCCGGTTTCGTGCTGGGCGCGTCGCTGGCCTACGCCCTGGCGTCCCATTACACCAGAAACAGCATGGCGCAACTGGGGGCCATTGTGGCCCTCGGCCTGTTCATGGGGCTTTTATCCCTTCATATTTACCGGATGGGCGTTTTTTTGCTGTGCACAGGCATTGGCGCCACGGCCGCCAGCGTGGCATTGCAGCCCCGGGACTCAGTGAAATTTCTGTTCTGCCTGGGCGTGGGTATTTTGCTGGGGCTTTTGGGCATGGCCTTTGTGAAACCGATGATGATTTTAAGCACGTCCCTAGGGGGCGGCTTTTCGATTGCCAGCGCGCTGGCGGGGATTTTGAAAAGAGAGGGAGAAATGAAAATCCTGATTCTGGGGACGGCGCTTTTCATAGCCGGACTTGTAGTGCAGGCGCTGTCCTCCGGGAATCAGGATGATTTTTAGTAATTTAGTTGTCTTCTTCTTTCATGGTGTAAATATGGCGTTTCTTGGCCATCTCATCGCTGGCCAGGTATTCATCGTAGCTGGTGATCTTGTCGATCAGCGAGCCGTCCGGCAGGATTTCCATAATCCGGTTGGCGGTGGTCTGCACGAACTGGTGATCGTGAGAGGCGAACAGAATTACGCCCGGGAATTTGATCAGGCCGTTGTTGAGCGCCGTGATGGCTTCCATGTCCAGATGGTTGGTGGGTTCATCCAGAATCAAGATGTTGGAGCCGGAAATCATCATTTTGGAGAGCAGGCAGCGGACCTTCTCGCCTCCGGAGAGCACTTTGACCTTTTTTACGCCGTCCTCCCCGGCGAACAGCATCCGGCCTAAAAAGCCACGCACGTAGGTGGCGTCCTTGATTTCCGAATACTGGGTCAGCCAGTCGGCGATGGTCAGGTCGCTTTTAAATTCAGCCGTGCTGTCTTTGGGGAAATAAGACCGGGAGGTGGTCACGCCCCATTTGTAATAGCCCTCGTCCGGTTCCATTTCCCCCATCAGAATCTGGAAGAGCGTGGTCTTCGCCCGCTCGTTGGAACCCACGAACGCCACTTTGTCGTCGTGGCCCAGGGTGAAGGTCAGGTGATCCAGGATTTTCTCGCCGTCGATGGTTTTGGACAGATTCTCTATCATCAGCACTTCATTGCCGATTTCCCGGTTGGGCCGGAAGTCGATATAAGGATATTTCCGGCTGGAAGGGCGCATCTCGTCCAGCTGGATTTTCTCCAGGGCGCGCTTACGGGAAGTGGCCTGCTTGGACTTGGACGCGTTGGCGCTGAACCGGGAGATAAATTCCTGCAGCTCTTTGATTTTCTCTTCTTTTTTCTTGTTGGCTTCCTTCATCTGCTTAATCAAAAGCTGGCTGGACTCGAACCAGAAGTCGTAGTTGCCCGCGTAGAGCTGGATTTTCCCGTAATCGATGTCGGCGGTGTGGGTGCAGACCTTGTTCAGGAAATACCGGTCGTGGGACACCACGATGACCGTGTTGTCGAAATCAATTAAAAATTCCTCCAGCCATTCGATGGCGTTTAAGTCCAGGTGGTTGGTGGGCTCATCCAGCAGCAGGATGTCCGGGTTGCCGAACAGCGCCTGCGCCAGAAGAACCTTTACCTTTAAGCTTCCGTCCAGGTCCTTCATCTGGGTGTAATGATGCTCCGTCTCCACGCCCAGTCCATTTAATAAGGAAGCGGCGTCGGACTCGGCCTCCCAGCCATTCATCTCTGCGAACTCGCCTTCCAGCTCGCTGGCGCGGATGCCGTCGTCGTCGGTGAAATCCTCCTTGGCGTAAATGGCCTCCTTTTCCCGCTTTACGTCGTAAAGCCGCTGGTTGCCCATGATCACGGTGTCCAAAACCTGGTATTCATCGTATTTAAAATGATCCTGCTGCAAGAAGGACAGCCGCTGTCCGGGCGTGATGGCGATATCCCCTTTGGTGGCCTCCAGCTGTCCGGACAAAATCTTCAGAAACGTGGACTTCCCGGCCCCGTTGGCGCCGATTAAGCCGTAGCAGTTCCCCTCGGTGAATTTAATATTCACATCTTCAAATAGAGCCTTTTTTCCAATGCGCAAAGTTACGTTATTTGCTGAAATCATATACAAACCTCATTCATATTTTTTGTTTTTTATGGTTAATTATAGCAACTTTCATTTTACCGTAAATCGCAGAATATGCAAGACTTAATTTTGACAGACAGGGAAAAATGTGTTATGTTGTCTTTAGCACATTTATTTTAAATAAGGTATACAAAGAGAAGGAGGAGATTATGAATGAGTGGCTGGAAACGATCGCCCGTTTGCTGAACCAGAACATGTGGGTCGCGCCCGTGCTCTGTCTGGCGGCGGGAGTGATCACATCTTTTACACCCTGTTCCTTGTCCACGATTCCCCTGGCGCTGACGTACGTGGGAGCCACGGCCAAGGAAAATCTGGGAAGGGCGTTTTCCATTTCCCTTACGATGGCATTGGGGATGGCGTGCACCTTTGGCGTGTTTGGCTCCATTGCGTCGGCTATCGGCCATTTTATGCACCATGCGGGGGAATGGTGGAGTATCCTTTTGGGGATTTTAATGATTTTGATGGCTTTGCAGACATGGGGGATTATACATATTGTTCCGCATGTCCATCTGGAAGGGGAAAATAAGAAAAAAGGATACATCGGAGCTTTTTTAACAGGCGCCCTGGGCGGTGTTTTCGCCTCTCATTGTGCGACTCCGGTTATGATCGCTCTGCTGGCTATGGTAGCGAAGGCAGACAGGGGAACCTGGTGGGGGATTTTCCTGATGATCCTTTATGCGGTGGGGCACAGCGTGTTGATGGTGGCCGCAGGAACGGCTTACAGCAGCATGGAGGCAATTATAAATAACGAGAAGTATCTGAAGGCCGGAAATATTCTGAAGATGATTTTGGGGTTTGTGATTCTGGCCGTGGGCCTGGTGATTATATTTTTCCGGGATTGATTGAATACGCGTAAGCGGAAAGGGAATGTGTGTGAGATGTTTATTACCAGAGAATGTGATTATGCGGTTCGGGTAATCCGAGCTTTGGTGGATGAAGAGCGTTTGAGCGTGGGAGAGATCTGCAGGAGGGAGGAAATTACCGCCCCCTTTGCCTATAAGATTTTAAAAAAGCTGCAGACGGCGAAGCTTGTAAAGGGATTTCGGGGCGTTCACGGAGGGTATGCGTTGGAGAAACCGGCGGATGAGATTACTCTTCTGGACATTTACCAGGCCATCGACCCGGAGATGTTCCTGGTGGAATGCCTGAATCCGGAAAAGAAATGCAGCCGGGACGGGGCCGGCGGGAAGCCTTGCCAGGTGCACCGGGAGCTGGAGTCCATCCAGAAAAAGCTTTACGCCATGCTTTCCGAGAAATCTTTGGAAAAAATCCTGAATCAGGAATAGCGCAGGCGCACAGGGCAATACTATGAAAAATCTTATTGGACACATTTCCCAAAATATGGTATGATTAATATCGAATGTTTTTATCATTATCTAAGGAGGAAAGAACAATGGCAAGAAAGATGAAAACCATGGATGGGAATCATGCGGCTGCCCATGCATCTTATGCATATTCCGACGTAGCGGCCATATACCCCATCACGCCTTCTTCCGTTATGGCGGAAGCCACAGACGAGTGGGCGACGCAGGGAAGGAAGAATATATTCGGACGTGAGGTGCAGGTGACAGAGATGCAGTCAGAGGCAGGGGCGGCCGGCGCGGTGCACGGTTCTTTGGCAGCGGGCGCTCTGACCACCACATACACAGCTTCGCAGGGATTGCTGCTGATGATTCCGAACCTGTATAAGATAGCCGGCGAGCAGCTTCCCGGCGTATTTAACGTATCCGCCCGTGCGTTGGCCAGTCATGCGCTTTCCATTTTCGGGGATCATTCCGATGTATATGCCTGCCGCCAGACCGGGGTCGCCATGCTGTGTGAGTCCAGTGTGCAGGAAGTTATGGACTTAACGCCTGTGGCTCATTGCGCCGCCATCAAGGGGAAGACGCCCTTCATTAATTTCTTCGACGGTTTCCGGACCTCCCATGAGATTCAGAAAATAGAAACCTGGGATTATGAGGATTTGGCTGATTTAGTGGATCAGGAAGCCATTGACGCGTTCCGCCGCCATGCGCTGAATCCCAATCACCCATGTCAGAGGGGTTCCGCGCAGAATCCGGACATTTTCTTCCAGGCAAGGGAAGCCTGCAACGCCTATTACGACGCGCTTCCGGCGATTGTGCAGGAATATATGGATAAAGTAAACGCCAAGATTGGCACAAATTATAAATTGTTCAACTACTACGGCGCCGAAGACGCAGAGCATGTGATCATCGCCATGGGTTCTGTCTGTGACACGATTGAGGAAACTGTGGATTATCTAATGGCGAAGGGGGAAAAAGTAGGCGTAGTGAAAGTGCGCCTGTACAGGCCGTTTTCCGCAAAAGCCCTGATCGGCGCCATTCCCGCCTCTGTAAAACAGATTACCGTGCTTGACCGCACCAAAGAGCCGGGATCTCTGGGCGAGCCGTTATATCTGGACGTGGTTGCCGCGCTGAAAGGAACCCAGTTCCATGACACGCCGGTGTTTACCGGACGCTACGGCTTGGGTTCCAAGGACACCACGCCGGCGCAGATTGTCGCCACATTCGAGAACAAGGACAAGAGTCCGTTTACCATCGGCATTGTGGACGACGTGACACATCTGTCTCTGGAAACCGGGGAACCTCTGGTGACCACGCCGGAAGGAACCATCAACTGCAAGTTCTGGGGACTGGGCGCGGACGGTACCGTAGGCGCCAACAAGAACTCCATCAAGATTATCGGCGACAACACGGATATGTACGCCCAGGCTTATTTCGACTACGATTCCAAGAAGTCCGGCGGCGTAACCATGTCCCACTTAAGATTCGGCAAATCGCCCATTAAGTCCACATACCTGATCCACAAAGCCAATTTTGTGGCCTGCCACAATCCGTCTTATGTGAATAAGTACAACATGGTGCAGGAGCTGGTGGACGGCGGCACATTCCTGCTGAACTGCCCCTGGGATATGGAGGGCATCGAGAAGCATCTGCCCGGCCAGGTGAAAGCGTTTATCGCCAACCACGCAATCAAGTTCTATGTGATCGACGGAATCAAAATCGGCAAGGAAATTGGTCTGGGCGGCCGGATCAACACCGTTTTGCAGTCCGCGTTCTTTAAGCTGGCCAACATCATTCCCGAAGACCAGGCTATCGACCTGATGAAATCCGCCGCTAAAGCTACTTACGGCAGAAAAGGCGACGCCATCGTGCAGATGAACTATGACGCCATCGACGCCGGCGCAAAGCAGGTGGTGGAAATCCAGGTGCCGGACAGCTGGAAGAGCGCGGCCGACGAAGGCTTGGCGCTGTCCCACGCGGAACGTGGAAGAGCGGAAGTGGTTGACTTCGTAAATAAAGTACAGGTGAAAGTCAACGCCCAGGAAGGAAACAGCCTGCCGGTGTCCGCGTTTAAGGATTATGTGGACGGCTCTACCCCGTCTGGCGCCTCCGCTTACGAGAAGCGCGGAATCGCCGTGGACATCCCTGTATGGAAGCCGGAGAACTGTATCCAGTGTAACCGCTGCTCCTACGTTTGTCCTCATGCGGTCATCCGCCCCATCGCTTTGAATGAAGAGGAAGCGGCTCAGGCCCCAGAAGGCATGCAGACCCTGGCTATGACCGGCATGGAAGGCTACAAGTTCGCCATTGTGGTGTCCGCCTACGACTGTACAGGCTGTGGTTCCTGCGCCAACGTGTGCCCAGGCAAGAAGGGCGCCAAAGCGCTGGCTATGGAAAACATGGAAGCCAACGCGGATTGTCAGAAATACTTCAACTACGGTGTGGAAATGCCTGTAAAGCCGGAAGTAATCGCAAAATACAAAGAAGCTACAGTAAAAGGCAGTCAGTTTAAACAGCCGCTTTTGGAGTTCTCCGGAGCATGCGCGGGATGCGGCGAGACGCCTTACGCGAAACTGGTGACGCAGCTGTTCGGCGATCGGATGTACATCGCCAATGCCACCGGATGCTCCTCCATCTGGGGCAACTCCTCACCGTCCACCCCGTACACCGCCAACGATGCGGGCAGAGGACCGGCCTGGTCCAACTCCCTTTTTGAGGACGCGGCGGAATTCGGGTATGGCATGCTGCTGGCGCAGAACGCAGTCCGCGGGGGCCTGAAGGAGAAAGTGGAAGACGTAGTGGCCAATTCGCCAAACGAAGACGCCAAGGCGGCGGGAAAAGAGTGGCTGGACACTTACGGCTGCGGCGCGACCAATGGAGCGGCCACAGAAAAACTCATTGCGGCTTTGGAAGCCTGCGGCTGTGAGAAAGCGCAGGAGATTTTGAAGCAGAAAGATTTCTTAGGAAAGAAATCCCAGTGGATCTTCGGCGGTGACGGCTGGGCTTACGACATTGGATTCGGCGGCTTGGATCATGTGCTGGCCAGCGGAAAAGACATCAACATCATGGTATTTGACACGGAAGTGTACTCCAACACAGGCGGTCAGTCTTCCAAAGCCACGCCCACAGGCGCCATCGCCCAGTTTGCGGCAGGCGGCAAGGAAGTGAAGAAGAAAGACTTGGCCAGCATTGCCATGAGCTATGGCTATGTGTACGTGGCGCAGGTAGCCATGGGGGCGGACTTCAACCAGACCGTAAAGGCTATTGCCGAGGCGGAAGCCTATCCGGGCCCATCCATCATCATCGCCTATGCGCCCTGCATCAACCACGGCATCAAGAAGGGCATGAGCAAAGCTCAGACCGAGGAAGAGCTGGCGGTAAAATCCGGCTACTGGCACAATTTCCGCTACAATCCGGCGTTAAAAGCGGAAGGAAAAGACGCATTCATTCTGGACAGCAAAGAGCCGTCCGAGAGCTACCAGGATTTCCTGGACGGAGAAGTGCGCTACAACTCCCTGAAACGCTCCAATCCGGAAAAAGCGGCCAGACTGTTCGAGATGTCCGAGAATCAGGCAAAAGAAAGATACGCATACCTGAAAAAGCTGATTACCTTGTACAGCGCACAGGAACAGGAATAAATAGATTGAAAAAAGCAGCGCAGGCAAAAACGCCTGTGCTGTTTTCAGAATGGAGAGGCTGATGAAAAAGATTTACATTCTGCTGGCGACTTTTTTCTGCCTGACGCTTTTTATGGGAAAGACCGATGTCTGGGCGGCAAAAACCGTGGATTTGACGAGAAATAAATGGTATAAAGACAATTCTCTGTATTACAACCAGATTGTGTTTCATAAAGTAAAGACAGAGAAGACCGGCTGCATCATCATAGACGGCTATGGCTATTCCAAAGTCCGCAAGGGAAAATTCGATCTGGACATACAGATCTACGACGGAAAAATGCGGCCGGCCCAGACAGAAAAGATAAAATTGACAAAAACAAACAAATACAGGACGTACGTCAGCGTAAAAAAAGGAATCTATTACATAAAGGTTCAGGACAGCCTGTATAAATTAAAATACAGTTTTAAAGAGATTCCAGACGAAAGCGGCGCCCGGATGGACAAAGCCAAATGGCTGGCCAAAGGAGAGACTATGCAGGGGATTTTACTGTTGGGCGAAAGCGGAAAAAAATCCGACTGGTACAGGTTTAATCTGACCGAGAAGAGAAAAGTCATATTCACTTTTGGCGCAAGATCCAACAAATCCATTGAGTTTACGATTCACAGTAAGAACTATATAATGAAAAATAACTCCCTTTACAGGCTGAATGTTACAAAATCCGATAAAACAACCATCGAAATGCCCAAAGGCGTCTACTATATACAGGTGAAACGGCAGGGAAATAACCGGAACGCATCGGGCTTTTACTCTGTGAGATGGAAATAAATAGGCATTTTATAAACAAAAAATAAAAGATGTGAAATTTCCGTGACCAGGGGCGCGGGTGGTTGATTTCAGGGTTTCTCTGTGGTAGAATAAATGAATAATTATAGATGTAAGTTTACCATAGAAGATAAGTGAGCATGGATATAGAGATAAGATTTTTAGAGAAGGGAGTCTTAGCAATGAAAAATAATTATATCAGGAAATTTTTGTGCATTACGCTGATCTCCGCTTTGATTGTCTCCAGCAGCTTTAGCGCAGCCGCCAGCGATGCAGGGATTGCCGCCAGTGAGACGACGGGAGAAGAAGCGTTGCCGCCGGAAGAGACGGAAGAGCCGGCAGTCACTCCTGATATACCAGAACCGACCGTAGAGCCTGTGACGCCGGAACCAACCGTAGAGCCGACAATTACGCCGGAGCCGACGCCCACACAGACGCCGGAGCCTGTGCCGACAGTTGCGCCGAAGCCCAGCCCCGCTCCGACGAATACGCCGACGAAGATACCGGGTGAAGATGACACTTCGGACGTTCCTGTGGACGAGGGGCCAGATAAGCCCAACGTGACGGAAGAACCTGGAATCGAAGAGCCGGGCGACGATTCCGAGGCTGTGAAAGCAGTCATGGAGGCGATTGACGCCATTGGGGAAGTAACTTTAGATAAAGAAAACGCTATTTTAAGCGCCAGAGGCGCGTACGAGGCATTGAACGACGCGCAGAAAGCGCAGGTGGGAAATTATGGCGTATTGATTGCGGCAGAGGAAGCTCTGAACCAGCTGAAAGCGGAGGATGGGAATCTGGATCCGGGTGAAGACGGTCGTATAAATCCCGAGGTGGATGGTGACCAGAATGGCGAAGGAAATGAGGCGGCGGCAGTGGAAGGACCCGTGACCAGGATTTCCTCCGGCACCCATGTGGTGAATCTGAAAGCCGGGCGCACTTTTTATTTGAAACAGCTAAAAACCAACTATTCGTTGGCATTCAATTCCAAGTTTGAGGACGTGATGGATGAGATCGAGGAAGAGTTCATCAAGTCTAACAAGCTGGACGAAGAAGATGAATATCTGGTCAATAACTGGCAAGACATTCTCGCCGTTTATGTGATGGAACAGAAGCGGGAGGGGAAGAAGTCCTTTAAGCTGAATAAAGATTCCAAAGAGCAGCTGGCGGCTATTTTCGCGGAGCTGAATGCTGTGGAGCGGGATAAGAAGAACATCGCTCTTGTCAACTATAAAGATATGCACGTGGAAGATTACATAAAAGCGCATAAAGAGGATCTGACCAAGGCAGACGTAAAGGTTCTGAAGAAATACGCCGATCAAGACTGCGCCCTTTTGTGCGCCACCATTACGGCGGCCAAGGGATTTATCCGTCAGAGCGCCGGGGAGGAAGTTTCAGAAGAGCGTGTGGCCGTAATCCAGGCAGGCTACAGCCTGGTGGGCAAGGTGGCTTATTTCTGGGGCGGCAAATCCTCCGTCCTGGGATGGGATGACCGTTGGGGAAGCGCGGCCAAGGTCAGCTCTTCCGGAGATTCCAGCACAGGAAAGGTGCGCGCGTATGGACTGGACTGCAGCGGATTCGTGGATTGGGCCTTTAACAACGGCTACCAGGATTCCGACATGGAAGATAAAGTGGGTCACGGCACGTCGGATCAGTGGAACAAGGCGGAAACCATCGTGGCCAAGGAAGCGCAGGCTGGGGATCTGGTGTTCCAGAGAGGCCCGGAGGCCGGCAGCGACAACCACGTGGGCATCTTAGTGGGAAAGTCCGGCAGCGGAGACTGGATCGCCGTACACTGCTCCGGCAGCCAGAACGGCGTAACCGTGGGAGAGGCTTATTCGGCAAGCTTCCGCTATATCCGCAGACCGGTCGTGTACCCCACATTGGAAGAGGTGCGGGCGCAGAAGAATAAGAAGAAAAAGGCTCTCTTGGAGGCGGCCGATAAAAAGAATGCGCTGAACCAGGTGATTGTGGAAGAAAACCCGAATGAAATGGCGGAGTTAGATTAATGTAAACACGCCTGCAGGCTTTTGAGCGTGCAGGCGTTATTTGCGCAAAAAATCACGGTGAGATGAAGGGAAACGAGATGGATATTTTGAATATAATTGCAGGTCCCCTGATTGGGGCTGTCATCGGATATTTTACGAATTTCATAGCAGTGAAGATGCTCTTTCGGCCGCTGCGCGAAGTGAAAATTGGAAATTTCCGGCTGCCCTTTACCCCGGGGATTATTCCCAAAGGGAAAGAGCGCCTGGCCAAAGCGCTGGGTGCGGCTGTGGGGGAAAGTCTGCTGCCCCGAGAGGATTTGGAAAAGATTTTCTTCAGCGATTCGGTGAAGCAGGCAGTGGTGAACGCCCTAATGCAGGCGATCTACAGTGAGAAGAACCGGGAAGCCTCGCTACAGGAGCTGCTGTCCGACCATATGGGCAGGGAAACCTATGCGTCCGAGAAGGAACATCTGGAAAATTTGCTTTGTGAGCGGTTTCAGAAAGGAATCGGCAGTCTGGACATTGTGAAGCTGATCAACGATGAAAGCAAGCGGGTGATCCGGGAAAAAATACAGGGCACTCTTTTGGAGCGGATGATCAGCGATGATCTAATCGAGAGCATGACTTCCCACGTAGGCATCCATGTGGAGCGTTATATCCGGGAAAACGGCCGTGATCTGATTTTCCCAGTGGTGGATGAGCAGTTTACGCAGCTGGAGCAAAAAAATCTGCAGGAGATTATGGACAAGGCCGGCGTTCGCCCGGAGAGCCTGGCAGCCTGGATGGAGGCTGCGTATGTGAAATTCGTGCAGGAGAAAGCCCCCGATTTGGTCAGCCAGTTTCCGATTCAGAGGATGGTGGAGGACAAGGTGCGCCAGATGGACGTGCTGGAGATCGAAGAGCTGGCGCTGTCTGTGATGAAGCAGGAATTAAACGCTGTGGTGAATCTGGGCGCTGTGATCGGATTTCTTATCGGCATTGTCAATATTTTCTTATAGATAGAAAATTCCGTCCAGAGCGCACTGCGGCGGAGAAGAAATATGTTGCTGAAAATAACCCGCCGCAGGTGGAGAATCCTGCTGTGCAAGCTTCTTTCCTGGGGAAGAAAAAATATGCAGCCGTCATTATGGGATGGGCTGCATATTTTTTTCTGTAAAAGTCCGCCGCCGGACAGGCGGTATGCGTTCAGGGACGCGTAAATTTAGATGGACGTTATTTTCGCCTCAAAGACGGCTACGGAGCGGGGTCCCATGCGCATGGCGTCTCCCGAGAGGGTGCGCGGATCCTGGCTGTCGGTGTAGACGACAAGCTTCCAGGCGTAATTTCTGGGCAGAGGCGGCAGCCAGATCTGCTGGTCTTCCCAGTAGGCGTTGATGGCCATATAGACCAGGTCGTCTTTGGAGGACATGGTTTTCTTAGCGGCGTAGAAGATGCAGACAACCTTGGAATCCGGTGTGATGCTCTCGCCGGGGCGATTGCTGTGGGCGCTGATCATTGGGTAGTTCAGAGAGCTGGGTAGGACATCGCCCCGGATGCTGTTGTGATCCTTCCGGAACTGGATCATGAACTTGAAGTGTTCAAACAATTCACGGTTTTTGTCCAGCAGGCCCCAGTCCAGCCAGGAGATTTCATTGTCCTGGCAATAAGGGTTGTTGTTTCCGAAGCGGGTGTCGCCAAATTCATCGCCGGCCAGGAACATGGGCGTTCCCCGGCTGCACATCAAAACGGTGATGGCGTTTTTCATCAGCTTCAGCCGCAGGGCATTTACTTCCGGGTCGTCAGTTTCGCCCTCTGCGCCGCAGTTCCAGCTGCGGTTGTCGTTGGCGCCATCGGTGTTGCCCCAGCCGTTGGCCATATTGTGCTTTTCGTTATAGCTGTACAGGTCGTAGAGGGTGAATCCGTCGTGGCAGGTGATGAAATTGATGGAGGAATTATATCCCCGGTACTGTCCTCTGTACAGATCCATGGAGCCGCCGATGCGTTTGGCCACGGCAGGCGCCACCCAGTAATCGCCTTTTAAGAAACTGCGCAGGTCGTCCCGGTAAAGGCCGTTCCACTCGGCCCAGCGGTTCCAGGCGGGGAAACTGCCCACTTGGTAGAGGCCGCCGGCGTCCCAGGCTTCTGCGATAAGCTTCACGTCTCCTAAAACCGGGTCAAAGGCCAGGCTTTCCAGCAGCGGAGCGTTCTGGATGGGTTTTCCGTCCTTGTCCCGCCCCAGAATGCTGGCCAAATCAAAGCGGAACCCATTGATGCGGTAATTGGTCACCCAGTAATGGAGGCATTCCAGAATCAGCTGCTGGACAATGGGGTGGTTGCAGTTTAATGTGTTGCCGCAGCCACTGAAATTATAATACTGGCCGTCCGGGGTGAGCATATAATAGATATTGTTGTCAAAGCCCTTGAAGCAAAAATATGGACCCTGCTCATTGCCCTCCGCCGTGTGGTTGAACACTACGTCCAGGAACACCTCAATGCCGTTTTCGTTGAGCTCTTTTACCAGGGATTTTAATTCATACCCTTCGTGGTTGTATTCGTCCTCCGCAGCGTAGCTGGTGTTGGGGGCGAAAAAGCTTACGGTGTTGTAGCCCCAGTAATCCAGAAGCTTCTTGCCGTCCACCTCCCGGATTCCCATGGTTTCGTCAAATTCAAAGATGGGCATCAGTTCCACAGCCGTCACGCCCAGCTCCTTGAGATAGGGGATTTTCTCCCGTATGCCGGAAAAGGTGCCCGGATGCTTTACGCCGGAGGATTCGTGCATGGTGAATCCGCGGACGTGCAGCTCATAGATGATCAGATCCTGCATGGGAAGCAGAGGGCGCACAGCCGTTTCCCAGTCAAAGTTGTTTAAAACAACCCGCCCATGATAAGGGGAAAGCCGGTTGGGGCACTGGCCCCAGACGCTCTGTCCGCTGACAGCCTTTGCGTAAGGGTCCAGCAGGATTTTCGTTTTGTCAAAAATAATCCCGTTTTCCGGGTCGTAAGGTCCGTCCAGCCGGTAAGCGTACTCGAAATCCTGCACGTTTAACTGGAAAACGATCATGGAATACACATCCCCAATGCGGTAGTTGTCCGGAAACGGCAAAACGGCAAAGGGCTCGTCTTCCTCTCTGTGAAAAAGAAGCAGCTCACAGGAGGTGGCGTTGCGGGAATGCACGGTGAAGTTGACGGCGTTGGCCGACAGGGCGGTGGCCCCGTTCATCTCATAGAGGCCGGGGCGCACCTCAAAGCCGGAAATCTTATCCAGGGGCATCAAATGATATTCTTGTGCTGGAATAGTAGGTGCAGAGGGGAGGGATATCATAATCGGTTACCTGCTTTCTTAAAATTTTTGCAATCAGTTATGGTAAATCACTGTTCTGCGATCCGCAGTATTTTCTGCATGTCGGCAATTAATTCTCTGGAGTAGGATTCGGCGTCCTGGTAAATGTGCAGGGCCTTGCTGTAATCTTCGTTTTGCAGGGCGGCGACCACAGACTGGCCGAACTGATGGAATCTCTTATGTTTGGGGCCAAGCCCTTTCCAGATGGGCAGGACTCCCGGTATGGACGGCGTCATGGCGTAGTAAAAATGGCCAAACCCGCATTTGGAGGAATCCATCTGCAGCGGCGTCACTTTGCGCTCGTCCACCATTTTTTTCAGGTTTCCCAGCCAGGCGTGGTGAGAGTCGATGGCGCGGCTCATGTAGCTGGCGAATTCTTTGTTTTCCATGTGGAAAAACGCGTCCTGGGTCATGGTTCCCATCTGCTTTAAGTTAGCGTCCAGGGTTTTCTCGATTTCAACCACAGGCTTCACGGCCTTTTTTAATGAATGGCTGACATTGTTCATAAAGGTTGTGCTGTTTTTGAGCTGATTTTCCATCTCGGCCATGGAACCGCTGATTTCCTGGCTGGCGGCGGCGATGGAGCTGATGGTTTCGTTGACTTTGGACACATGGCGCTGGCTTTCGTCGTTCAGCTCCCAGACATTTTTAATTTTGTCCGTCATGGAGTTTAGATCGTCAATGGTGTTCGTGGCGCTGTCGATGCTTTTCTGGGAAGCCTTGATAATATTTTCTACGAAGTCGTTCATATTTTTGGTCATTTTCTGCGTTTCTTCCGCCAGGCCGCGGATTTCGTTTGCCACCACGGCGAATCCTTTCCCGGCTTCCCCGGCCCGGGCGGCTTCGGTGGAAGCGTTCAGCGCCAGCAGGTTGGTCTGCATGGAGATGGAGTCGATTCCCGCGATGACAACGCTCATGCGCTTGATGATCTGCGCCAGGTCGTCCATGTCTTTTTGCATTTTCCGGGATGTATCGATGGTCTGGGCAGACAGATCCCGGATGTTGGTCAGCTCGTCCTGGCCGGCCCGGATCTTCTGGTACACGTTCTCTGTCTCGGAGGACACCTGGATGATGGCGTTGGTCATCTCTTCGTGCTGGTTGCTGGATCTTCCGGTCATGGCGGAGTTTTCCTGCGCGTTTCCGAAAATAGTCTCGGTGGCTTTGGCAATTTGGTTTGAGATGTCCAGGATTTTGTCCGTCTCGTGCTGCATAGTCAGATCCAGGGAGCTGATGTTCATAACTGCATTGATACTTTTTTCAAAAACCGACGTAAACTGTTCGCGCCCCTTTGTCAATCTTTGATACATGCCTTCCAATTCCGGCTCTTTGGAATAATCGGCCTTTTTCAGTTGGGAAATGGCCTTTATAAGCGTCGCTGTCTGTTTCTTTTTGCTATTTAGCATCGGTGAATCCTCTTTTCTTTTATATACTTCTATGATACGGGATTTTCAGGTTTTTGCAAGTCTTTTTCACTATTTTTTTGCATTGTTTGGACGCCGCCGCACTTAAGTTTGCGGCAGGCGTCCGAAGCATTTCTTTAGGGGAGGTTTTCGCTTGCGTCTTCGTTTGCCAGGATTTCCCCGCAGGCGATTTTTTCCCCGGAGGCGCCTGAGGGCTGGCTCATAAAATCGTCGCGCATGGCGTGCACGACCAGCGTGTGGCCTACGGCTTCTTCGGGCATGAAGCCGCGGGTGTAAAAAAGTGACAGCGCATATCCGCAGCTACCAAACAGGGGCGGCAAATCTCCCGCGTGGGAGGGGTGCGGGCAGTGTCCGGGGTTCCAGTGGGCGCCTGTCTTGGGAAAAGGCTCTGCCGCGCCCGAATGGCAGGAATTTCCTTCGTGAATATGAAAGCCGTAAATCGCCGGGGCGCAGGGGTCAGAACACTGGGGCAGCCCCTGTATTTCCGCCAGGAAAAGCGTGCCGTCCAGATAGGGATACATAAGCGCCGCGCCCCATATGTCCGGATAGTCAGAGCTTCCCTCAATGAAGGCGTATGCCTGGGGCGGCACGTCAAAAAGACAGCGCATGGCCCGGCGCAGGTCGTTGGACATCTGAAGCTTCACCATGGGCCTATTCACACTTGGTCGGCGCATCGAAACTGGGATTGAAGGCGTAGAAGTTTTTGGCGTCAAGCTCTTCCTGCAGGGAGCGCAGCGCTTCACCGAAGCGTAGTTATGCAAGCATTTGCGGTTCTGCATGGGCGTTTCGCCCTTGTAATTTTGCGTCGGAAATCTTATACTGGAGTATAAGTTGAAAATCAGAATAAATATAAAATGATGGAGGCGCGATGAAAAGTAATTACACTTACCCTGCGAAAATAAAAAAAGAAGATGGGGAAATTACGTTGAAGTTTCTGGACTTTCCGGATCTGGCGGCGTCGGCGGAGAAAGAGGACGAGCTGATTGAAGCCGCCCAGGAAGCGCTGGCGCTTACGATTCTGGACTGGACCGCGCAGGGAAAGGAGCTGCCAAAAGCGTCCGCAGTGGCGGAGGGGGCCGTCTATATACATGTCTGGCTGCCCTATTACAAAAACATGGCCAAAGAAATCTACGTAAAAAAAACCGTCACCATACCCCAGTGGCTGGATCTGCTGGCGAAGGAAAATCATGTCAATTTTTCGGCGTGTCTGGTGAAGGGAATTAAGGAAGAGCTTGGAATATAATTTGGAAAGGCGGGATTTGGAAAATGGATAGGATAACAAGAAAAATGTATGGTACGCTCTCCTGTGAAGAGCGGCGGGAATATGTCACGAACATGTTGGGACTCCAAAACGAAAACCAAAAGGTCGGCGGAAAAGTGCGTCAAAAGTCAAAAGAGAGGCTGTCCATTATCCCTTATCACTTGAAGGGAGAGCCAGTGCAAATTTTTAAAAATTCCCGTTTTGGCAGCGATGGGTGGGATCTGGAAATTCCCGCCCCGATCGAGTCAAAAGAGGATAATATTGCTGAGGGCGATTATGTTCAGGGATATTTGATCATCGGAACCAACCAGAAATCTAAAAAACCAGAACTGCGGTTTTCCAAAGTCAAAAAAATGGAATCTTTTGAAGAACTGAAAAGAGACCTGTTTGACGCCTTAAAGGAGAGATGGCAGGAGGAATGGCAGAGGAATGGATTTACATTTGATGAGGAAATAGACGAATTTGACGGAAAAAAGAAGTTTGGGGAATGGCTTTCCAAGGAAGCGGCTTATAAATTGCAGCTCAGCTACGAAAACTTTATCCAGGAAAAAATGGATGAGCAGAAACAGAAGCTGAACGCGCTTCAAAAGGAAGAAGCGCGGATGAAAAAGGCGATGGAACCGCTGAAAAGCCAACTGGAAGAGATCCGGCAGTATCAAAGGCTTGGCATTCTTCGGGAGGAGCCCAACCAGCCGAACGAGGCGGAATGTTACGATTATCACGGATACAGTCAGCTAACCGATGAGGTGTGGAGCTATCTCTGGAAGAGAAAGCATCTCTATTACGAAAAGTCAACGGTGCGCTGTTTTATGAATGCGCTGCGGACCCAGCAGCTGATTATTTTGTGGGGAAAGCCGGGAACGGGAAAGACCAGCCTGCCCCGCGGGATAGCCGAAGCCTTGGGGGCCAAATGCGTGCGCGTGCAGGTGCAGTCCAATTGGACGGACAACCAGGATTTGCTGGGATTTTACAACATCGTGGAGAAAAGGTACGTCCCCACCCAGTTTCTGGAAGCTCTTGTGGAAGCGGGAAAGAATCCGAACCGGCTGTATTTGATTCTGCTGGACGAGATGAATCTGTCCAATGTGGAATACTATTTTTCCGAAATGCTTAATGTATTTACCTGGGATGAAGCCTACACCCTGCATTTATACCCCAGAAAGAATCTGGAAGATCTCAAAAGAGAGCGGGAATTTCTGGAAGCGCAGAAAAAGAACGTTTCCCATCTGGATTCCAGATTGCAGGAGCTGAGGAATGATTACACGCCTGACTTTGAGATTCCTCCTAATGTGCGGTTTGTGGGCACGCTCAACGCGGATGCCACCACCAAAGACATTAGCCCCAAGGTCATTGACAGGAGTGCGATCATAGAACTGGAGGCCATCTCCGGGGAAACAAAGAGACGGAAAGAAGAAGCTTTGCCAGCTTTGCCGAAGGAGGCGCCAGCGCTGGATGGAGAGCGCCAGGTTTTGGCCCGGCAGTTTGAAATCCGGAAACTTCCACCGCAGGAGGATAATCCCGTCAGGCCGATTCTGGAGAAAATCCGGGAGTGTTTGAAAGAGGCAGGGTTGTCCGTATCCAACCGGTTGGACGTTTATGCGGATCAGTGGTTTGGATGGGAGGATAGCGAGGTAACGGCGGACGAGATTGTGCTGGAGAAAATCCTTCCGATCCTGGATATGCAATATGACGGAAAGAAAGAAAAGACGCTTAAAAAGCTGGAAGGCGAAATCCTGAAAAAACACGGATTTGAAAAATCTCTGAAAAAGCTGCAGGCCATGGAAGAACAGGCCAAAAGCGATAAATGGATTCGGTATTGGGAGAATTGACGATGGAAGAAAAAAGCATAGAAGTCGTTCCGGTTTACATAGAAAAAGGAAAAGCGATGGATGTGAAACTTTCCGCGGACTATCAGGCTTTTGTAAAGGCGGGGCCATGGGCGGACGGCGGCGAACTTCGGACGCAGGTCTATCTGAAGGCGAAAGTAGAAGAAAATTATAAGCCGGTAAGCCTTGCCGTCAAAATGCCGGAAACGCAGGCGGCGCAGGTAAAAGCCGTAACCGCAGAGCCGAAAGGCTATCCATACCGAAAATATTTGGGCGAAGAGAGCGGATGGATATATTTTTTGCCAAAAGGCATCCACGGGCAGTTCAAAACAGGCGGCAAAGAAACCATCCAGATCCGTTTCGCAGACGGCCGGACGGAATCCATGACGCTGCTTGTGAGGGGCACGGAAGAAGAGGAGGATTTTTATCAGGATCTGATTCTCGATCTAATTTCCATGGATCAGCAGCTTTGCATGGACAATAAAAGCGCCATGTCCATGGCGAAGGACTGGTCGAAGCATCTGTACGAACAAACAGAAATGCAGATCCAGACATTCTGCGAAGCGTTTTCTGCGCTGGAAAAGAAAGCCCTGACAGAGCTGAAACCGTTTCGCGCCAAACAGCCCTTTTGCAAAATCAAGAAGATAACGCCCAAGGCGCTGATTGAGCACGAGATTTTTCATAGGGAGAAGGTTTCCGCCGTGTTCTACCGGGAAGATTTTGACACATTTGAGCACCGGGTAATCAAAACCCATCTGAGCCGTCTGAGAAAACTGGTGAAGATCCGCAGGGAAATGGAAATCTCCGCGTTGGAAAATGAACAGGCCAGGCTGCAGCATCGATTGCATTTCAGTGAGGAGGAGTTAACGGAACGGATTGAGGAATTGGAAAACCGGCTAAAGGAAAAGAAAAAAAAGTGGGAAGATAAAGTGAAGCGAGAGTTCCCGCCGCCATCTGATTTGCAAAGGGGCGTGACTGTCGAATTCCATACGCCTCAAAAAGAAGGAGAGAAACCGGACATCCTGCAATTTAATATGCAAAAGGGTAAGCCAGACATAAAAATAGAAAATGTAGAAAACTATTTGATCAATGTGCCGCTGTACTGCGCGGAAGCGGCTGCTGTGCTTTTTCATGTCTTCCAATCCAGCAGACAAGAGGGAGCGGACAACGGCGCAGTGCGTATATGCGGGGATATAAAACGTTACGGAGAGGGCGACTTTGATATTATAAAGATTACAGAGATCAACGGCCTTTCGGTTGCGCAGCAAAGCCAGGAAGAAACAGAACGGATGAAAAAAGAGCTGCACGATTATATTTTTGGCCCGCTTTTTGAGCAGTCCTATTCTGGCAGGATGGAGAATCTAGGTTTTTACAGGGCGGCAAGTGGCAGAGGCAAACTGCTCAAAAAACTAGATCAGCAAATCTTGGATTTAAAGAAGCAAGAGAACAGATGGACCGAACTGGAGGAGATGTTGGACCGGATAGACAAAAGCCCGCTTATGAAAGCCACAAAACCCGTGCGCACGCCCATCCGCACATCCAACCTGTTTGCGTTCCACCCGGCTTACCAGAAGATGTACACCGTGATGCTGGCGGACAATCAGAAAATGGCAAGCGTGGATTATTACGCGGAGGATAGGGCCGACGAATTTTCCGTTGCAAAGCTGCCTGACCTCTATGAAATATGGTGTTGCCTGAAGTTGGCGCAGATTTTTATACAAAATTATAAATTTCGGCTAAATATCCGGAACCTGGAAGAAAGCACAGGGATGGACAGCCTGGCGGAATACATTCGGGAAATTTTAAGCGGCGGGAAAATCAACGGGAGCCGGTTCGATCTGCAAGGGGACGTAAACGGCCAGACTATGGATGTCGTCCTGTGCTATGATCGGAAGATATACGATCCCCAGGGAATAAAGAATATCAGACCGGATTTTACGATGGAAATGCGCATGGGCGATAAAACCAGAAGATTCGTCCTGGACGCAAAATACAAGGGGAAGCATACGGGGACGCCTCCCGGAAAAAAGAGCGTCCGGCGCGAGGTCAGCTACGAGGATGGACTGCCGGATTTCTGCGAGGCCTGCGAAGTTCAGTGTTACGATGGGATGCAGGAGCTCTGTGAAACAGCTTTTGACAAATACACCCGAAGGCTTGTCCATGAAATAGGGGCGGAAGAGTTTGACGGCTCTTTTATCATTCATAGCTGCACAGATGTCGTAAGGCCAAAGAAAATCACGCCGGAAAACGCCCCGGACGTTGAGGTGACATACAATCCCAAAAATTATCTGGGTGCGTATCCGGATGCGCTGGCCCGGCAGCTTTGGAAAAAGAAGTGCGAGGAAAATCAATGGAATGTGGATGTAAACCGGCTTCTGGAATGGACCAGTTGGTTCAAGGGAGAAAACAATCATGAGAACCGGCTGGGGGTCCTGACCGCCAACCCTAAGGAGAATTATCTGCCCAATCTCCTTCAGATGATCATGGAACGGCATTTCGACGCCTATCAGGATCGGTGCTGGCTTTGCGGAAGCAAAAGCCTTCAGATAGAAGAAAAGCTGACGGAAAAAGGCTATACCAAATATCACATTACATGCAAAAATCCGGAATGTAAAAGCTTTATGGTGGAAACCCACTGCGGGAAGTGCCCCACGGAACTGGGCAAGCATCTGGACAACTATTTTGCGCAGCAAAAGAGCGAAGATGACGACGCGCACTGGAACGTCTCCTGTCCGAAATGCAGGAGTCTGGCGCCGCGCGTAAACGGCAGCGAGGCTACCTTCTAAAAGATAGCCCCGTCGCCTGTTCGAGATTTTTCACCGCCCCCATGGGAATCGTTTCGCGGCCGTGGTTTGTGAGAACCACGGCTTTTTCGCAGCCAATCTTCCGATACTGGCGGCTGAAACCAAAAGTCCGGACCAAAGTCCAGCCATTTACGGTGAGGACGTTCTCGATTTGTCTGAAATTCATAAGCAGCCTCCTTTTATGCGCTTGTCAGCAGTGTCAAGGCAGCTGCGTATTCCTGCGCGTCGGGGAGCCTTATGAATGATTTTATTATAAGGATAAAGGCAAAAAAGGTCAAGAAAAAAAGATTCGCTTTGGGGGATTGACATCCAGTAAATACGTGTTATAATACGTATTAAAAAGGCGGGGAGGAAAACGCAATGATTATTTGTTACAGCTGCAAAAAAGAGATACAAAAAGTAAGCGACATCGGAGAGATTGTTCGAAGCCTGGACGGCGACGATTTTTGTTTTTGTAAAAAATGCAGTGAAGAATTAAAGGAATTAAACGAAAGAGAAAGAGAGGCCGCAGATGGCGAATAAGAAAAAGATACTGGTGAAGGCTCCGTTTAAAACCATGTATTTGAAGAACATAGCCAATGAGAAGGTGAATTATCTAAAGCTTCCGTCTGATTACGAGGACTATTCGGTGAAAGAGGCGGTAAAAAAAGGCGGCCTGCAGTTCGATGAAACGGCGAAGCTTGCGCAAAAGAAACGGATTTCCAGGGTGATTTCCCTGACGGCGGATTCTCTGGAAATGGGGCTTATGGCGGTCACTTACCTGGCCATGCATTTATTGGAGCGGCGGATGCGCGAGGAAGGAATGGAGCTGCCTTTTGACTGCGACTGGGGCGATGAAGACGACAGCTGGCGGGAGTCGGACAAAAAGATCCCGGTGATTTCCATTTCTGAGATTACGCGCTTTTTAAGAAAAGACGATCGGTCCTATGAAAGCGGCGGATTTCTGATAGCCCAGGCCCATGCGGGGAACGACCGCCAGCCTTACTGGCGCTCCTGCGTCCATGAGTCGGTATGCATCACCGTAGACAGAGAGAGTGCGGATTCCCAGTGTCTGGACATCATTCATTTATTTAAAAGAAACAAAAATGTGTTTGTGCTGTTCCTGGAAAATCGGGAAGAGGACGGCGGCTTCATGGATGAATTGCCCTTTGCCTGCATGGATCTGGAGCATTTTTGCGCACTGCGAAATAATTTTGTCCTGTCCTACGCGGCGGACGCGGCAGACGTATCCTTTGGCGAAAACGACAGACTTCTCTATTACCGCAATGTGCTAAAACAGAATTTTGCCGAGAGGGAAATCAAAGTCAAGCGGGGATTTTCTTACGAACGGCTAATCAATCTCGCCAGTTCCGTGGATAAGAAATCCGTGTGCGAAATGCTGGATAAAATCATCAACTATGCGTTAAAGGACCTGGACGAATCGGAAGAGATTGTTCTTCAGAACAGTACGTTCGACTTTGTGGATCATTTCATGCGGAACTCTTTTGGCAAAAGGCCAGAGGAGGACGGCAGAACCTTGATGGAAAAAAATCTGGTGGGCATTCAGGGAATTAAGCGGCAGGTCTACGATGTGGTGAACGTGATGAAATACAACCAGATGCGAAACCGCATGAATATCAAAGGCGGCCACTACCACAACGTCCACGTGATGCTGGGCGCGCCGGGAACGGCCAAGACCACCGTAGCCAAATACATGGGAATGATGATGTTTGACGAAAAGCTGCTCCCGGACAACCGGTTTATCTGCATCAACGGCGCGGAGCTCAAAGGCATGTACGTGGGCCATTCGGCGCCGAAGACCAAAGCGTTATTCGAGAACTATGACGTCATCATCATTGACGAAGCCTATTCCATCGTGGAGTCAAACGGAAGCACAGACAGTTTCGGAAACGAGGCCATCGCCCAGCTCATTATAGAAATCGAGAAGCATTCCACGGACAAACTGATCATCTTTGCCGGATACGGCGGAAAAAATCTGGATGAAAAAGATAACCGCATGCAGGCATTTCTGGACGCGAATCCGGGAATCAAAAGCCGGATTACCTCCACATTCTATTTTGAATCTTATTCCGCAGAGGAAATGGCGCAGATTTTTACAAGGATAGCGAAAATTGGCAACTACAAAGTGCAGCCCGAAGCGGAAGAAGTCGTAAAAAGCTTTTTTGAAAAAAGAGTGGACGACCGGGATTTCGGAAACGGGAGAGAGGCCAGGGCGATGTTGGAAAACGCGGTTTTGTTTGCAGCCAGGAGAGTCATGGCGAAAAACAAAGAAGCCTATACGGAAAGCGAACTTATGAACATTACGCTGGAAGACGTGAAGGCGGCGGCGGAAAAAATGAGCCAGGATTTTGGAAATAACAAAAAAAGGCAAAATCGGATAGGGTTTGCATTATAGCGGGTTTCTCATAAAATTCATAGGACAAATTCTGAAAAGAATAAGATGTTTCAGGAGGAGTTTTATGGATTTGTCAATGGAAAAAAAGCAAAGCAAAGAAAACTTCGCAGAAAAAATGCATTTTCGCGTCGTCAGTAGGCATCCCTCTTATTCACCTGAAATGGCAGTTCAAATAAAGCAGGAGATGCTCCGGGAACTGGGTGAAATTTTTAAAAATGATCGGTAAAATTCGCGGAAGGCGCACGCCATGAGGGAGCCCATAGACGCGCTGTATATCCGACAGTCTCTGGATAAACAGGACAGCATTTCCGTGGAAAATCAGATCGAATTTTGCAAATATGAAACCCGCGGCGGGGCCTACGAGACGTATATAGACAAAGGCTTCAGCGGAAAAAACACCTGCCGGCCGGCGTTTACGCAGATGATGCAGGACATCAGAGCCGGGAAAATCAAGCGGGTGATTGTGTATAAGCTGGACAGAATCAGCCGATCCATTCTTGACTTTGCAAATATGATGGAAGTCTTTCAGAAACACGGTGTGGAGTTCATATCCTCCACGGAAAAATTCGACACTTCCACGCCCATCGGCAATGCGATGCTTCACATCAGCATTGTGTTTGCCCAGCTTGAGCGGGAAACAATCCAGAAGCGCATCGCGGATGCCTATTACACCAAAAGCCAGAGAGGGTATTATATGGGCGGGCGCGTTCCCTATGGATTTCAGTTGGAGAAAATCATCGTGGACGGCGTACATATCTCCCGGTTTGTGCCGGAGCCGGCGGAGATGGAGCAGGTCAGGCTCATTTATGAACTTTATGCAGATCCGGATCGGACGCTGGGGGCTGTTCTGCGGGAGCTTATGAATCGCGGTTTTGCAAAAAAACGGGGCGCTGCCTGGTGCACGGCCAGAATAAGCGAAATTATACGGAATCCAGTGTATGTCAGAGCGGATATGGATGTCTATCATTTTTTTCAAAGCCAGGGGGCGCATCCGGTAAATCCGGCATCGGATTATGTGGGGACGAATGGCATTTTTCTCTATAAAGGCGATAACGGGGATAAGACGACGAAGGCGTCGGATCTGTGGGGCAGGGACGCAGTTCTGGCGCCCCATGAAGGCGTGATTGACTCTGCGCTCTGGTTAAAATGCAGGCGAAAGGTCATGAACAACCGGCAGTCCGCCAGAACCAGAAAAGGCAAGCGCACCTGGCTTTCCGGGAAAATAAAATGCAAAAAATGCGGATACGCATACGTGGTCATCAAGTCCAATGCGAAAGCGGGCCGCTACTTTCAATGCTCCGGCGCCCGCTATGCCATCAAGTGCAAAGGTATTGGCCGTACCATTTACGCGGACGCGCTGGAGGCGTGCATAGCCGAAGAACTGAAAAAAGAGATGGAAAGGCTGCGGGATTTTTCCCAAAACGAACCCAGGAAGTTATCCCTGCCGGACAACCAGGGCAAAATACGGATGGCGGAAATTGACAAGGAAATCGCCGCGCTGCTCTTAAAAGTCGCCGACGCCAATCCGACGCTGCTTCAATACATCAACGGCCGGGTAGAAGAGCTGGATCGGGAAAAATTGCTTTTGCGGGAAAAAAGGCAGAAACGGCAGAAAGTCCAGACGCAAGAGGATGCCGATAAAATCGCGGATTATTTTTTGAAATGGGAAGAAATAAGTCTGGAGGATAAACAAAAGATTGCGGATATTTTTATACAGGCAATTTACATGGGGGAGGATGCGGTGGAGATCCAGTGGAAAATATAAAAGGAAATTCAAACTTGCGCTGCATTTAAAAGTTATTATGAGCGTCTGTACAAGAGTTTGAGGATAAAGAGAACGGCATATATAGACTTTACATCTTGTTCCACTGCTGGTATAATTAAATAAACAGATAAGCCGCAGAAACACCTGGAGAAAACAAATGTTCAATATATTTTACCCCTGTGAATATGTCGAAAGTGTTTTTTCGATTGATTATAAAAAATTATATGAAAAAGGCTACCGGGGAATTATGTTTGATATTGATAACACATTAACGCCCCATGGCGATGATGCGACAAAAGAGATCGAGGAGTTGTTTCAGAAGATTCAGGACATGGGCTTTCAAACGCTTCTTTTGTCGAACAATGACGACGAGCGTATCCAGAGATTTCTTAAAAATATAAACTCTTTTTATATAAGCGACGCGCAAAAACCGAAAACAGAAAATTATTTTAAAGCGGTAGAGATGATGGACATAAAAAAAGAGGAAGCGGTTGTCGTGGGAGATCAGGTATTTACAGATATTTTGGGCGCCAACCGCTGCAAAATAGACAGCATACTTGTAAAATATATAGGTTATTATAATAAAGAAAGGAAGGGGATTCGAAGAAATCTTGAAAAAGTAATTTTGAAATTCTATGGCATAAAAGAACGAAGGAAAGCAAGAAAAAATAAACAGAAAAGAAGATGAAAAAGAATGTTGTTTAATAAAAATAGACTTTTTTGTGAGATAAATCCCACTTGTTATAAAATTTCGATGGAAAAGGAGATCTTCAAACGCCATTTAAGAAATATATGCAGTAAAGAGCATTTTTGCAGAACAGTGCAAAAAGAAAAACTTCCGCATGTGATTGCAAGCTATGATTCGATTTTAATAAAAAAAGGGAAGGGGATTGACCCGGAGCTGCAAAAAAATAAGGTGACAAATATTTTACTGGCATGCAGCAAGATGAATGGTATGCTTATTCGTCCTGGGGAAGTATTTTCATTTTGGAAAACGGTAGGCAAAACAACCCGAAGAAGGGGATATAAAGAGGGAAGGGTCATCGTAGGAAACCGTTTGACGCCAGGACTTGGCGGGGGACTTTGCAATTTGGCCAATACAATACATTGTCTTGTTTTACATAGTCCATTGGATGTTATGGAATTTCATAATCATTCGGATGCGCTGGCGCCCGACCATGGAAAAAGGGTTCCGTTTAGTTCAGGAACGGCAGTGAGTTATAACAGTATTGATTACAGATTTAAGAACAATACCGATCAGGATATACAGCTTCTTTTGTGGTGTGATGAGGAGAAACTATACGGCGAATTAAGAAGTGAAAGAGAATTTCCATGGCGTTATAAATTGGTTGAGGAAGAGCATCGTTTTGAAAAAGAAGGGGATAAATATTATAGAAATTCTAAGATTTACAGAGAGATTTTTAATAAATCAGATAATCATGTGCTGAAAAAAGAATTGATCTTGGATAATCATTCGGAAGTGATGTATGATTATTCTCTGATTCCGGAGGAACAAATCAAATCTGAAAAAACACGGGAATAAAACCGTGTTTTTTCAGATACATTTATTTTCGCATATAGGCATATACTCGATCAATCTGTTCACTGAAAGTTTTGCCGAATTTATTTTCAAAAAACGCTCCGCCAATCGTGAAAGTCCACGGGGCGGCGTCTTTTATTTCGTCCAGTCTTGCACAGCTGTTTATGCTGCCGGCGACACACACAGGCGCATCAACGGCTGATACGAATTTTTTAATCAGATATACAGGATCTTTTGTGTATCGGTATCCTAATAAGTCCAAGCCATAAACTCCTTTTGCAAGATAATCCCTAGCCTCTCTTATCATCTCTTCAGCCGTGCCGTCCAGGATGGAAGGGCGTCCTGTCACATCTCCCACAAATGGCATATATTTAAGGCCTTTTTCCTGACAGATTTTATTTACAGAATCAAAAAATTTGGTTCCGAGAAGAACATCGCATCCGCATGCGGCGGCCATTTTGGCTCCTTCAATCCCTTCCTTCTCCGTGTATGCCACAACTTCTAAAAAAGTAGTTTTGCCGTGACGCTTCATGTAGCGATAAAGCTGTTTACTCTCTTCAAGGGATAAGGGTTTTTCCTTAAATCCCCAGAACTTCACTTTGGAAGCTTTGCATTGTTCAAAAATTTGATAGGCGTTTTCCACTGTGCGGTCATTGTGCGTCAACATGACAATTAGCTCAGGATTTGTTTTCATACTAAAATATACCGTTCTTTTCTTTCGTATTGTGTTTAACAAATAAATAATAGCATGAAAAATAAAATTTGACAAGTAAATTAAAGGATTTTGACGCTTTCTGCTTCGTTTCACCAAACCGCTGGAAGTGAACCACTTCCCTCGCCCGCAGGAAACGGATGGGATCGGCCACCTCCGGCATGTTTTTCACCACCCGCAAGATGTTATCGTAAGTGGATCTGGCTTTTTGCTCGGCGGCAAGATCTTCGAATAAGTCCGTGATGGGATCGCCCTTGGACTGGAACTCGCAGGAATTTAAGGGGATTCCTCCTGCGGCCTGGGGCCAAACGCCGATGGTGTGGTCAATATAGTACGGGCCGAATCCGGAATTTTCGATTTCATCCATGGACAGATTCTGGGTGAGCTGGTGGACGATGGTAGAGACGATTTCCAGGTGAGCCAGTTCTTCGGTACCCACAGAAGCGGCGGAAATGTTCCGCTTTCCGGATGAGGGAATGTCCCAAACGCCTAAAAATGAAGATATTATACAAGAAATCCGCTCCATTTTAAGGTATAATTAGGAAGATAATAGCGGAAACAATTATCGCATTGCCAAATGGGCGTTTTGCGATGCTCTAGAGCGTGTTTGAAAATCAATTTATGGCAACTGTGGGTCACAGTTTGTGGGATATTTGGCCCAAACGAAGGAGGCGCGAATATGCAAAAAGAAATACGGACGGTCTGTTACGATGAAGATTTACGCCTGGAGGCGTACCGTTTTGAGGGCATCGTGCAGCCGTTTCCCAGTCATTTTCATGATTATTATGTGATTGGCTTTATAGAGGCGGGGACGCGCCGCTTAATCTGCAGAAACAGGGAATACGCTGTTGGCCGGGGCGATATTCTTTTGTTTAACCCCAATGACAGCCACAGCTGCGAGCAGTGTGATGGCGGAACGTTTGATTATGGAGTGCTGAATATTTCAAAGGAGACAATGCAGTCGTTGGCGGAGGGGGCCACGGGGCGAAAGGGGACGGTTCGATTTTCTGAAAATGTGATTCGGGATGACGGGCTTGGCGGCGCGCTTCATTCTTTGCACCAGATGATTATGGGTGGCCGGCAGGAATTTGAAAAAGAGGAGGCTCTTTTTCTTTTCATCTCGCTGCTGCTGGAGCGGTATGGACAGCCTTTTTCAGATGATGTTTCGGCGTGCGGCGGGGAGATTGAGAGAGTCTGCGCGTTTATGGAAAAGCGTTTCGCAGAGCGCATTACGCTGGACGAGTTGTGCGGGCGCAGCGGCCTTAGCAAATCCACATTGCTGCGCGGTTTTGTCAGGACAAAAGGCGTTACGCCGTACAGGTTTTTGCAGACGATTCGGGTCGGCAGGGCGAAAGAATTGCTGGAGCGGGGCGTTCCCGTGGCGGATGTGGCCGTGCAGACCGGGTTCTCTGACCAGAGCCATTTTTCCAATTTTTTTCACATGTTCATAGGGCTTGCGCCGGCTGCGTACAGGCGGATTTTCAAGGAGGGCGGCAGAAATCATGGATAGAGGAAAAGTCACAGGACACGTTGCGGCGTTATTTACAATTATCATATGGGGAACTACTTTTATATCTACAAAAATACTGCTGGAAGGTTTCACGCCTGTGGAAATCCTGTTCTGCAGATTCTGGCTGGGGCTGGCTGCGCTTTTTCTGGCGGCTCCCAAACCGTTAAAATGCAGGGAGAAAGGGCAGGAGCTTATTTTTGCTGCGGCGGGACTGTGTGGCATTTGTCTGTATTATCTGCTTGAAAACATAGCGCTGACTGTGACGGCGGCTTCCAATGTGGGCGTTATCATCTCGGTGGCGCCGTTTTTTACGGCTGTGCTGTCCCGCGAGAAGCTGCAAGCGCGGTTTTTTGTGGGATTTCTCTCGGCCATGGCGGGGATCTGCCTGATCAGCTTTAACGGGCTGAAGCTGCAGCTGAATCCCGTCGGAGACATTTTGGCCATCGCCGCGGCGTTTGTGTGGGCGGTTTATTCACTGCTTACGCGGAAAATCAGCGGCTACGGCTATGGGACGATTCCGTCCACGAGGAAGATTTTTACATACGGAAACCTGTTTATGATTCCATTTCTTTTCGTGTTTGATTTTGATTTGTCCGTTGGGAGATTTGCCCATCCGGCGCATATTTTAAACTTAATTTATCTGGGGCTTGGCGCGTCCGCCCTTTGTTTCGTCACCTGGAATTACGCGGTCAAAATGCTGGGGGCCGTCCGGACAAGCGTGTATATTTATATGGTTCCGGTGATCACGGTCATTACGTCCATTCTTGTGCTGAAAGAGAAGATTACAGGGATGGCTCTGGCGGGAATCGTGCTTACGCTCATGGGTTTATTTCTCTCAGAAAAAAGGAAAATACAGCCCCAGGCCATGGGCAGAAGCAAAATCACGGGGATGAAGCAGACGCCCTGCCTGCAGGCGCCCAGAAGAAACGAGGATTTCCCGCCAAAAACAGAGCAAGAATCATGAAAACAAAAAGAGCGTCTTTGTGGTATAAATAGTGGAATGGATGATTGTGAAACGGTTTTCAAATTATTTGTTTAGGCTGCCTAAATGCTGCTTATCAAATGGGAGTTTCGCAACTGTCTGCAAAATAATCGAAGAAAGAGGAGAAAGCGCAATGAGTAACCAGACGGTGGGCATTGTTTCCCAGGCGATTCGCTATATGGAAGAGCATCTGCATGAAAAGCTGGATTTAGAGCGGGTGGCGGCGGCGCTGCATTATTCCAAATACCATCTCCATCGGATTTTCACAAAGACCGTTGGCCTGACTGTTCACGACTACGCACGAAGGCGGCGCCTTACGGAAGCGGCAAGGCTTTTGGCGTTTTCAAAAAAGCCGATTGTGGAGATCGCCCTGTTAAGCGGATACAAAAGCCAGCAGGCGTTTACGGATGTTTTCAAAGCGATGTATAAGGCGCCTCCGGCAAAATTTCGGGAGGAGAGGGCGTTTTACCCGCTGCAGTTGGAAATCCTTTTGCATCCAGAGGATAATAAAGCAAATCTGACAAAAAACAATATAAAATTTGCCTCACTCTCGGATGTGGATGACTGGATGGAATTGGTGCGGCTTGCCATTGACGGGTATCCGCGGCTTGATGAGGCGGCGTACATGGACGGGCTTAAGGAACATATCGCCGGAGGGGAGGCTCTAATTTTGCGGGAGGGGGACAGGGCCGTGGGCGCGATGGGATTTTCAGCCGACCGGGGCAGCATTGATTTTCTGGCGGTGCATCCCCAATGCAGGCGTTTCGGCGTTACGAAATTGTTTGTGGATAAGCTTACGGACGAGCTGCTATGCGGCCGGGAGATTACGCTAACCACTTATCGCGCCGGCGACCGGGCGGACACGGGCTACCGCAGGGAATATGTCCGGCTCGGGTTTGCGCAGAGGGAGCTGCTTGTGGAATATGGCTATCCCGTGCAGCGTTTTTGCCTTTCTTCGAAAGGTAAGGAGGGATTTGCTTATGAATGAGGCACAGAAAAACCCGCTGGCAAAAGATTTCCGAGTTTTTTCTCTTGTCAGGTTTGCTTTTCCCAGCATGGCAATGATGGTTTTTATGGGGCTGTACACCATCGTGGATACCGTTTTTGTGGCGCGGTTTGTGAACACGGACGCATTGTCGGCCATCAATATCGTCTGTCCGGTCATCAATCTTATGGTGGGCCTTGGAACTATGCTGGGGGCCGGCGGAAGCGCTGTTGTGGCTAAAGAAATGGGAAGCCGGAAGGAGGAAAAGGCCCGAAGCGATTTCACGCTGATCGTCGTAACAGGGAGCCTTCTTGGACTGGCGGCTACGGCTGCAGGGCTTTTTTTCCTGGACGAAATCATCTGGGGATTGGGCGCCAGTGCGGTATTATTTCCCTATTGCAGGGACTATCTGCGGACGCTGCTTCTTTTTTCAGCGGGAAATATCATGCAGGTTTTGGCGCAAAATCTGATTGTGACGGCAGGAAGGCCGGCTTTCGGTCTGGCGCTTTCTGTGTTGGCGGGAATCGCCAATATAGTCTTTGATTATGTGTTTATTGTCCTGCTGCATATGGGAATAACAGGGGCGGCGCTTGGCACGGGAATCGGATATATTCTGCCGGCGGCCGCAGGCGCGGTTTTCTTTTTTTCGGGCAAAAGCCAGCTGCATTTCAGCCGGTTTCAGGTGGATTTTTCTGTTCTGCGAAAGAGCTGTTTTAATGGCGCGTCGGAGATGGTCAGCCAGCTGTCAACGGCCGTAACCACGTTTTTATTTAACGGCGTCATGATGCGGTTTTTGGGCGAGGACGGCGTGGCGGCGATTACGGTTCTTATATACGCAGGATTTTTGCTGACGGCCGTTTATATCGGATTTTCCATGGGCGTGGCGCCGGTCATAAGCTACAATTATGGAAGCGGAAATGGCAAGCGGCTTAAGAAAATTGTCAGCGCCTGTTTTGGCGTTATAGGGGGAATTTCAGTTTTCGTATTTTTAATTTCTTTTCTGGGCGGGGAAAATATTGTGGGGGCGTTTGCAGGGAAAAACAGGAATGTTTTGTCCATTGCGAAAAAGGGATTTTCTGTGTATTCCTACAGCTTTTTATTCTCCGGGTGCAATATTTTTGCGTCCGCTTTATTTACGGCGCTGTCCAATGGGAAGGCGTCTGCAGTCCTCTCTTTTTTGCGCACGTTTGGCTTTATTCTGATTTTTCTTTTCGCGCTGCCGAGATTTCTGGGCGTGACGGGGGTGTGGCTGGCGGTTCCCATTGCGGAGCTTTTCACGTTTGTGACGGCGGCGCATTTGCTTCTTCGGCATCGCAAAAAATAGAGGAAAAAGTACAAGCATTGACGCATATTTTGGAAGTGAGGGAGGAATTTCGCGTATGAAACACAGAGAATTTATCTATGCTGGCGGGCCTGTTCCTGAGCTGAACGAACAGGCGCGCGCCGCGTTTTTCTTGCGTGTGCAGGAGGCGGTTCTTTTTTCTCTGGAAGAGCAAAAGCTGCTGACCGCATCCCAGCGGGAACGCGCCGCTTTTCTTTTGAATGAGAAAGCTGAACGCGCAGGATTGGCAAAATAAGTGGAGTGGAAAAAATGCTCATCCAGCATATCTATGTCGAAGCGCACCAGAATATGGCCGAAGCGTTTCATGAATGCCCGGATTGCATCGTCAGGGATGAACGTCTGATTCTGCACCATATAGTCCGCGCCCTTTAAAAATCCCAAAAACATATTGACATCATGTCAGAATACGCGTATAATAAATGCACTGACATAGTATCAGAATAAGGGCTAGGGGGAGTGCGATGCCAAAAGGATCAAAAGAACTGACGGCGGCCAGGAAGGATGAGATTATCACGGCCTGTGCCGAATTATATAAGACCATAAGCTTCAAAGAGATTACCATGAAAGAAATCGCAAACGCCACATCTTTCACCCGGACCTCTATTTACAATTACTTCCAGACCAAGGAGGAGATATTCCTGGCGCTGCTGCAAAAGGAGTATGAACGGTGGAACGAAAGCCTGCGGCGGATGCGGATGGGGCATGAGGTTATGGAGCCAGAGGCGTTTGCCGATGCGCTAGCGCACTCGCTGGAAGAGCGAAAAATGCTGCTCAAAATCCTGTCCATGAACCATTACGACATGGAGGAAAACAGCCGTATCGAACGGCTGACGGATTTTAAGCGGGCATACGGCCAGTCGCTTAAGGAAATGCGAAACTGTCTGGATAAATTTTTCGCGGAAATGACGGTGCAGGACAAGCAGAATTTTATCTATTCATTTTTTCCGTTCATGTTCGGGATCTATCCGTATACGACAGTGACAGAAAAGCAAAAAGAGGCCATGGAGCGTGCGGAAGTAGGCTATGTATATATGTCCATCTACGAACTTGTCTTTGTCCATGTAAAAAGATTATTGGGCGTATGAGAGGAGGATGCGATGAAATACACAAAACTTGGGATTTCCGACCTGACAGTCTCCCGTATCTGCCTGGGCTGCATGGGGTTTGGGGATGCCGCCAGCGGGCAGCATTCGTGGACGCTGGATGAGGCGCATTCCCGCCAGGTCATCCGGCGCGCCCTTGCGCTGGGAGTCAATTTTTTTGACACGGCTATCGGGTATCAGAGTGGGACCAGCGAACAGTATGTGGGACTGGCAGACGCCGCTTTGTGACATTATGGAGGGCCTGAACAACGTGGTCAGGGCGGGAAAGGCGCGTTACATCGGCATTTCCAACTGTTTTGCATGGCAGCTGGCCAAGGCCAACGCGCTGGCGGAAAAGGAAGGATTTGCGAAATTTGTTTCCGTGCAGGGGCACTATAATCTGATCTTTCGCGAGGAAGAGCGGGAGATGGCCGGCCTGTGCGCAAAGGACGGCATTGCTATGACGCCTTACAGCGCGCTGGCCGGCGGCCGGCTGTCGAAGAAGCCTGGGGAGACTTCCAGGCGTCTTAGAGAGGATAGCTATGCAAAATTAAAATACGGCGCGACGGCGGATACGGATGCCGCCGTCCTGGAGCGGGTGGAAGAACTGGCCCAAAAGCGAGGAGTCTCTATGACGGAGATTTCCCTGGCGTGGCTGCTGACAAAGGTGACTGCTCCGGTGGTGGGCGTCATGGCGCAGAATACCGCTTCGGCGGCAAAAGAAAAACATGTCTGGGCAACCGGAGATCAGCGGATATAGGACAGGCGCTTATTTTGAAAAAATAGAAAACAGGAGGATCATACTATGGTAAAACAAACGGCAGGCAGGGATCAGCTGGGAGCTTTCGCTCCGAAATTCGCACAGTTAAACGATGATGTATTGTTTGGGGAGGTGTGGAGCCGGGAGGACAAGCTCTCCCTGCGGGACCGCTCCCTCGTGACGGTGGTTTCGCTGATGGCGCAAGGGCTGGTGGATTCTTCATTCCAGTTCCATCTGATGAGTGCGAAAAACAATGGGATTTCCAAAGAGGAGATCGCGGAGATTCTGACCCACGCGGCGTTTTACGCAGGCTGGCCAAAGGCTTGGGCGGCTTTTCGCATGGCCAAGGAAGTCTGGAGTGAGGAGGCTTCAGCCGGGAGCGCAAAAGAGGCGCATGAGAAAAACATGCTGTTTCCCATCGGCAAGCCCAACGATGATTTTGCGCAGTATTTTATCGGGCAGAGCTATTTGGCGCCGCTTTCCTGCGAACAGGTGGGGATTTTTAATGTGACCTTCGAGCCGGGCTGCCGGAACAACTGGCACATCCACCACGCGTCCTCCGGCGGCGGACAGATCCTGGTGTGCGTAGGCGGATGCGGATTTTACCAGGAATGGGGAAAAGAAGCGCAGCCGCTGCATCCTGGCGATGTGGTCAATATCCCCGTGGGCGTGAAACACTGGCATGGCGCTGCGCCGGATAGCTGGTTTTCCCATCTGGCCGTCGAAGTCCCCGGCGCGGACGCTTCCAACGAATGGCTGGAAGCGGTGGACGACGAGGCTTATGGCCGCCTGAAATAAAACAAAAAGGCGTTATGCTCTCTTTACCGGGGCGCATGGCGCCTTTTTTGTCTTCTTATTAGAAATTCCGTCGGAACCCCTCTATAAGATAAAACCCTCCGGGGGATGCGCGCTTGGCGCCGAGGAAAATGGCCGCTGATGCAGCCGCGCTTCGGCGCGAGAGTCTGGCAATCCAGACTCTTTTTGAATTTTCATAAAGTTTTTGAAAAAGCATTGACAAAATAGACCGATAGGTTTATTATAATGAGAGAGAGGAAAGATATGACAAAAGGAGAACTGTCCAAAAAAAAGATTATAGAAGCGGCGGGGGATTTATTCTGGAAGAACGGCTATACGAAAACCGGGATCAGCGAGATTCTGAAAGTCACCGGGCTCCCCAAAGGTTCCTTTTATTTCTATTTTAAGAAAAAATCAGACGTGGCAAAGGCCGTAATTCAATATTACGGCAGCCGGATCCTTGACCTGCTCCGTGCCATCGCAAAGGCTTCCGATTCCTGGGATTCTTTCTGCGATTCGTTTCTGCATATATATCAGGAAGAGCTGGCGGATAAGCAGTATTACGGATGTCCGCTGGCCGTGGTGGGCATGGAGATCGCGTTTCAGGAGGAAGAACTGGTGAAATGCTACTATGAGGCTATGGAAGAGGTCAAAAAAATATTCATGCAGGTGCTTCAAAAAGACGGCATCGCAGAGGAGAAGCTGGAGGACGCGGCCGCCTTTTGTCTCGCTGTATATGAGGGGAACCTGGTGTTATACCGTTTATCCAAAGACCAGAGCCTGCTGCTGCGGATGAACGCCCAGTTAAAGAAGGCTATACAAGGTGAGCGATGAAAAAAGAGCAGAGAATTTCTAATTATGAAAAGATGAAAAACGAGATGGCAGGCGCGTTCCTGCAATACGACCAGGAAAAGATGATCCGAAAATTCGGATTGGCCCATGACGACGGCTTCCTGTATATCCGGTTCTTCAACCGGGAATACCGAATTGACCGCCAAACCGGGCAGGTGGGCTGGTCAGCGGACGCTTTCCAGACGGAAGAAAAGGCGGACTACAACGAAGCCATGACCATATACGACGCGCTCTGTTATTCTAAAGAAGACTGCCACCTGGCCCGCCAATGGGCCAATGTGGAAAATCTTGGCGCCGTTCAGGGCGGCACGCTGGAAAAAGGCGGCGGTTTTTACAAAAGCGCCGGGGAGCATTTTACCGGGAAGGTAGACGCGTTAAGCCGCGCCTGTGAAAAGCTTGGCGGGGAAAAAAGGGAAAAGGGCGACACGGCCTATGAACTGCAGATGTTTCCCTTCCTTCCCATGATCCTGCGTTTTTGGGATGCTGATGAAGATTTTCCGGCCAGCCTGCAGCTTTTGGTGGATCAAAACATCCTGGACTACATGCATTTTGAAACGCTGATGTTCGCGCTGGGGCATTTGCTGGGCCGGTTAAGGGAAGAAATGTGAGAGGGAGGAGACAGATGAGGCTGAAGTTGGTCGCATGTAAAGCGCTCTCCAGAGAGCTTTCGTATGTCTTGGCGTTATCCCCCAATATTGTGGATGTGACGTGGATTCGCCAGAAATACCACGACGCCCCGGAAATTCTGCGTAAAATTTTGCAGCAGGAGATCGACGCTATAGAGTCCGGGGAGGATATACATACCAATAAGCTGGGCTTTGCGCAGGATGGGGAAAACGATTTCGACGCTATTTTGCTGGGGTACGGCCTTTGTTCCAATGCCGTGGCCGGGCTGACGGCCAGGCGGCACAGGCTGGTCATCCCGAAGGCCCATGACTGCATCACTCTGATGCTGGGTTCCAAGGAGCGTTACCAGGAATGCTTTGACGCTTTTCCAGGCTGTTTCTGGTATACGGCCGGTTGGATTGAAAACTCGGACATGCCCGGGGAGGAAAATCAGCGGCGGCAGGAAGCGTATTACAGAACCTTGGGTTACGACGAGGACATTCTGGAGGAAGTTTTGGAGGAGCTGGGGATCTGGACAAAGAATTATAAAAATGCGGCTTACATCCGCATGCCATTTTTTGACAAAGAGGACTGCCAGGACTTCACGAAACGGGCGGCGGAATATTACCATTGGGGGTTCCGTCTGTTGGAGGGGAATCTGTCCCTTCTGGAGCGTTTTATCGCGGGGGATTGGAACAAGGAGGATTTCCTGGTGTTGGAGCCGGGCCAGGCGGCGGAACCGTCCGGCCAGAGCGACATTATTCGAAAGAAGCAGTGAAAGCAGTTTCAGGCGGCATACATTCAGGAATGTCGAATGCGCCCTGCGGCGGACGTTTGTCAGATTTAAGGAGGGAAAGAATGAAAATTTCAATTATTTATGTGAGCCAGACCGGCCACACAGAAGAGGCGGCGGAGTACATACAAGATGGGATTTTAGCCAAATATCCATTTGCGCAGGTGAAGCTGATGAACGTGCGGGAAGAGGAGGCGGATCTGGAATTTCTGGTCCAGAGCCAGGCGGTCATCTTCGGGACTCCCGTCTATTTCTCCAGCATGAGCTGGGAGCTGAAAAAATGGTTCGACCACAGTTTCCGCATTAATCTGAAAGGCAAGCTGGGCGCAGCGTTTGTGACGGCGCAGTCGCCCACAGGCGGGGTGGATACGGCAATTATGGAAATCCTGCGGCATATGCTGGTAAAGGGGATGCTGGTCTTTTCCGGAACGGGGGAGGGCGCGGTCCATAAGTTCCAGATCGGCGCGGCGGGCATCGGAAAAGAGATTGAAAAGTCCGCGGGAGAGTTTGAGGAATTCGGGGAAAGCGTGGCCCAGACGGTTATAAAGCTTTTTGAAAAATAGAACCGATAAGGAGAAAATATGAATCGTTCAGATACAGTGATCTTTGCCTGCAGTGCGTTGGAGATTTACGTTTTGGCCGCCCAGGAGAAAGAAGGAACGCAATATCCGGTGATTCTCCTGGATAAAAAGAACCATATAGAGCCCAGATGCATGAAGCAGTGCATTCTGGAGGCCGAAAAGACTCTGCCGCGGACGGTGGAAAATGTCCTGGTGGCCATGGGATTCTGCGGCGGCGCGCTGGATTCGGTTTCATTTTCCCGCCGTTTCGTGATTCCCCGAGTGGACGACTGCGTGTCCCTGATGCTGCAGACCGACGGACAGTACAATCCCAACCCCAAAGAAACGGGGCATTTATACATGATGGAGCCGGACCCGGAGGACTTTTCCTTTGAGAAAATGTTCCAGGATAATCAGACGGAATATGAGGGCGTCAGTCCGGAGACGCTGTTTCATATGTATTTCGATTCTTACACGAATCTGGATATTGTGGACACAGGGTTCAACGACTGCTATTCGGAGGCCTACGCCCAGAAGGCCCAGGAAAACGCAGACTTGATACACGCGGCGCTGGGTTACGTGCAGGGCGGAAACCAGACGCTGGAACGGCTGGTGGGCGGCCGCTGGAACTGCCAGTTTCTGGTGGCAGAGCCGGGGCGGCTCATCCGGCATGGGGATTTCTTTGAGTAAGGCCGGGAAAATTCTGCTTTTCCGGATGGATTTTCTCCGTCCCGGCGGCGATGGCCGTCTCGTAGTACCAGCATTTGTAATCGATAATATCCAGGATTTCCCGCAGTTCAGCAATCTGCGCTTCCACGATCTGTTTGCGCTCTAAAAACATCTTATGCCGTTTTTGCAAAGAGGCGTCGCCCTCTTCCAGCCAGCCGCTGAACTGCCGGATCTCTTTAAGGGGCAGCCCTGTCTTTTTCAGGCAGTTGATGATGCGCAGCGTTTCAACGTCTTTTTCGGAAAAAACCCGGTATCCGGACTTCATTCTTTTCACAGAGGGAAGCAGCCCTTCTTTGTCGTAGTACCGGATCGTGCTTGCGGGGATTTTCAGCATACTTGCCACTTCTCTGATTGTATATCGCGATTCTGCCATTTCAATCCTCCTCTGGCGTATTTTACATTTTTTTGAAAAGTCCTTGACTTTAAACTTAACTTCAATGTTAGAGTATAATCATCAAAAAGTCAAGGAGGTCATATGGCGAAAAATTTAGAAAGATCCTTGCGTTGCTTACGGCATTGTGCCTGACGCTGAGGCTGACCGCCTTTGGAAAAAACGAAAGCCAGCCAGGCGGCGGCAGTCTTTCAAAGGATGTGGCGGCGTGGCTTTTGGCAAATGGAATACAAACAGAATAGGAGTGAGAAATTTATGAAGATCATGGTACTGAAAAGCAGCCCGAACCGGCATGGTTCCTCCAATCTTCTTGCGGAAAATTTCATCCGCGGAGCCAGGGAAACCGGACACACAGTGGAGGAAATCGATGTGGCGCACGCCGATCTCCACCCGTGCACAGGCTGCGTCAAGTGCGGGTACGAAGGCCCCTGTGCGCAAAAAGACGATATGGAAATTTTCCGGAAGCAGATACTCTCGTCCGATATGATGGCGCTTGTCACGCCCCTGTATTACTATGGCATGGCCGCGCAGCTGAAAATTCTGGTGGACCGATTCTGCGCCATTAATGGCAGCATCAGCCGGAAACACATGAAGTCCGCGCTCCTGTCCGTGGCGTGGAATGCGGACGATTGGACCTTTGAGGCGCTGGAGGCGCATTATAAGACGCTGGTGCGCTATCTGAATCTGGACGACCAGGGGATGGTCCTGGGCTATGGCTGCGGGACGGCGGCCATGACAAAGAGAAGTCCGTATCCAAAGCGGGCGTATCGGCTTGGGCTGAGCCTGTAACAGGTTAAAAGATTTTCAGGAGGATAGAGCGCATTATGCAAAATTTTCAAACGCTGCGCCCTGGCGGCAGTGAGGGCATAGGGCCTGAAATAGTGCAGATAAAAACCATTTCCATGGGCCTTATTTTTTAACAACCTCTTGGCAATCATACGTTCACAGAGGGGGCGGATATCAAGGCAAACTGCAACATTGCCACGGCGTATTTCGAACTGCTCTGCAACGCCTACGGCTTGGGAGCCATCATCATGAGTTACTCATAAATTTATTCGTGTCTTGAATTCTGTATATTTTTGGAATATAATATTATTGCCGAAGACGGGAAAACGCCGGGCGCCGGCCTGATGTTGAGTCAGAAAGGTTATGGCTGCCGCCATTGGTTAATATAATCAGGAGGAAAAGAAAATGGGAAAAAATCCTTATATGGGCACTCAGACGGAAAAGAATCTGGAGGCTGCTTTTGCCGGGGAGTCCCAGGCAAGAAACAAATATACATATTTTGCGTCTGTGGCGAAAAAGGAAGGCTATGAGCAGATTGCGGCATTGTTTTTGAAGACGGCGGATAATGAGAAAGAGCACGCGAAGATGTGGTTCAAGGAACTGAAAGGGATCGGGGACACGCCCGCCAACCTTGCGGCGGCAGCCGAAGGTGAAAATTATGAGTGGACGGACATGTACGAGGGCTTTGCCAAGACAGCGGAGGAAGAGGGATTTCCGGAGCTGGCCAAGAAGTTCCGTATGGTGGCGGCGATCGAAAAGCATCACGAGGAGCGTTACCGCGCGCTGTTAAAAAATGTTGAGACTGCCGCAGTATTTGAAAAAAGCGAGGTTAAAGTGTGGGAGTGCAGAAACTGCGGCCATATTGTGGTTGGAACCAAAGCCCCGGAAGTCTGCCCGGTCTGCGCCCACCCGAAGAGCTATTTTGAGGTTCATGAAGAAAATTATTAGATAAGAGGGAAAGCGCTGTATCCGGGGGAAGCCGGAGGTATGTTTTGCGCGCCGCCGTGAAATCAGGCGTGAATAGCGACAGGCCCATGACGCATAAAATGTCATGGGCGTTTTTGGCATTTTCACAGGGAAAGGGGGATTTTCATGACGCTCGATCAGTATGAGATCCTAAATCAGGAGCGAAACGCACAGCGCGCAAAGAAAAAAGTGGCCGCCTACTGCCGCGTCTCCACGGATGGCGAAGACCAGGCGAATTCTTTTGAAAATCAATGCAGGTTTTTCAGGCAGTATATTGAACGCAATCCGGACTGGGAGCTGTATGAGATTTTTGCCGATGAGGGCATTTCCGGCACGAGCACAAAAAAGCGCAGGGAGTTTAACCGTATGATTGTGTGCGCAAAAAACGGGGATTTTGACTTGATTTTGACAAAAGAAATTTCGCGTTTTGCGAGAAATACCCTGGACAGCATATTTTACACCCGCGATCTGAAAAAGCACGGCGTGGGCGTTATTTTCCTGAATGACAACATCAACACCTTAGACAGTGACGCGGAACTGCGCCTGGCGATTCTGTCCTCCATTGCTCAGGAGGAGAGCCGCAGGACTTCTGAGCGCGTGAAATGGGGGCAGAAGCGCCAGATGGAACAGGGCGTTGTGTTTGGGCGCAGTATGCTGGGCTACGATGTGAAAAATGGTCAGATGTCAATCAACGAGGAAGGGGCGAAAGTCGTCCGCCTTATTTTTTACAAGTTTGCAGAGGAGGGCAAGGGAACCCATGTAATTGCCCGTGAGATGCAGGAGGCGGGAATTTCGCCTATGCGCGCCCAGAAATGGCAGAACACGGTCATTTTGCGCATTCTGCGCAATGAAAAATACTGCGGCGATTTGGTGCAGAAAAAAACCTATACACCGGATTTTCTGTCCCATGAAAAAAAATACAACCGGGGCCAGGAGGAGTTTGTGATTATCCGGGGTCACCATGAGCCCATCATTTCCCGGGAGCTGTTTGACAGGGCAAACCGCATTTTGGATGCCCGGGCGCTGTCCCAGAAGGGAAAGGCGAAATACAGCGGCCGCTATCCGCTTTCGGGAAAAATCAAGTGCGGTAGATGCGGCGCAAGCTATGTGGCCAGGTATAAAACCCGCAAAGATGGCAGCAGATATAAGGCGTGGCGCTGCGGCCAGGCGGCCAGCCACGGCAGATTTCATTTAGATAAGTCTGGAAATCCTGTGGGCTGTCAGGGCATGAGCATCCGCAATGAAGAGGCGGTTCACATTTTGTCCCTGGTTTTTGGGCAGGTTCCCCTTGCGCGAAAGAAGCTGTCGGATGGCATAATTCAGGCGGTCTCCAAAGCGATTGCCATGGATTTGGCGGATGCCAACGCCAGCGCTTTGAAGGAGATTCGAAAAGCGGTGGATGAGCTCTTGGGAGGCGTTCGGCTCGAAGAGGCGTTTTACGCCCGGCTGCTGGAGCGAATGATTGTCAACGACAGAGAAAACGTGGATGTGTATTTGCATGCGCTGCCCTTTAAATGGAGCTGCGCAGCGGCCCTGTGAGAAGGAGCGTTTCCGGGGCTTCGGTACCGATATCGTTTAGTATGCCCATGCAGACCCGGTTGGGGGCGGTGAAGCGCTGGGAGAGATAGCGCAGGGATGCGTTTATCTCTCCGTCTGGTCCGCCAGAGTGCGGGAATAATAAAAGAAAAGCTTCTGGTTTTCCTTGTCGTAGACGATTTTCTCCAGGATGCCGTGCAGCGCCTGGCTTTTGATCTCCGCGGGGATGGACGGGTTGGTGAGTAGGGCGCAAAAGTCCGAGGCTTTTTCTAAGACTGCGCCGGCGGGCGGCGTTTTGGATTTTTCACAGAGGCTTTGAAGCTGCGCCTCCAGGCGGTTTTTCTCGGATGTCAGGCGCGATTTGCAGGCGCGGTATTCCTCCAGGGAGTCGACGCCGCTTTCGTAGGCCTGCCGGATGCGCGCTTCCTGCGTTTTCAGCCTGGCAAGCGCGTTTTCGCAGAAATGAATCGCCTCGTCCTGCCGGGACTGGACAGGGGCGTAGCGGTATGTAAGGTCTGATTTTTCAAAAAGGCTTTGAAGGGACGCGCAGACCGCCTGCGTCAGTTTTTTTTCGCTGATGCTTACGGATTGCGCATGTTTGCCCCTGGAATAGTTGCGGCACTGGAAAAAGGGGCACCTTTTGGACGCGTTGTAGGACAAGCCGGCCTGGCACACGGGGCATTTGACCATTCCGGAGAGCCAGTGCCTGTATGGGCGGGCAGAGCGCACGGCCGGGGAGGGACACTCCATGCGCTTCATCCGGGAATCGTACTGCTCCTTGGTAAGCCTTGTCTCATGGGCGCCCATGAACGCGTGCCCGTTCCAGCGGACCAGTCCGTAATAAAACGGATTGCGCAGGATTTTCGTCACCGTGCGTTTTTCAAATAAGTTTTTGCGGCGGGTGCGGCAGCCCATTTCGTTAAGCCTGCGGGCAATGGCGCCGGGCTCCATGCGCTGTGCGTCGCACATATGGAAAATAGCGTCCACAATCTTATATTCCTCTTCGTGGATGACGAATGGCCGGCCGCTTCCCACGGCGCGGTAGCCCAGGGGCGGCGTTATCTGGTATCCGTTTCGCAGGGCTTTCTCCGTCATGCCGCGGATGACTTCGCCGGAGAGCCGGATAGAGTAGTATTCGTCCATCCATTCAATGATGCGCTCAATCAGGGAGCCGAAGGGCCCTTCCATAAGCGGCTCGGAAATGCTGACCACCTCCACGCCGCACTGGCGGCGCAGAAGGGATTTGTAAACGATGCTCTCCTCCTGGTTGCGGGCGAACCGGGAGAATTTCCAGACCAGGATAACGTCAAACGGGCGTTCCGGACGTTTGGCGTCGGCGATCATTTTCAGGAATTGGGGCCGTCGGTCGGCCTTCCGCCCGGAAATGCCCTGCTCCCGGTAAATGTGCTCCGGCAAAAGGCGCAGCCCGTTTTTCTCACAGTAATCCCGCCCCAGCCGGATCTGGGCGTCGGGAGAGAGCTCATCCTGCTTATCGGTGCTGACCCGCACGTACAAGGCGGCTTTATTCATGGCTCCTTCGCTCCTTTGAATGTCTGTCTTTTTCCCGCTCATAATGAAAATGCGCCATAAACCGGTCGGAAAAAATTTCAGCGATTTTCTGCAAATCGTTCTCTGCTAGGCTGCTCTGCTGCGCATAGCCGTCTTCGGTTTCAATCATGTTTACGATTTCAAGCGGATTCACCGCAATCACCTCCTGTTTTTAGGCTATGCGGAAATCGGCGGGCTGACGACATAAAAGCAATGAATTTTACGAATGATAGGTTTTATGGTAATAGGACAATGAAAGCAAAGAAAAGGAGAAAAACCATGAAAAATGAAAAGAGAGTGCAGGATTCCGCTGCGGAGCACATTTACGTGGTGCGTTCCCAGAATCTCAATCCCCAGGGCAGGCTCTCCGGCGGCTGCCTGCTGCAGTGGATGGACGATTTGGCCGGAATTGTCAGCCGGAGGCATGCGGGAAAGGGCGTGGCCACGGCGGCCATGGAATGCGTGGATTTTAAAGCGGGGCTTTATTCCAATGACATGCTCGCGCTGGCGGGCAGGCTGACCTTTGTGGGACGCACGTCTATGGAGGTGCGTGTGGACGCTTATATAGAAGATTCTTCGGGAAGACGGACCAGCGTCAGCACGGCGTATTTTGTCATGGTGGCGCTGGATGAAGAAGACCGCCCGGCAGAGGTTCCGGGGCTTCAGATCGCGTCCGAGGAGGAGCGAAGAGAGTGGCTCTGCGCGCAGAAACGCAGGCAGCTGCGAAAGCAAAGAGAGAATCTGTAACAGTTCAGCCTCCTGGGCTTCACTGTCACAAAAATATGCACACAAACTGCAAAAAACGCAGTTTGGCGTGTGGCTGTCTCGGGATCGTCTTGCAGGTGCAAGCCGACGCCTCGCGGGATAGCGCATGGCTGAACTGTTACGAGAATCTATGAAAATCTTCAAATAACTCTTGACTTAAAGCGCACTTTAAGGTGTATGATAGATTTGTATCTATAAGACAGAAAATATATCCAGGGAGGACTTTCACAATGAGCAAAGCATTGGTAGCGTATTTCAGCGCCAGCGGCGTGACGGCGAAACTGGCGGAAAATCTGGCAAAGGAGATTGGCGCGGATCTTTTTTCCATTGACCCGAAGGAGCCTTATACTAAGGCAGATCTGGACTGGCAGGATAAGACCAGCCGCAGCACGGTGGAGATGAACGACAGGGCCTGCCGCCCGGCCATCGCTTCCACAGTGGCGGACATCGGCGTTTACGACGTGGTGTTTGTGGGATTCCCGGTGTGGTGGTATCGGGAGCCGTCCATCATCGACACGTTTATGGAAGCCTATGATTTCAGCGGGAAAACCGTGGTTCCCTTTGCCACGTCCGGCGGAAGCGGCATAGGCGATTCCGGGAAAAACATGCAGGCGCTGGCGCCCAAAGCGAAGGTGGAGCAGGGGAAAAAGCTTCCCTCCAACGCATCCGGCAGGGAACTGGCGGACTGGGCCGCAAAGTGGCTGTAATTCGCATATCCTGAGTTTGTCCAAAATAAACAAAACGGGGCGCAGAGAACTTTTTCATGCGCCCCTGTTCTTTCTTATAAAAAATAACATTCCGGTCCGCCATACTGGCTCATAATAAACTGCGCCACCTTTGCGTTGGGCGTTTTAATATTCACGGGATATTCTAATCTTTTGATATAAGCCTTGATTTTGCGAGGGTTTCGGAGGACTTTTTTTAATTATTTAACTCAATTTTAACTCAAATTCTAAGAGAAGAGCGTTGCGAGCTTTCCAAATATATCCCAATAAGATTATAAAAACTAAATACAAAATGGTACATTCTCATCGTGTTGACGGTGTATAATCTAGGTATGGATTGAAAAATTATTACGAAATTGCTATAATAAGGGAAATATATATCGGAGGATTGGATAATGGAAAATAGGGGTAGAAATGCCTTTATTTTTTTGCAAATAGCTATTGACTTATGCGTATAAAAGGCGTATAATAACAAATGTAAGGAGGAAAGGGAATGAAAACAAAAGACCTTATCAAGCTATTAGAAAGCAATGGTTGGAAGTTCAAGCGGCACGGTGGAAATCATGATGTCTATGAAAAAGACGGAAAGAGAGAAAGCATCGTAAGGCACAGAGAAACAGATGAAGATTTAGCAAGAGCAATCATCAAGCGGAACGGGCTGAAATAAGCCCGGAATCCGCAGGATATAATAAATAAAGTTGTATTAAGGAGGTTAGCAGAATGAAAAAAGCATATCGAGTTATTCTGTCGCAGGGAGAAAAATTGATTGTGGCTTAGGTGA
>CAYOWU010000022.1:0-47102 GCA_964407765.1 uncultured Lachnospiraceae bacterium
AAAAAAGAATAAGTTCATAAGCAATATTTCTTGCTTACAAACTTATTATACGAGGAGGTTTCATATGAATATTGTGGTATTGGCAGGAGGAACCAGTTCCGAGCGCGCCATATCCATCGTCACCGGCACAAAGGTCTGCGAGGCCCTGCGAAAAAAAGGCCACATGGCCGTGCTGGCCGATGTGTTTGCGGGCGTGGAGGAGTCCGACTGGGAAAATCCCTTTTCCCCCGACTACAATCTGGAAGAAGCCGTCGCATACATAGAAAGCTGGAATGATAAAATCGAAGAATTGAGCAAAAGCCGCAGAGAATTCTTAGGCCCGCACATTCTGGAAATCTGCAAAAAGGCCGACATCGTTTTCCTGGCCCTCCATGGCGCAAATGGCGAAGACGGAAAGCTCCAGGCCGCTTTCGACCTGTTCGGCATCCGCTATACCGGGACCGGCGCCATGGGCAGCGCCATGGCCATGAACAAAGGCATCACCAAGCAAATCTTCGCCTCCGGCGGGATACCCATGCCCCGGGGCGTCATGCTCTGGCGGGGGGAAAGCTCTTATAACCTGGCGGACTGCGAAATGGATTTCCCCGTAGTGGTAAAACCCTGCTGCGGCGGCTCCAGCGTCGGCGTGTCCATCGCCAAAGACCAGTCCGACTATGAAAAAGCCCTGGCGGAAGCCTTTGCCTGGGAAGACGAGGTGGTGGTGGAAGACTACATCCAGGGACGGGAATTTTCCGTGGGCGTAATCGAAAACGAAGCGCTGCCCATAATCGAAATCGCGCCCCTTAAAGGATTTTACGACTATAAAAACAAATACCAGCCAGGCGCCGCAGTGGAAACCTGCCCGGCAGACTTGCCCGCCGAAAAGGCCCGCGAAATGCAGGAATACGCGAAAAAAGGCCATCGCCTGCTGGCCCTGGAAGCCTACAGCCGCCTGGACTTCATCATGCGCGACGACGGACAGATTTACTGCCTGGAGGCCAACACCCTTCCGGGCATGACGCCTACCAGCCTGATGCCCCAGGAAGCCGCCGCCATCGGCATGGACTTTCCCGAACTGTGCGAAAAGCTCATACAGACATCCACGAAAAAATATGAAGCATAGCCTCCTATTAAAATCAACCGTAAAAGCAGGCGCAGAGGAAATTCCAAAAGGCTATGCAACCTAAAACGGAGGGGAAATTCATGAAAAATCTCACATTGGAAAATCTGGCACGGGTCTGCCACGGCTCATACTGCGGCAATCCTGAGAGCCGGAACATAGAAGTAAAAAACATCGTATCCGACAGCCGGCAGGTGCAGTCAGGTTCCCTGTTTGTGGCCATACCCGGCGAACGGGTGGATGGCCATGCATTCATTGAAGACGTCATCGCCAAAGGCGCTCTGTGCATCCTGTCCCAGCGGGATCTGGGCGCGCGCCCCTACCCCTATATACGCGTAGAATCCTCCCTTCAGGCCGTAAAAGACATCGCGGAATTTTACCTGAAGGGCCTGGAAATTCCCGTGGTAGGCATTACCGGGAGCGTGGGCAAAACCAGCGCCAAAGAAATCATCGCCTCCGTCCTGTCCCAGAAATACCGCACGCTGAAAACCCAGGGCAACTTCAACAACGAGCTTGGACTGCCCCTGACCGTATTTCGCCTGCGCCCGGAACACCAAATCGCCGTGCTGGAGATGGGCATTAACCATTTTGGCGAAATGACCCGCCTTGCCAGAATCGCCCGGCCCGACACTTGCGTCATCACCAACATCGGCCCCTGCCACCTGGAATTTCTGGGCAGCCGGGACGGCGTGTTCAAAGCCAAAACTGAAATCTTCCAATACCTGAACCCCGACGGCCAGGCCATCCTGAACGGAGACGACGACAAGCTCATCGCCGTAAAAGAAGTCCATGGCAGGCCGCCTGTTTTCTTCGGCCTAAATCCCGACCTGGACGTGTGGGCGAACTGTATCCAGGATAAAGGACTTCTCGGAATCCAGTGCCGCATCCATTTGCAGGATATATCCTTCCCGGCGCAGATTCCCATCCCCGGGCGGCACATGGTCTACAATGCCCTGGCCGCCGCCGCCGTAGGCAGACATTACGGCCTGTCCGTGGAACAAATCCAGCAGGGCATTCAGAATCTGGAAGCCGTCAGCGGCCGCATGCACATGATCAGAAAAGGCCCGCTGACCGTCATCGACGACTGCTACAACGCCAACCCCGTCTCCATGAAAGCCTCCCTGGACGTGCTGAAGAACACCCCCGGAAGAAAAACAGCCATCCTGGGCGACATGGGCGAGCTGGGCGAAGACGAGCTGCGCCTGCACTGGGAAGTGGGCCTTCACGCGGCGGACTGCTGCCTGGACCTGTGCGTCTGCGTGGGAAAACTCTCCCGCCACATGGCAGAGGCTGCGCGGCAGAAAAACCCCCAGATGGAAACACTGCACATGGAAAGTCTGGAAGACCTGCTGAAAATTTTGCCGGACGTGGCCCAAAAAGGCGGCGCCGTCCTGGTAAAGGCTTCCCATTTCATGCAGTTTGAGAAAATCGTGCAGAACCTGACTGTCTGAATGGAACGCTAAGCTTCCGCCTGTGGCGGGCCGCCTTTTGCGGTTAAATAACATATAGCGTCCAGGATGCATATAGTAGTATGTAATATATTCACTAAATTTTCTATTGAAAAGAGGAATTCTATATGTATCACGATAAATATTTTCCTTTCTACATGGCGTATTCCACGCCGCTCTTTTACGAAGGCGAGAGCCTGCAGGAAAAAGAATTTCAGCTCATAAAATCTTACTACCCGGAAACAGCGCTGCAGATCCAGGAGAAGGTGGAACAGGCCTGTGACCGCATCGATTATCCGGGAAGCCCCATTTACGACGAATACCCCGACCGCTTTACCCTAAATCGCATCTGCCGGAGAATCTCCGGAGAGATGACCACGGAGGAGCTATCCGCCGCCGCGCTGGACGAACTGACACAGGTTCTCTTATTCCAGGAAATCCACAGACGGCGCTGCCGCTCCTGCCGCCACAAATATTTCTGAAGCCGAAAAAAGGGTTGTGATTTTCCCGCAAAACCTTTACAATAGAGCGTGCCTGGAAATATTTTTATCATTTAGGAGAATTTATCGCATATGAAGAAAATCGCGCTCAGAATATTGATATTGCTGCTGGTTTTCATCGGCGGCGTGGTCGGGACATCGTTCTTTATGAACGGGGAAATTTCCAATGACTCCACGGAACTGGAAAACGCCTCCTTTCCCGAGGTGATGATTGAGATCGGGGGCATATATGTCAATCGCATGTTTGGATATGCTGACAAGATGCAGACAGACTTTGCCCGAGACAGCCTGACCCCCATGGACGCCGCCAAGAAAATCACCCTGGTCATCAACCCTTATTCCTGTGATTTATACAACCTGTCCTACGAGATCCGCACCTCGGACGGCAGCAAAGTGATTGAAAACAGCTCCACGCGGAAACTGTCCGGCCAGGACTCTTATTTCAAGACCACATTGGAGCTAAAGGCGGAGGAAATGCGCATGAACCAGGAGTATTCCCTTCAGATTACCCTGGACACCTCCGCCGGAGAAATCTATTACTACACCCGAATCATTCAGCGCTCCAAACTGAATACGGAGCAGTACGTGCGGTTTGTGCAGAATTTTTACGAAAAATGCATGAACAAGGACTCCACCCAGGAACTGTCCGCCTACATCGAATCCGACGATTCCGTGGCCGACAACAGCTTTACCTCCATCAACATCCACTCCTCGCTGGACATGGTTACATGGGGCAGCCTCTCCCCCACCATTTCCAAGCGGGCCATCCCTGTGATTAAGGACATCAACGAAACTACCGGGAGCATTGCCATGGACTACGAGCTGACGGCCCAGAACGAAAACGGACAGACGGAAGTTTACAATGTGACGGAATTTTACCGTATGCGCTACACCGAAAACGGCGTTTGGCTGCTGGATTTTAACCGGAACGCCCAGCAGGTTTTTGACGGCAACCTGCCTGTGGCGGACGCAAGCGGCCTGGCTATCGGTGTGGGCTCCAAAGACATGCAGTACATGAGCAGCTCCTCCGGCGAAATCGTGTCCTTTGTGCAGCAGGGCGACCTGTGGGCATATAACTGCAGCGCCAATAAGTCCACCCGCATATTCAGCTTCCGCCAGACCGAAAACGGCGACGCGCGGGACGCCAACAGCTCCCACGATATGAAGATCGTGCGCCTCAATGACTCTGGCGACATTGACTTCGTGGTCTATGGGTATTTCAACCGGGGAAGCCACGAAGGCGTAGTAGGCGTTGGCGTGTACCGCTACAGCAGCGACCAGAACCTGGTGGAAGAGCAAGTATTCATCCCCAGCACGGAATCCTATGAATTTTTAAGGATGGATTTGGATAACCTATCCTATATCAATGAGCAAAATCAGCTGTTTTTGTTCATGGGCGGAAAATTATACCGGATCGACATCGACGGCCACAGCTACCAGGTTCTTCAGGAAGGCATCAAAATGGGGAACTTCGTCTCATCGGCTTCAGGCGCCAGCGGCGCATGGATGGACGGCCCCGACTCCAACCACTGCACGAACATCGGCATCATCAACTTTGAGACGGGCAAAATTCGAAAAATCCGTTCCGAAGAGGGCGTTTACATCAAGGCCCTTGGCTTCTTAAACGAGGATTTCGTATACGGGTTCGCCCGCAGCGAAAATGTCATGACCGACGCCACCGGAAAAAAAGTGTTCGCTATGAGTTCTTTCCGCATCGAAGACTTCGACGGAAACATCGTCAAGGAATACAGCCAGCCGGATCAGTACATCATTGACGTGAAAATGACCGATTCCCTGATGGAAATCCAGCTGGCCCGACTGCAGGGAGGCGCCTTTACCGCCGCTTCCCTGGACAACATTATGAACAACCGCAAGGCTGAAAAGCAGCAGGTGTCCCTGGGTTCCTCCTACACGCCCCGGCGGAAGTTCATTACCCACCTGGATTTTGAGCAGCCTATCAAAAACAACATGCCCGTGGTAGTCATCGCCAAACAGCGGGACAGCGGACGCCAGGCGGCGCTGCACATAGATGCCGAGGCGCCCATAGAAGATGTCTACTATGTCTATGCCGGCGGAAAACTGGACAGTGTATACACCGACCCTGCCCAGGCGGTGGCCCAGGCAGACGCAAAAGTGGGCGTGGTTTTAAACCGTGCGCAGCAGTATGTCTGGGAGCGTGGGAATAAAATGACCAAAATACAGCTGAATTTAAGCGATGCGCCCGCTGCCATTTTAAAAGGAACGCTGGACTTCGACGCCCTGGCAAAAGAGCTGGATGCGTCCTATACGCCCATGAACCTGGCCGGCTGCACCCTGGACCAGGCCCTGTATTCCGTCAGCGCCCAGCGGCCGGTCATCGCCGCCAGAGGCGATGGCGGAAGCTATGTAATCGTGGGCTACGACCAGTACAACACCATCGTGTACAATCCGGACAACCAGGAGACCAAGTACATGGCCATGGACGAAAGCACAGAATTATTCCAGAACGCCGGAAATGTATTCTACAGCTATATAGAACGAATGAACTAAATGAATGACAGGTAATTGAGAAAGGAGCAAGCATGGACAGCAGAATCGTAAAACTGGCCCATTTATTAGTCAATTATTCCTGCCGGGTGCAGCCCGGGGAGAAGGTTTACATCCATTACATCGGAAAAGGAACAAAGGATCTGGCCCGGCAGCTGGTCAAAGAAGTCTACCAGGCCGGCGGCCTGCCCTTTGTCCACTACGATGACCCGCAGCTGCAAAGGGAAGTGCTTCTCTCCTGCACCAAGGAGCAGATGGAGGCAAAAGCCCGGTTCGACGCCATGGAGATGTCCCAGATGGATGCCTACATCGCCGTGCGGGGCAGCGATAACGTATCCGAGCTGTCCGATGTGCCCTCCGAAAAAATGGCGCTCTACGAGACGTACTATGCCACCCCCGTACACCACGACATACGAGTGCCCAAGACAAAATGGGTAGTTCTGCGCTATCCCAACGCGGCCATGGCGCAGCTGTCCGGCGCCAGCACGGAAGCCTTCGAGGACTTCTACTTCAATGTTTGCACGCTGGACTACGCCCGCATGGAAAAAGCCATGGAGCCGCTGGTGGATTACATGAAAAGAACCGACAGGGTGCGCATGACCGGGCCGGGCACAGACATTTCTTTTTCCATCAAAGGCATCGGCGCCGTCCCCTGCTGCGGGCTGCGCAACATCCCCGACGGCGAGGTGTATTCTGCCCCGGTGCGGGATTCCGTCAACGGCAAAATCACCTACAATGCGCCGTCTCTGTACCAGGGCTTCACCTTTGAAAATGTGTCCTTCACCTTCGAGAACGGCAAAATCATAGAAGCCACAGCCAACGACACACAGCGGATCAACCAGGTTCTGGACACGGACGAGGGCGCCCGCTACATCGGAGAATTTGCCATCGGCGTAAATCCCTACATCCTGGAACCCATGAAAGACATCCTTTTCGACGAAAAAATCCAGGGTTCCATCCATTTCACGCCGGGCAACTGCTACGAGGAGACCTCAAACGGCAACGCGTCCGCCATCCACTGGGATCTGGTCTGGATTCAGCGGCCGGAATACGGCGGCGGCGAGATTTATTTTGACGACGTGCTGATCCGCAAAGACGGGCGGTTTGTAGCTCCCGAGCTGGAACAGTTAAACCCGGAACATTTGAAATAAGCAACTGCTCAAAAAAGGCGGACCTCCAAATAGCTTATTTGCTCTGCCAAATTTGCCGATAATTACTATAGGATATGTGTTTGAAACGCACATTTTCTATGAAAACCTGCCGCCCGACGGTATGCGCAAAGAGATTCCAGGCGCGCCGCCCGGCAAAAAAAGGTTTTCCATTTATAAATGGATATGAAGCTGCGAAGAAGTTTTGGCAGCGCATATCCGGCAAGTGAAAAAGGAGGTTCGCTTATGAGAATTGCAACAGGGAATGTTGCACTAAGTTCGCAACGGAATTATTACAAAAAGGTTGATGTCTGCACAGAAACCATCCGTCAGAACGACAAGACCGGCGCCGTTCACGCCTCGGTGCATTATTTATCTACGGAAGTGCGGGAAAATGAGTTCGGCCTGCAATACGAGGATGGCAGGGGAAATTCCCTGGATATGAGCGGGGAGAGCAAGACTTACTCGCTGAAAACTGTCCGCGGACAATCCGCCGGAATCGTAACCGGCGGCATGCCCGGCCTGGAAAACAAAGTCTTCACCAGCGTTTTCGACCGGCTGCTGGAAATATTTAATACCAATTTCGGCAATACGAAACTATCTCTGAAAGACTACCTGGGAAACCGGATCAGCTACAATTCCGACAATCTCATGGCGCAGATGTTCGCCATTCAGAATTCCGGCAAAGACAGCGGCGACATTTCTTTCGCCGGAAGGACGCAGAATGTATTTACAGAGACCAAAAGGGTTTCTTCCACGCTGACAGAGCAGGAGCGCGTGCAGGTGCAGGCCGGCGGATTCGTGCAGACAGAGGACGGCCGGAGCATCGCGTTTGGCATCAACCTGAATATGAGCCGCGAATTTGCCAGCCAGGTCAGCATTGAGACGACCCAGAAAGTGGTCATGACCGACCCGCTGGTGATTAATATGGACGACTTGCCGGCCGGAACCCGGGAAATGACGTTCCAGTTCGACATCGACTGCGACGGAAAGATGGATGAGCTGTCCATGCTGCGGGAGGGCAGCGGTTTTCTGGCTCTCGACAAAAACGGCGACGGGAAAATCAACGACGGCAGCGAGCTGTTCGGCACGCGCTCCGGCGACGGCTTCGCGGATCTGGCCGTCTACGACCAGGACGGCAACGGATGGATCGACGAAAACGACGAGATTTTCTCCAAGCTGCGGATCTGGTCCAAAGACAAAGACGGCAATGACGTGCTTAAGACGTTAAAAGAGGCGGACGTGGGTGCCATTTATCTGGGCAGCGCCGCCAGCAATTTCAGCATCACAGACGGGAAGAACAACGTGCACGGGGCTGTCCGCGCCACGGGCATTTACTTAAAAGAGAGCACAGGGTCGGCAGGCTCGGTGCAGCAGGTGGACCTGGCCAACCGGGAATACACCGCCTGATTACCAAAAACATCATTTGACAGAGGGACGATATGCGTTTTATCCATTTGGCAGACGTACACCTGGGAGCCGCGCCGGATGCCGGCTCCCCCTGGTGTGAGCAGCGGGAAAATGAAATCTGGGAGACTTTTCAAAAGGTGATTCAGGACGTGCGGGAAAAGCAGGTGGACCTGCTGCTGATCTGCGGCGATTTATTTCACCGCCAGCCCCTGAAAAAAGAAGTGCGGGATGTGAACTATCTTTTCACTACCATTCCCAACACGAAGGTGGCGCTGATCGCGGGCAACCACGATTATCTAAAGGAAGATTCTTATTATAAGTCTTTCCCCTGGAGCGAAAATGTTATATGCCTGTTTGGCGAAACCTACGACGCGGTTTACATAAAGGAGCTGAATACCTATGTGTACGGCCTTAGCTACTATTCCCAGGAAATAGACAAGCCCTACTACGACCATGCGCAGCCGTTGGCCAAGGATGCCTGCCACATCCTTCTGGCCCATGGCGGCGATGCCCATCATATCCCCATCCATATGAACCATCTGCGGCAGTCCGGGTTTGACTACATCGCGCTGGGGCACATCCACAAGCCCCAGATTATCCAGGAAAACGCCATCGCCTATTCCGGTTCCCTGGAACCTCTGGACCACACGGAAACCGGGGAGCACGGCTATATTCTGGGCGAATACGCCGACGGCCAGGTGCGAATTTCCTTTTGTCCCTGCGCCAAAAGGCAGTACATTTCCCTGGAAGTTCAGACCGACGGAGAAACCACCCAGCTCTCCCTGGAAGACACCATCCGCCAGGGCATACAGGAACATGGGCAGGACAATATTTATTCCATCACGCTGGTGGGCATACGGGACGGCGACACGTCCTTTTACCCGGAGCGGCTCCGGCAGCTTGGAAATATCCTGGAAGTGCGCGACCTGACGGAACCGGATTATGATTTTCAGAAATTAAAAGAACAGTACCGGGGCACGCTGATCGGTGAATTTATCGACTATTTTCCCGCCGAGCGAACGCCGCTGGAGACGAAAGCGCTCTATTACGGCATACAGGCCCTGCTGCAGTCTCGCGGTGGCTGACCTAGGACAAACGCTGCAGCCCTGCGAGGGCCGGCCGGTTTTGTGCACCGCAAAACCTTTTATGATTCTGCCCTTTGGACGGAAACTGCGCGAACCGTCCGAAAGGGCCTTTCTTACACATCAAAACCAAAATACCGCACGGCATTTTCATAACAGATTCCCCGGATAATCTCCTCCAACGCCCGCATATCCTCCGGGTATTCTCCGTTTTCCACCCAGCCGCCGATCAGCTCACACAGGATTCTGCGGAAATATTCGTGGCGTGTATAGGACAGAAAGCTTCTGGAGTCCGTCAGCATCCCGATAAAATTTCCCAAAAGCCCCAGGTTGGCCAGCGAAGTCATCTGCTGTATCATGCCTTCTTTGTGATCATTGAACCACCAGGCGCTTCCCTGCTGAATTTTGCCCACGGCGCCGCTGTCCTGGAAGCAGCCAATGATCGTGCCGAGCATCGCGTTGTCCGCCGGATTCAGAGAATAGAGAATCGTTTGCGGCAGCTCCCCGGTTTTCGCCAGCGCGTTGAGACAGGCGGCGATTTCTTTTGCCGGCGCGTAATTGCTGATGCAGTCAACCCCCGCGTCTGGCCCCAGCTCCCGGAAAATCTCCTCGTTGACGTCCCGGCTGACCCCGTAGTGCAGCTGCATAACCCAGCCTAACCTGCAGTATTCCCTGCCCAGCGCCGTCAGAAACGCGGTCTTAAACTGCCGCTCTTCCTTTGCGGAAATATCGCCGCCCTTTAACCGTTTGGCAAAAATCTTTTCCAGCTCTTCCTGAGTGGCCGGCTCGTGCATAATATAGGCCAGCCCGTGATCGGAGGCTTTGCAGCCCATGGCCGCAAAAAATTCCATCCTCTTTCCCAGAGCCTTCATCAACGCGGTGAAACTATCTATTTTCATGTCCGCCGCCTGCTCCAGCCTTTCCAGATATTCCAGGTAATCGTCTTTTTCCAGATTCATGGCCCTGTCCGGCCTCCACGCGGGAAGAACCTGCACCAAAAAGCTTTCGTCCCCGGCGATTTTCTCATGCCACTTTAAGGAATCCGCCGGGTCGTCAGTGGTGCAGATGAGTGTCACATGGGCCATCTGAATCATTTTCCGCGCCGTCAGGCCGGTGCGCAGGCGGGCATTGCACTGCTCCCAGACTTCGCCGGCGGTCTGGCCGTTCAAACAGCCCTCATAGCCAAAATACCGCTGCAGTTCCAGGTGACTCCAGTGGTACAGCGGATTCCCGATGGCCTTTTCCAAAGTTTCCGCCCATTTCTGGAATTTCTCCCGGGGGGAGGCGCCGCCTGTAATATATTTCTCCTCCACGCCGTTGGAGCGCATCTGCCGCCACTTGTAGTGATCGCCGCCCAGCCACGCTTCCGTAATATTGCTGTAGGCACGGTCTTCATAGATTTCCTGGGGGTTTAAGTGACAGTGGTAATCCACAATGGGCAGGGGCTTGGCGTATTCATGGTACAGCTTTTGGGCCGTCCTGGTGGACAAAAGGAAATCCTGATCCATAAATTTTCTCATAACCGTCACCTCTGCACCCGCCCGGAGGCGTCGCCGGTCGTCAGCCTTTCCACCTCGTCTAAGGAAACCATGTTAAAGTCTCCTTCAATGGAATGCTTCAGGCAGGAGGCCGCCACGGCAAATTCAATGGCTTTCTGGGGTTCATAATCATTTAAGCAGGCGGCAATCAGACCGCCGCCAAAGCTGTCGCCGCCGCCCACCCGGTCCACAATGTGCATGCTGTATTTCCGGCTGAAATAATATTCTTTTCCGTCGTAAAGCATAGCGGACCACAGGTTGTCGTTGGCCGAGAGGGATTCCCGCAGGGTGATGGCGATTCTGTGAAAACCAAAGCGCTCCATCAGCTGGCTGGCCACTTCTTTGTAGCTTTCGGAGCTGATCTGCCCTGCCGTCACGTCTGTGCGCGCCGCGTGGATGCCGAACACGTCCGCCGCGTCCTCCTCGTTGGCCATGCACACGTCCACATATTTGCACAGCTCGCCCATGACCTGGCCGGCCTTTTCCCGGCTCCACAGCTTCTTCCGGTAATTCAGATCGCAGGAAATGGTGGCCCCGGCCTTCTTGGCTTCTTTGCACGCGTCCAGGCAGATGCCCGCCACGTTGTCGTTGAGCGCCGGAGTGATTCCTGTAAAATGAAACCACTGGGAGTCCGCAAAAATTTTCTTCCAGTCAAAGTTTCCCTTTTCGGCGCCGTAAATAGAGGAATTGGCCCGGTCGTAAATAACTTTGGAGGGCCGCTGGGACGCGCCTTTTTCCAGAAAATAAATTCCAATGCGCTCACCGCCCCGGACAATGTGCGAAGTGTCCACGCCAAATTTGCGCAGCGCGTTTACGCCGCCCTGGCCAATTTCGTGGTCCGGCAGCCGGGTGACGAATACGGCGTGGAATCCGTAGTTGGCCAGGGAAACCGCCACGTTGGCCTCGCCGCCGCCATACGTGGCCCTGTATTTTTCCGCCTGGACGAACCGCTCATATCCTTCCGGCGCCAGCCGCAGCATCAGTTCGCCAAAGGTTACGATCTTTTTTGCCATCCGGTTCACCTCCTGCTTTCCTTTACGATCTGCGCGGCTTCCCGGGAGAGCCGCTGGATTTCCTCAAACGCGCCCTCTTTGATGAGCTCTCCTTTGGCCATCCAGCTGCCGCCGCAGGCCAGCACGGGACGAAACCGCAGGTATTCCCCCACGTTTGCCGGGCCGATTCCGCCGGTGGGCATAAACTGCGCGCGGCCATAGGGAGCCGCCAGCGCCCGGAGCATTTGCAGTCCTCCGGCCGGCTCCGCCGGGAAAAATTTCACTGTGTCCAAACCGTTTTCCAGGGCCTGCTCGATGTCGGTGGGCGTGGAGCAGCCCGGCGTAATGAGAATGCCCCTTTCCAGGCAATGCTTCACTACCCGCGGATTAAAGCCGGGACTCACCACAAATTTTGCGCCGGCCTCTACGGCCTGGTCTGCCTGTTCCACGGTCAGCACGGTGCCCGCGCCCACCAGCATCTCGGGGCATTCTCGGGTTATGAGGCGGATGGATTCCGCCGCCGCTTCCGTGCGAAAAGTAATCTCCGCGCAGGGAAGGCCTCCCTGCTGCAAGGCTTTTGCCAGAGGCAGCGCGTCCTTGGCGTCCTTTAGCGCCACTACTGGGACAATGCCGATTTCTCTTATCTTTTCCAGTATTTCATGCATTCGTCTGTTCTCCTACACATATTTCTCCAAAGTTTTGCGCACAGCTCCCGGCCCGGCCATCATTTCCCGGAAATATCCCTCCACTTTGTCCGCCAGACTGGCGTAGTACAGGTTCACGCCGAAGATTTGGGAATTTTCCAGGATGGGCTTTAGGTTCTCTTCTTTTACATATGGGCAGAGCGCGTCCAGCATCGGGTCCGGACTCAGCTGAAATGCCTTCCCCTCGTCGTCCACGCCCGTCAGATACCGCAGCCATCCGGCGAAAACCAATGGGATATACCGAAGACTTTTCACATCCAGCTGATCCGAATCCTGATATGCTTTGATGGTTTCCCCGAAGCGGACGGCCAGCTTCTGAGAGGTATCCGTGGCGATGCGCTGGGGCGTGTCCGGCATAAACGGGTTGGGGAGCCGAATGTTTAACACGTCGTCCAGAAATTTTTTCGGATCCAACACGCCGGGGTTTACCGCCGCCGGGAGGCCTTCGCCGTAGCCGATGCCTTCCGCCAGCTTTCGCAGCGTGTCGTTTTTCATCTCATCGGAAATGCTGTCGAATCCCAGCAGACACCCAAATACGGCCAAGGCCGTGTGCAGCGGATTTAGGCAAGTGCAGACCTTCATCTTCTCTACTTTGTCCACCGTCTCCCGGTCTGTGAAAATCAACCCGCCCTGTTCCAGCGGCGGCCGCCCGGCAGGGAATGCGTCCTCGATGACCAGATACTGGCATTCCTCTGTATTCACAAAGGGCGCGATATACGTGTTCCGGCTGGTGACGATGGGCTTTAGGTCTTCGATGCCGTCTTTTTCCAAAATCGCTTCCACGGACGCATCCGGCCGGGGCGTGATTTTGTCGATCATGGTCCAGGGAAAAGAAACCTGCTCCGGGTCCGCCGTGTACTGGGCAAATTCCGGCTCTGTCCGGCCACTTTGGGACCACTGGATAGAAAAGGCGGATACCGCTTCATAAAGCCGGGTTCCGTTGTGGGAGCAGTTGTCCATGCTGACCATAGCCAGGGGCTTTTTCCCGGCTTTGAAACGGGCGTAGAGAAGCGCCGCGATTTTCCCCATGTAGCTCTGGGGGTTTTTCGGGCCGGCCTCCAAATCCGCCTGCACTTCCGGCGTAAAGGATCCGTCGCTTCCGGTCAGGCTGTAGCCCTTCTCGGTGATGGTGAAGGTGGCCATCTGCAGGGAATCCCGGGTAAAGATCTCCCGCAGCCGATTATATTCTCCGTCGTAGCCGGAATCCATGGTCAGGTATTCGGCCACGCTTCCCACAATGGTTTTTTCAATGGTTCCATCTGCCTTCAGCGTGACCAGCACCCCGTAGTCGTCGTGGGGGCGGCTTAATTTCTCCATGGTCTCCCAGTCGCCCACGGCGATGACGCCCCGATCCAGGATTTTCCGGTTCAGCAAATCCTGCGCCACGTTGGCCTGGAATGCCCGAAACAGATTGCCCGCGCCGAAGTGAACCCAGAAAGGATTTTCCCGGGTGGCCTGTGCCATGGCCCGGCGGTCGTACTGGGGAAGGCGATAGCCGGCCGCCTCCCATAAATCTCTTTCTTCCTGCAAACTCTGTTCGTTTAATCGCATGTTTTTCCCTTTCTTTTATCTGCTTTCTCTATGGCTTCCCAGAGTCCGTTCAGGTATGTGGCGCCCAGCGCCCGGTCGTACAGGCCGTATCCGGGCATGGCCTTTTCATCCCAGATCATCCGCCCGTGGTCCGGCCGGATGGGGCCGTCGAAGCCGATCTCGTACAGAGCCCTGACGATTTCGTACATATCAAAAGTTCCGTCGGAGGACAGATGCGCCGCCTCCTCAAAGTTGTCAGGCGTGATAAATTTCAGATTGCGCACATGGGCGAAGTGAATCCGGCCTTTGAGCGCGCGAATCATGTCCGGCAGGTCGTTGTCCAGGCTGGTTCCGAAGGAACCGGTGCAGAAGGTAACTCCGTTATGAGAGTCGGCTACGGCATCAATCAGCCGCAGGATATTTTTCTTATTGTTGATGATCCTGGGCAGGCCGAAGACGCTCCAGGCCGGGTCGTCCGGATGGATGGCCATCTTAATGTCGTATTCGTTGCACACCGGCATAATTTTCTCCAGAAAATAGACCAGGTTGGCGAATAGCTTCTCTTCATCGATGCCCTTGTACAGCTCAAAGAGGCTCTTCACCTGCGCCATGCGCTCCGGCTCCCAGCCCGGCATGACGGAACCGTTCATATCGTCTGAAATAGAGGCGAACATTTTTTCCGGGTCCAGCCCATCCACGGCTTTTTGGTTGTAGGCCAATACAGTGGAGCCGTCTTCCCGCACCCGCGCCAGCTCTGTCCGGGTCCAGTCGAACACCGGCATGAAATTATAGCAGACCAGATGAATATCCTCTTTTCCCAGATTTTCCAATGTTTCTATATAGTTGGCGATATACTCATCCCGGCCTTCGCTGCCGGCCTTAATCGCCTCGTGAACGTTCACGCTCTCGATACCCGCCACCGAAAGTCCGGCGGCTTCTACTTCTTCTTTCATGGCACGTATCCGCTCCCGCCTCCAGACTTCTCCCGGCTGGGCATCGTACAGGGTTGTAATCACTCCCGTCACGCCGGGAATCTGGCGGATCTGCTTTAAGGTTACGGTGTCATGTTTGGAACCGTACCACCGCAATGTCATCTGCATGGCGCTTCCCCCTTTCTATAAATGCGCGTCGAACAGCCCGCAGAAACTGTCGATGGGATCTTTTCCCTTGAAGGCACCCGGCCCTTTCATCAGGCATTCCACCAGCGCGTCAAATGTGCTTTCTTTCGTGTCGTAAGCGTTGATATAGGTGCGCGCCTGGGGAATGTCCGCCAGCATGGTGGGCTGGCCGCAGCCAATAACGATCACCGGGATCTCAAACACATACCAGGGGATTTCACCGCCGCCTTTGGACATGCCGAACGCCGGCCTTCCGCTTTGGACGTCGCACAGGGTAATCACCAAATCCATGTCTTTGATGAAATCCGAAATGGCGTGTTTTCCCGCAAAGTACAGGTTCAGACTGGGCTTTTCCCCTTCCTCCACGCGCTTTTTCATGTTCTCCAGGGGACTTTCGTAGATGAACGCGTCAAAACCTTTTTCGCATAGTTTATTTTTCAAAAGCTCCGCCGCGTTGGTGCCGCCGGGCATGCCCATCATCCGCATGATTTCACCCATGGGGCCTCCCGCGCCTTTGATGTGCACGATCATGATCCGTTTGTAGCGTTTCGGCTTCATGGGCAGCACGTCCTTGTCTTTGTATTTCACCAGGGTAACGCTCTCCCGGCTGATGGTTTTCTGCATTTCCTTGTATTCGTCTTTTCCCAACGTCTGTTCCAAGACTTCCGGTGTGGGAACCAATTTTTCTTTCTCCTTCTTGTGCAGTCCCATGTGGGCTTTCAGCCCCAAAATGCGCGTCAGGGCTTCCCGCATCCGCTCTTCTGGGATGATTCCCTTTCGGTAGGCGTTTAGCATGACCCCATAGTCCTCCTCCGGGTCGTTGAAGAAAAGGAACATGTCGCAGCCGGCGTTGATGGACAAGGGCAGCATTTCCGAGCGCTTCATCCGGTTGGTCATGGCCACCATGTGGGACGCGTCGGTGACGACCATGCCGTTGAAGCCCATTTTTTCCCGCAGAAGCCCAGTCATGATTTCCCGGCTCAAGGTGGCGGGCATCATATCTTTATTTTTCAAATCTGGGTTGATGGCTTTGGCGTATTTGGGCAGCATGATGTGCCCTGCCATGATGGCTTCCAAACCGTTTTCAAATAATGTCTTGTAAACCATGCCGTAGCTGTCGTCCCACTCTTTTTCGTCCAGGTCGTTGACGTTGTTGGACAGATGGGCGTCCCGGAAATCCAGCCCGTTTCCGGGAAAATGCTTGGCGGCGCAGGCGAATCCCGGAACCGTGTGGGCGCCGCGCAGGTAGGCAGCGCTCATTTTCGCCACGCGCTCGGGATCGTTTCCAAAAGCCCGGTTGATGATTTCTGTGTTTTCCCAGTTGTACACAATGTCGCAGACCGGCGCAAACGCCATGTTGCAGCCGATGGCCGCCGCCTCCTCGTTGGCCATTTTACCCAGAGCATAGGCGTATTCCTCCTTGTCCGTGGCCGCAATCTTCACTTCCGAGCCGATGGGCGTTCCGTCCGCGCAGGCGCCGTCCCCGCCGGCCTCTGTATTGCAGGCGATGATAATGGGGATTTTGGCGTATTTCTGCAGCGTCCGGTTCTGCTCCTGGATTACCTTTCCCGGAGCCCCGTTGTAGCGGCAGCCTCCCAGATGGTATTTCTCCATCAGCTCTTTTAAATAATCCTCCTCCTGGGATTGGGTGAGCTGAAAGAACAACTGGCCCACTTTCTCTTCGTCCGTCATGCCGGCAATCGTGTCTTCCACCCACTTGCAGCCCTCTTCGTCCAGGTAGTAGGGGTTGGATTTTAAGTCAACCATGGCTGTGCCTCCTCTTCTTTATTTTAGATTTTCCATAAATGCTTCCAGCTTTTCTTTCTGGTAGCTTCCGCCGTAGTCGCCGTCTTTGAGCCGGGGCAAGGCTTCCTTGCGAAATTCCTCCCAAGACTCGGCCTCCCGCTGCGCCAAAATGGGATAAAAATACACGCCGTTTTCCTGGGCGGCCTTGTAATCTCCCACCGCGTCGCCCACCATCAGAATCCGGTTCCGGTCATAGCCCTTTTCGGCCAGTTTTTGGATGCAGCGGGCCTTGGTTCCCGCATCCTGCGCCATCACCTCATTCATATAAGGCAGCAATCCGTGGGCCTCCCATTCTTCCAGAACCGCCTGCCGGTTCGCCGAAGACACCACAGCCAGATCCGCAAAGTCCCGCGCGCGGGCCAGCGCTTCCTTCACGCCGGGAAAGGGCAGCTTTTCTTTTCCCTCCAGGGCCTGTATGCCCCGGTTAACCTCTTTGGACCAGCGCAGCGCTTTTTTCAAAATAAAACTGTCTGTTTTGTCGATTTCCCGCTGCAGCGCTTCGTTGGACAGTTCCTGCGTGCCCTCCACCCAAGCGCCCAGCTCTTCCAGGCCGTCTATGGGCGTGTATTTCTCCGCAATTTCCTCCAACGCCCGGTAAAGCCCCTGGAAACGGTTGACGCCTCTGGTCATGGTATAGAGGTTCACCTGGTTCCACCTTTTTAAAATAGGGCCTTCCCAGTTTTCCAGCCCCCATTCTTTCACCATATAAGGACCAAAGCATTTGATATGCTTGCTGTTCATGGTGTCCATGGCGCAGCCGTCGGAATCCACACAGATTAAATATTTCTTCGGATTCATAGTCCCTCCCTAGCCCTGCTCGGCCCGCATTTGTTCCAGCTTTTTGGCGTTGTCCTCCACCTTTTTTTTATTCAGCGGGTAGATGAAAAGCAGCGCCAGCGCCACTGCCGCCAGACCGATGCTGGGCACAATGCAGGACATATCAAAAATCCGCCGGGTCACTTCCGGATCGAAGGCCGTGGCCTGACTGTACCCAATCATGCTCAGAAGCCCGCCCACAAGACCGGACGAAAGCGCCTGCCCGATTTTTCTGGCAAAGGAATAGACCGAATAAATGGTTCCATCCTCTCGGACTTTGTTCTGAATCTCCGCGTCGTCGATCACGTCGGTAATCATGGCCCAGATGACCATATTGAAAAAGCCAAGGCCCACAAACGCCAGGGTGAAAAAAATTACGTAGACGTACGCATTGGCCGGCCGCAAAAGCAGACACAGCAGATAGACGGCGGCCCCGGCGAAGCAGGACGCGATGGAAAGCTCTTTTTTTCCAAATCTGTCAGACAGCTTCACCGCAAATGGCGCACAGATTACCAGCATGGCGATGCTGCTGGTCAGCGACGACAGGGACTGCGCCTGGGCGGATCCGTAGAAATTGGGGAACACGTAGCCGGCAATCCCCTGCATGCCCAGCTGCGCCAGCAAAAGCAAAATAGACGCGGCGATAATGCCTAGCAGCGCACGGTTGGTCACCAGACTCTTTAGCAGCTTGCCAATATCCAGCCGCTGGTTGTTAGCCTCGATGGGAATTCGCTCCCGCACCAGCTTAAAGCAAAGCAGATAGCAGACAATGGCCGCCACCGCGAACACGCCGGCAATGGCCGTCATTCTGGGCCCGGACAGCACTGTATTGCCGTTCACTACCACAAAAGCCACAATGGGCGTGCCCGCGCCGATAACCAGCCCAGCCAGCGTGGCGCCAATAGTCCGCCAGGTGGACAGCTCCGCCCGCTCCTTGGGGTCGCTGGACACCGCGGAAACCATAGAACCATAGGGGATATTCACCGCCGTGTAAAAAATCGACCCCCACAAAATGTAAGTGACCGCCATCCAGACCACCTTAAATCCATAAGACATGTTGGCCAGTCCCGACTGATAAATCAGAAAAGACGCAATGGCCACCGGCCCGCACATTCGCTTAATCCAGGGCTTGAACTTCCCATCCTTCGTCGGCTTGGAACGGTCCACAATCTGCCCCATGGTCACATCCGTGAACGCGTCGATAAACCGCGCCGCCATCATCAGCGCCCCGACCACCCCCGGCGCGATTCCCATTACGTCTGTGTAAAATTTCAGCATAAATGCAGACGATAAAATAAACGTAAAATCATTTCCAAAATCACCGAACATATAGCCGATTTTATCCGCCATGCCAAATGGCCTGACTTCCTGCTGTTTCTCCATATCTGCCTCCCTTGTGATTTTTCGTAACAGAGAAGGAATCTGGACTGTTACGATTTTTCCATATCTAAGGACAGTGTGTGCAGATTTGGCAAGAAACATACGGCAGGGCATGCAGATTTTTTTCAGAAATTTTAGAATTAAGACGTTGCGTTCCCCTGTTTTTTCGTATATACTAAAGCGAGTCAGAAATTATTCGGCGTGAACATTTTCCCTTCCAGATTACGGCAGAGATTTTTTATGCACAAAAAATAACGCCCCTGCTCCGGTAAAGCACGGCGCTATTTTTTGTAGTCAAATATTTTACCGTTGGCCAGACATACGCTGGCCAACGGCTCCTTTGCATGCTATACGCGCAGATTTTTCAACTGCTTTTTTCCCAGCGTTCTTTATAATAATAAGCCGCCTGCTTCGGCTGCCTCTGCCGGGTAAAGATTCCTTTCTTATTGCCGTTCATCCGCAGGATGCCCTCCGTGGTCTGAAAATCAGCAAAGTTCCACACCATCTCTCCCGCCACAAACGGATAAGAGTCAAACACCCGATGGCACATTTTCAGATACTCCACCTGGTATTCCTGGCTCCACATCACCGAAGGAAGCTTGTGCTCCGCCGGGTTTGTGTCCGCGCCGTATTCCGTGAAAACCACCGGCTTGTTCAGATTCTTGGCCGCCCACGCGTCCATCTCCCGGCGAAACGCCGCTTCCGCGTCGGCAATCTCATAGCCGCCCATCAGATACCAGCCGTAATAGCGGTTCAGAGAAAGAAAATCGCTGAACGGATAGCATTTGCAGTTATGGGGCAGGGAATTCATAATCATGGCAAAAGTCCGTGGCCGCTTCTGGGGATCCGCATCCCTGGCCTTTGCAAAAATTTTCTCAAAATACGGAACCGCCGCCTCGTCGGTAGTTTCCGGCTCATTTAAAAGACTCCAAGCAATGACGCAGGCGTGGTTCTTATCCCGGCAAATCATATCCTCCACGCACTGCAGATGATTTTCCAGAAGTTTGGGAACGGTCGGCTCCCGGAAAAACGCTGTCTGTTTTCCCGTGGAAGCTTCCATGAAATTCAGCTGGCTTTTGAAAAGCCCCACCGCCGCCACCTCGTCGATGACCAGAATCCCTTCCCGGTCCGCCATCTGGTAAATTTCCTCGCTGTAGGGGTAGTGGGACGTGCGAAAGCAGTTGGCCCCGATCCACTTCATACACTCAAAATCCCGTTTCATCACGCCCATGTGAAGTCCCCGGCCCACAATGTCGCTGTCCTCGTGCTTGCCGAAGCCCTTCAGGTAAATCTTCTCCCCATTGAGCAAAATATCCGCGTCTTTTATCTCCACCGTGCGGATGCCGATATCGTCGTAATACTCGTCAATCAGATTTTCCCCATCCAGGATGCGTGCCACGAACCGGTACAGATAGCCATCGCCCACGCTCCATTTGTGCACATGGGGAATCTGAAGGTCGCCCTCCTTTCCCATGCAGGAGGCGACTTTTCGGGATTCCCGATCGTAGACCTCCACCAAAACCTCATGCTCGCCGGTGGTTTCCACCGCATAATGCACGGCGGCGTCTTCCCCCTGGAACCGGTGCGCCACGGAAAAATCCTCAATATGCTCTTTAGGATATGCTATAAACTTTACTGGCCTTTGCAGACCTGAATAATTAAAAAAATCAAAATACGGAACGGACATCTTCTTTCCACTACTCAGCGTCCTGGTTTCCCCGCAGGGAATGCTGGTCACGTTCAGCTCGTTGTTGACCAGAACCGTCACCTTGTTGAAATCATTATACCGCACCACCCCGGTCACATTCGCCAGAAAAGGCAGAAAGCCCCCCTCATGGGAAACGGCTTCCTCACCGTTCACATACACTTTCGCCCGGTGGGTGGCGCAGCCGAAACGGATGGCTGCCTCCATCCCTTCCCATTCGCCCGGCACGAACACATCCGTCTCATACCACACATCCCCGGTAAACTCCCGCATGTCCTTGTCCGTATAAAAATCCTGGAAACTGGCGGGCACTGGAATCCAGTCCGGATTCGGCAAGCCGCCCGTCCAACCCTTTTCGCGGCCCTCCTGCCGCCGATCCGTCTGAAACTTCCACATACCGTCCATGCTTACCGCCCGCCGAACGGCAGTGTTCCTGGGGTATAACATCTGACACGTTTTCATAAAGCCGCCTCCCTTTTTGCCACATTTGAATATACCTAATGACAGTGTGCACAGCTTTCAAAAAAACATACATAAAGCCGGAAGTCTTTTTTGCAGACTCCCGGCCAGCCGTTTCATATCCTTTTGCGTCTCGCAGGCAGTGATGCTCAGTCCCGTTTACCCGTGATTATGCGAAGCGCAAATTCCGCTGCGCGGAGAATAACACACGTCCCTACATCAACGGCGCCACCACTTTCATGAGCCATCCCAAAAGCTTCGCATGCAGCTTTTCCCTGCGCACCGTTTCCATAGTGACCTGGCGGCACTTGGAAAGGGTTTTCTGGAAGTCGTCTTCTATGTCAGAAATGCAGTCTATGCCATACATGTATGTGGCGCACTCAAAATGATGGTAGAGGCTGCGATAGTCCAGATTAATGGTGCCCACCACCGCTTCCCGGGAATCGCTGACGAAAACCTTCGCATGAACGAACCCTGGCGTATACTCATAAATTTTCACCCCGGCGCCCAGAAGCGGCGCGTAATGGGTCTTCGCCAGCGCATACGGAATCGCCTTGTCCGGAATCCCCGGCAGCAGCAAAACCACCTCCACGCCCCGCTCGGCGGCGAACTTCAAAGCCGTCTCAAGTTCCCCGTCCAGAATCAAATACGGCGACATAATATGCACATACCGAAGGGAGCGGTTCAAAATATCCATGTACACCCGCTCGCCCAGTTTATCGTCATCCAGCGGACAGTCCCCGTAGGGAATCACATAGCCTTTCGCGCCCTGCGCCGGCGCAGACGGATAGGACAGAAAATGCGCCGACGCATCCTCTTTCTCATCAATCCTCCACATCTGCAGAAACATCAGGGTAAAGCTTTTCACCGCCTCCCCCTTCAGCATCACCGCCGTATCCTTCCAGTGTCCGAATCTGGATTTCTGATTGATATACTCATCCGCCAGATTCACCCCGCCGTTAAACGCCGTGTGCCCGTCGATAACCAGAATTTTCCTGTGATCCCGGTAATTATAATGAGTGGACGCAAAAGGCGTCACCGGAGCGAACATCTTGCATTTGATGCCCAGCGCCCTCAAACGCTTAGGGTAATCATGGGGCAGCAGCGCAAACTCACAGGTTCCGTCATACATCACCCGGACATCCACGCCCCTTGCCGCCTTCCTGGCCAGAATCTCCAATACCCTGCCCCACATCAGCCCTTCGTCCACAATAAAATACTCCAGGAAAATAAAATGCTCCGCCGCTTCCAGCTGTTTCAGCATTTCCGCAAACTTATCCTCCCCCAAAGGAAAATATGTGACCGCTGTATTTTCATACACCGGATGGCAGCCGCTCCTTTTCATATACCGCGCCAGCGACGCCGCACCCGGGTTTTCCCCGGAAAATCGCTCCATCACATCGTCCGCCTGCGCAATGCGCCCCTTCGTATCCGTAATAATCTGATCCATCCGCTTTTTCAAAGCCCTGTGCCCAATGTCGCTCTGAATGTATATAAATAAAAACACGCCAAATACTGGCAAAAGCATAATTACAATCAGCCATGTAATCTTCGCCGTGGGATCGATTCGGCTGTTCAAAAGGCCAATGACCATAATAGCCGTGAAAACCACGGTCCCACCGAAAATGTGGGGCAGAAATTTTTCAAACCACCGGAAAATGCTGAACAGAATGGAAACCTGCCCCATAAGCAGCAGCAAAATCAACCCAAAACGGCTGAACACCGCGTGGACAATCCCCTTTTGCCCCTTTTTCAGAAGAATCAGCCCTTTATTCTTATAATCCATCTACATAACTCCTCCCCCACACTCTTTTCTACCATTATAAACCTTTCGGGGAAAATTTTACACTGAATTTGGCACAACTCCTTTTACTCATGGATTTGCTGCCTAATTTGAAAAGAGAGCAGTCGGCTTCCAGCGCTGATTTTCTGTCTAAAAACGCTTGCGCCTCACTGCCAGATATGCTATATTATAGACATAAAAAGAAATCAACCGCCTACAAAGTAGGTTGACCAATGACAGAATAGAAATTCCACCCTGTTTCTCGCCAAAGTTTAAGGGTGGTTTTCTATGTATGGCTACTTACAAAATGTAAAAATAAATGTAAGCAATGCCAAAAGGAATATGCCAAATGTTAGCAATTCCATAAGAGAAATATTATTTTTGCGTTTTCCCTTCTTCATAGGCATCACCCCCATTCTTTTAAAATGGAAGGTCAGCCCACCCTGTAACACGGTTGATTTCTTCGTTATCTTATCACAAATTTCTGGTTGTTTCAATAATTTTCCGTTTTATAAGCATATAACTTTACTTTTTTACACTATTAGAAAAAACCGGAAACCTGTTCTTTAGGTTTCCGGTTTATAAACAGCATTTTATACACTCATGCTCTAACTAAGGAAAGCCCGCTGATCACGCCACAACAGGCTTTCCGCCGAAATCCAAGACAAACGCAGCAATTTTGCCTCTCCGTCACGGTCGTATAGCAGGTAGCGTAAGTTCTATATTTTTCTGCTATAACAGACCTATTCGTCCTGATTCCAGTTTCAAAATTTTAGAAAATTACTTTAGAAAATTACAATGACATCACACAATCTGCATGGCTACAGATTGGAGACGTTGTTATGCATAGATATTTCAAGACTCATTCATGAAATAAACCCATTTATTGATGTATAACAAATATTGATATTTCTTTAGTAGACATATATTCCATCTGTAAGTGTAGTAACGCTTTCAGCTTCATTACCCATACGCGCAACATGTCCACCGCCTAAGCGATACCAATATCCGGCAGGAACAATCACCTCTAAACCCATCCAGAAAAAACTATCATTTTCTTTTGAAAATTTCCACTGCCGATAGCTTTCATAATGCTTTCCATCTTCACTTCTTTCCAAAAGGAGAGCAAGCCCTAACCTGTCACAAACTCTATGAGCCGCCGTATCACCGACAAGCCTTACTTTCATAAGATCAATCCTTGTCAATGTTACTGACCCATAATTCAAAAAATTGCCTCTAGTTAAAATAGTGCTTTTATCCGTAACCTCAGCCACATCTTCATAAATGGATGTTTCACCGTCAGATGCACCATATACCAAAGTATTCGGAGACAGCACTGCCACTGCCATCAACACACTTAAATAAAAAAATGATAATTTTTTATAAAGTTTATGTCGCATTATTCCTCCTCTTACAACCTACTTACGCTACATATAGAATACGCCCACTAAACTCAAACGTAACACATTATTAATAGAAAATATACTCCATAACCTTAAGAAATTCCTGCTCCTCAAGTTTTCCACTTAATTGATAATATCCGTCTTCATACTCCCACTGTGCAGCATAAGTTGGTTCTTTATCTCCAGAATCTTTTATTTTTGTTACCGGAGTAGTAACCGCTCCTTCCAGCATCTCTATTTCTTTTATGATTTTACCATGAACAACTAAACCATACACCTCTGTCCTTTTACTATTAATCATACGAAGATTTATAATTGCATTCTTATATTGATATTCAATAACAGCAGCCGCGTTTCCAAGTTCAATATTATATTGAAATCCTACACGTCCCTCTGGTTCATATTTAAAAATAGGAACAGAAATACCAACTTTTTCCTTAATCTCCTGACGAGCCAAAACCTCCTCTTTCCGCATTTCAGCAGATTCTTCTTCACCTTCCTCATTATTCCCCATTTTCAAAACCACTTCATCCCCCATCATATACTGAACCGTATGTTTAAAATACGTCCTATTTGCCTCGCCAGTCATACTCGCCAAAAATATTCCAATCATAGCAACAAAAAATACTGCCGCCCATTTGCCTACTTGCCGTATATTCACTTTTCTTCTCTCCTTCTTTTTCAACTTAATTTCCTCTCGTTTACCCTCTTCCTCTTGAATCCTCTCCATGATACGCTGGTACAATGCGTCGCCGTCTATTCTTTCCGGGTCAAAGGAGCCATCCTTACTGAGACTGTCCTCTATTTCCTGCGTCCTGCGGTCATATTCTTCCCGCAGCAGAGCATCTAGCTTATTTCCTTTTCGTTTTTTTCCCATCTGAACTCCATCTCTTCTTGACATTTGCCCCCAAGAGGTCCATATTAAGGTTAGAGGGTGTTGGAAAACTCATTCCTGCCATCTGCATTCCCCACTTTGCGGTATATTTGCCCCTTATTCGGTTGCCGTAGCCCACTAATTTTGCCCTGCGGGTACGCCGCCCTCATGCGGAACAGATCTCCCACAAATTGTGAAATACATCTTGCAGAAAGCAGTTTTCAAACACCCTCTAAGATACATTTGAAAATTTCAATAACGCTTAATAAATTGTAAACACCACACCCTATCAGACATATCATTAAAATATGACTCATGCCGTTGCATGAGGATAACCAGGAGGAAACATATTTATGAAACATATCGTACTTACCGGCGGCGGCACCGCTGGCCATGTTACCCCCAATATAGCCCTGATTCCCCGGCTGACGGAACTGGGCTATCGTATTTCATATATTGGATCTCTGGATGGAATTGAAAGAAAATTAATCGAAGAACTTAAGATCCCCTATTATGGCATTGCTTCCGGTAAATTGAGACGCTATTTTGACTGGAAAAACTTTTCCGATCCTTTCCGTGTAATCAAGGGATACGGACAGGCAAAAAAATTGCTGAAAGAACTAAAACCAGATTTAGTCTTTTCCAAAGGCGGGTTTGTAACCGTTCCCGTCGTCATTGCCGCAAAACACCGAAACATCCCTGCTGTCATACACGAATCCGATATGACGCCGGGGCTAGCCAACAAACTTGCAATTCCATCCGCTGTAAAAGTATGCTGCAACTTCCCGGAAACGGTAGAGTATCTGCCTTCAGAAAAGGCCCTGCTCACGGGCAGCCCCATACGCCAGGAGCTGCTTCAGGGAAATGCGCAGGCCGCCCTGGATTTCTGCGGATTTCAGAAAGGCAAACCTGTAATTATGATTATAGGCGGAAGTCTAGGCGCAGCCTCCGTCAATGAAAATATCCGCAAGATCCTTCCCAGCCTGCTGCCTGATTTCCAGATTATCCACCTCTGTGGAAACGGGAAATTAGATCCAGCCCTGAATGAAACCAAAGGATATGTCCAATTCGAGTATATCAAAAAAGAGTTGGCAGATCTTTTTGCCCTGGCTGACATGGTCGTGTCCAGAGCCGGAGCAAATGCAATCTGTGAAATTCTTGCCCTCCAAAAACCCAACCTACTGATCCCCCTGCCGGCCAAAGCCAGCCGCGGCGACCAGATCCTGAACGCCCGTTCCTTTGAACGCCAGGGATTCAGCATGGTACTGGAAGAAGAAAACATCACAGACGACACATTGCTATCTGCCATACGTGAATTATACAAACACCGAGAATCCTATGCGGACGCCATGAAGAAAAACAACGCTATGGATTCCATTACACGCATCACGAACCTTTTTGAAGAGCTGACTTCTTCATAATTCCCGGTAACGTTTATAATAGTTTTTATACAGCCAACGGCGGGCGCGGCTGAGCTTCATCCGCAGATTCATCACCGTTATGCCATAATCAGCCGCAACCTCTTTGGCTGGCTCTTCATACACAACGACTCTCACCATCATTTCATACCATTGTGGATTCTGCTCCTTCAGCTCTTCCAGCAAGAAACTGCGGAACTGCTTCCGACAGATTTCATTTTCCAGTTCCGTCATGCATTCGACCACCAGTTTATCCTCCATCTTATCTTCAACCACAGAGATCTCACGCTTTCGGTATGCTCTTCTTAATGCATCAATGGTCTTTCTGTAGGCATTCCTTAACATCCACCCCTTCAGCTTGTCCTCATCCAAGCCTTCGATTTTTTCATTGAACTTAACGAAGACTTCCTGACAGACATCCTGCGCTAAAGCATAATCGTGCAAAATATCATGGGCTATATGTATTACTAACCTATAATATTGCTTATACATCCGATCGAAATCTTCCCTCTTCATTTGCCTCTTCCTCATTCATCTCTTATGTCAAAATGGACAACAGTTCTTCTTTCGCCTTATCGGTCAGTTTGCCCGGCTTCCACCCCACTTTTACATTGTCCCCCTTATAACGCGGGATCAGATGCATATGAAAATGAAAAACCGTCTGCCCGGCGATTTCTCCGTTGTTCTGCACCAGATTGAGTCCGTCACAGTCCAGCGCTTTCTCCATTTTTTCCGCCATATTTTTGGCCAGAACCAAAACCTTTGCGGCCGACTCTTCCGACAGCGCATAGAGATTATCCGCATGTTTTTTTGGCAAGATCAGAGCGTGGCCTTTGCTCGCCGGATTCACATCCAGGATTACCCGAAAGTCCTCGTCTTCATATAATGTAGCTGATGGAATTTCTCCATTCGCAATTTTACAAAAAATACAATCCATAACTGGTCACCTCCGTTTTATTTTAACTGGATAAAATATACTTAAATTATAGCGCTTTTTACAATTAAAGTGCAACCATTTATGGATTTTTTCAGAAACTTTTACAATTCCTGGTAATATCTATAGTAATTCCTGTAAAGCCATCTGCGGGCGCGGCTAAGTCTCACTCTTAGATTCGTTACCGTTATGCCGTAATCCTCCGCCACTGACTCAGCTGATTCATTCCCAATTACAATCCGCACCATCAAATCATACCACATAGGGTTCTTTTCTTTTAACTCCTCAAGCACAAAACAACGAAATTCTTTCCGGCAGCTCTCGTCCTCCGTTTCCACCAGATACTGAGCCACCAATTCCTGTTCCATTTTCTCCCCAATCACAGGAATTTCCCGTTTGCGATAAGATTTTCTCAGAAAATCAATGGTTGTCCTCTGCGTATTTCTCAACATCCAGCCTTTTAGCTTTTCCTCATCCAAACCTTCGATTTTCTTGTGAAATTTCACAAACACCTCCTGACAGACATCTTCCGCCAAGCTATAATCATGCAAAATATCAAAAGCCACGTGTGTCACCAATTTATAATACTGTTCATAAATCCGATTAAAGCTCCCCCGTTCCATTTTTATCCTCCTTTTCCCATCAGAACGCATAGCTTTTTGATAAATTGATTATAGCATCCACGTCATTTTAAGCGCAACAGTTAATGACATTTTTTTACAATTTATACATGATGCTTCCAAACATATATCGATTTTTACAAAAAAATATACAATTATATATAAATTTGGTGAACGAAAATCGTTGAGTTTTTTATTGACAAATGCTATCATAAGGAAGACAGAAAATATAAATGCCACGTAATAAAAAATATAAATCTAAAAAATATTTTTGAGAAGGTACGGGTTAAATTTATGTTAGAACTTAAAATGGCAAACCAAACAAAACAAGATTTTCAGTTTACGCTCTCAAAGGTCTCCCACGAAATCAGAAATCCCTTAACTCTCATCAACAGCTATCTTCAGCTGGTAGAAGAAGCCCATCCGGAAGTGGAAGAGTATGAATATTGGGACGATATCCTGGACCAGGTGGATTTCCTAAAAAAGCTATTGGGCGAGCTGTCCATCTACAATAATTCCCGAGAGCTCCACAAAGAACCCATGCACATCGGCTCCTATCTGAAAAACCTGACGGAAAAGCTGGCGCCTACTTACAAATACCTGGGCATTGATTTAAATTATGAAAATCGCCTATCGGATGCCGACGCCACCTTATGCCTGGACAAAATCAAGTTCCAGCAGGCCTTACTCAACTTAATACGAAACGCCGGTGAGTCCATCGCGAAAGACGGGACGATACATATTATTTTGAAAAAAGAACGGGACAATCTGTGCATCCAGATCGCGGATAATGGCTGCGGCATCGAGCCGGAGCACCTGCCCACTCTTTTCGATCCCTTTATCACCCACAAAAAGACAGGGACCGGACTGGGACTGGCCATTGTCAAACAGGTGGTCAAAGCCCATGGCGGCAGCGTAGAAGTAACGTCTTACCCCAACGAAGGAACCACCTTTACCCTTCTGTTTCCATATGCGTAATTCTTCGGCGATAAACAAGAACGGCCAGCAAAAAACCACAGAAAATCCCTCCAATGTGAGCGGCATTATCCACTCCTGTGGCAGTAAACCCATAATACAAGGATAAAACGGCCATAAAAAGCATCTGACGAACTGTCAGTCCCTCCAGCTGTCCCCGATTCAAAAGCAGCACATAAATCATGGCGCCTATTACAGAGAAAACGGCCCCTGACGCGCCCGCGGAAATGTGCGCAGATCCCCGCTGTATATCTCTGTAATAGGACAGACAGCTGGCGCCTGCCCCGCCTGCCAGATAAATCAGCAGAAACCGCAGCTTCCCAACCGCCCTCTCCAAATGGCCCCCCACAAAATACAAGGCCAACATGTTATTGATTAGATGCTCCATGCCAAAATGGAGAAACATACAGGTAATCAGACGATAATACTCCTGATCCTGCTGAATAAGCGGCGCATAAGCGGCCCCGCAGGACAACATATGTTCCAGATCTTCGCTGCCCCCGGTAATTTCCACCGCCAAAAACGCCAGAACATTCAAGCCTATTAAAATCACGCTCGCAGACGCTTTACGTTCCATTCTTTTCCCCAACCTTTTCTACACATTCCGTTCTAATCATTAAAGCATAACATTGGGAGAATGTAAAGAATAAAAGGTGAAATATTTTTATTCACATTCTGTTTTTACAAACCGGTAATTTATGTCGGCAAAAGTCACTTTATCCTCCGGCTGCAGCAGACATTCTTCTTCTATTTCCAGCTTTTTCCCATTGACAAAGGTTCCATTCCTGGAATTGAGATCCGCGATCCACCATTCCTGCCCTTTTTTCCAAATCCGGGCATGCATGCGGCTGATGGACGGCTTATCCAGTAATACGTCCGCCACTTCGCCCATTGCTCCTACCAACGTCATGTCGCGGTTCAGAATCATGGACGGGGCCTGCCCCGGATCTTCGCATACCAGCCTGGGACAACCCAGGGCTTCGCCTTCGTCCGGAGCTGCCGCCTCTGTCTGCGTCTGTTCCTCCGCCTGCTCCTGCAGTACGCGCTGCCGCCTCAGATCTTTTGCCAGACCTCTTTTTTTATCCCCCAAAAGCAGCAGGGCCGCCGCCAACACAGCGCCAAAAACAAACGCCAGCATCAAAGGCAGAGTTATGCCGGACAGATATCCCATATGCCTAAGAATCGTGATCACCCCAATAACGCCCAAACCGGACAGCAGAAAAACAGCTTCCCATTTTCCGGGCTTTATTCGGGGCTTTTCCTTTTCTTCCCTTTCTTCTTTTAGGCATAACTCTCCCGCTGAAGCTTCTTTTTCAAAATCCTGTTTATGGACGCTCCCCTGCGCCGCCTCCGGGTCTTCCTCGGATTTTCGCAGCAATTCCCCTAACGCTTCCATCTGAAAGCCGCCCTCCACAGTCATCCGGTACAAGCCATACCCCAACACAACGCCTTTGGGATCCCCGTGATCTATATGCAAAAGTAAATGCTCTGTAAAACAGCGCAACTGTTCACAAATCGGCTTGTGGAAGCCCGGAAAATAACACAGATATATTTTCCCCTCCTGCCTGTCCAGATAAATGTATTCCATATCCAGAATCAGCCGATCCGCATCCAACAGGTACATATTCATCTGCTCAAAAATTTTTAAAAAGCCCTGGCATAATCCCTTTAACTCCTTATATCCCAGCTTTTCATATGTATCCAGAAGCCGCTGCCGGGACGTCACATCATAATAAAACAAAACCTTCCCGTCGACCTTCTGCGGTTTACAGGGAAGCAACCCCGGTATGGCGTTTCCCAAAACCATCCGCAGCGGATACGCTTTCATATCCACTTCCCCGTCCGGCTGCAGTACCAGAAAATTATGCGTCGCATCCCGTTTATAGCTTACCTCCATATTATCCGCCTCCTATCTTTATCCCGGCTCTGCGAGCCTGTCTTATGTACGAAACCGGCCTGCACAGCTTCCGACTGCCCGTAACGCGAAACGACCAATGCAGGCCGCCGTAGGCGCCATGCCTGCCCCTCACTGTTACAAAAATCCGCCCTCCTTTTTCCTCTGTCTCTGCGTGGATGTTTTTGGAGCCATACAGGGAGTTCCCCAGCAGAAGGCGCAATTTTTCCCGGGCACGGCCCTCTGCGTCCCCCTGGGAGCGGATCGCGTCCCAGCTTCCTGTAATCGCCGACTCATAAGCCGCCCCTGTCAGCCAGGCCCGATTGTGGACAAACAGACACGCCGACACCGCTCCCATCCACGCCAGCAGCACAAGCGGCAGCAGCAACGCCGTTTCCACTGTCATACTCCCTTTTCGCCACCTATTCATCCTTTCACCGCCTGTATCAGCCAGGGCGCCGCATACGCCGCCAGCAAAAAAGGCACAAAGGGAAAACTGGCTTTCCCGCCTCTTTTTTTGCCAAACATTAGAATCCCCGCCCAGACAGCCGCCAACAATACGGCAACTGTAATAAACTCCAGAGCTTTCCATATACCCATGTAAAGCCCTGCCACCAGAACGATCAGGCCGTCTCCCATCCCCAACGCGCCGCCGCTTAATTTTCCAATGCACAAAAGCAGCAGCCCAGGCAAAATCCCTGCCAGCAGAAGAGCCAACCGCTGTCGGTGCAAAAACAGATAGAGAACGCTCAATGCCATATATGCGGCAGCCGCAAACAAAGAAACTTCCCCTTTGCGTATATCAAAATAACTGTTGATTCCCAAAAAACTCAGCACACATACCTGCTCCATTTTTTCTCCCTTCTATTACATATTTTATTATGTAATTGCTAAACACCCTTTCAATAACCAGCGTTTGGGCAAGTTTTGCAATTACCTAACACCTTTTATTTTCCGCTTCTTCGGCATCTTGAGCACTGGGGACAGCCTCCAGTCTCTGAAAGGGGAACCATCCGCACCGTCCTTTTCAGCCGGCTGCAGCTCACTTGGTTGTGATATCGGGTTCCATATGCTGTAATGTATACGATTGCTGCAGGCTCCATCTCTTGTACGCAAGATTCGCACGGTGCGTATCTTGCTCCGCTCTGGTTTCGCTGGGTTTCCACCTGGGTTCCGTCGGCCTGTGAAATGGACAAATCTACGTAACTGCACTGAGGATTTGTATGGTACACGCTGCCGGATTCGGTCATGTACACCATTTCCTCCGTCGAATCTTCCGCGCCCTTTTCCATACCCGTCCAGCTGTGTACCCGGCTTTGGTTCGTAATCCGCAGGGCCGGAAGCAAAACCACAGACACCGGAAACCTGTACTCATACGTTTCCTGTAAGTCGACAATGGGAGTTTTTTCCCCGGACAGATATGCACTGGTTCCCTCTTCCATAGCCCTCTCGCACAGTGCGCTGAGCCTTTCCGTCTGGATTTTCAACACATCCATAAAGCACACCAGCGTTCCTGTGCCCATCAAAAACAGCGGAAGGATGAGGGCCAGCTCCACCGTCAACGTCCCTCTGCGCAAGACACCCAAAAATGCTTTCTGCCAAAAGCCCTTTTTTCGCTTCTGAAGAGAGTATTCTTTTCTTTTGACAAAAAACATATCTTGACGCCTCCCTTCTCTACAGATTATAGCCATAGCGGTGCAGCGCCGTGTACGTTTTCCTGGCATTCACGCGCACGTCGATGGCCACTTCCATGGATTCCACGCAGCAGTCCAGACGGAAATTCTCTCTGCCTGGCTGACTGCGGATGTTCCTTTCAATCATATCCATGCTTCTCATCACTTTACTGTCTTCCGGTTCCAGAAAAAGCAGTGCGCGAAGATAATCGGCATAATTCATTCCCGGCTCGTCCGTCACTGGAAGATTTATTGAAAGTTCGCCCAGCAGTCCGGACAGATTTTCCAGCGAAAGATTCCAGTTCTGCGCCGTTTTTGCCAAAGGCGCCCGGCCTCCGTCAAACAGCGCCTTTACTTCCAGTGCGCTTTCCCCGAAAGCCCAGCATAAAAGCAGCGCTTCCTCAATCACGCCTGCTGCCGGAGGAACCAAAAAACCGTCGGCAATCTCCGCCGCCAGCGCCGCGCACTGCGCCCTTTTTTCCGGATCAGCGTACAAAAAAGACAGATTTACCCCTTCCCGTATCTCCAAAAGGCGATTGGCCGCTTTCTCCAGATTTTCCCGGTCGTTTGCGGATTTTCCAAGGATGTATTCCGCCTGATACTGCAAATCGCCGCTGTCCGCGGGCTTTTTATACATCCCGCAGTTTTGCATGACATATTCCTGAAAAAGCGCCTGCTCCTTTTGAGGGCTTTCCGACGGGGCCGGATAAAGCGCGCCCATTCCCTGCTCCAAATCCCGCTGGGAAACCATCTGTGCCATATCGACTTCCCGGTCTGACACATCCACCGGATTGGCGATAACCAATTCAAGAATCCCGATTTTTTGTATTTCCCGTATGTAGTCAATGGGGTTTTCCACCAAAGCGGCCGGCGCCTCCAAAATTTCCCCCTCCTGCAGTTCCGTCTCCGCCCGCGCGCTCTCATTCCCCGCCCAGGCCATTTCCTCTTCATAATATGCCATCCACTGCTGCATTTCTGCCTGCCGCTTCACTGTCTGCGCCTTTTCAATCTCTTTTGCATTTTCCCGCAGGGCGTTTACAAGGAGCTGCGCCCCCTGGCTGTCTGACGCGCCTTTCATGTACGCCGTCACCTGATCCCGGAAGGGCTGTCCGTTACAATCCGTCGCCAGCGCGAACCCGGTAACCCCGCCGGACGCAATGGTTAAATCCAGATAATTCTGGCGCAAAATGGGTTCCATATATTCTTCCACCGTCCGATACGCCTCGCACATCTGCAGAGCGTCCGCCCCGTAAGAAGCGTCCAAATAAAACAAATCATACCGCTCCAGCAGATCCGGGTCATACTGGGCAAACAGAGAATACATCCCTACGTCCGCGCCGTTGGCAATCTGCGTCCGGGCGCACATCATTTTCACAGACTCGATGCTGGCGAAAATCAAAACAATCATTACGGACAGGACAAGCGCAAAAAAAACAGTTATGCTTCCCTTCTTCATCCAAAAAGCGCACCTCCTTGCTTTAAATATTAGATTTCGTTGCTTTGTTTTGTGATTTTCTCGAGAATGTCTTCCACCAGCTTGACCAGCTGTTCCTTGAAAATCACCACCAACCCGATCAGCACCACCAGAATCAGAATGATTTCCACAACGCCGATGGCGTCTTCCTCATGAAAAAACGCGCGCAGCTCACCCATAGGCCTTCACCTCCTTTCCGCCCGGGTCCGTTATGTCTGATAGAAGGACATACAGGCCGGGACGATTAATATCACCAGAACAATTACAAGCATCAGAGTCATGGGTATCAGCAATTTTGTGGCCGCCTCCTCTCCCTGCACCCGCGCGTACCTTTTGCGCTCCTCGAAAGCCTCTGCCGACTCTTTTTCCAGAATGTCCAGCAGCTGCCGATTCCCCCTTTTCAAATTTTGGATCAGCAGCGTGGCCAACGTCCGGTATTTGGGGTGATCGCATCTCCTCCCAAAATTTTCATAGGCCCTCTCTTCCATCACGCCGCTTTCCATCTCATAATAGGCTTTCAGAAGCTCCTCATATGCCCAGCGGACGTTCCCTTTTTGCTTTTGCTTATAGCTCAGCGCGATTTTCTCAAAAGCTTTGCGGACCGTCATGCCGGCTTCTAAAAGCAGCGCCAGGCGTGTAACCAGATTGGGATAATCCAGCAGCATTTGGCGGGTGCGTTCCTGTCGTTTTTTCTCCCGATCCCGCTGTTTCTGAACGGGAATGCAGCACGCCCCGATGATGCTTAAGACGGCCAGAACGCCTCCGGAACTATCCCAGGGGCGGCTCCAGGCCACGGGCTTCCCATCCAGATAGGACGGCAGATAATATTTGTCTTCCTGCTGCTTTTCCCGGTTATAATCCTCTACAGCCTGGCCAATTCGCTCATCCAGCTTCGCCTCCTGGGGCGCGTCTTCCTTTTGCTGCCAGGATTTCTCCTCTTTCCCTTCCCGCTCCGGCACCTGCACATAGACGGAAGCCTCTTCGCCCTCTATTTCTGCCTGCATTTCCTCTTCATAACCGCCTTCCCCGGCCGCTTGTTTCTCGAAATACATATCCTCCTTCCACAGCCGATCCCGGTTTCGCGTGTAGGTCACGCAGGCGCCTATACAATTCCCCGCCATTAGAATCGCCAGCAGAAATATCCATTCCCGCCGAGTGAGTATATCCCCGCCGGGCATGCGGCCTGTGACGGTCAAAGCTGCCAGCAGGCCCGTTCCCGCCAGCAGACAGACATGCAGCCACATGATCACACCTCAATGTCCACAATCCGGCGCCCCATCCAGCAGGCCAGAAAGTAGATGCCCAGACACAGGCTCATGGTAATGACGCCGAACGCGTTTCCGTACAAAATCTGCAGAAATCCAGGCGAGGTCAGCTGCATATACAAGATAATTCCAAAGGGCATCAGGCTCATGATTGCCTGCTCCATCTTTTTTGCCGCCACGGTGGCCTCGATTTCCTTTTTCACCTCAATCTTGTCCGTGAGCATCCGAGCTGTTTTCTGCACAATGCGGGACATGTCGCCGCCGGAACGTTTGGCGGCGGCGAATACCGCGGCGAAGTTTTCGATGTCCTCCAGCCGGCTTCTGTCCGCCAAATCCAGAAATAAGGTTTCCAAAGACACGCTGAGACGCATCTGTTTTTCTATGTATACAAATTCCTGCACAATGTCCGTGTCCATGGAATAGAGCTTCTCCAAATCCCGGATGCAGCACATGGCCGCCGTCTCCATGGAATATCCAGCCTGCAAAGCTACGCTTAAGGAATACAAAGCGTCTTTAAATTGATAACTAAGCCTTTTTTTCCTCTCTCGGATGTAACTGCGTTTTTTCCATTTGTAGAGAAGAAAAGGAATCGGAATCATGCACAGAAATGCCCACAGACTCTTGTAAAAAAGATAATTGACCCCGGCGCAAATCCCGGCGCATTCTGCCGCAAATTTCAGCCATTCTTTCCACCCAAAACAATATGTATCGTAATACGTCTTCATAACGCGATCCCCGCCCTTTCTAATTTCACCCTGTTTTTCAGCGTCCCTGTCTGCACCAAGCCTTCCCCCTGACGATAGTCAAACAGCGGATGCAGCGCAATTTCCCTGCCTTTTATGCCCTCCACCTCCGCCACTTCCAGCGTTTTGCGGCTTTTATCTCTCATACGGCCCAGGTGTACAAATATGTCCACGCCGGATACAATTTGCCTCTGTATGGCCTCCAGGGGCAAATCCATTCCCATTAAAGCCAACGTTTCCAGACGGCTTCCCATATCCTTGCCGCTGTTGGAATGGATGGTGGAAAGACTGCCTTCGTGCCCGGTGTTTAAAGCCTGCAGCAAATCCACGGCCTCTGCGCCTCTCACTTCGCCGACGATTATGCGGTCCGGTCTCATCCGCAGAGCAGCCTTAATCAAATCCCGAATCGTAATGGCCTGTCCGCCCTGCGCATTAGCCGACTTGGCTTCCAGACGCACCAGGTTTTCCACGCCTTGAATCTGAAGCTCCGCATTGTCCTCGATAGTGATCAGACGCTCATCCTCCGGGATATAGGCAGAGAGCGCATTAAGAAATGTGGTCTTCCCGCTTCCCGTTCCCCCGCCTATAAGAATGGAGTATTTGGCTTGCACTAACTTAATTAGGTATTCTGCACATTCACCGGTTATGCTGCCCAGCTCCATTAATTTTTTCATGGTGACGGGACTGTCCGGAAAACGGCGGATTGTAAGAATCGGGCCGTCCAGGGCCACCGGACTTACCGCCGCGTGGACTCTCGCCCCGCTCTCCAGCCTGGCATCCACAATTGGCATGGATTCATTAATCACACGATTGCATTTTCCCACAATCTGCTGAATCACGTCCTCTAATTTTTCCCGGGAGGTAAACTTTTTCTCCCATTTCTGTATGCGCCCGGCCCGCTCTATAAAAATATGGTCTGGCCCGTTGACCATGATCTCCGTCACCGTATTGTCTTCCAGCAATTCCTGGAGCACATCCAGCCGGCGAACGGAGCAGAACAGCTCCTGTCTTAAGCTTATTTTGTCCTCCAGCGGCGCATACTGCAGTTTCTGGCTGCCCAAAACCACCCGGTCAATCACTTCCAGAACTTCCTCATCCGCCAGCTCCCGCGACAGATCCAGTTCGTCCATCAGGCTCTGGCGCAAATCGGAAAATAATTCCCGCTTCATGTCTCCTCCCCGCGCAGAACGGATTTCACATAATCCCCCAGCTGACTCCAGGGCAGCTGCTCCACATAGTCCGCTCCGTCTCCATAGCTTCCGTAAAAGGGCGGACGGACTTTCTGAATCTTATCCAGCAAATCCTGCTGCTTCCACATCTGCAGCAGCCGTTCAAACTGCTGGATTTTCCCCTGAGATATAACATCCATGAGCACAGGCATATAGACTTTATCACAGCGGTTCAGCAGCGAACGCCACTCTTCCACCCCCTGTCCCACATCCAGAATCACGGTTTCGTAGGAACTATGCAGGGACAGCTGATCTAGCAGCCGCTCCCACTCTTCCAGGGTTGTGCCCCAGATGTCCAGCGGCGTGGCCACTGGCGGCAGAAAGTCCAGATTGTTCACCGTCTCCACCATGGAGGGCAAATGATACGCTATATGACTGTTTTCCTGACGTATATAGTAGAGAAGGTCGCTTAACGTGTGCTCGAAGCTTTTTTGAAAAAGAGCCTCGAATCCGGAAAACTCCTCTATATTTATATAAAGCACAGCCTTCCCCCGGGCCAAAATCTGCCCCATGGCCAGCGCAAAGGAAGTCTTCAGTGACCTTCCCAGGGGAGAATAAACGCCGATTAACTCCACATGCCGACTGGACGGCGACTGGTTCGCCTCCAGCGCTTCCGCCCCGTAGCACGCCATCACCTCCCGGATGACCTGGTTGGAGGACTGATATTTATAGACGCTGGGATACTGATCCAGCTGCGGGTCGTGCACGCCCTCGGATAAAATTACGATGTTCTCGATGGAGAGTTCCTTCACCCGGCTACACATAGCCTGGTCCGATATGAGCAAAATATCAATCTCCTCCCTGGAGCCAAACTCCAGAAGGGAGTCAATATTGGTAAACGCCTGAATTTCAAAAGGAACCGTCCTTTTCTGATTGATATATTCCATAAAATTATAGGCGTAAGACTTTTCCACATCACAAATCGCTAATATGCTTTTTTTCAACAAATACCTCCCACATACAGAAACAAGCTCAGTAAGATGGGCAGCGTAAAATGTATGTTTTCCGCTTGCTGCCCGGTCTTATAGTACGGCCTGCGTTCTCTGTTTTTTATACATGCTCTGAAATAATCGACAAAATATCGAAGACGGAACATAATCGTTCCCGTGACAATAAGAATTCCCAATGACAGCGCCCCGCCAAGGAAAAAAGAAAGAAGAATTAGACGAATAATTTCCCCATGCCCCAACAGCCCGCCAAGAACGGACAGAAGCTTAATGTCTCCCGGACCAAGCATCCGAAAATAAAACAGAGGAAAAAGAAGAAAAATCGGCACAGCCGCGCCTGCAAAAAACCGCCCTACGCCGCCTAAGCCCCCTAATGCATACTGCAGCCACATGCCCCAGATCCAGCCCAGCGCAATCCACCTATTGGACACTTTATGGCTGTGCAAATCCATCGCAAACGCTGCCGAAGCCAGAAATGCCGCAGACAGCAGTCGAATGTCATACATCCCCCACCCCCTTAAAAATAAAAATTATTCATCAGACGCGCTGACTCACATAAAAGTCTGACGGGCGCACTGAGCATCCCTGCATACATGCCGTCTACCCGGCGGCGGACTTTTATGGTAAAACGATTCCCGGAACTTTCTGCCGAAATGGCTGTGAAAAAAAAGAATGTCAAAGAAATATCGTAAATTCATTGTACACGCCTTTTGCTGTATTGTCTATATAAAATTTCTAAACATTTCTTAAATAATTATAAAATTCAGATATTACGGAATTGTTGCATATCTCCATTGCACTCTACACAAGAATGGGGTACAATAGAGAACATGAATTATATAGTCTTCGATTTAGAATGGAATCAGTGCCCAAAAGGTAAAGAAGAGGAAGATGTCAACCTTCCTTTTGAGATTATCGAGATCGGCGCAGTAAAACTAAATAGCAGCCGGAAAACCGTGGCGGAGTTCCACTGTTTTATCAAGCCGCAGGTTTACCAATGGATTCACAGCAAAACCCGGGAAATTCTCCATCTGGATTACAGCCGTTTAAAGAACGGAACCCCTTTCCCCGAGGCTGTGCGCCGATTTTTCCAATGGTGCGGGGACAATTACCGTTTCTGCAGCTGGGGAAACCAGGACCTTTTGGAGCTGCAGCGGAATCTGAAATACTATGGACTGGAAGGCCTTCTGCCCGGCCCTTTGAAATATTACGATGCACAAAAGTTATTCAGTCTGCAGTACGAGGACGGCGGTTCCAGAAAGTCCCTGGAGTACGCCACCGATTTTCTGGAGCTTTCGAAGACAGAAAATTTCCACCAGGCTTTGGCGGATGCCCGCTATGCGGCGGCCATTTTCAAGCAAATGGAGGAGGACTGCATACTCCGGAATTTTTCCATGGATGTGTATCAGAACCCCAAGTCAAAAAAAGAAGAGCTCCATATTTTCTACAACGACCGGGAAAAATTCATCTCCAGGGAATTTTCAAGCAAGGAATCCGCCATCAGCGATTCGGAGGTCAGCAGCATCCGGTGCCCGCTGTGCCACAAGCCCGCCCGAAAGAAGCTCCGCTGGTTCTCCGTCAACGCCCGGAGATATTACAGTGTCTCCATATGCTCGGAACACGGATTCCTGAAAGGCAAAGTCCGCATGAGAAAGACCGAAGAGGGAAAATTTTTCGTGGAGAAGACAATTTCCCTGATCGACGAAAAAGACGCAAAGCATATCCTGGAAAAAAAGGAATTGCTCTGCGCCAAAAGGAGACTGCACCGGAAATCAGCGCAGTAAATCCTTCAGTAATTGATTTTCATATTGATAAGTATGTCCCACATAATGGTCTTTGTAATAAAATGACGTTTTGATGCGCCATGGTCCCGCAGCGTTTGGCTCCATGGCCGTTTTTTTCGTCAAATCTTTTTTCTTAATCCCCTGGGGCAGCAAAACCCATCCGGGGGAGCGCGTCTGCGCCCAGTAGGCTTCTCTCGGACTGTTTATCGATGTCTCCGCCTTTATGTCTCGCACTTTTTTTGGATGCTTCCATTTAAAATTTGCGAAACCATAATCTAACAGTGCGGTCGTGTCCATATAAATAGGCGTTCCGTTTGTTTTCAAGTTTACGCACACGAGGGTGCAGTTGTCCCTTTTGGCAAAAGTCACCAACGTATTCAACGCTTGATCTGTATATCCAGTTTTTCCGCCCCGGCACCCGGTATAATACAGCTCTTCATCGGAAAGTAGCTTTTGGTGATTGAGCAGGTAACGGGTTTCCTCCTCCATATTGGTGGGCGGAATTTCATAATATACGGTAGTCACCACATTTAAAAACGTTCGATTATGAAAGGCCTCCCGGGCAATCAGCGCCATATCGTAAGCGGTCACATAGTGGTTCTCGTCGTGAAGGCCGTGGGGATTCACAAAATGGGTATTTTTACATCCCAGCTGGGCGGCGCGCTGGTTCATCATTTCCACAAACGCTTCCACTGAGCCGGCCACATGCTCTGCCAATCCCATGGCCACTTCGTTGGCCGAGGCCAGCATCAGTCCATACAGACACTGCTCCACCGTCAGCTGTTCCCCCACATCAATGCCGATGTGGCTGCTCTCCGGCTCAATGCCATACACTGCATTCTCTGAAAATGTCACCACATCGGATAAATTAGCATTTTCAGCGGTGAGCAATGCGGTCATAATCTTGGTGATACTTGCCGGGTACTGCTTCTGATGGATGTTTTTTTCATAAAGGCATACGCCATAATCCACATCCATCAGAATCGCCGACTCTGCCTGCACCTGGGGACCTTGAGGCCATCCGGGGATTTCATTGGATTCCACCGGCAGATAGTAGGATGGCGGATAAGGATCTGGCGTTTCCTCTGGCTCCTGGGACGTACGCTCTTCCGGAAATTGCTCTTCCACAGCCAATTCTTCCTGGGCATATGCAAATCCCGGATGATTTGCGCTTAAACTCACCGCCAACGCCAGCAAAAAAGGCAGCAGCTTAATCTTCTTTCGTTTTTTCCTCATCTTCTGCATCTTCCTCGTCAATAAGGATTCCTTCTTTTCCATCCGAAGAGTTTGCAACTGTGTTAATCTCGGCATTCTCCACGATGAAATCCATGACCCTGCTAATTGCCACGTTTTCCCGGACGGCATCCTCACCGAATTGCTCTGCCATCTCGTCCAGAGACATCTCGTAATCTTTTTCCATCTGTTCCGCCGTCTTTTTCATTTCTTCATCGCTTAAATCAAAGCCTTCTTCATACATGATGGCCTGAAGCGCCAGACACTGTTTTATTTTATTTTCGGCATACTGCTGAGCGTCTTTGTCAATCTGTTCCTGGGTCATGTTTTGCGATTTCAGAAATTCTTCCACGGACTGTCCCATCTGATCTGCATAGGAATTTAAGGAATCGTTGTAATCTTTGAGGGCCGCTTTCAGCTCCTTATCTGGGTACTCCTTGATTTCGCTGTCTTCAATCACCTGATTCCAGGCCATATTTTTAACGGAAGAGTCTGCCGTTTCCTGGTTGCTTTCCTGCAGATCTTTTTTGACGCTCTCCCGATATTCCTTGACTGTTTTACTGTCTGTATTGTCTTTTACCCATTCCTCCGTCAACTCAGGAATCCGCTTAATGGAATTCACCGACACGGTGAACACAACGTCCGCGCCGTTTAACTCTTCATTTCCGTATTCCTCCGGGAAAGTCAGATTCAGATCGCGGGTTTCGCCTCTCTTTGCCCCGATTAGGCCGTCCTCAAAACCGTCGATGAACTGGCCGCTTCCGATGGTCAGCTCGTAATCCTTCGATGAACCGCCGTCAAAGGCCTTTCCGTCCTTTTTCCCCACAAAGTCAATAACCACAATGTCTCCGTCCGCCACTTCCGCTTTCTCGTCTTCCACTTCCTCTGCGGACATGCTCAACGCGCTGTCAATCTGCATGTCAATGTCGTCTTCCGTAACATCCTGAACGGTTTTGTCCACCGTTATGCCCTTGTATTCGCCTAATTTGATATAATTCTTGATTTCTTTCTCGGATATATCCAAAATCTTGCCTTCCAAAAGGGCGGCAGACGCTTTATTTGCCGACTCAGAAGACGACGATGACACGGATGATTTTTCTTTGCCGCCGCAGCCGGCTGCAGTCACCGCCACACAAAGGGACAACAACGCTATGCATAATTTTCTTTTCATAAATAATTTCTCCTCATTATTTCTAAAAATTTTATTTTTTTTACATTTCCGGAACCGGAGTGGGCCTTGCCTTGTCAAACGCTTCTTTTGCGTCAAACAAATCCTCCACCAGTTCAGGATTGTAGTACATTCTGTATCCATCCAGATTCCTGCGCCCCATTCGCAGATAATTGGGCGCAAGCTGAACCCACAGGCGGCTGGAATCCACATTGCAGTAATAATCGAAGCCCTGGGATTTCAGATAATCGAACTTTTCTCCCGAATAAATCTCTGCCCCGGCCAAATCCGCGCCAAAAGCAAAAATAATTTTATCGGAGCCGCCCACAATGGGCGCCACATAGGTCAGCCATTTCTCTGTGTCGGTTTTCAGCCGTTCCAGAGAGCTTTCCCCCACATTGATGTGACCCCAGGTATGACTGGCGAACTCCCAGCCGTTCTTTTTCATGGCCTCCGCCACCTCGGTGGCCTTTGCCACTTCTTCATCCCAGTTGAAATCCAGATGGCTGTCCAAATATTTGCACTGCAGCTCGTCCAGCTCCTGCCGGGTCTGGTACACGCCGTCGGTGCGGTACCCCAAAACCCCTTCATAACCCGTAAGCGCAAGGATGCCCTTGGCTCCCCGGTAAGAGAAGTCCGGATGCTCCTCCACAAAAGCATCGATCAGCGGAACCATGTCGTAGTCCCCCACGGAAACGCTGCCGTCAGCCTCCACATATTCCGCTTTCACCTGCCCGTTTTCATCCACGACCAGGCGGCTGGCCATGCCGTCCCCATCCATATAGTGATAATAACTCACGTCGTCCTGGGACAGCACAAAGGGCTGTTTGCCGGGCGGCAGCAAAATTTCCCCGGCGGCCATATTCCCGTTTTCATCCTTCACCGCCATGTCCTCCAGCCTCACCATCACAAAGCCTTTTTCATACATGGACTGGGTGATTTTCTGAAATTCCTCGATGGTAGTCATCACCTGGTTATATCCGGCTGTATCAGAATCCCCGTCAAACGCCAAAGCCGGGTCTTTGATCAGCGTGTGATAAAACACATGCGTCACCTGATCCGGCGTCCACACAGTACAGGAAGCCTTGGTCTTTTCTATTTCTGCTATGACATCGGCGTAATCCGTATTTTCCGGCTGCCCCTTCAGCAGCTCCAACGCACTGTCATAATCGTACATGGCCGCCAGCCGCTGCGCCTGCCGCAATGTTTCATCCGCAGTTTCCTTCTTTTCTTCAGCCGGAGATTCCGTGCCTTCTTTTTCCTGCTTAAAATCCTCAGCCACTGCATTCCCGGACATTTCTTCGCTGTCCCGCGGTCTGCTCTTAAATGCAATCCCAGTGTTTGAAGACGTAGTGCCAGATGTGGTCAAATCCTCGGCAAACGGCATAATATGTTGACAACCGCTCAGCGCCACACCCAGACAAAGCGCAGAAATCGCCAGAATCATTCGTTTCTTCATTTATGTTCTCCCCTTTTTCCAAAAAAAATCCCCTTCGTATATAGAATCCTACGACATAGGCGGCACGGGCGTCGGACGAACCGGATCGAACACGGCTTTGGCGTCAAACAGATCTGCCAGAAGCTCAGGATGATAATACATCCGGTAGCCATCCAGATTCCTGCGCCCCATCCGCAGATATCTGTCCCGCAGCTGCACCCAATACTGGCTGGAATCCACATTGCAGAAATAATCAAACCCTTGGCTTTTCAAATACTCGAATTTATCGCCGGAATAGTCCTCCGCGCCACAGAGATCTGCGCCAAAGGCAAATATAATAGTGTCCACCGGCTCCACAATGGGCTTCACATAATCCAGCCATTTCTGTGTGTCGGTCTGCAGATCTTCCAATGACCTCTCTCCCACATTGATATGGCCCCAAGTATGGCTGGCGAACTCCCAGCCGTCTTCCCTCATGGCCTGCGCCACTTCCTTGGCCTGCGCCACCTGCTCCTCATAATTGAAATCCGGATGCTCCTGCAGATATTTCACTTGATTTTCATCCAGATTTTCTCGAGTTTTATAGGCGATGTCCGTATAGTATCCTAAAACGCCATTGTATCCGGTCAACGCCACAATGCCCTTGGCCCCCCGATAGGAAAAATCCGGGTGCGCTTCCACAAACCGGTCAATCAACGGAACCATATCGTAATCTCCCACCGTCACCGAGCCGTCGTCCTGGACATATTCGTTCTTAATGTCGCCGTTTTCATCCACAATCAATTTCTGGGCGTAGCCGTCTCCAACCATATAATGGTAGTAGCTCACGTCATCCTGAGACAGGACAAAAGGCTGTTTGCCAGGCGGCAGCAATATCTCCCCTCTCTGCATCACCCGATTCCCCTGTTCATCCGTCACCACAGACGCCATATCTTTTAAACTGACCATGACGAACCCCTTCTCATACATGGTCTGCGTAATCGTATTGAATTCCTGAATGGTGGTCATCACCTGGTTGTATCCGGCCTCTTTGCTGTCCCCGTCAAAGGATTTGGCCGGATCCGCGATCAATGTATGATAAAATACATGGGTCACTTCCTCGATGGGCCAGGAAACGCAGGACGCTTTCGTCGCCTCGTATTCGCCCACTTTCTGCTGCATTTCCGCGCTGGACTGATAATTTTCCTGTTCCTGAAGCATGGCAATGGCTCCATCGTAATCGTACATGACCGCCAGCCTGTCCGCCTGTTCCAGCACAGAAGGCTTCTCCACCTTCTGCAAAGCGTCCGTCTGCTGCACGTGCTCCGCCGCCATCGCCTGTTTGGCCGGCTGGACTTTCTTCTTCCCGCCATCCTTTTTTTCGGTAAATGCATATGTACCCACAAGAATGATCGACACGGCAATGACAACCGCCGCCCCAATCAGCATATAAAGATTCCTTCGTACCTGCGCTTTTCGGCGTTCCCTCTGGATGACCGCAGCGCGCCTCCTGCGCTCGTCGTAGCTCATAGGCTGCTCATTTCGTTCCATCCACTTTTTCTCCTTCACATCTTTTGTCTATGATATGCAACAAGTCTTGTTCTTTATGTATATCCCCGGGACTCCTTTCCACGCCCCTGGATACGCTATAATATACAGATTCGACAGGCTCACCCTTTGAGCCTTCTATTATACCATATTGATTGTATTATAGCACAGATTCGCATTTTTTCAACTTTCTATTTGCCTTTTATTGAAAAGAATGCTAGAATATACAAAGATTATAGGAGTTATTATAAGAAAAAGGAGGAAAAAAATGAAACTCTGGATGGTACTGCTGATTATTCTGGTTATTCTCGTAATCGTGCTGGCTGTCCTCTATTTTCTGGGTAAAAAAGCACAGAAGAAACAGGAAGCGCAACAAGCGCAAATAGAGGCTGCGAAGCAGACAGTTTCTATGCTGATTATTGATAAAAAGCGAATGCCTCTCAAAGAATCCGGCCTTCCCCAGATGGTCATTGACCAGTCGCCCAAGCTAATGCGCCGGGTGAAGCTGCCCGTAGTAAAGGCAAAAGTTGGCCCGAAGATTATGACGCTGATCAGCGACGAGAAAGTTTTCGACTTAATCCCTGTAAAAAAAGAAGTGAAAGCGCAGGTCAGCGGCATTTACATTGTGGGGGTAAAAGGCGTGCGGGGTCCGCTGGAAACGCCCGTGAAGAAAAAAGGATTTTTTTCCAAATTCAAAAAGAATTAAGAAAAAAAGCATTTCAACCGTTTATATCCGGTCGAAATGCTTTTTTTATCTATTACTCTGCTTTCGCTAAAGCTCTTTCCTTGGCTTTGTCTTTGAACTGGTGAGCGTCTTCCAGGATCATATCTTTTACCTTGATTAGACGAATTTGGGTACTTCTCTCATTTTCATCCAATTTCATGGTAATATATTTGATATTGGCCTGCGCCTCTGGAATAATTACATGCTCCAGAGCGTTTACACGACGGCGAGTCTTTTCAATCTCTGCTGACATAAGCTGGCAGGCTTTCTCTATTTCCGCCAATTTTAACATATCCGGCAGAATATCAGCCAGGGATTTCACCGCCCCGTCCAAATCGCTGGAAGTAAACGCAAAACCATAAGAATAGATATCATTTGCATCTGCTGTCCTGGTCTTATATTCAAAGACAGGAACATCCACACTCATGACATTTCTCTTATCCGTTTCCAGATACACTTCCTGCTTAGGAGCCATCAAAGCTGCATTTAAAATCTGCTCTGACATTCCGGCTTTAGCAATTACGAAATTAATATTGGAAGACTTGATTCCGGCCTCTACTTTCAACCGCAATGCCATATTCTCCCTTACCAAATCCAGAAACTGACGCATCAGTTCATCCCGTTTATCTTTCAAAAGCTTGTGGCCTTTGACGGCTGTCTTCAGCTTGTTTTTCTGCCGAGTCAGCTCCATACGGGTTGGATTCACCTGCGTAGATGCCAAATCCCTTCACCTTC
>CAYOWU010000023.1:0-46509 GCA_964407765.1 uncultured Lachnospiraceae bacterium
ATATGTATGGTATCTGGGTAAATAATAAGGGCGAAAAGCTTATACGTAAGATATCTACATTTTTTAAATATTATTGGGATTATTTTATACTCCCGTTTGTGTTTTATATAGTAAAAGGCATTTTATTTAAACCATATGGACAATATGCAGGATATAATGGCGTGACGCTGAAATCATTAATAAAAGGAACAGTCTTTTCACCATATTCCGCATTAAAGACAGGGGCTTATATGGTACGTTCTTATTTGTTACAAATAGGGGTAGTATCTGTTATTACAATTGTGATCATAGTGGCGGTATATTTATTGTTATGTAGGAAAAGCCATGCGATTGAAGAAGACAGGAAAGTTATTTCAAAGAAAAAGGTAGGAGTATTCATTTTAGGACTTGTCGTGTATTATGCAGGAATTTTTGCCTATGTAATTATACGGGATGGTTCAGCCTTAGCCACAACCGGTGTGGAGGGGAGAGATGCGATGCTTGCTGGATTTGGTATTGGGATAGTTGCGGTTGCTTTCTGTAGAATGTTGCCTTTAAAGAAATCCTTGCAAAATCTTATACCAATTGTACTTATAGTTCTTGGTGTATTTCATTTTAATGACTGGTATTTGAACTACCAAGAAGATTGGTATCATCAACAGGAACTTGCAAGTGCAATAGAGGAGAACGAAGGTTTTGAAGGAGACGATACTATTCTTTGTGATTTTTCCACCGCATCGCCCATAGAAGGGACAAAATTTTATTCCATAAATGGGATGTATTATACTATCACTGGGAAGATGGATAAATTTTTCTTTAGTGGGCTTGGCGATCTACGTTATGGAGGAGAGTTTAATGAGGATTTTACAAAAGGTGCATTCAATTGCGACGACTATGATTTATCAGATACGACAATTGATGGTGTACTCTTTATAAATAATGTTTCTATTTCAAACGTCAATTTATTGAAGATGCGTTATGACGAGATTTTTCGTCATGAAAAATTTGAAGATGAGATTTCTTCTAATACCGATTTTGAGTATAGAAAAATCGATAAAGCCGCATCAGATCAAATATATGGAGAGTATAATACAGGAACTCTTACACAGGAAAAATTACGACAAATAGCGAGAGTGCAATAGTAGAGGAAGATGCCAAAAAAACTAATGAAAATATATAAAAAATAAATGATATAATTGCATATACGTTATATAAGCGTTTCACGTTTTGATCGCGCAAGATCTAGCGGACGAGACGACGGCGATTTTTGATTTATAGTTTTTTAAATATGAAATTTCTGGGCATATAGGGTGATTTGGCGGCATTGCAGATGGAGAAGCGAGAATTATGGGTAAAGTTATAAAATACAAAAGTCTATTTATTGTTTTTTTGCTGACAGCTTTGTCATTCATAGTTTTATTTTCTTTTGCATTTCCTATAGAATACGATAATTTGGGCGGAAAACACAGCTGGCTGTCTGGATCAACAATAAAATTTGTTAATAACTGGTTATATGAAGGCAAAGATTTGCACTTTACAAGTTATGAGAATTTCAATTCGATAGAATTTAATGATATGAATGAAAGATCTCCTTATATTAGTTATCCTACGGGAGAAGTTTTTTTTGTTTATATTGCTGCACGTATTTTGGGGTGTAATCGAATAGATATTTCTTTTTTGAAACATTTTCAAATGATATGCTATGGGGTGGAAGTATTACTTTTTTCAGGGTTTATTTATATTTTCTTATCTGGGATTGGCATGAAAAGAGAATGGGAGAAAGTAGCGGTTTCTTTGTCATTGGCTATCATGTGGATCTCTATACCTGGAAATGTGTGGTTTATGGCAAATGTTTATTTTGCAGATCAATGTGTTATTTTGTGGGTAATGTTATTTTTATTTATAGAGTATTTAAGCGGGGTTGTTAAGGGTTCACGAAACAGAGTTTTTCTTAAAACAGTGAATTTATTAATAATTTATACAGGATTTTTAATAGATTATTATTTTTGGGTTGTCATTTTTGTTGCTTTTGTGATACAATTTATATCAAATTATTTGTCGTATGGTAGTTTTTCTAAACGAGTGAAAGAGTCCTTGTGGTATATTTGTCCTGTCGTTTTCAGTATAGTTTCTTTTATTTGGCAAATGTCTTTCACGGATAATTGGATGGGAATATTGAAAGAAAAGTTTTTTCAGAGAACAGGAATGACAGGGGAATATACAATTATTTATGGATTAATCCGAGCATTTTATACATGTTTTGTGCGTACCGGAATAGATTTTTGGGATATGATTCGTTTTGTCTGTATGGGAGTTTGGTTTTCATTTTTGCTTGGCATGATTGTTTATTGCATTTGGAAAAATAAACTTAAACCATATTTAAGAGATAAAAATATTTGTATTATAGCTATTGGAATCATTTCACCCATCTTTCAAATTTTGTTATTGAGAAATCATTCTGCAGTTCATCAGTTTTCTATGTTGAAAATAGGCTGGGTTATAGTTGTTTCGGTATTGGTTTTGCCGCTGATATTCGGCGTGGTTTTCAAGGTGGATTATAGAAAATATTTTCATATTGGGAAAATAAAAGTATCCGGATTTATGATGGGATATGCCATTTCATACATAACTATGATTTTGTTGCTGGGAATGCCATTTAGTATTTATTCTGTTTATGATTTTTGTTATGAAGAAGAAAGTTATCCATTGGAAGAAATTCTATATGAAGTGACAGATTATGAACATGTATGTTTTTCTTTTTCCTATGAAATACCAGTAAATCCGCCGCAGGCTTTATCTGTTTCTGAAAAGAGAGTTTACAAGGTGGACAGTCTTGATGAAGTAGAATCATATTTTCCGAATTTAAATAGTGCGGCGAAGAAACTTTTAATAATTGATAAAAACAATAAAGAAATAAATCCAAAGCAATTAGCGGTTCAAGAAAAACTCATGGAAAGAAATAAAAAATTATACGAAGACGACGATTATTGTATTTTAAAACTTTATTAAGGAGAAGAAAATTGTGAAAAAGGTAATTATAGTGGTGGGGGGAGGTCCAGCAGGTTTAACTGCAGCGTATGAGTTGTTAAAAAAATCGAAAGATTATGAGATCATTGTTTTTGAAGAAAGCAATATGCTTGGAGGTATCTCACGTACAGTTGAGCATAATGGCAACCGTATGGATATGGGCGGACATCGTTTTTTCTCTAAGGTTCCTGAAGTGAATGACTGGTGGGAAAAAATGCTACCGAAGCAGGGATTTCCGTCAAAAGATGATATTGTTTTAAATAGAGCGTATACGGTAAATGAAGGCGGACCCAATCCAGAGAATACAGATAGGGTTATGCTTCTACGCCATCGTTTATCCAGAATTTTTTTCAAACAGAAGTTTTTCGATTATCCCGTTTCTTTTAAATTTGATACGTTGAAGAATATGGGATTTGGCTCTACAATATTGGTGGGGTTTAGTTATTTGAAGAGCGTTTTTTATAAACGGGAAGAGCGTTATTTGGAAGATTTTTATATTAATCGTTTTGGAAAGAAATTGTATAGTATATTTTTTGAACATTATACAGAGAATTTGTGGGGGAGGCATCCCAGTGAAATTTCACCGGAGTGGGGTGCGCAAAGGGTAAAAGGATTGTCCATAGCCGTTGTTTTGAAGGATATGTTTGGAAAAATATTTGTAAAACAAAAACGCGCTGTGGAAACGTCTTTGATTGAAGAGTTTGCCTATCCAAAGCTTGGGCCGGGTCAGCTGTGGGAATTGACGGCGGATGAAATAGGGAAAATGGGCGGCAGGATATTGCTGAATGCAAAGGTCACGGGTATTATAAAAGAGAGGAGCAATCAGGTTTCCAAAGTGATTTATGAGAAAGATGGACAATCACATACGCAAAGCTGTGATTATCTGATTTCATCTATGCCCATGAAAGAGTTGGTTGCCGGGATGAATGATGTTCCAAAGAAATATGCGGATATTGCGGCAGGGCTTCCATACAGGGATTATATAACCGTAGGGGTTTTGATTCGGCATTTAAACTTGAAAAATGAAACGAATATTAAGACTTTGGGTGATATTATACCAGATGATTGGGTATACGTACATGATAGAAATGTGAAAATGGGCCGCTTTCAGGTGTATAATAATTGGTCGCCCTATTTGGTAAAAGATCCGGAGCATACGGTATGGATGGGACTTGAATATTTTTGCAATGAGGGTGATCAAATGTGGTCTATGTCGGATGAAGATTTTGCGCATATGGGGATTTCTGAGATGGTCACAATGGGTTTGATTGACAGTAACGGTGAGGTTTTGGATTATCACGTGGAGCGTGTGAAAAAAGCTTACCCGGCATACTTTGACACATACGATCAGATAGATGAACTGCGCGGATATTTGGATACGGTTCCCAATTTGTTTTGCGTAGGACGCAATGGTCAGCATCGTTATAATAATTTGGACCATTCCATGTGCACTGCTTTTGAGGCTGTCAAAAATATTTTAGCTGGCGTAACGAATAAGGAAAATATATGGAATATTAATACAGAGAAAGAATATCATGAAGAGCGAGAGGGGAAATAGTCCATGAAAGAATTTTTTGATTGTTTAAAAAGATTTGATTTAGTGACTATTTTTATCATCCCTACGACCAATGGGTTTTTGCAGTTTTTTCGGTATTTATTTGTGGGTGGAATTTCGTCTGTTGTGGATGGAGGGATTCTATATTTATTTACTCGGTGCGGTTTATTTTATATGGCGTCTACAGTGGTTGGATTTTTGGCAGGCTTAATGACAAATTATGTTTTATCTAAAATGCTTATTTTTGCCATGTCTAAGGCAAAATTAGATTTGTTAGCGGAATTTTCCGCATATGGGTTGATTGGGGTAATTGGACTTGGATTAACGATGCTTATTATGTATGTTCTTACCGAGTTTCTTGGTTTTTATTATATGTTTTCAAAAATCGTCGCAATGTTTTTGGTGTTGTTATGGAATTATACGGCGAGAAAATTTTTTCTATACAGAAAAAATTAAGTGAAAGCTATTGACCCAATCTATATTTTTGTGTATTATCTATAAATGACAATACCGGCAAGGTACTGCCCTCCAGCAGTGTCTTGCCTTACAACCCCCACAATATTCATAAAATCATAAAATATAAATTTCACGAACATGCAAAAGGAGTCTACATATGAACACCCAAGAACGAGACATCCTCCTTACCCTCCGAACCTCCGCCTACACCACCCAAAGGCTTCTCTCCGAGCAAACTAATCACTCCATAGGCGTCGTAAACCGTTCCATCAAGAACCTTACCCAGGAAGGTTACCTGGCCCCAGACCTGAGCCTTACGGAGAAGGCTTTTCAAGAATTCCACGCCAAAGCCCCCAGAAACGCCATCATCCTAGCCGCCGGTTTCGGCATGCGGATGGTTCCCATCAATATGGAAATGCCCAAAGCCCTGCTGAAAATACATGGCGAAGTCCTAATCGAGCGTATAATCCGTCATTTGCACCAGGCAGGAATCCATGAAATCTACATAGTCGTAGGTTTTTTAAAGGAACAATTTGAATACTTGATTGACGAGTACGGCGTAGAGCTGGCAGTGAACGGGGACTATGCGAAAAAGAACAACCTGCAGTCGCTTTCCCTTGCGCTGGACCATTTATCCAACAGCTATGTGATTCCCTGCGACATATGGTGCGAGAAAAATCCCTTTTCCCAGCATGAACTCTATTCCTGGTACATGGTCACGGACCAGGTGGATATGGAAAGCTCCGTGCGGGTGAACCGCAAAATGGAGCTGGTGGCGATTCCGCCCGGGGACAAAGGGAACGCTATGATTGGCATTGCGTATTTGCTGGAAGAACAGGCACGGGCAGTGCGGGAGAAAGTGCGGAAGTTCTGCCGGGATGTTCGTTATGATGGCGCTTTCTGGGAGGAGGCGCTTTACGAGAATGGACGGATGACGGTGCAGGCCAGGGTGGTTCCCGCAGCGGAGGCGGTGGAGATTAACACGTATGAGCAGCTTCGAGAGCTGGACGAGGGTTCGGCGCATCTGAAGTCCGATGCCATGGCGGCAATTGCGGAGGCACTGCGCTGCCGGGAGGATCAGGTGACGGACATAAGGGCGCTGAAAAAGGGCATGACCAACCGTTCCTTTTGTTTTTCCTGTCGGGGGAAAAAGTACATGATGCGCATTCCCGGCAAGGGAACGGCGCGGCTAATCAACCGGCAGGAGGAAGCGGAAGTTTACCGCGTCCTTGAGGGGCGGGGCATTTGCGATCAGATTGTGTACATCAACCCGGAAAATGGCTATAAGATTACGGAATTTTGGGAGGGCGCCAGAGTCTGCGATCCGGAGAGCGAAGCAGATTTGAAGGCTTGCATGGGAAAGCTTAAGGCTTTTCATGAGGAAGAAATCTGCATCGGCCATGAATTTGATTTATTTGGGCAGATTGATTTTTATGAGTCTTTGTGGAAAGGCACGCCTTCGGCGTACAGGGATTATTTTGCTACCAAGGAGAAGGTTTTGTCTCTGCGGCCCTTTATAGAATCCCATGTGGAAAAAAGAGTCTTATCCCACATAGACGCGGTGCCGGATAATTTTCTTTTTGTGAAAAATGATCAGGGAGAGGAGGTGCGGCTGATTGATTGGGAGTATGCAGGAATGCAGGATCCCCATGTGGACATTGCCATGTTCTGCATTTATGCGCTTTATGACCGGACACAGGCGGACCGGCTGATGGATTTTTATTTTGAGGGCGCGTGCCCGGAAAAAATAAGGCTGAAAATTTACGCCTATATTTCCGTGTGCGGGCTGCTTTGGAGTAACTGGTGCGAGTATAAGAGGAATCTGGGCGTTGAGTTCGGGGCGTATTCCCTGTGCCAGTACCGGTACGCCAAGGATTTTTACCGGATTGTGCAGGAAAAACTGCGGGGGGAGGATGAAAATGCATAGAGTGAAAAGGGCCATTATCATGGCGGCGGGCATTGGGAAGCGTATGCGTCCGGTGACGCTTAAAACGCCGAAGCCTTTGATCTGCGTAAATGGCGTGCGGATGATTGATACGGCGGTGCGGGGGCTTCACGCAAACGGGATTGAGGAAATCTATGTGGTTGTAGGATATCGGAGAGAACAGTTTGAAGTTTTGGAAAAGGAATATCCGGGGCTGAAGTTGGTGGCGAATCCATATTATGATGTGTGTAACAATATAGCGTCTCTTTATGTGGCCAGGGAATATATGGAGGATGCCATGATTCTGGACGGGGATCAGATGATTTACAATCCTGACGCATTGGCCCCGGAGTTTGACCGGTCCGGGTACAATGCGGTGTGGAAGGAAGAGTGGACGGACGAATGGCTGCTGCAGGTGGAAAACGGCGCAGTCACCCATTGCAGCCGCACGGGCGGTGCGTGGGGCTGGCAGTTATACAGCATTTCCAGGTGGAGTGCGGCGGACGCAAAGAAGCTGAAACGCCATCTGGAAGAGGAATTTGAGGAAAAGAAAAACCGGCAGATTTTCTGGGATGATGTGGCGCTGTTTTGTCACCCGGAGGATTATCAGCTGGGAATCCGAAAAATGCAGGCGGGGGATGTAGTGGAAGTGGACAGCCTTTCGGAGCTGATTTGGCTGGATGGCAGTTATGCAAAATATAAAAAAGAGGGAAAATAATATGGAGAAGAAATCGAAAATAGACTGGATGATTACGCTGCTGCCTCTGGCGCTGGTGATTTTTTTAAGCGTTTTATTCTTTTTTTTGCCGGAGCAGTCCAATGATGTGTTAAGCCAGGTTCGCTTTGTGCTGGGGGATACGTTCGGCGTGTATTATCTGGCCATTGGGCTGGGGATTTTTCTTTTGTCCATTTATATTGCCGGCTCGAAATACGGCGGAATTGTCCTTGGCAGACAGGACGAGAAGCCGAAGTATTCTTTTTTCGCATGGGGTTCGATGATGTTTACGGCCGGTTTGGCGGCGGATATTTTATTTTATTCTTTTTCGGAATGGATTTTGTACGCGGCCGATCCCCATATTGCCGAGATGGGCAGCATGCAGGACTGGGCCAGCGTATATCCGATTTTCCACTGGAGCCTGATTCCGTGGGGGTTTTATCTGGTCTTGGCGGTGGCTTTTGGGTTTATGCTTCATGTGCGCAGGCGGGAGCGGCAGCGGTATTCGGAGAGCTGCCGTGCTGTTTTGGGCAGGTATACCGACGGCGTTCTGGGACGGCTCATTGACTTGCTGGCGGTCTTTGCGCTACTGGCGGGAACGGCCACCACGTTCAGTCTGGCTACGCCGCTGATGGCCAGTGTGATTCATGAACTTTTCCACGTGGAGCTGCCCCGGTCCATCGTCACCATTGGGATTTTGATTGTGACCTGTATCGTATATACGTACTCCCTGCTGCATGGATTTAAGGGAATCCGGTACCTGGCAAAAGGGTGCATCTGCCTGTTTTTTGGATTGATCGCCTATGTGTTTTTGTTTGGCGGCGAGGCCGGATATATTGTGGAAACGGGCTTTTCGGCGGTGGGCAGGATGGCGCAGCATTTCTTCGAGCTTTCCACGTTTACGGACCCGCAGCGCGCCACGTCCTTCCCCCAGAACTGGACCATTTTCTACTGGGCCTACTGGATGGTCTGGTGTGTGGCGGCGCCGTTTTTCATCGGAAACATTTCCAAAGGGCGGACCGTGCGACAGACGATCTTGGGCGGGTACGGGTTCGGCGTGGGCTCCACGGTCATCAGTTTTATCGTGCTGGGAAACTATTCGCTGGGAAAACAGGTGCAGGGAGCGGCGGATTTCCTTGCGCTCTATGAGCGGACGGGGGACCTCTATGAGGTGATTTTATCCATCATCCACACGCTGCCTTTGGCGCCTTTTGTGCTGCTGCTTTTGCTGGTCACGATGGTGGCGTTTTATGCTACGTCCTTTGATTCCATCGCCTACATCGGTTCCTGCTACAGCTACCACAGGATGGGGGAGAATGAGTCGCCCCATAAGGCGGTTCAGCTGATGTGGTGCATCCTGCTGATTTTGCTGCCCATGGCCCTGGTGTTCTCGGACAGCTCCATGAGCAATCTGCAGTCGGTAAGCATCATAGCCGCTTTTCCCATTGGGGCGGTGATTGTGCTGATTTCGGTTAGTTTTCTGAAGGATGCAGGCAGGTTTTTGGAGGAGCGGGGGGAGTGAAGCTGCTGTTTTTCTGAAAAAATGTCATTCATCCTCCCAAACCGGATACTGCTCTGGATTTTCCCCCTTGCTTTTTAAGATTGCCGGCTCGTCCGTATTTTCATTCAAAACCTGGAGAACCTTGCACTGGAAGACCCACTCGTCCCCGAAGTCGAAGATATATTTAAATTTCATACCCTTATAAAGCCCCACCGAATCCAGAAGGTATGTGTGTGTAACCCGAAGTTCGGGCTCCAGCCCTTCGGCGTAGTAGGAGTCCTCGTCGCTCCAGCAGATGTTATCCATGAAAAAAGCGTGGGCGTGATCGTCGACAAAGTCGAATGCGTCCAGAATCGCCGCGTGCAGATCCCAGAGCGTGTTGTTGCCGGATATCCGTATATGGCGGTAGCAGCCGGTTCCCGGCGAAACGCTGATTATGAAGGAGCGGGCCGGGTGTTTGAGGGCTGGGCGGCGGCTTTTTGGATGGAGAATCCAGTCCAGTTTTTTTGCCAGGTCGTCGGGCAGGAAGTCCTGTTCTTCCAGGGATTCCAGCAGATTCATGATTTCATTGGGAATTTCGTGAAATTGGTCTTCGTCCAGTTCCAGCAATTTGTCCAGCAATTCCTGGATTTCGCCCAGCTGATCGCCCCAGCCCGTGTCGAAACGCGCCAGAAATTCTTCTTCCGCCTCGAACAGCGCGGGAAGATTTTCATCCAGGTTTAGGGGGATTTTCAGCTTTTTACAGAATTCCTCCGCAAACGCAAAGGTTCGCTTGTCCCGGGCTTTTAGCCGTATGGGGCGGATTTGCTCTTCCAACAGTGCGCGCATAAATTCGTTTAACAGCTCCTCCGGGTTGCCGTCGTAGTCCAGGACGGGAGGGACGTTTAGCATATAGCCGCTGGAGGATTCCACCGCCAAAAGCAGCATGGGGAAAAAGGGCGATTCCTCCGGGTCGTCCTGTACCGGCTGGGGAAAGCGGATAATCGCGCACTCCCAGATGCCGGATTTGGGCATTTTTTTCAGGCTGGCCAGGGCAATCTCGTTGCGGGCCCTGGGGGCCGGGAAGGATGGTTCAAATTCTCTGGGAAGCGGCGTTTTTCCAAGCGCGTATTTGGGGCCATTGCATTCCAACAGAAGCGTTTTTGCGGAGGCGCTGGTTATATTTTCCACGCCCAGATCTTCTTTGGATGTCTCTGCTAACAGCCGGGACAGCTCCAGGGCCGCCGCCAGCGCCTGACAGAGATCTGACTGTTCGTCTTCTGATTTGAGAGGAAGGGGGAAACGGTTGGGCGTGTATTTCTGGAACAGGGGGTAGGCGTTTTTTCCGGCGATTCGTATGCCGTGGCTGTGGGCGTAGGCTTTGGCCGCCGCATACTCGTCGTCGCTTAGCGTGTCTTTTTTTTCAAAAGAGCACTGCAGGCAGTCCAGATGCAGGATGCGCTCCTGGAATTCTTCCCGGCTTAAGGCCTGCGGATCCGCCAGGGCGATTCGGCGAAAGCTGTTGAAGCGTTCTTCGCCAATGTACAGGCCGAGGGCGCAGGGGCCGCCGGAAAATCCCATAATATTCACATAACCGATTCGGTCGCCGGATAAATTTACGGCGAATACATCTATATCCGATAAAATCTTCCACAGTTTTGTCTTTTTGTAGGCAAAAGCCAGTTGATACAGTCGCTCTGAATTCATGTTTACTCTCCTTTGGGGCAGATGAACGGGGAAGTTTTTCGTGTTTTTTTCTAGTGTATATGACATTGGGCAAGAAAGCAATAAATTTTTACAAAAAAAGTATTGATTTCCTGGGGGCATATGCTATAATAATACTCGTATTGCAGATATAGTTCATCGGTAGAATGCCAGCTTCCCAAGCTGGAGAGGGGGGTTCGATTCCCCTTATCTGCTTTTTTCATTAATTGAATAAGATCTTCAGGGCAGGGTGCGATTCCCTACCGGTGGTTACAGCCCACGAGCCGCAAGGTATGATTCGGTGTGATTCCGAAGCCGACAGTAGAGTCTGGATAGAAGAAGATTATGAGCCGCTATGGAAAAGACGGCGATAAAAGGATACAGGATAATAGATTGCTCTGGAATTTTTATATTCCAGGGCTTTTGTTGTTATAATAACCAGTAACGGCGAAATGGGCATTTTGCAGCTGACTGGATGAATGGAGCTTAAGGAGGAGGTAAGAGGAATTGGAAGATCGGGAATTTATGCGCAGGGCGCTTGCGCTTGCCGAAAAAGGCATAGGGTGGACGTCGCCTAATCCCATGGTGGGTGCAGTGATTGTAAAGGATGGCCGCGTCATCGGAGAAGGTTACCATGAAAAATACGGGCAGCCCCATGCGGAGCCAAATGCGCTGGCCGCCTGCGCCGAAGACCCTAGGGGAGCCACTATGTATGTGACGCTGGAGCCCTGCTGTCATTACGGGAAGCAGCCGCCCTGCGTGGATGCGATTCTGGAAGCGGGCATCCGCCGGGCAGTGATTGGGTCCGCCGATCCCAACCCGCTGGTGTGCGGCAAAGGCGTCGGCATTTTAAAAAGTAAGGGCGTCTCTGTGACGGAAGGCGTGCTGCGGGAGGAATGTGACCGGCTGAATCAGGTTTTTTTCCATTATATCCAGACGGGCTATCCTTTCGTGACCATGAAATATGCCATGACTATGGACGGAAAAATCGCCGCCTACACAGGGGCTTCCAAATGGGTCACCGGAGAGGAAGCGCGGGCGCATGTGCAAAGTCAGCGTCACCGGTTTCGGTCCATTATGGTGGGCGTGGGGACGGTTCTGGCGGACGACCCGCTTTTGACCTGCCGCATGGAAGGCGGCAGAAATCCCATCCGCATTGTCTGCGATTCCCATCTTCGCACGCCTCTTGACTCCCAGCTGGTAAAGACGGCCAACCAGGTTCAGACGATTATCGCCACCTGCTGTGCGGACTGGGAAAAACAGGCGGCGTATCAGAAGGCCGGGTGTCAGGTATGGCTGATTCCGAAAAAGGAAGGCCGCGTGGATTTGAACGAACTGATGAAGCGTCTTGGCCAGGAGAAAATAGACAGCGTGTTGCTGGAGGGCGGCGGAACGCTGAATTGGGCCGCGCTGGAAAGCGGTATAGTCCAGAAATTGCAGGCGTATATTGCGCCTAAGTTATTCGGCGGGCAGTCGGCCAAGACGCCGGTGGAGGGCCAGGGATTTCCCGCGCCGTCCCAGGCGGTTCTTTTGAAAAACAGCGCAGTTACCCGGCTGGGAAAGGATTTTCTCATAGAAAGCGAGGTGGACGGCCATGTTCACGGGGATTGTTGAAGAAGTGGGAGCAGTGGAAAGGATTGAGAAAGGGCGGCATTCCGCCGTGCTGACCATCCAGGCAAAAAAGATTTTAGAGGATCTGAAAATCGGCGACAGTGTGGCGGTAAACGGCGTATGCCTGACGGCGACATCCTTGAATGCGCATGGCTTCACGGCGGATGTGATGCACGAGACCTTAAACCGTTCGTCCCTGGTGCAGCTAAAAAGCGGCGGCCATGTGAACCTGGAGCGGGCCATGCCGGCAAACGGACGGTTCGGCGGCCACATCGTCGCCGGACATGTGGACGGCGTGGGGCGGATTGTCCGAATTGAGAAAGACGACACAGCCATCTGGTATGCCGTCCAGGCGGATCCGGCCATTTTGCGCTACATTGTGGAAAAAGGTTCGGTGGCCATAGACGGCATAAGCCTGACGGTGGCGGCGGTGACGGCGGATGATTTCTCCATCTCGGCCATTCCCCACACCGTCCAAAACACGGTTTTGTCGGAACGCCGCGAAGGCGATCTGGTTAATCTGGAAAACGATATAATAGGAAAGTACGTGGAAAAATTGCTGAATCCGGCGCCGGCGCAGCAGCCGAAGAGCGGGCTTACCAGGGAATTTCTGTCTGCGTGCGGATATGATAACAGGTAATAGGAGGACGATTATGCTTCAGTTTGATACAGTGGAAGAGGCGCTAAAGGATTTGAAAAAAGGGAAAATTATTCTGGTCACAGATGATCCGGAGCGGGAAAATGAAGGCGACTTCATCTGTGCGGCCCAGTTTGCAACCACGGAAAATATTAATTTCATGGCCACTTACGGAAAAGGGCTGATCTGTATGCCCATGTCCCGAAAATATGTGGAAAAATTGCGGATTCCCCAGATGGTGGCGCAGAACACGGATAACCACGAAACGGCGTTCACTGTTTCCATCGACAGCGTGGAGACCACCACGGGGATTTCCGCCGCGGAGCGCTCCATCACGGCCATGAAATGTGTGGACGATGATGTAAAGCCGGAGGATTTCCGCCGACCGGGTCACATGTTTCCGCTGCTGGCCAAAAAAAACGGCGTCCTGGAGCGAAATGGACACACCGAGGCCACGGTGGATCTGTGCCGTCTGGCCGGGCTGAAGGAGTGCGGCCTTTGCTGCGAGATCATGCGGGAGGACGGAACCATGATGCGGGCGCCGGAGCTTATGGAGCTGGCCAGGCAGTGGGATATGAAGTTCATCACCATTAAGGATCTGCAGAATTACCGGAAGTATAATGAAAAACTGGTGGATCGGGTGACCGTTACCAAGATGCCCACCCGGTACGGGGACTTTATGGCCTACGGATTTGTGAACCGCTTAAACGGGGAACACCATGTGGCGTTGGTGAAAGGCGAAATGGGCGACGGAGAAAATGTGCTCTGCCGGGTGCACTCTGAATGCCTCACCGGAGACACGTTCGGCTCTTTGCGCTGCGACTGCGGCCAGCAGCTTACGTCGGCCATGACCCAGATTGAGCGGGAGGGAAGAGGGATTCTTCTCTATATGCGCCAGGAAGGCCGCGGCATTGGGCTTATTAACAAGCTGCGCGCCTATGAGCTTCAGGAAAAAGGCATGGACACCCTGGACGCCAATCTGGCCCTGGGATTTGCCGGGGATCAGCGGGAATATTACATCGGCGCCCAGATTTTAAAGGATCTGGGAGTAAAAAGCATCCGCCTGCTGACCAACAACCCAGATAAAGTCTACCAGCTGTCCGAGTTCGGCATGGAAATCACCCGGCGGGAGCCCATACAGATACGTCCCACCGAATACGATCGGTTCTACCTGAAAACCAAACAGAACCGGATGGGACACATTTTAAATCTCCAATAGAAAGGAAAAACATCTATGAAAACATTTGAAGGAAAACTGGTATCCAAAGATATAAAGATCGGCATCGTCGCCGCCCGTTTCAATGAATTTATCACATCCAAGCTGTTAAGCGGCGCCGTGGACGCGCTGCTGCGCCACGATGTGAAGGAAGAAGACATCCAGGTTGCCTGGGTGCCGGGAGCTTTTGAGATTCCGCTGATTGCGTCCAAAATGGCCAAAAGCGGCAAATACGACGCGGTGATCTGCCTGGGCGCGGTGATTCGGGGCAGCACCAGCCACTACGACTATGTGTGCGCGGAGGTGTCCAAAGGGATTGCGACCGTGTCCCTGTCCAGCGACATTCCGGTGATGTTCGGCGTTCTGACCACGGAGAATATCGAGCAGGCCATCGAGCGGGCCGGAACCAAGGCGGGCAACAAAGGATATGACTGCGCCCTAAGCGCCATTGAGATGGTGAACCTGATCCGCGAGATTGAGAGTTGATAAAATTTATCATATGAGAAAGTTTATCGATAAGAGAGCCCTCTGGATATTGACGAACGCTCCTTTTTCCTGTTAAATAAAAACGGTTGGACGAAAGCCCTGGCCAAGACGAAATAAAATTCTGGCCGGGGCTTTGCCTATTTTCTGGGAAATTGCGATGCTAAGATCGCATGCTGCAAGTTTGTTTATTTTGCCCAAACTTTGGTTGTCGAAAGACGCATTTCGCAATTACCTGTCCAAAAATACAACAGTGAGGGAGTGATAGACCGTTGAAAAAACATAAGATCTGGGCGTGGGCGGCAGTTTGCTGCTTTGCCATGGCGATGTACACTGGTTATAAGCACAAATAAGGAGGATTCAAAAGATGATGGATATTTTCGAAGCAAAAAAAGTAGGGCTCTTTGTGGGCGGCGTTTTATTTGGAACGGCAGGGGTGAAGCTTCTCTCCAGCAAAGACGCGAAAAAGGCATATACCAACTGTGCGGCTGCTGCGCTGCGGGTGAAAGACTGCGTGATGAAAGCAGTTACGACCGTGCAGGAAAATGCGGAGGATGTGCTTGAGCAGGCCAGGGAAATCAACGAAGAACGCTATGCAAAGGAAGCCGAAGAAGCGGTGGAAGACGACGCGTTTGACTCAGAAAACTAAACGGGGAGGGCAAAAGCCTTGAAGTTTTATATCCGATGCCAGACAAAAGAATATCTGCGCGTCCATTTGAATCAGGCGTTTATGACATGCCAGGAGGCCGACCTCTTACAGTATTACCTGCAAACGCACCCCAATGTGGTTCAGGCGAAGGTGTACGAGCGGACGGCGGACGCGGCCATTAAATTTGTGGGCGACCGGGCGGATATTATCTGCGCCCTGAAGAAGTTTCATTATGATCAGGCGGAGGCGCCGGCGGCGTTTCTGGAAAATTCAGGGAGGGATTTGAACCGACAGTATAAGGACAAGGTTGTAAGAAAAGTATTGATGCGCATGGGAAGCCGCTTATTTTTGCCCTATCCCGTGCGGGCGTTTTGCATAGGGGCCAGATCCCTGAAATACCTGTACAAAGGCGTGCGCACCCTGCTGAAAGGCCGGTTGGAAGTGGAAGTATTGGACGCCACGGCCATCGGCGTGTCCGTCCTTCGGGGAAATCTGGAGACGGCGGGCTCTATCATGTTCCTTTTGGGAATCGGTGAACTGCTGGAGCAGTGGACCCACAAAAAATCCGTGGGAGATCTGGCGCGCAGCATGTCTTTGCAGGTGGAAAAGGTATGGCTGAAAAGAGAGGGGACGGAAGTCCTAGTGTCTGCTGCGGACGTGGCCGTGGGAGATGAAGCGGTGGTGCACATGGGCAACGTGATTCCTTTTGACGGCGTGGTATCCTGCGGGGAAGCCATGGTCAACCAGGCTTCTTTCACCGGGGAATCGCTGCCGGCGCGAAAGGAAGCGGGCAGCTATGTGTACGCAGGCACGGTTCTGGAGGAAGGGGAGCTGACAATCCAGGTGAAGGAAATCGGAAGCTCCACCCGCTATGAGAAAATCGTGGCCATGATTGAGGAGTCTGAAAAGCTGAAATCCGCCCTGGAGGGCAAGGCGGAGCATCTGGCGGACAGGCTGGTTCCCTATGCTTTTCTGGGAACGGGGCTCACCTGGCTTCTCACAAGGAACGCCACAAAAGCCATTACCGTGCTGATGGTGGATTTCTCCTGCGCGTTAAAGCTGGCCATGCCTATAGCCGTGCTGTCCGCCATCCGGGAGGCCAGCCTGAACCATATTACGGTGAAGGGCGGCAAATATCTGGAGGCGACAGCGGAAGCGGCCACGGTGGTGTTTGATAAAACCGGGACGCTGACGAAAGCCCGCCCCACGCTGAAAAGCGTCATTTCTTTTTGTGAGGAAAGCCCGGATGAACTGCTGCGGATTGCGGCCTGTCTGGAAGAGCATTTCCCCCATTCCATGGCGAATGCCGTGGTGCGAGGCGCCCAGGAGAGGGGGCTGGAACACGAGGAAATGCATTCCAAAGTAGAGTACATAGTGGCCCACGGCGTCTCTTCTTACATTGGCGACAAAAAAGCGGTGATCGGCAGTTATCACTTTGTCCTCGAGGATGAGGGCTGCACCGTGGATCCCGCTTACCAGGAGACGTTTCGCAGCCTTCCCACGGAATATTCCCATCTGTATCTGGCCATAGACTATAAACTGGTGGCGGTTATATGCATTGAAGATCCGCTGCGGGATGAGGCGGGGGCCGTAATCAATTCCCTTAGGAGAACCGGCATAGAGAAAGTGGCTATGATGACCGGGGACAGTGAGCGGACAGCGGCTGCCGTAGCCGCTGAAATTCAGGTGGACGAATACTATTCGGAAGTTCTGCCGGAGGATAAAGCGCGCTTTATCGAAGAAGAGCACAGGGCCGGCCGGAAAGTGATTATGATTGGGGACGGCATCAACGACTCCCCTGCGCTGTCGGCGGCGGATGTGGGCATTGCCATCAGCGACGGTGCACAGATAGCCCGGGAAATTGCGGACATCACCATTTCTTCCGATGATCTGTACCAGGTGGTGACGCTGCGTCTGCTCAGCGTCAGCCTTATGAAGCGCATCCGCAAAAACTATAGAGCGATTGTGGGGATCAACACGGCTTTAATTCTGCTGGGAGTGGGCGGACTGCTGCAGCCGGCCACAGCGGCTTTGCTTCATAATGCCTCCACGCTGGCCATTGCGCTAAAAAGCATGCAAAATCTGCTGTAAAAATGCAGGGGGTCATTCCTTCCTGTCTGTATCCACAAACTGGCCCCGGATAAAGTGGTCCAGAGGGCTTTTCAGGTCATAGGAAGATACAATGTTTTGCAATGCATGAATATGGGGCGAGGGATTTTTAGCTTTATCCGGTTTATCGGCGGCGCCCTTATGATAAACCATTCCCTTGTGGTAAACGATGCGGAAATACCGGTTCCACTGGGAGTCCGGGCTTGAGAAGGCCGCAAATTCCCCGCTCTTTAACTCCTGCTCCACAAGCCTTGCGGAAATCAGTGTCAGGCACTGGTTAAACCGCAGGGCGTTTTTTATGGAATCCGGGGTGTGGACTTCAAAGGTTACCGTTATGCGGATATCGTGGGATTCCAGGAAACGATCCAGCAGTTCCCGGGTTCCGCTTCCGGATTCCCGGATGACAAATTCCTGTCCCTGCAGGTCCTCTATGTACAGCTCGCTGCGTTTGGCCAGAGGATGGTCCGCGCTGCAGGCCAGAACCATGGGGTCCTCCAGCAACGGGATAGTGATCAAATCCGCGCTTTTGACGAAGCCCTCAATAATCCCCGCGTCCAGATCCATGTTTAAGAGACGGTCTTCAATTTCCTGGGTATTCCCTACAAACGCATATACATCCAGGTCAGGAAACTCCTGGCGAAAACGTTTAATCACCGGGGAGAGAATGCTGCCGCCCACGGAGATCGTAGCGCCGATGCGGAATTTTTCCCGACGTTTTTTGGTCAGCATAGTTTCCTCCATCCGGTTAAACTGGGCGGTGAGCTGTTTGGCGTACGTATACAGAAGACGGCCGCTTTCCGTGATGTACAGCTTCTTGGAATACCGCTGAAACAACAGCGTGTGATAATGCGTCTCCAGCTCGTGGATAGCCTGGCTGACGGAAGGCTGGGCGATGTACAGGTTCTTGGCGGCGGCGTTCATTTTGCCGGTTTCCACTACTTCGATGAATATTTTTAAATGGCGTAAGGTCATGGCGGCGTTTTTGATTCCTTTCTGATTTTCGTTGGCGTGACATATAAAAAATTTAGTAACTATTCAGTAGGTGTTGTCCCGCGAAGCGTTTTACCACAAAATGTGGCAAAATCCCGAGACATACGGCAAAAATCCCATCGCCGAAGGCGATTTCCAATGGATTTTTGCTCGTAACTGTGAAGGCGCCGAACAGTTACAAAATTTATTTTAATAGGAAAAAAATATAATCTATATAATATTATAATATTTTACATATAGATAAACAAGTGGTATGATACAAAAAACAAAAGAAAGGAGTTGCGCATATTTTATGAAGGTATTAGTGATCGGCGGTGTAGCTGCAGGCACCAAGGCAGCGGCGAAATTAAAAAGGGAGAATGGCAGTGCGGAAGTTCGCATACTTACGAAAAGCGCGGAAATTTCTTACGCTGGATGCGGTCTTCCTTATTATGTAGGGAACTTAATTGAAGAGAAAGGGAAACTGCTGGTGAACACGCCGGAGAGTTTCAGCAAACTGACGGGGGCGCAGGTGGAGACGAAAGTGGAGGCTGTGGCCATCGACCGGGAGAAGAAAACCGTAAAAGCGGTTCATCTGGAAAACGGGCAGGAGCAGGAATATTCTTATGACAAACTGGTGATTGCCACAGGGGCCTCTCCGGTAAAACCGCCTATTCCGGGGGTGGATTTGGAAAATGTATTTTTTATGCGCACACCGGATGACGCGGAGGCGTTGAAGTCAGCCATAGCGACGAAAAACATAAAAAGGGCCGTGGTGGCCGGCGGCGGCTTCATTGGTCTGGAAGTTGCGGAAAATCTGAAAAGCCAGGGCGTGAAAGTTACGGTACTGGACATGGCGGAACATATTATGCCGGGCTTTGATCCGGAAATGGCCGTTTACGCAGAAAACCATTTAGCGGAAAACGGGATTATGGTTTTGACAAATACGAAACTGGAAGCTGTGCTGGGTGAGGGCAAAGTGGAGAAAGTGCAGACCGACAAAAGGGCGATTAAGGCGGACGCAGTGGTCATGGCGTTGGGAATTCGCCCCAACACGGAGTTTTTGGCTTCTTCGGGAATAGAGCTGGCGGATAATCGGACGGTTAAGGTGAACGCATATCTGCAGACCAACGACGAGGACATCTATGCGCTGGGCGATTGCGCCATGGTTACCAACCGCATGACGGGCAAAGAAGCCTGGTCGCCTATGGGCTCTTCCGCCAACATTGAAGGAAGGATTGCGGCTAAGAATATAAACGGCGGCAGCTTTGCATTTCCCGGCGTTTTAGGCACAGGCGTTGTGAAGCTTTTGCAGATGAATGCGGGCAGGACCGGATTGACGGAAGCGGCGGCCAAAGAGGCGGGCTACGATCCGATTACGGTGATTGGCGTGGTGGACGACAAAGCCCATTATTATCCAGGGGCGGCTACTTTCATAGTGAAAATGATTGCAGACAAAAAAAGCGGCAGATTTCTGGGAATTCAGTGCCTGGGCAAGGGTGCGGTGGACAAGATGGTGGACATTGCGGTAGTGGGCTTAAGCATGAATGCCAAGGTTTCCGATCTGGAAAATCTGGATTTCGCGTATGCGCCTCCGTTTTCCACGGCTATCCATCCTTTCGCACATATGATTAACATACTGCAAAATAAGATAAATGGAGAATTTGAAACCATTACGCCCGCGCAGTTTATGGCAGGGGAAGCGGGAGAGTACAAAATTGTGGACGCTTCTCCGGCTCCGTCCATAGAAGGCGCTCCATATGTGAATCTTACGGATGTGAACGGGCCTGTGGAAGGCTTTGAAAAAGACGAAAAGCTGCTTTTGGTCTGTGCGAGAGGAAAAAGGGCGTATCTGCTTCAGAACCGGTTAAAACACTACGGATATGAGAATACGCGCGCATTGGAAGGCGGGACTACATTTAACGACTTGGAAGAAGATTAAGGAGGTAAGAGGATATGGCGACGCTTACAGTAAGCAAGGAAGATGAAAAAAGGGTAAAGGCTCTGGGATTTTTGAGCAATAAGGGAACGGATAATTTTTCAGGCAGGGTCATTACGGTAAACGGAAAGCTGACCGCGGATCAGCATGTGGCCATCGGGGAAGCGGCCAAAAAATTCGGCAACGGCAACGTGGTATACACCACACGTCTGACCGTGGAGGTGCAGGGGATTCCCTATGAGAAAATTGATGAATTCCGTGCCTTTATTGAAGCGGCGGGACTCGCCACAGGCGGAACCGGATCAAAAGTGCGGCCGGTGGTTTCCTGCAAAGGCACAACCTGTCAGTATGGAAGGATTGACACATTCGATTTGTCCGAGAAGGTTCACAAAGCCTTTTATGAAGGATACCGCCAGGTGAAACTGCCCCATAAATTTAAAATCGCAGTGGGCGGATGTCCAAATAACTGCGTAAAGCCGGAACTCAATGATGTGGGAATCGTAGGACAGCTGATTCCGAACTTTGATGAAGAAGCGTGCAATGGCTGTAAGAAATGTTCCGTGGAGAAAATCTGTCCCATCGGAGCCGCCAAAGTGGTGGACGGCGTTTTGGAGATTGACAGGGAGGTATGCAACAACTGTGGAAGATGCGTGGACAACTGCCATTTTGACGCCATCGCGGACGGCACAACCGGCTACAAAATCTACATCGGAGGAAGATGGGGAAAAAGCATAGCGCGCGGAAAAGCTCTGAGTAAAATTTTTACGTCTGAGGAAGAAACGCTTAAGACGGTGGAGAAAATTATCCTTTTGTACCGGGAACAGGGAAAAACAGGAGAAAGATTCGCCCAGACCATTGAAAGACTGGGATTCGATCATGTGGAGGCGGAAATATTATCCGACGATGTGCTGGGAAGGAAACAGGAAATTCTGGACGCAAAACTTCACGAAAAGGGTGGAGCGACTTGTTAATGCCGATTCTAAGGCGAGCTTATGGGGCGGGAAACCGCCCCGTTTTTTCTTAAAAAAATATAATTTTTCTCATTTGCTATTGTAAAACTCGGAATCATTCGTTAAAATGAGAATTGGTTATGCATGGTTCTCGTTTGTCAGGAGCTATTTACAAAAAAACGGACAAGGAGAACTGTTTATGAAGAAAAAAGCATATATTTGCGCTGTTATTGCGGCGATATGCCTGTTATGCGCCGGCTGCGGGAAGAGATCCCAGGCGCCTGCGTTTGAGCTGGAGCAGGACCAAGAGACGGAAGAAGAGGGTCGGGAGAGCCTGGATTCGGCCATGGATCCGGAGACTTTTAAAGCCATGTTAAAAGAGGCGATGGAGTCCATAGAGTTCAGCCCGACGATACAGGTGACGTGCGGCTGCGCGGGGGAGCCCCAGGCGGTTGTGGAGCCATCTCAGACGGCCGCGGAGGCGGCCCAGGCGCCGGCCGATGACGGGAAAGTGAACATCAACACTGCGGACGCGGCGGCTTTGCAGACGCTAAACGGCATTGGAGAGAGCCGGGCGCAGGCCATTATTTCCTATCGGGAGAGCTGCGGCGCATTTGGGTCCATCGAGGACATCAAGCAGGTGGACGGCATCAAAGATGGCGTATTCAATAAAATCAGAGACGCGATCTCTGTTGGATAAATAATAAAGAGGCTTTGATTTGGAGGGGAATCATTCATGAGTAAAAGGGTATTGGTGGTAGACGACGAGAAGTTGATAGTAAAGGGCATTCGCTTTAGCCTAGAACAGGACGACATGAAAGTGGACTGCGCTTATGACGGAGAAGAGGCCCTAGAGCTTGCCCAGGAAAACCACTACGACATTATTTTGCTGGATATCATGCTGCCGAAGATGGATGGGCTGGAGGTATGCCAGCAGATTCGGGATTTCTCCAATGTCCCCATCGTCATGCTGACGGCCAAGGGCGAAGATATGGATAAAATCCTGGGACTGGAATATGGGGCCGATGATTACATCACCAAACCCTTTAACATCCTGGAGGTGAAAGCGCGCATCAAGGCGATTATGCGCCGCGCCCATCAGGAGGGAAATGCCCAGGAGAAGGCAAAAACCGTGGAAGTGGGCGAGCTGCGCCTAGACTGTGAGGGAAGGCGCGTGTTTATCTCCGGCAGGGAGATTAATCTGACGGCCAAGGAGTTTGACGTGCTGGAGCTTTTGGTTTTCAACCCAAATAAAGTGTACAGCAGGGAGAATCTTTTAAATATCGTGTGGGGCTATGAGTATCCGGGGGATGTGCGGACGGTGGATGTGCACATCCGGAGACTTCGGGAAAAGATTGAGACGAACCCCAGTGAACCCAAATATGTGCACACGAAATGGGGAGTGGGCTATTATTTTCAGGGATAGGTTGTATGCGGGATGCTGAGAAAAAGGATGAAATTCTTCAATAGCGTGCGTTTTCGCATTATGATTATTATGATTGCGCTGGGGATTGTGCCTGGCATCGTTTTATCGAAAGCGGTTATACAGTCCTATGAGAAACGCGCGGTTTCCCTGCGCATCAGCAATGTGCGCAACCAGTGCGACATTCTCTGCAACCAGCTCATGGGCGCAGGCTATCTGGAAGACCCGAAGTCGGGCGTGATTGAAAAGCAGCTGGAAGTTCTCTCCAATGTCTATAACGGGAGGATTCTGCTGATCAACAATTACTTTAAGATTGTGAAAGACACCTATGGGCTGGACGAGGGGAAAACAGTGGTTGCCGCCGATGTGATCCGGTGCATGGATGGGCGGCACACTAGCAATTATAATAAGAAAAATGATTATCTGGAATTGACCATTCCGCTTAAAAACCCCGGGCAAAAAGATGTGCAGGGGGTTATGCTTGTGAGCATTTCTACAGGGGAGATTTCTTCGTCTATTGAATTTCTGGAAAGAAACGGCATGTTGTTTCAGGGGATCATCGCGCTGATCGTGGTGGTGTTCTCGTACATTGCGTCCCGGGTATTGGTGAAACCTTTTAATAAAATTACAAAAGCCATTGAGGAGATAACCGACGGGTATCAGAAAGGGGATATCTTCGTAAAGGACTATACGGAGACGGAGCTTATCACGGACGCGTTCAATAAAATGCTGAACCGGATGAAGATTTTGGATGAATCCAGGCAGGAGTTTGTCTCCAATGTGTCCCACGAACTGAAAACCCCTATGACCTCCATGAAGGTGCTTGCGGATTCCCTGGTGGGGCAGGAAAATGTCCCGGAAGAGCTGTACCAGGAATTTCTTCGGGACATAACGGCGGAGATTGACCGGGAAAGCAAAATTATCACGGATCTGCTCTCCCTGGTGAAGCTGGATAAAAGGGCTTCTGAGCTTCATATTGAGCATTTAAACATCAACGATTTGCTGGAGCGTATCTTAAAACGGCTGCGTCCCATTGCGGACAAGCGGAACATTGACCTGATCCTGGACAGTTTCCGCCCGGTTCAGGCCGATGTGGACGAGGTGAAGTTTACGCTGGCTATCTCTAACCTGGTGGAAAACGGAATCAAATACAACGTGGACGACGGATGGGTGCGGGCGTCGCTGGACGCGGATCATAAGTATTTCTATGTGACGGTTTCAGATTCCGGCATGGGCATCCCCGAGGATTCCCTGGGGAAAATTTTTGAGCGGTTTTACCGAGTGGATAAGTCCCATTCCCGGGAAATCGGCGGCACCGGTTTGGGGCTGTCCATTGCCAGAAGCGCCATTTTGATGCACCACGGAACGGTTAATGTAAATAGCAGGGAAGAGGAAGGGACCACGTTTACTGTGCGGATTCCGATCCTGTACATTCCCTAAGTGAGGTTGCCATGAAAAAGTGGGTTTGTTTATTTTTTCTGCTTTTAATTGCCCTGACCGGATGCTCCCTGCCGGAGCGCGGGGAAGACGCGCCGGATTCGGATTATTATTTTTATTATATCGACCAAACAAAAACCGAGCTGATGAAGGCCGCTTATATACCGGAAAAAGAGACAACGGAGTATATGATCCAGGATTTTATGAAGCTGCTGAACAATAAGGAGCACGAAGAGGACGATGTCAGCCTGTTGCCGGAGGACGTGGAGATTATCACTCACAGCGTGCATGACGGGGTTTTGAATCTGGATTTCAGCAAGGAATATCTGCAGATGGACGCGGCGCGGGAAGTGCTGGTCCGGGCGGGCGTGGTAAAAATATTCGCCCAGCTCCCAGATATCCAGTATGTGAAATTCCAGGTGGACAGCAAGCCTTTTCTGGACTCCAACAAAAAGCCCATCGGCATTATGAATGAGGAGAGCTTCCTGGAGAGTTCCGGGGAGAATTTAAACTCCTACCAGGAAGCGGATGTGACGCTTTACTTTGCCAGTGAGGACGGCGAGAAGCTGGTGAAGGAGGAGCGCAAGGTATATTTTGACAGGAATGTGACGCTGGAGACGGTGGTGGTGGAGCAGCTCTTAAAAGGACCCAAAGGCGACGCCAGCCCCACGCTGCCCCCCGGCGCAAAAATTGTGTCTGTGACCACCATGGAGGGGATTTGTTATGTGAATTTCGGTCGGAGCTTTGTGGAAGAGGCGCTGCCCTTAAAGGCGGAGCTTCCGGTTTACTCCATCGTAAATTCTCTGATTGACGCCTGCCGCGTGAAAAAGGTGCAGCTTTCCATTGAGGGTATTACAGACATCACCTACGGGGAAAAGATGAATTTCGATCAGTTTTATGAAAAAAACCAGGAGCTGGTCGACGAGGGAAGGGAAGTGGGCGGACAGTGAAACGGCCAATGTGCTGGCTATGCCTGCTGTTTCTGGCGGGAATAGCGCTGGGAGATCTGACAGGGATTATGCCTGTCAGGCAAAAGCCCGGCGCACAATCGGAAGGGGAGCTTTCCGGGGGAAATGGGCAGGCGGTCATTTACGGACGGATCTATCAATATAACTATTCGGAAAATTCTATGGGCATCTGGCTAAAAGATGTCTTTCTGGAATCTCAGATTCATAAAAATTCTGCCAATCAAGCAAAAAATCAACAAAAACCAATCGAAGACGTTCTTGTCTATATGCAGGAGGAGTGCGAAAGCATCTGGCCGCTGGGCGCCTGGGTGCGGGTGCGGGGAAAGCTTAAAAGCATCGACGGCCCCAGAAATCCCGGGGAGTTTGACAGCCGCTTGTATTATCAGACGAAGAAAATCCACTATCGGATGAGCGGTCGGGATCTGCTGCTGTGCCAAGAACAGACCTGGCGTTTCCGGGAGGGGATGCGCCAGATGCGGGAGAGGCTGAGCCGTTCACTGGAAGAGGCCGCGCCTGAGCACGCGGGGATTCTCTGCGCCATGGTTACCGGGGAGAAACGTCTGCTGGGTCAGGAAGAGAAAAACCTGCTGGCCAAGGGCTCCCTCTCCCATATGATTTCCATATCCGGCATGCATCTGGGGCTTTTGGGGATGCTGACTTTCGGGCTTTTGCAGCGGCTTGGCCTGGGGATTCGGCCGGCAGCGGTTTTGGCGGTGACGGCGATGACGTTCTATGGAATGCTGACCGGGGAGAGCGTGGCCACCATGCGGGCGTTGGGGATGTTCGGGCTGGCCATGGCGGCAAAGGCGGCGGGCAGAAGCTACGATTTGCTCAGCGCCCTTGCCCTGTCGGCCATCCTTGTGCTGCTGGACAATCCGGTTTACCTGTATTACAGCGGATTTCTGCTGTCCTGTGGCTGCATCTGCGGCGCGGGATTGATTTTGCCGCAGCTGGAAAAGGCGTTTTTCGTTTCCAAGGAAAAGACAAAGCCCTTTCGCGCTTTTCAAGGAGCTTTGCAGATGGGGATTGCGGTGCAGGCGGCGACGCTGCCTCTGTCCGTCTGGTTTTATTATGAAATCCCGCTGTACGGGATTTTAGTGAACCTGCTGGCTGTGCCCACGCTGGCGGTTGTGTTGGCGTCCGGCGTTTTGGGGGCGGCGGTGGGGATGTGGCGGACGTCGCTGGCGAAAATTATTCTGCTTCCGGGCTGCCTGCTGCTGGATTTTTATAAATTTTTATGCGGGATAGCCGGAAAGCTTCCCTTCGGGGTTCTGATTGTGGGGCGGCCAAAAATGTGGCAGGCGCTTTTGTATTACGTTTTCCTGGCGGTTGGGATTTTAGCGCTGCGCTGCGTAAATTCCGGCAAGTGCAGAGCCTGCTCTTTGCGCCGGCGCCGCGTTTTATCCAAAGGGCATGGCGCCAGCAGGCGGTTTTTAAGCGGCGGGCTGTTTCTTTTCTTCTGGCTCGCGGGAACAATTTTGCTCTGCGTTCGCGGGCGCAAGGAGCTGGAGATTACCTGTCTGGATGTGGGCCAGGGGGACGGAGCCGTCGTTTGTTCGCCAAAAGGGGAATGCTATCTGGTGGACGGGGGCAGCAGCAGTCAGGGAAAGGTGGGCCAGTATCGGATTTTGCCTTTTTTGAAAAGCCAGGGGATTTCCCAGGTGGATGCGGCGTTTGTCAGCCATACGGACGCGGATCACATCAATGGGCTGGAGGAAATATTCGAGCTGATCCGCACAGGCCAGACCTCCCTGAAGATTCAATGCCTGGTGATGCCCCGTCTTGAAAAAGAAGACCCGGCGCAGAAAAAGCTGGCGGCGCTGGCCAGGCGGGCGGGCGCGGCGGTGCGGTATATGCGTGCGGGGGATCAGGCGGCAGGGAATGGGATTTGCTGGCGGGCCTTATCGCCGGCGGCCCGGGGGCAGACCGGGGACGTGAACGAGGATTCTCTGACGCTTCTGCTGGAATACGGAGGCTTTCAGGGCATGTTCACCGGGGATATCGGCGAAACTCAGGAGGCGAAAATGGCCGCCGTTTTGACCGACTGCGATTTTCTGAAGGTGGCCCATCACGGCTCACGGTATTCCACGAAAGAGCCATTCCTTAAAAAAGTGCGCCCCGAGATCGCCGTGGCCTCTTCCAGCGCCACAAACACATATGGACATCCCCACCCAGATACGCTGCAGCGTCTGGAAAAAAACAAATGCCATGTGTTCTTGACAAAAGACAGCGGAGCGGTTACTTTAAAAGTAAGAGATAAAAGAATGCAGGCGGAGGCATATCTGCAAAAGTAGGAGGGGCAATGAAGAATATACAGCAGGACATTCAGACGGGGAGTTTTAAAAATGCATATTTGTTGTACGGGGAGGAGGGGTTTCTCAAGCGTCAGTGCAAACATAAGCTGCTGGAGGCGCTGAATCCCCAGGGGGACACAATGAATATGGCGGTCTACCAGGGCAGGAAAATCGAGGTGGACCCGTTGATTGAGCTGGCGGAGACGATGCCTTTTTTTGCGGAGCGAAGGATTATTCTGGTGGAGGACAGCGGATTTTTCAAAAACAAATGCGACCAGCTGGCGGATTATATGAAGCAGGTTCCGGAGTATCTTTGCATGATTTTTGTGGAAGACCAGGTAGATAAGAGAAGCCGGATGTACAAAGCCGTTGGGAAAATCGGCCGAGTTGCGGAGTTTGCCGTTCAAAATGAAAAGGCGCTGATGCGGTGGGCGCTGGGGATTTTTTCAAAGGGAGGCCGAAGGATCACCCAGCAGGATATGGAGCTTTTCATGGCCACAGTGGGGACCAACATGGGAAATATTTACCAAGAGGCGGAGAAGCTTCTCTGCTACACCATGGGCCGGGATCGGATTTGCGCACAGGACATTGAGGCGGTGTGCGTGCCCCAGATCTCCAATAAGATTTTCGACATGGTTCGGGCGGTGACGGAGAAAAATCAGAAAAAGGCGCTGGATCTTTACGAAGATTTGCTGGCGCTTAAGGAGCCGCCCATGCGGATTTTGTATCTGCTGGCCCGCCAGTTTAGGCAGCTGATGCAGACGAAAGAAATGCTAAAGGAAGGCAAAGGGCAGCAGGAAATCAGCAAAACTCTGGGGATTCCGGGCTTTGCGGCAAAAAGCTGCGTCCGCTGTGCGCAGAGGTATGAGGACGGGGAGCTGAGACGGGCGGTGGAGGATTTTGCCAATGCGGAAGAGGATGTGAAAACCGGCCGGCTGGGGGACGTGCTGAGTGTGGAGCTTTTGATCGTGAAATACAGTTCGCCGGATTTCCTGTAAAAAAGAATCCAGCCGCATCGGACTCTCCGCCTGGAGGGCATTTATCTTATAGGGGATTTCAATGGAATTTCTTAAATAAAGTAAAAAAGGGCAGCCACAGACGGAATGGCTGTCCTTCTTAGAAAATTAGTCAAGAGCGTTGACGGCTTTGCTTAAGCGGGAAATTTTCCTAGATGAAGTATTTTTATGATAAACACCCTTTGATGTAGCTTTGCTGATTGTGGATACAGCGTTTTTCAAGGCTTCGTTTGCCGCTTCTTTGTCTTTCTGGTCGATGGCTGCGTAAACTTTCTTGATAGAAGTCTTCACAGCGGAGCGAATCGCTTTATTCCGGGCAGCTCTTGTCCTGTTTACTAAAATTCTTTTTTTTGCAGATTTAATATTAGCCAACTGGCACACCTCCCATCTCTGTAATTTTAGCGTAACTGTTCAATGCTTGCTGAATGGTATTACTGTGCTGCTATCTCACCGATGAAGAGACACGAACAATTATTCCATCGGAAACATACTCTATGATTATATTATCTGGGGACGAGTTTGTCAATAGATATGGAAGCAATTATTTCACATGTTGCAACAGTTCAGCCTTCCGGCTTCACTGTCACAAAAATATGCGCCCAAACTGCAAAAAACGCAGTTTGGCGCGTGGCTGTCTCGGGATAGCGCATGGCTGAACTGTTACCACATGTTGCAAAGAGTCCGAGTATTTGATAGAATACAAAACAAGCTACGTGGGGAGGGATTGGATGATTAGCCTTATTATACCCTGCTACAATGAAGAACAAACGCTGCCGATTCTGTACCCGGAGCTGTGTCGGGTGGCGGATGGGATGGCGGGGCATACATTTGAATTTTTGTTTGTGGACGACGGGTCAAAAGACGGGACACTTGAGATTTTGCGGGATTTGGCAAAGAAGGATGGGCGGGTTAAGTATCTTTCTTTTTCCAGGAACTTTGGGAAGGAGGCGGCCATGTACGCAGGTTTTTGCAATGTGCGCGGGGACTATGTGGCGGTGATGGACGCGGATATGCAGGATCCGCCCAGGCTTTTAAAGAACATGCTTGCCTATCTGGAGTCAGGGGAGTATGACAGTGTGGCCACCCGCCGGGTGACCCGTAAGGGGGAGCCGCCGATCCGCTCCATGTTCGCTCGGATTTTCTATAAGCTGATGAATCGGATTACGGATGTGGATCTGGTGGACGGCGCCCGGGATTTCCGGCTGATGAAGCGGGAGATGTGTGACGCGCTGACGGCCATCGGAGAGCGCAACCGGTTTTCCAAGGGAATCTTCGGCTGGGTGGGTTACCGAACCTACTGGTATCCGTACGAAAACGTGGAGCGTGCGGCGGGAGAGACGAAATGGAGCTTCTGGAAGCTTTTGAAATATTCGCTGGATGGGATCGTGAGCTTTTCGCAGGTTCCGCTGGCGCTGGCTTCCTACAGTGGCCTGTTTTTCACATTTTTATCGTTTGTCGCCATCTGTTTTATCATCGTGCGCAAATGGATTTACGGGGATCCGGTGGCCGGCTGGCCGTCTCTGGCCTGCATTGTCACATTTATTGGCGGCGTACAGCTTTTTTGTATAGGCATTATGGGACAGTATCTGGCAAAAGTCTATGTGGAAGTAAAGGAGCGGCCCCATTATATTATCAGCGAGAGCAATAAGGAGGGTGTGCAGAAGATTCGATGAGTGATATTTGGATGACTATGAAGTGCAAAGTGGGGGAGCAGGGCAGGCTTTTGCGGCAGGACCCAGGGATGGCTTTATCGCTGGCGTATGTTTTTTTGCCGGTTCTCATTTTCTTTTTCGGCTGGCTGCGCCTGTGGCTGGCCTTGCCTTTGGGAGTTTTGTGGCTGGCGGCTTTTGGAAGCATGGGGCGGTATTTGTGCGAGGAGCGAAAAAAGAGAAGTCCTGTGGGCATTCATTTTCGGCCGGAATATTGGATTATTGTGGGCGTGGCGGTTTTTGCCTGGCTGATGTTTAGCGGAATCGGCGGGTTTTCCTATCAAAATTCCGATTATTTTGTGCGGAATCCCATTTACCGGGATCTGGTGCGGCAGCCCTGGCCGGTGTTTTTTGATTTTTCTTCCCAGAGGCAGGCGGTGCGGGACGTGCTGGGAGGCGGCAGCGCGGCCTTTGTGTATTATTTTTGCTTCTGGCTTCCTCCGGCGCTGCTGGCGAAATTATTCGCCGGAAATGAGCTGCTGGCCAATATTTTTTTGCTGGCCTGGGCGTATCTGGGCGTGATGTTGGTCTTGTATCAGATTCACCGGCGTCTGAAACGGCATTTCTGGGCGGCGCCTGTGATTTTCATATGCTTCAGCGGCCTGGACATGTTGGGATACTGGCTTTTAAAAGGACGGTTTGCCTTTGGGGCGCATCTGGAATGGTGGTGCACGTATTTTCAGTATTCCTCCCACACCACGGTTTTGTATTGGGTTTTCAATCAGGCCATCCCCATCTGGCTTTTGACGGCCCTGCTGTTAAACATGCGCGGCAATAAAACCACGGCGGGTTTGTGCAGTCTGGCGTTTGCCTATTCGCCGTTTGCGACTTTTGGAATGGTTCCGCTGGCCGTCTACTCAATCTTCCGGCGCGGGCAGAGCTTTAAGAAGGCGCTGGCCTGGGAAAACGCGCTGCTTCCGCTGGCGATGCTGCTGGTTTTCGGAAGCTTTTATCTGTCGAATGCGGGCAGCGTGTCTTTGCAGGGCTGGATTTTTCAGTTTTATCCGTGGAAAAAATGGCTGCCGGCGTATCTGCTCTTTTTGCTTCTGGAAGTGGGGGTTTACGCTTGGATTCTGCGAAAGTGTCTGAGAAAATACGCCTATTTGTGGGTGGCGCTGGCGTCCCTGGCGCTGATTCCTCTGTATAAAATGACGGGGGCCAACGATTTCGCCATGCGGGCGTCTCTGCCGGCGCTGCTGATTTTGTCCGTTTGTCTGACACGCTATGCGCTTACGTGCAGGGCGGACTATGGGAAATGGGCGGCTTTGGCGCTGTCGGCGGCGCTTACTTTGGGGGCGGTCACGCCGTTGTGCGAGATTTACAGAAGCGTTGTCTTTACGGCGCGACAGGGGGCGAACCCAGTGGAGACGGTGTACAGCTTCCAGGCGTTTGCCACGGACAATGAGAATACGCTGCTTCTTTGTCGGCGGCAGTTCTTTGCGTATGGATATGAGAAGAGTTTTTTCTTTCAATGTCTGGGAAAATATCCCGGAAAAGGAAAGTAGGGCTTTTCTTTTGGAAGATTATGTGCTAATATAAGTGTATTCGTAACTATTCAGGAACTGATCCGGCCTGGCGTTTATCATCCGTTCTTAAATGTCAGGCGCACATTCACTGTCGATTCGGACAGATTACCCATATAGGATTGTGGAACTATTTTGATGCAGCGATACGGCATGGGAGTCCGGCGAATTGGACTCTGGCATTTTATCTTAATAGGAAATTTCTTTGGAATTCCCTGTAAGACAAAAAATCCTCGCGGGATCGCACTGCGGCGGAGAATCCTGCTGCGCAGGATTCTCTTATGCGCGTGAATGGATGCTGCATATTTTTTAAGGAAAAGAGTGAATTCATGAGAGAGAAGTATGAATCCTTGTCGGTGACGACATTGCGGGATTTGGCAAAAAAAAGAGGGCTGAAAGGCATTTCTGCACTGAAGAAAAGCCAGCTGGTGGAAGTAATGCTGGAAGCGGATGAAAAAGAGAAGGAGCAGGACAAGCCGGAGGCGGAAAAACCGGCGGCAGACCATGCCCAGGAAAAAGTTTTGGCGGACAGAACTTCCGCGGAGAGGGCGCAGGCGGACAGGGCCCCTGCGGAGAGAACGCAGACAGACAGGGTTCCTGTGGACAAAGCGCCCATAGACGCGGCGCAGCTGGACAGCGGCCAGAAGGCCAACGGGATTTTGGAAGTGATGCCGGATGGATATGGGTTTATCCGCTGCGCCAATTATCTGCCCGGTGAAAACGACGTGTACGTTTCCCCGTCCCAGATTCGCCGGTTTGGCCTGAAAACGGGTGACATTCTCCAGGGAAATATACGGATTAAAACCCAGTCGGAGAAGTTCAGCGCCCTTTTGTACGTGACGTCCATCAATGGGGTTTCGCCTAACGAGATGCGCCGCTATAATTTTGAGGACATGACGCCGATTTTCCCCAACGAGCGGCTGGTGTTGGAGCGGGCCGGGGGAAGCATGGCCATGCGGATTGTGGATCTGATCAGTCCCATCGGAAAGGGCCAGAGGGGCATGATCGTGTCTCCGCCCAAGACGGGGAAGACCACGCTTCTTAAAGACGTGGCCAAATCTCTGCTGAAAAACAGTCCGCAGATGCATCTGATTATTCTTTTGATCGACGAGCGGCCCGAGGAGGTCACAGACATCCGGGAGGCCATTGTGGGGAAAAATGTGGAGGTAATTTATTCTACGTTTGATGAGCTGCCGGAGCACCATAAGCGAGTTTCGGAGATGGTGATTGAGCGCGCCAAGCGGCTGGTGGAGCATAAGAAGGACGTGACTATCCTTCTGGACAGCATCACCCGCCTGGCCAGGGCCTATAATCTGACGGTTCCGCCCAGCGGCCGAACGCTGTCCGGCGGCTTGGACCCGGCGGCTCTTCACATGCCCAAGCGTTTTTTCGGCGCCGCCAGGAATATGCGGGAGGGAGGCAGTCTGACAATTCTTGCCACGGCGCTGGTGGATACCGGCAGTAAGATGGACGATGTGGTTTACGAGGAGTTCAAAGGCACCGGAAACATGGAGCTGGCATTGGATCGGAAGCTGCAGGAGAAACGGGTTTTCCCCGCCATCGACATTGTAAAATCCGGCACCCGGAGGGAAGATCTGCTTCTTACCCGGGAAGAGCAGGAGGCCGTCTACAATATGCGCAAAGCCTTAAACGGCCTGAAGGCGGAAGAAGCGGTGGAGCAGATTTTGAACATGTTTACAAGGACGAGGACCAACGCGGAGTTCGTGCAGATCGCCCGGAAACAGAAATTTATTTAAAGATATTGCATTCCCATACAAAATATGCTATAATTTGTTGACCGTTTACATGAAGTAATCATAAAACGAAGATATTAAGAAACAGAACAGGGGTGAAAATCATGAAAGAAGGCATCCATCCAGAATACTATCAGGCGACGGTGACCTGCAACTGCGGCAATACATTTACCACAGGCTCCACAAAGCAAGATATCCATGTGGAAATTTGCTCCAAATGCCATCCATTCTACACGGGACAGCAGAAGGCCGCACAGGCACGCGGACGCATTGACAAATTTAATAAAAAATATGGTATTCAGTAATTATATGTCTGCTTTGGCGGGCATCGCGTGGAATGTACAGGGTGAGGTGGGTAACCTCGCCCTATTTTTCGTATGGAGGTATGAATGAAGTCATCGAATATCGGCGGTCAGGCAGTGATGGAAGGGATTATGATGCGCCATGGGGATGTGTACTCCGTGGGCGTGCGAAAGCCCGACGGGGAAATTGAGGTCAAGATCGAAGATTACAAAAGCGTGTTCGGCAAGCATAAATGGATGAAATGGCCGCTGCTGCGGGGCGTGGTCAGCTTTGTGGACTCTCTTGTAGTGGGGACCAAGTGCCTGATGTATTCGGCTTCCTTTTATGAAGAAGAGGAGAAGACGAAGGAGCAGGAGAAAAACCAGCGCACCGAAGATTTATTGATGTACGGCACGGTTTTTGTGTCCTTAATACTGTCGATCGGCTTGTTTATGGTATTGCCTTACTGGGTGTCTCAGGCGGTGAAAATGTTTACCAAGTCGGACATGGCGTTTGCCGTCTCGGAGGCTTTGGTGCGCATTGGGATTTTCATGGCGTATCTGATTTTGATTTCCAAGATGAAGGATATACAGCGGGTGTTCATGTACCACGGGGCGGAGCATAAATGCATCAACTGCGTGGAAAACGGCCTCGAGTTAAACGTGGAAAACGTGATGAAAAGCTCCCGCCAGCACAAACGATGCGGCACCAGCTTTCTGCTGTTTGTGATGGTTGTCAGCGTGATTGTTCATTTTGGCATCACATTGCTGCCCATTGAGGAAAAATGGCTGCAGGTGCTGCTGCGGATTGCGCTGCTGCCGCTGGTGGCCGGGATTTCCTATGAATTTATCCGCCTGGCGGGAAACAGCGACGGAGGCGTGATGGGGCTTTTAAGCAAGCCGGGGCTGGCCCTGCAGAAGCTGACTACCCGGGAGCCGGATCCCGATATGGCCGAAGTGGCCATCCAGGCGGTGGAGGCGGTGTTTAACTGGCGGGCCTATCTGGCCGGGCAGGAAGACACTTCCGTGCCTAGAGAAGGTCTGGACAAAAGCCGCAAAGTGGACGGGGAGCTCTCGGCATGAGAATGGTTCGACCGCTGACGCTGGGGAATGTCTGGGAAGAGGGCCGGGATTTCCTGGAGAAAAAAGGCGTGCCGAACGCAGGGCTGGATGCCTGGCGTCTGATGGAAGAAGTCTGGCAGATCAGCCGCGCTTATTATTACGCCCACAGGCAGGACCCCTTGGAGGAAGAGGCGCGCCAGGAGCGGCTGGAGCGGTACGGCGATTATCTTAAAAGGCGCGGCCGCCGGGAGCCTTTGCAGCACATTTTGGGGTACGCCTGGTTTATGGAGCTGAAATTCATGGTCAACGCCCATGTGCTGGTTCCAAGGCCGGACACGGAAATTCTGGTCGAGGAGGCCCGAAAGCGTCTGCGGCCCCAAAGCCGCGTGCTGGATATGTGCACCGGAAGCGGCTGCATCCTTTTAAGTCTGCTCTACGGAAGCGAAGGCGTGCAGGGCGTGGGTGCGGACATCTCCCGGGAGGCCCTTGCTGTGGCCAAAGAAAACAGCCGGCGGCTGCAGATTCCGGCGGAATTTCTGCACAGCGATTTATTTGAAAATGTGGAGGGGAAGTTTCATATGATTGTGTCCAACCCTCCGTATATACCGGGCGGAGAGATTGACGCCCTGATGGAGGAAGTCTCCGCCTACGATCCGCGCCTGGCCCTGGACGGCGGGGTGGACGGGCTGGATTTTTACCGGAGGCTTTTGGAAAAGGGATGGGATTATCTGGAGCCGGGCGGCGCGATGCTTTTGGAAATCGGCGCGGATCAGGGAAACTGGGTGCGGGCGCATATGAAGGAGCGGGGCTTTCGGCAGGTGCGGATTGTCCGGGATTTGTCGAGGCTTGACCGGGTTGTTTTGGGATATAAGTGACAAATTAGGAGGAAGGCATGTTTGATAAATTAGAAAATTTGCTGATTCGATTTGAGGAGGTTTTAGGGGAACTGGGGGAGCCGGACGTGGCCAATAACCAGGAGCGTTTTCAGAAGCTGATGAAAGAGCAAAGCGACCTGCAGCCCATTGTGGACGCATACCGGGAGTATAAGAAATGCAGGCAGACAGAGGAAGACAGCCTGGCCATGCTGGAGGAAGAGTCCGACGAGGAAATGCGGGAAATGCTAAAAGAAGAGCTGTCCCAGGCCAAAAAGGACATGGCGGAGCTGGAAAAGAAGCTGAAGATCCTGCTGCTGCCCAAAGACCCCAACGACAGCAAAAACGTAATCGTGGAAATCCGCGCCGGCGCCGGCGGCGATGAGGCGGCCCTTTTTGCGGCGGACATTTACCGGATGTATGTGAAATACGCGGAAAATCAGCGGTGGAAAACGGAAATGCTAAGCCAGAACGAAAACGGGATCGGCGGTTTTAAGGAAGTGATTTTCATGATCAACGGAAACGGCGCCTATTCCCGGCTGAAATACGAAAGCGGCGTGCACCGGGTGCAGCGGGTGCCGGAAACGGAGTCCGGAGGCCGCATCCACACATCCACCATTACCGTGGCGATTATGCCCGAGGCGGAGGAAATCGACTTCCAGCTGGATATGAACGACTGCAAATTTGACGTGTTCCGGGCGTCGGGCAACGGAGGACAGTGCGTAAACACCACAGACTCCGCCGTGCGTCTGACCCATATCCCCACAGGGATTGTGATTTCCTGTCAGGATGAGAAGTCCCAGCTGAAGAACAAGGAAAAAGCGCTGAAGGTGCTTCGGTCCCGGCTGTATGAGATGGAGCTGGAAAAACAGCACGACGCGGAGGCGGAGGCCAGAAGAAGCCAAGTGGGCACCGGCGACCGCTCGGAGAAGATCCGCACCTATAATTTCCCTCAGGGACGGGTGACGGACCACCGGATCAAACTGACGCTGCACCGGCTGGAAGCCGTGCTGGGCGGCGATCTGGAAGAAATTATCGACAGCTTGACCGCGGCTGACCAGGCGCTGCGGCTGAGCCATTTAAACGAAGAAAACTAGTGTACTGTACCGTTCATTTTCAGCAAAATGACGCAGAATGGATTTTCAATCTGCAAGGCGGCCTAAGTGAGGCGATGCGGTGGCATCGTCGATTGAAGCCAACGTGGCAGATGGAAATTCAGGCAAGTCATTTAGCGAAATATGAATGGTGCAGTACACTAGAAGGGGCGTTTTGCAATCGCCTCATAGAACCAGGAAGAAAGGAGCGGTACGGATGAAGAAGACATCGCTGGTGATTATGGCCGCAGGCATTGGCAGCCGGTTTGGCAAAGGGATTAAGCAGCTGGAGCCGGTGGGGCCAAACGGAGAGATTATCATGGATTACTCCATTTACGATGCCCTGCAGGCGGGATTTAACAAAATTGTCTTTATTATACGAAAAGATTTAGAAGAGGATTTTCACGCGGCAATCGGCAGCCGCATTGAGAAAAAGGCGGAGGTGGCCTATGCTTTTCAGGAGCTTTCGGATTTGCCGGAAGGATTCGCCTGCCCGCCAGAGAGGACCAAACCCTGGGGCACCGGCCAGGCGGTTTTGGCGGCCCGCGATTTGTTAAAAGAGCCTTTCGCGGTGATCAATGCGGATGATTACTATGGAAAAGAGGCATTTTACAGGGTTCATGAATATCTTGTAAGTGAGAGGGCGCCTTCCGGGAAAATGGATCTGTGCATGGCCGGATTTATCCTGGGGAACACCTTAAGCGAGCACGGCGCGGTGACCCGCGGAATCTGTTCGGTGGATACGGCCGGGAACCTGCTGGGCGTAGACGAGACGAGAAATATTAAAAAGACGGCCAAAGGCGCCAGCGCAGAGCTGCCCGACGGGGGCGAGCGGGAACTGGATCCCGGGGCGCTGGTTTCTATGAATATGTGGGGCCTGACGCCGGAATTTATGGAGACGCTTAAGAGCGGATTTCGGGAATTTCTCTCCCAGCATGGCCGGGAAGATCTGAAAAAAGAATATCTGCTGCCGGACATTGTGGACGGACTGGTGAGCTCCGGGAGGGCGCAGGTGTCCGTGTTAAAAACCGATGACACATGGTTCGGGGTTACGTATCAGGAGGACAAATACGCAGTCCGGGAAGCCTTTAAAGAGCTGATCCGCCAGGGGGCGTATCCTCAAAAGTTATAAACAGTTAATAAGGAATTGCGAAACGCCCATTTCGGTTTTGAGCAAACGAAGAAGTTTCGATCATCGTTTCGCGATTGCTTATATAAATTAGCGGTAAAAGGAGTGAGTGGAACAATGGGAAAATATTTTGGTACGGACGGTTTCCGGGGGGAGGCCAACGTGGCGCTTACGGCGGAGCATGCGTTTCGGGTGGGGCGTTTCCTGGGATGGTATTACGGGCAGAATAAAAAGGCGCAGATCGCCATCGGAAAGGACACCAGAAGGAGCAGTTATATGTTTGAGTACGCGCTGGCCGCGGGACTGACCGCTTCCGGGGCAGACGCGTTTTTGCTCCATGTGACCACCACGCCCAGCGTTTCTTATGTGGTGCGCACGGAGGACTTCGACTGCGGCATTATGATTTCCGCCAGCCACAACCCCTTCTATGACAACGGGATTAAGATTATCAACGGCCTGGGCCAGAAGATTGAGGCCAAGGTGGAGGAGCAGATTGAACGGTACATCGACGGGGAGAGTCCGGAAATCCCCCTGGCCACCGGGGAGAGCATCGGGCGCACGGTGGATTTTTCAGCGGGCCGAAACCGCTACATTGGATATCTGATGTCCATACCGGCCCATTCTTTTAAAAATAAAAAGGTGGGACTGGACTGCTCCAACGGAAGCGCCTCTTCCATCGCCAAGAGCGTGTTTGACGCGCTGCGGGCCAAGACCTATGTGATCCACAATGAGCCTAACGGCACAAACATCAACGCCGACTGCGGCTCTACCCACATAGAGGCGCTGCAGGAGCTGGTCAAAGAAAATCAGCTGGACGTGGGCTTTGCCTACGACGGGGACGCGGACCGGTGCATCGCCGTGGATCACCTGGGAAATGTGGTGGACGGCGACAAGATTCTCTATGTCTGCGGAAAATATTTAAAGGAGCAGGGGAAGCTGACCAACGACACGATTGTGACCACGGTCATGTCCAACCTGGGCCTTTATAAAGCGCTGGATCGGGAAGGGATTTCCTATGAGAAGACATCGGTAGGGGACAAATACGTCTGTGAAAACATGATGGCCAACGGCTACAGCCTGGGCGGCGAGCAGTCTGGGCACATTATTTTCAGCCGTCATGCCGCCACCGGGGACGGGATCCTCACGTCCCTGATGCTGATGGAGGCGCTGGTGGAGAAAAAGGCGCGGCTGAAGGATCTAGCCGACGAAGTGCAGATTTTCCCGCAGATTTTAAAGAACGTGCGCGTGGCGGACAAAAAGGCCGCCCGGGAAAACGAGCGGGTGCAGCGGGCTGTGGCCAATGTGGAAAAGGCGTTAGGCCAGGAAGGCCGGATTCTGGTGCGGGAAAGCGGTACCGAACCGCTGATTCGCGTGATGGCAGAAGCGGCCAGCCAGGAACAGTGCAGAAAATATGTGGAAGAAGTGGTGCGGGCGATTGAGGAAGAAGGACTGGCGGTGGAATAAGCTTATGAGATGGAAAAAAATCGGGCTGGCGGCGGCGTGGATTGCGGCAGCGCTGGCCCTGACAGCCTGCGGCATGAAAAATAAAAATTCCTACGAGAGCGCCTGCGAAAGCCTGGAGAAAGGCGAATACCAGCAGGCGGTGAAGGATTTTCAGGAATCGGTGATTCGGGAGGTGAAGGTTCCTATGTGCCAGCGGGGAATCGGGATTGCCCAGCTGAAAATGGGGCAGCGCGAGCAGGCCATCGCCTCTTTTGCGGAAGCCTTAGAAGGGGAGGACGGCAAAAAGTTCCAAAAAGACGTGCTCTCCTATAAAGCCGTGGCCGAGTACGAGAGCGGACGCCTGAAGGAGGCGCAGGACAGCTGCGAGAAAATCAAAGAGTTCGGGGCGGACGCCAGCTGTTATTTTTTAATCGGAAAAATCAATCTGCAGCTGGATCAATACGACGAGGCCAAGAGCAATTTTGACCAGGCGGCCGAGAAAGACTCCAGCTACGCCATGTTTATGGACATTTACCAGGCCTACGGGGAGCGGGACATGGATGCGGATGGGAAGGCGTATTTATCCAGGGCTTTGGAGTTAAGCCCCGGAAGCGGCCAGGATTATTACCAGCGGGGACGCATTTATTACTTTATGGGCGACTACCCCAATGCCCAGTCGGAGCTGTTGGAAGCGGCCGAGAAAGGGGAGGGCCAGGCGCGGCTGTTTCTGGGGAAAATCTATCTGGAGCAGCAGGATCCCGCCAGCGCCCGGGCCATGTACCAGGAGTACGCCCAAGAAAAGGGCAGCGCGGCCAGGGCCTACAACGGGCTGGCTCTCTGCGACATGGCGGAGGGCAATTACGATGGGGCCCTGCAGAATATTTCCCTGGGACTTAAGCAGGCCGAAGAGAAGGACATGCAGGAGCTTTTGTACAACGAGGCGGTGGCTTATGAGTACAAGCGGGATTTCGCCACGGCCAAATCGAAAATGGCGGAATATCTGACTCGCTTCCCGGAGGATGAAAACGCCCAGAGGGAGGCCAGTTTCCTGCAAAACCGCTGAATCAGAGGTGTACACGATATTGTTCATAAAATCAAAAGAAACACAAGATGTTGTATCCGGCGCTTGACGTATACGGATAATCTTGGTACAATGTCCTCATGGCTTTTTGGGGGAGCGTATTTGAAAATTGCTTTATGGCAACCGTGCGTCACAATGAATTTTCAAACACTCTTTAGGGAGCACATAAAAAAGATGGGAGGCATTTTATGTTTCAGGTGATCAAACGTGACGGTCAGATTGTGGAGTTTAAACTGGACAAGATCAGCGAGGCGATCCGCAAGGCTTTTGAGGCGAAGGACAAACAGTATGGAGACGATATTCTGGGGCTTCTGGGTCTGCGGGTGACGGCGGATTTTCAGGATAAGATAAAGGAAGGCCAGATCACGGTGGAGGACATTCAGGACAGCGTGGAAAACGTGCTGATCCAGACGGGCTACGCGGATGTGGCGAAGGCTTATATTCTGTACCGGAAGCAGCGGGAGAAAGTCCGCAACATGAAGTCCACGATTCTGGATTATAAAGAGATTGTGAACAGTTATGTGAAGGTGGAAGACTGGCGTGTCAAGGAAAACTCCACCGTCACCTATTCGGTGGGCGGCCTGATTCTGAACAACTCCGGGGCGGTGACGGCCAACTACTGGCTCTCAGAGGTCTATGACCCGGAGATTTCCCAGGCGCACCGGGACGCGGACATTCATATCCATGATCTGTCCATGCTCACCGGCTACTGCGCCGGCTGGTCCTTAAAGCAGCTGATCCAGGAAGGTCTGGGCGGCATTCGGGGGAAAATCACCTCCTCACCGGCCAAGCATTTGAGCGTGCTGTGCAACCAGATGGTGAATTTCTTAGGGATTATGCAGAATGAGTGGGCGGGCGCCCAGGCATTTTCGTCCTTCGATACATACCTGGCCCCCTTTGTGAAGGCGGACAGCCTTTCCTACGACGAGGTGAAAAAGTGCATTGAATCTTTTGTTTACGGGGTAAACACGCCCAGCCGCTGGGGCACCCAGGCGCCGTTTTCCAATATCACGCTGGACTGGACCGTGCCGGACGACCTGGCGGAGCTTCCGGCCATCGTGGGCGGCAGGGAAATGGATTTCTGCTATAAAGACTGCAAAAAAGAGATGGATATGATCAATAAGGCGTTTATTGAAACGATGGTGGAAGGGGATGCCAACGGAAGAGGCTTCCAGTATCCCATTCCCACCTATTCCATCACCCGTGATTTCGACTGGTCGGACACGGAGAACAACCGGCTGCTTTTTGAGATGACCTCCAAGTACGGAACGCCTTATTTCTCCAACTACATCAATAGCGACATGAAGCCCAGCGATATCCGCAGCATGTGCTGCCGGCTGCGCCTGGATCTGCGGGAACTTCGCAAAAAGACCGGCGGATTCTTCGGCTCCGGGGAGAGCACAGGCTCCATCGGCGTGGTGACGGTGAATATGCCCCGAATCGCCTACCTGTCTCAGACGCCGGAGGAATTTTACCGCCGTCTGGATAAGATTATGGATCTCTCGGCGCGGTCTTTGCACATTAAGAGAGAGGTGGTCACCAAGCTTTTAAACGAAGGGCTGTACCCGTACACTAAGCGGTACCTGGGGAATTTTGACCATCATTTCTCCACCATCGGCTTGGTGGGCATGAATGAAGTGGGGTTAAACGCCCGCTGGCTGGACGGCGGCATGACCGACGAGAGAACCCAGAAGTTTACCAGGGACGTGCTGAATCATATGCGGGAAAAACTGTCGGATTACCAGGAAGAATATGGAGAGCTGTTTAACCTGGAGGCCACGCCGGCGGAATCGGCGGCCTACCGCCTGGCCAAACACGACCGGGAGCAGTGGCCGGAGATTAAGACGGCCGGAGAGCCGGGCGATGTGCCTTATTACACCAACAGCTCCCATCTGCCGGTGGGCTACACGGAGGACATCTTCGAGGCGCTGGACATTCAGGACGAGCTTCAGACCCTGTACACCTCCGGCACCGTGTTCCACGGATTCATCGGGGAAAAACTGCCCGACTGGAAGGCGGCGGCTTCCCTGGTGCGCAAGATTGCGGAAAATTACCAGCTTCCGTATTACACCATTTCCCCCACCTATTCCGTGTGCGCGGATCATGGATACATTACGGGAGAGCATTTCACCTGTCCCATATGCAAAGCGCCGGCGGAGGTGTACAGCCGCATCACGGGCTATTACCGCCCGGTGCAGAACTGGAACGACGGGAAGAGCCAGGAATACAAGAACCGGAAGCTATATGACGTGCAGCGCATACGGGGAAGGAAGAGCGGCAGCCAGGTGGTGACAATTCGGGAGGACGACGTGGACATCCGTCCGGCGTCCGGCGTCCGCTACCTTTTCACCACCCGCTCATGCCCCAACTGTAAGGTTGCAAAAAATATGCTGGCCGATGGAAAAGTGGATGTGGAAGTGATCGACGCGGAGCAAAACCCGGATCTGGCGCGCCAGTTCGGCATTATGCAGGCGCCTACGCTGGTGGTGGACAGCGGGGAGACGCTGGCCAAGTACGTCAACACATCCAACATAAAAAAATACATACAGAATCAGGCGTAGAAATCTGCGCCGGGACGAGGGAGGAGAAGAGTCAATGGTTGCAAAACTTTTATTGCTCGCCATCTTTTTTGGCGTGATGGTGGGCGTGGGCGTATATTCCAGAAAACACGCCGGAAACGTGAATGATTTCGTGCTGGGGGGACGCTCGGTAGGCCCGTGGCTTACGGCGTTTGCCTACGGAACATCTTATTTTTCTGCGGTGGTTTTCGTGGGTTATGCGGGGCAGTTCGGCTGGAAATACGGGCTGGCCTCCACCTGGATTGGAATAGGAAACGCGCTGATCGGCAGTCTGCTGGCCTGGGTGATCCTGGGACGGCGGACCCGGATTATGACCAATCACTTGAAAGCGGCCACCATGCCGGATTTCTTTGGAAAAAGATTCGACAGCAATGCGCTGCGCATCGCCGCGTCGGCCATCGCCTTTGTGTTTCTGATTCCTTATACGGCCTCGCTGTATAATGGACTTTCTCGGCTGTTCGGGATGTCTTTTGACATTCCGTATACGGCCTGCGTGGTCATTATGGCGGTTCTGACCGGAATTTATGTCATTCTGGGCGGCTATATGGCCACGGCCATCAATGATTTTATTCAGGGAATCGTTATGCTGGGCGGCATCGTGGCGGTCATCGCGGCGGTGTTAAACGGCCAGGGCGGCTTTATGAACGCCGTGGCGCAGCTGGCCCAGCTGGAAAGCGATGTGCCCGTTACAGCCGGACAGCCGGGCGCGTTCACATCCTTTTTCGGCCCGGATCCCTTAAATTTGCTGGGCGTGGTGATTCTGACTTCACTGGGCACCTGGGGTCTGCCCCAGATGGTGCATAAGTTCTATACCATTAAGGATGAAAAAGCGGTGCAGGCGGGAACGATTATTTCCACGTTCTTTGCGCTGGTGATTTCCGGCGGCTGCTATTTCCTGGGCGGTTTTGGCCGACTGTTTGAGGATGCGTCCATCTATGGGCCCGACGGCGCCATTGTGTACGACGCCATCATTCCGTCCATGCTGTCCAGACTGCCGGACATTCTCATCGGAATCGTGATTATTCTGGTGCTGTCCGCGTCCATGTCCACCCTGTCCTCCCTGGTGCTCACATCCAGTTCCACACTGACGCTGGATTTCATCAAGGGAAACCTGGTGAAAAACATGAGCGACAAGCTGCAGCTTTTGGTGATGCGGGTGTTGATTGTGTTCTTTATTGCGATCTCCGTAATTCTGGCGCTGAATCCGCCCACGTTTATCGCACAGCTGATGGGCATTTCCTGGGGCGCTTTGGCCGGAGCGTTTTTGGCGCCGTTCTTATACGGTTTGTGCTGGAAACGGGTGACCCGTCCGGCCGTGTGGGCCAGCTTCATCTGCGGCGTAGGGATTACTGTGCTGAATATGTTCCTGCATTTCATCCAGTCGCCCATCAACGCCGGGGCGGCGGCTATGATTGCCGGGCTTGTGGTTGTGCCGGTGGTAAGCTTGGTTACGCCGGTGTTTGACAAAAAGGAAGTGGAAGAGATTTTCACCTGCTACGACGAAACTGTGTCTGTGCGCAAGAAAACATCTCTGCCGGAAAAAGCTTAAGAAATGCTATAGAGATTCAGGGAAAAGTCCCTCTGCGGTTGTCAGCAGGGGGATTTTTGCTTGTCAAAAACTTTTGACAGGGCAAAATGCGGGGAATGTCAAAAACATTTGATAGACAAAATCCTAAGATTCAGCCATAATGAATTTTAATATCTGCGGTTGAACAACGAGAACCGCGGGAAAGTCACTGAATGGATGTTTCGCAATTGGCGCGTGTTATGAAAGAGGAAGAGGGATAAAAAAGTGGAGCTGGGAAGACAGATTAGGAAGTATCGCAATGAGTTTGACATCTCGCAGGACGAGCTGGCAAAGAGGGTTTATGTTTCCAGGCAGACCATATCCAACTGGGAAAATGATAAAAATTACCCGGATATCAACAGTCTGCTCCGCCTAAGCGAAATCTTTCATGTTTCCATAGACGTTCTGATTAAGGGGGACATTGAGAAGATCAAAGAAGAGGTTCGGCAGGAGGATACGCACCGGTTTAAGAAAATAAGCAATATTTTCGCGGTCTTGTTTCTGGCGGCCATCGTAACGCCGGTTCCCTTGGTGCGCTTTCTGGATCATGTGGGGATTGGCGTATGGGCGGCCCTGTTTGCCATGACTTTGTGGTTTGGGATTAAAGTGGAGAAAGAGAAAAAGGAATTTAATGTGCAGACCTATAAAGAAATCGCGGCGTTCATGGAAGGAAAGGGAATGGATGAGATTGCGAAAGCCAGGGAGGAAGGGAAACGCCCTTATCAGAAACTTTTGGCGGCTGCAGCGGCTGCGTTGGTCATGCTGGCGGTGTCGGTCTTGATGATGTGGGTTTTGAAATAGAGATTTCCAAAAAAGGAAGGCAGATGGATAAAAGTCATCGGCCTTCCTTAAATTTTTCAGATTTTTAAAAGCGCGGCGGCGTTTTTCCAGAGAATCCGCTCTTGCTCGTCCTGCGTCAGCGGCAGAGAGCGTAGAATGGACAGAGCTTCTTTTTGATCCGCCCAGGGCGCGTCGGAGCCGAAGAGAATCCGGTGGACGCCGTGGTTTTTGATCATGCGGGTGAGTTGTTCTTTTTCCATATGGCAGATGGAATAAGCTGTGTCAAAATACACATCCTGTCCCACCAGCAGTTCTTCCGATTCATCGTAAAATTCATTGCTGCCCATATGCGCCAGGATTAATTTTTTTGGCGCCACCTCGTCCAGCACGCGGCGGACGCGCTGGGCGGTGCAGTGCACCTGATCCGGTGAATAGGGGTCGTACCCGGCGTGGGTGATGGTAAAAAGATCCAGCTCCGAAGCCTTGTCCAGGATTCGCATATAGCGAATGTCGTCAAAGAAAGCGTGCTGGTAGTCGGGGTGCAGTTTAATGCCTTTGAACCCCATCCGGCAGATCAGCGTCAGCTTTTCCTTATAATCCGCCATTTCGGGATGCATGCCCGCGATGGAGAAAAGCTGCGGCCCGTCCTTGGGGTATTCCCGGTTGTTGATGGAGTCGGCGAAGCGGATAATGGAGTCGAACTGCTTCACGTTGGTGATGGCGGGCAAAATGACGCTTAAATCAACGCCGGCGCGCTCCATGGAAGAGAGCAGGCCGTCGGCGGTGCCGTCCATGCTGGGCGCCAGATCGATGGTCGCGGATAATTTTGGAATGGCCTTTTCGGCCACTTTATCCGGAAAAATATGGGTATGTATGTCAATAATCATAAGTGGAACCTTCCCTCCCTTAATTTCAAATAAAAATCTATATTTATTATACAGATTTGCCGAACATTGTCAATGGCATAGCGCCCGGCCGGGAAAACGCCTCTTCGTAACAGTTCAGCCTCCTGGGCTTCACTGTCACAAAAATATGTACCCAAACTGCAAAAAACGCAGTTTGGCGCGTGGCTGTCTCGGGATCGTCTTGCAGGT
>CAYOWU010000024.1:0-46506 GCA_964407765.1 uncultured Lachnospiraceae bacterium
GCCGGTGTTTTTCGAGTTCGTTGGGCGACCACGTGAGAACTCTCCAGGTCGCCAACGAAAGAATAATAGATTTCGATTTTTTGTATGCGGTGGCCGCTGCTTTTATCGCCTTCATGGACAATGATCTTTTCAACCAGTTCGTGAAGCATTCCGGGGGTCAGTTTTTCAAAGGAAGTATATTTCCTGGCAAGTTCCACAAAGCTGTTGATATTGACCACTTTGGAATCCTGCTCTGCGATCTGGCTCTTTATGTCCAGGGCCTCCGCCTTCAGAGTATGCTGTTCATTTTCGTAATCCCTGGAAAAGATTATGTAGCGCTCGTCTGACAGTTTCCCGGAAAAATTATCTTCATACAGCTTTTTGATGATCCCGTCCAGTTCCACGATCCGGTGTTCCTTAGCCGCCAGTTCTTTTTGCAAAGTCTTGACATCTTCCTGCTGTTTGGAAAGCGTCCGGTTCATAATGAGCCTGACAAATTCCTGCTCCTGCTCCGTGGCAAGTTTTACGATTTGCCGCAGATTTTCAAGAACCAGTTCTTCCAGCACGGGCTGGCGGATATAATGGGCGGTACAGCACTTCTCGGCACTCCGTTTCCGATAACTTCCGCAAATGTACCGGGGGTCTTTGCCAGAAGTGTTACTCCCGGTTGAAAAGTGCAGGGGCGAGCCGCAGTCCGCACAGTAGAGCATACCGGAGAAAAGTCCCGGTTCATGGTCATTAGTACGCCGTCTCCGGTGCTGGGAAAGCCTCTGGACGGTTTCCCATACTTCCTCGGTGATGATCGCCTCATGGGTGTCTTTGAAAACCATTTGCTGCTCTTCCGGGGTGGGGTAACGCTTCTTGAACTTATAGGACTTGGAAAATGTTTTAAAGTTCACCGTATGCCCCAGATATTCCTTGTGCTTTAAAAGCATAGTGATCGTCGCCGCACTCCACACACATTCCGCATGAGGGAGATACCTGCGGGTTTTTCCCGTCCTCCGGTATTCAATGGTTCCGGGAGTGGGAATGTTCCTGCGGGTCAGTTCGCTGGCGATCCGTCCAACGCCCAGTCCTTCCACACGCAAGTCAAAGATCAGTTTTACCACCGGGGCCGTTTCTTCATCAACCAGAAGTTTTCCTCCTTCGCCTTTGATGTAACCATATGGGGCGTGGGAGGAAATCCGTTCTCCTGACATTCCCTTCATTCGTTTAACGGCTCTCTGCTTTTTGGAACAGTCACGGGCATACCATTCGTTAAATAAGTTGCGGAAGGGAGTAAGGTCATTCTCTCCCTTCTGGGAATCCACTCCGTCATTGACAGCTACGAAATGAATGTCATACTCGGCAAACATGATTTCTGTGTACATTCCCACCTGAAGATAATCACGTCCGAATCTGGACATATCTTTAATGATCACCCGCTTGATCTCACCGGATTTTATGCCCTCGATCATTTTCTTAAAACTGGGACGTTCAAAACTTGTACCGGAATAACCGTCGTCCACGAAAAACTGGGTATTGATATAGCCGTTTTCCCTGGCGTAGTTCAAAAGAATCTTTTTCTGGTTCTGGATACTGTTGCTGTCCCCATCATTGGCGTCGTCTACGGATAACCGGCAGTATAAGGCAGTCATGGCTTCCGGGGCCAATACGTTGCGGATAGAATACAGGGTATCTAAAGCAGTTCTGTTTGTATCTTTTATCGTCGTCTGTAACATCATAACCTCCATTCCGACGAACTTTAAAAGACACGGGTTCGTGGTTCTATTATACCGTATCCCATCCGTCTTGTGAAGCACTTTATCAATTTAAAGTGCTAATATTTTCTTTTTGGGGCCGCAACGTCAACATCACGTTCAGCGATATGCTGTAGTTTATCAAAAATGGTTTCTTTGGCGGCTGTATTGAAGAAAGAGGATACAACATAAGTTGTTCCCTTGACCTTCTTTTCCATGACTGTTGCGGGCTTGTTATCCGCCATGTTATCACACCTTTCTATGGCAAGAGGAAATGCTGCGCCGGGATAACCAGCGCAGCACCTCATTGTTCTTATTTTTTGTATCGTATTATCTGGAACAGCAGGACTGTCCATCGGCTCGCCCCCGATACTGGGAATATCCAGGCCGGTTCGTGGCTGTCAGCCGTATGGCTGCCGAACCGCCGCATACCGCCGATAGGTGGGTACACCATATTCGCAGTAAATTTCGGTGAGAGGCACGGTTCCTCTTGCTGGTGGTCATGGCGCTTTCCAGCCTGCCGGGGCTGGTCATCAAGCCACAAAGTTGTCGCTCTGGCCCTTTGATGTGATCGTGTTGACGGACGCTCTGGCCGTCCGCAGGGGGTCTTGGCGCTTGTGCTTGCGGTGCTGTTACACAGCATTTGGAAATCCTGGATACTGATATGAACGGCTGCCCGTTATTTGTCAAAGTACAAAGCGAAAAAGGGACTTTTCCCTTTCACTATTAAGGACAGAAACCGGGCAAAAGTTGTTATCAGGCCGCCAGTTTTTTCTGGATTTTTTTCAGTGCGGCTTTGGCAGAACGCATGACCGTGGATTTATTGCTGCCTTCCATTTTTGCAATCTCCATGTAAGTATAGCCATAGGCGAAATGGAGGAGGAAACGCCGCCGCTGCTTAGGACTGAATTCTTCCAGGGTGTCCCGGATTTCTTTTAGGATTCTTGTGCGCTCATAGGTTTGTTCCAGCGGCTCCGTGGACACTTCAAAAAGCAGGCAGGTATCCCAGGGGCGACAGTCACGGTGGCGGGAATCCGCTTTCCGCTGGCGTTCCATTTCTCGCTCATACTCCACAAATACCTGGAAAACTTCATGGGATACCTCTACCACTATGGGAGTCCCCATTGTGTCAAGGATTGTAACATGAAACATAAATCCCCTCCTTAGGCAGCGCCGTCAATATGAACCAGGATTCCTTTGGATTGGGAAAACTCATTTTCACGTTTCGGTGCTATGCAGAAACCACCATATGGGCAGGGAGCAGGGTGTTCCTCCGCTATGATGAGAACGGATTCACCGGGACGCAACTTAATAACACGAACTAATTTTTCCATATACAAAAACCTCCGATATTTTTCTTGAGGGCTTGTCCCCTCAATAATCGGAGATACCAGAGGGTAAAAATTAACGGGGTCAGAAAATTTTTTGAAATTTTTTGCGAGATAGGAAAGGCGGCAGCAATCCATATCCAGGCGCTGCCGCCGTAAAACATACGTCTATCTGACCAGGTAAGTGCGGAGCTGTTTAAAGGCCCGCTGCATTAAATTTGTGACCGCCGCCGGACTACAACCAAACATGGCCGCAATCTCCCGGCATTGATATCCCTCCCAGAAGCGGAGCCGTATGGCCTGCCGCTGGCGGTCGGTAAGGCGGCGTAATCCAGCCGCTAATTCCTCATTCTGAACCAGGCAGGTAAAGTCCTGGTCGTCACACAGTATGGTAAAATCTTCTTCCCTACTTATGTACCGTTCCTGAAAGGCCAATTCCTCACTCATGCTTTCCAGGGATTTACAGTGATACCGGTACTTCCGGTCAGAGTTGTCTATCAAACGATCTTCCTCTTTTAAAATTGCAATCCAATATTCTTCGGTCATCGCCGGTTACTCCTTTCATCAGTTTTTGGAATAAAAGCTGACGAACGGTGGCCCCCGGCAATAACTCCAATTGTCATCGGGAAAATCCGTCAAAAATCGACAATAAAAAACGCCAGATAGTCGGAATGACTGTCTAGCGCTTTTTATTGATGAATATGTTCTTTTATGCGTTTTTCCTATGCTTAATAGTGCGTTTTGCTGTGTATAGTAATCCGCAGGCAAACCTATGATTTTTTTAGGTAATCACCTACCTTAAAGCCATAATGACAACAATAAAAGTAGCCGTCCACGAATTACTCCTTTACGGCAATCGCAGGCGGCAACCCAAATAAGCCCTGCCATAAAAAGCCGTTTTTTTTATTGGCCTTTTATCAGAGCTGTTGCGTATATTACATTTTCAAAAAACGCATGATAAGCACATATTATTACGCATGAATGGGTGGTAGTAACTTCTTCTCCCGCACGATAGAATGTAATAGAGGTGAACAATCATGCAGGAAGATATGTTTGTATATCTAGGACAGCGCATTAAGGAAGCAAGAGATGAATGTGGGCTGACCCAGCAAGAACTGGCAGAGCAGACTGGAAGAGGGCTACGCCATCTCCAGGATATAGAAAAGGGTAGGAAAAATCCGTCTTATGATGTATTGGCCTCCTATATCAAGCGATTAGGTATATCAGCTAATGAATTATTTTATCCAGATACTTCAACGCAGGAAAAAGAACTACAGCATTTCATGGGCAAATTCTTGGCCTGCACAGAAGATGAACGAAAATTCCTATTAAAAACCCTGGACTGTATGGTGGAGCAATTTATCAGTACACGTTATCAGTCAGCAACTGAACAGCAAGAGCAAAAATAAACTGGCAGACAAGAACATTTGTATCTGCCGGTTTATTTTTTGTTAGTGATATTATTTTGTTAATACCAGCAAATTGTTTGCTCTTTCTTATCATTATTTTTTATATAAGATTTCGACCCAAATTTTCGGCCTGTTTTAAATATACGGTATGTTCAATGGCTCCTCTTTCTAAAACTCCTGGCGCTAATACCATGCCTCGCTCACTCCAGCCCATACCCCGACATAATTGCTGGTAGGTTGCTACAGCTCCATGGAACACCTCCGGCTCAGTTTCTCCAGCACACATCAACAGCGCTGCTTCGGAAACTTTTATCTTAATAGGACTGTTTTCTCTCAATAAAGAATACATTTTTTCCAGTGTTGCCTGAATACTGGACGGAAGAGCGTAAAAATATAACGGAGCGCAGATTACAAGCATATCCGCCTGCTTTAAAAGCAGGATAAATTTTTCGTTAAAATCGTCAGAAAATGAGCATGGAACATCTTTGTTCCAACAAGTGTCGCAGGCACGGCAACCGGAAATTTTAGTGAACGCCGCTTCATACTTTTCCAGACAATGGCCTGATTCCTTCGCTCCACAGATAAATGCGTCGGCCATTCGGTCACTATTACCATGTCGCCGTGGACTGCCTGTCATTACCAATATATTTTTCTTCATAAAACAGCCTCCTTATTTATAAGTGATTCCATTCCGTTCAGAAATTTTCAGCAATCCAATTGCAATTGCCAGTACGATCAATTCGTAGATACCGAGAGTGTGCCAGATCACACCTCTGCCCAAAATCCGAGGAAGAATAAGGATAATGGCCGTATTGACGATCAGTCCCCTTGATACGTTCAAAATGATCGCCTCACGGGAACGTTTTGTGGAGTAGAAATAAGCGGAAAGTAAGGTGTTTATACTGGCGATTATAAGCCCCCAGCAGCATTTCCACATCTGTTCCACAGCAAAGCCAGTAGTTTCAGGATCTGCACCGAATAATCTACATAGGTGCGACCCCAGGAAAAGGTAGCCTGCAAAACATATCAGACTTCCTACTCCACTGATATAGATACCTGCCCGAAGATAAAATTTTAAATCTCTTTCCTCTTTTGCTCCATAGGATTGCCCAAATAAAGGCTGTAAACCTTCAGAGGCTCCGAAGAAAATTGCCTGGGTAAATGAGGAAACATAGGAGATTACGGAATAAGCATTGATTCCTATATCTCCATATCCGGCCAGTAATACATAATTTGTACATAGGGTCGTGACTGGGGGAGAAATCTGTGCAATCGCTTCCGGCAGGCCACGGAAAGCTATCTTACGGAATAGCTTAAAGCTGATAGGAACAAGTTGAAAGCTTAAACTTCCCTGCTTCATCAGAAAATGGCTCATAATAATGAACAAACTGACAGTCTGGGAAATGCCCGTAGCCACAGCTGCCCCCATCAAACCCATATGCAAAGGAAACACAAATAACCAGTCCAGAAAGATATTCAGTGCGGTTGCCACGCCGGTGCCTACAGCTACACGTCCAGAAGAACCATCATTACGACAAAATCCCATAAGATTGACATTTAAAGATGAGGGGATTCCGAAAATTGCCCACCAGAATAAATATTCTTCAACCAGTGCGGCGTAGCTTTCCCTGGCTCCCAGCAACCGGACTGCCGGACGGGTAAAGCAGGTTCCGCCTATAGTGATCAAAATGCCTACCAGCAGGATCACCAAAAAAGAATGCATAAAAGCGCTCTCTGCTCCTTCCTTATCGCCACGTCCCAGACGGATTGCCACTATAGTAACCCCGCCAATAGTAACAAGTGAATTGAGGGCTTCGGCAATTAAAACAAAAGGCAGAGCCAAATTGACGGCTCCCAATGCCTGGGTTCCTACACCACGGCCAACGAAAATACCGTCCACTACGGAAAAAAGGAAAAAGCAGGTGTTGGCCAGTGCAGCAGGGACTACATACTTGATCAGATTATTTCTTTCGTTACTTGTCATTTTCTGTTTTGTCATACGTTATCACTCCTGATTGATTCTCCAAACCAACATTTAATATAAGCTGCAAGCCCCGGAATGAGTTTTTTAATTTCCTTGTTCGAGGTGTTGACACAAAGGTGATAGGATTCCTTATTACCCCATCTCTCATCACTCAACAGTTCTCTGTAAGTCATGCGCTCTTTATCAATTTTCCTCATCATAAGAACAATTTCCCTGGGAGAATAATGTTCCTCTTTCTTCATTCTGCTTATGCAACGAGCTAATTTTGATTCTTGGCTTGCATAGACAAAGAGGTTTAGAGGGTTTATTTCTTTTAAAATTACGTCTGCACACCGGCCTACCACCACACAGTCCCCCTGACTGGCCAAATCTTTGATAACTTGCTGCTGGGCCACCGCAAACTGTACAGACTGGTGAGTTGACGGGTGCATTTGATGTGCGAATCCCGCAAACCGATGTGCGATTGTAGTGGGATACACAATCTGGAAATTTTTTTCCGACATATGGGCCGCATAATCTTTGGATACTCCTTGCCGGTCGGCAACCATTTCAATGATTTCATCATCATAGCAGAAAACACCCAGTTCATCTGCTAACCGTTTTCCAAGTTCTCGACCGCCGCTCCCAAATTCCCGGCTGATTGTTACAACATTCATTTTCTTCCTCCTGATTTTATAAAAGGTTTTGGCGAAAGTTCTCTATCTGCATAATATCAAGTTCAAAAGCAATCTCATTCTTACCCTTGAGAAACTTATAATCCCACATGGTTTCATTGGGACGATAATAGTTTTTGATAAAATGGTTTGTGATTATATTTTTTTGAAGAAGCAGAAAATCGTCCATGGGTTCTACTCCAATAATTTCTTCTACACACAATGCGACATTACAGTCTAAAGCGATGACTGTCTGGTGTTCCGCTTCTCTTGCGGTGAAAAGTGAAGGTGTTTTTAACAGCTGGTTTAAATCCACAAGAGTGAAATTTTCTCCTTTAATATTGCAGACACCATATATGTGTTTTGGTGAATGGGGCACATGGGTTATCCGTTTCGGTATTGAGGTGATAGTCACAATATTTTTTACGGAAATCATGTACAAGGAATTTCCTACATAAAACAATAGAGCGGATCGGCTCTGCTTGCAGTCCTCCACATCAAAAACCTCCTATTATTGTTTTTTCAGATTCCTTATTTCACGCCGAAGCCTCCGACATACACCCTGGTTATCCTTTTCACTTGCAAGAAGTTTCTGTAACCTTGCTTCCAACAACTCAATTTTTGCTTTTGTTTCCATTTCTGATTAGCCTCCTTATAATTTTTCATAATAAAAGCGCCCTGGTTATTTCCTAATAACCGGGCGCACCCGACATCTTCTCCGACTGAACAGGTCTGTTCCCCTGCCGTGCCGCTGCGGCGGCCAGTCCTCCGATGACGATTTATTTTCACAGACAGTTATGTGAATATGATCATTTAATGACTGTTGTGAACATATTTAATAATTTTTTGCACAAACCTCAAAATAGGATTGAGGGTGGGCACAGACCGGACACATCTCAGGAGCTTCTAAACCGACAACGATATGCCCGCAGTTACGGCATTCCCATACCTTAACTTCACTTTTTTTGAATACTTCCCCAATTTCCAAATTTTTTAATAAAGCACGATAGCGCTCCTCATGGCGTTTCTCTATGTCTGCAACCATACGGAATTTATGAGCCAGAACGGAAAAGCCTTCTTGTTCGGCAACTTCAGCAAATTTTGCGTACATATCCGTCCACTCATAGTTTTCTCCCGTGGCTGCTGTTTCCAGGTTATCAGTAGTATTACCAATCCCGGACAGTTCCTTGAGCCACATCTTAGCGTGTTCCTTCTCGTTTTCTGCCGTTTTCAGAAAAATCTCGGCAAGCTGCTCATAGCCTTCCTTTTTCGCCGCAGAAGCAAAGAAAGTATACTTGTTTCTGGCTTGGGATTCTCCGGCAAACGCAGTTTGTAAATTCTTTTCTGTCTGTGTTCCAGCATATTTTGACATATTATTTCCTCCCATTTGTTTTGAATTTTTGTTTGCTATATTGCTAATAAACTCTCGTTTATTGACAACCCTATTTACCTTCTGGCACCTGATTCAGTGTTTACGAAAATAAAGAGTGATACAACAGCCGGTGGCAATAACCTCTGTAATAGGAAATGTGAGCCATACATAATTAAGGCCCCAAAAATGTAACAACCATGCCAACGGAACTAGCAGGATTACTTGACGCAATACAGTTACAAAAATACTTGCGCTCCTGCGTTCAATCCCTTGAAAATATACCACAAACATCATGGCAATTCCCGCAGGCAGGAAATTACAGCAGATTGTCCGAAACGCCCGGCAGCCAATTCTAAGCACAGCCTCATCCTTTGAAAAGATACCAACCAGCTTGTCTGGAATCAGCATAAATACCATCATGCCTACCAGCATGACCACACAGGAAATACCAATGGAATATTTTAAGGTGTCCTGAATTCGTTTCTCTTTTTGTGCCCCATAATTAAAGCTAATGATCGGCAGAATCACCTGCTGCAATCCCATAAGCGGGATAAAGAAAAACGCCTGGATTTTATAGTAGATCCCCAAAACGGTAACAGCATCCTCCGTGAGTTGTTTCAGGATCAGATTCAGTCCTACAATGTACAGTGTATATAAAGACTGCATGACGATAGACGCTAATCCCTCTTTATAAATTTGCAGACATATTCCTTTATTTATTTTCCCATTTCGCACATCATATGTTCGGCATACGCCAATTAATACAATGAGCATTGCCAGCCATTGTCCGATTACGGTGGCAATAGCGGCGCCTGCTGTACCAGTGGCCGGCAGTCCAAACATTCCAAAGATAAAGATCGGGTCAAGCACCAGATTCACAAGAGCGCCAACTACTTGTGCCACCATGGGAATCACCATGTTTCCCTTTGCCTGCAACATTTTCGTACAATTCGCTTCAATAAAAAGCCCAGGAGCAAATAAAAATACAATCCTTGTGTAAGCAATTCCGGCCTCCCGCACAGCCTCCTGGTTAGAGGACAGCGCATAATATCCTTTCATCGCCAACAAGCCAAATACTGTAAACAGCAAGCCATTTAAAATTCCCAGCAGAAAACCATTTCTCACAATCTCCGATTGCTTTGCCGTTTCACCTGTTCCGTCCATACGAGAAATCAGTATGTTGATTCCTGCGCCGGTTCCGGTAGCTACGGCGGTCATTAAAAGTTGAATCGGGTAGATCAGTGAAACAGCGGTAAGACCTGCCTGGGAGTAAATAGACACAAAATAACTGTCCACCACGTTATAAATTGACTGAATCAATAATGCCAGCATAACGGGAGGTGACATCGTAAACAACAATTTAGGTATTGGGGTTTTCTCCATATTCAGTGTCATACCAGGATACTCCTTTCCTCTATTTGTCCGTATTCTCAAGACATCATAGTACACCCCTTTGGTGCTTCCTCTATTTGTCAACTTCCGTATTATAAACCGTGTAGCAGCTACACGGTCAATAGGAAAAACAAAAATCGCCCCGGAAAATTTTCAGGACGATTTTTGTTTTTTTATTGATAAGCTGCTCCGCTGGCACTGATTGTCCACCCATCAACAGATGTATTGACTGCCATGCTACCGTCATTGTAGAGAAAATACCATACATCAGAAACCATTACCCAGCCAGTGAGCATTTTCCCATCCGAGTTAAGATAGTACCACTTATCATTGACGAATATCCATCCTCTTTGCATATAACCATTTCCGTCCAGATAATACCAAGCACCAGGTTGTGGCTGAATCCAGCCAGTACACATATCGCCGTTGGCTGTTGTATAAAACCAGAAGTCCTCAGACGGATTTACCCACCCGGTAAGCATTTTCCCGTCCGAGTTAAGGTAATACCATTTATTATTAACCAGCACCCATCCTCTTTTCATATAGCCATTTTCGTCCAGATAATACCAGGCCCCAGGCTGTGGTTGAATCCAGCCGATCAGCATATCCCCATTATCACTTAAATAAAACCAGTTATCTTTGGCCGGATTCACCCATCCGGTCAACATGATACCACGATCATTCATATAATACCAATGATTATTGATATAGTGCCAGCCTTTTGCCATAACTCCACTCTGGTCAAAGTAATACCAACGACCAGACACTTTTTTCCAACAATTTACATCTTTATACCCGTCTGGCAGAATATAGCTGCTTCCTCTGATATAACCGCCATCATCCGTATCGTCGTTCCATTCTTCGCTGCTATAATCATCTTCTGTAGAGGATACCATTATACCTTCCTTTAAATACTTTTTTTCTTCTGATGTTGTGGGTATCGCTTTCACTTCGTAATAATAAGTTTTATCGTCATTTTTCATATAATCTGACAGATCTGCGCTGGTTCCATTCACTTTCAGGCGCTTTATCACCTTGTTATCGCCATAGAGGATCAGAGAATATCCAGTAGTATACTTTACCGGTTTCCATACTGCCTTTCTCCTTTCGGTACGATCCCATCCTGCCCATGAGGTATTGCCAAGAACAGACTGGTTTGTAATCTACCTTTACCTGAAGTTTACTGTCTTCTAATGCTCTGGCTGAAACAAAGCTAGCGCCACTGACTTTGCACTGTGAACTGTTTAAAGAGATAGGGAATATTTTTTCTTTGTCTGCTTTTACTGTGATCTCAATTCTCACTTTCTTACCAGGCTTCCATTTTTCTAAATCTGTTCTATACTGAAAATCTTCTAAAACACAGTTGGTTCCATTGATTTTAATCGTTGGTTCCAAGATTTCTTCTGGCTCCCCATAATTGTCACTTAATATAACAGACACATTTTCAATTACGCTGGATTCGGCCCCATAGACTTGTAAAAGGGACGGTTCTCCATAGACTGCTGCCATGGCCAGGATATACCCGGCTATAATTGACCGTATCTTCTTCCCACACATAAAAATAACTCCTTTCATCTATTTGTCCATGTATTGAGGACAGAATAGAATACGCTTGTGGCATTTTGAAAAGGCTTTATACTGACTGTAAACTTTTATAGTATAAACCGTGTAGCAGATACACGGTCAATAGAAAAATAAAAACCGCCCAAGATTCCCAGGGCGATTGTTATTTTTACTGATTTTTCTCTACAAGATGTGCCTTTATCTCACAATCATATTCAGGATAATCAAAAAGCTGGAGGCCAATTTCTTCTGCAAAGACAATATCTGTTTCATAGTGATATTCTTTCAGCCATTGGAAAAGGGGGCTAAAGTCTGCACTTTCATCAGTTATATGTAAAATAAAAACTGCATACTTTCCCTTTGGCAGAATATATAAGTTTTCAGGAGCGACATGACTGTAATCGTGTTCCCCAATTTTTAGGTACTCCCTCTGCTTAATAAACTTCCCTTCCTGCATTTTTTTCATATCGATCATATAACCGTACTTTCGGCGGATTGTCTGTGTCTGCTGCAATTCTTCTTTAGCGGCCTCCAAGAGATTGGCGTGATACCAAATCTGTCCATGCTTTAAAACACCGGCAACCACAGTTTCGGCTTCAAATTCTTTTAAATGGATTTCTCTTGGCTTGTCTTTGCTCTGGATACGCTGGTTTTCTTCATCATACCAAAGGATATCTTCAGCCACTTGCTGGTAATAGGAACTAAGCAGCAATGCTTTGCTCCGATATTCCAACAATAATTTAGTAATTTTTGTGTTGTCATGGGAAGCTAAAATCCTTTTTATCAGATCCAATGGAACACTTAGCTTACGGCAGATTGTAATAATATCAAGCTGCCACAGATTCCACCTGGAATAGTAGCGGTAGCCATTATTTTCATCAATATAGTCTGGTGTCAGAAGCCCTTTATTGACATAGAAATGTATAGTATCTTTAGAAAGGCCGGTAAGTTTGCTGACTTCACCAATCAGGTAACGCTCTGTGCTCATCGTTTTACCTCCGTTTTTATAGGTTTCAATTACCTTAAGGGATTTAAAATTCTGCCCACTCTACAGAATTCCCCAACTGTTTTATTAAATAAAATAAGTCCTCTGCCTGAATCCATATTGTTGCCGTATTATCATTGGGGTGAATCCCTATGTCATGGCCCTTAAACTCCACATCAATCAGTACCATTACACGATGTCCATGGTCGTTCAAAATGCCGAGGGGTGTAACCTCTCCTTTTGCCAGTTCCAGTATATTGTTTAAATCCTCTTCAGAAGCAAAGGAGAGTCTGCGGGTATTTCTCTGCGTTTGCAGCAGCTTTAAATCCAAGCGCTTATCTTTTTTCAACACCAAAAGAAAATACTGATCTTTTTTATCATCCCGAACAAACAAATTTTTTGCAATGCTTTCCATGTTTTCCAGGCCGAGATGATCCATTTCCTTGATTGTGTAAACTGCCTCGTGATCAATCTTTTTATAGGAAATTCCCTTACTATCCAATAATTGAAAAATCTCTTTTTTCGTTATACTCATCTTGTGCCTCCTATATGATGTTTCAGCCATGAAAAGTCCTCAAAATAGTTGATACGCATAGCAGCACGTACATCATGGAGTGTTTTAGCTGCCGTTGCCTGGGCAGCCTCGCTGCCTTGCTGAAGAATCTCACATACTTCCGGGATACGATTTTCCCACACTTTACGTCGTTTCCGTATAGGAGCAAGTTCTGACTGTATCACGTGATTTAAAAATTTTTTAATTTTCACATCACCTAATCCTCCCCGTCTATAGTGGGCTTTCAACTCATCAAGATTTTGGTATTCCGGCAGATATTCAGTAAAGTATTCCGGGCGGCAGAAAGCGTCCAAATAAGTAAATACCGGATTACCTTCCACGGTTCCAGGGTCACTGACAGCCAGGTGATTGGGGTCAGTAAACATAGACATGATTTTCTGCTTAATCTCGTCCGGCTCGTCTGAAAGATAAATGCAATTTCCTAAGGACTTACTCATTTTTGCCTTGCCGTCAATTCCAGGAAGACGCAGGCAAGCGCTGTTACTTGGCAGGATAATTTCAGGCTCTGTAAGGGTTTCTCCATACACAGCATTGAATTTATGAACAATTTCTTTACACTGTTCCAACATAGGCATTTGGTCTTCTCCGGCAGGTACGGCGGTTGCCCGAAATGCGGTAATATCCGCAGCCTGACTGATTGGATAGCAAAAGAAGCCCACCGGGATACTTGCCTCAAAATTCCGCATTTGAATTTCAGACTTTACTGTTGGATTCCTTTGGACACGAGATACTGTAACAAGATTCATATAGTAAAAAGTCAGTTCCGTCAACTCTGGTATCATGGACTGAATAAAAATTGTTGATTTTTTTGGATCAAGTCCGCACCCAAGATAGTCTAGGGCCACCTCCAGAATATTTTCCCGCACTTTTTGGGGGTGTTGTGCATTGTCAGTCAGAGCCTGTGCGTCGGCAATCATAATATAAATCTTATCATATTGCCCAGAATTCTGAAGTTGGACACGTTCCTTCAATGACCCTACATAATGTCCTACATGAAGCCGACCAGTGGGACGATCACCAGTTAAAATTATTTTTTCCATATTAACAGTCACTTCCTTGGTTAATTATATTTGTTCCGGTTTCCGTACAAATTTGGAATAATATTAAAGTGCGCCTGGTTATTTTACAATAACCGGGCGCACCCGACATCTTCTCTGACAGAGCAGAAGAATTCTTCTGCCGTGCTACTGCGGTAGCCAGTCCTCTGATGATATAGATTATTCTGATTTTGAGAAGCCAAACAACAGCTACTATTTTAAATCGACAATATATGATTGTCAAGCCTCCCCATAGGAAAGTGTGCTTGATACAGCAAAAAGAAACATCAAATCAGGGTTCGGACAGAATTTCAAGATAATTTTTGCAAGCAATGGAAAGCGATATTCTTTTAGCCCCAACACTCCGTGTTGACTGGTCTAAAAGCCTATCGCTTTCCTCGCTTGTTGGGGAGTTCCCCAAACCCCCGGCAGAGTGCTGGCGCACGTCTGTCCGAACACCACAAGATTGTGGTGGCTACGCTTCGCTCGAAAAGCAAGAGAGAGCGCTTTGCGCTAAAAAAGCGGGTGGAAAATGTGCATAACTGGCCGCTCCGCCATGGAAAATGCTGTTCACAGCCTATGGAAAAGCAAGAGCAGCTTTCCCACATCCTGCAAACAGCATTTCCCACAGCTTCGCAGCATGGCCAGTTATACACATTTCCCACCCGCCGGCGGCTACGGAATCCAGCCCCTTTCGTTATAATTCATAAAAACTATTCAAGGTAATACTCAACGAAATATATCTTCAAGCAATTCTTTATAACCATTCTCATACGATACAGTAAAATCAATCCCCATACGACTCTGCAAATATGTAGGACGAAAATAACATCCGTTCCTATCTTTCTCAAAAAAGATAGGAACTATCTTGTTTTGCAGAGGATTCCCATAGACTTGAGGAATAATAATTTCTGATTCTATTCCCACACCCCCCTGACGTGAATCAGCCTTATCTGCATACACTGAATTACATATCACTAAAACTTTTTTAATTGTTGGATTTGTAGCAAGAGATTCCATAAACATATTCATATCTTGTCCTGGCAATAAGCATTTTTTGTCGTAAAGTACGTTTACTCCATCTTTTTCCAACCGATTCGCCAATACTAATACTTTCTCTCTATTTTCTTTAGGTGACCATGCATATGAAAGAAAAACGGTAGGCTTAATTATCTCTGAAATAGGCTCTGATATGCCATCCAATTCCTTGAACAAATTAACATTTTTTATTGTCCAATGCGTATGCATTAATTCCGTAATCGCTCTGGACATATTTATATCCAATTCAAATGTTAATTTATGAAGAACATCAAAAGGCAATTCGCTTAATTTACTGTATTTAACTTTCACTCCTGAACTTCTTACAATTATATCCGTGATGTATCCTATATAAGCATTTTGTTTGTGAAAATCTTCATAGGCAAATATACATGGAAATTGCAATATCTTATTTAATGTTGATTTGTCGGATAACTTATATTCCTCCTTGATTTCTGGAGGCGTAAATGATGTTAAACATCGGTCAATGGGCATAACATATGAATCAGATTCCCATGCTCCTTCTTCTGAAGTCACGAAAAGATTATACTTTTCTTGAGCTTTTAAATTGCTAATATCCATCTTTCCACCTCATAATATTCAGATTTGATTCTCATAATCTATCAAATTAATTATATCATGAATAAATGTACATGGAAATAGCAAACAGTATCCCTATGAAATTTTAAAACTATAGGTGATTTATCGCTCTGATTTCTGCATTTTTTCTATCATGTTTTGTTTATACTCCTCTTTCTGAATATTGAGCAGACTGTCCACATTAGACTTGACCGCTTGCAGTTCCTGGTTCTCCTGGCGCAGCCGTTTGTAATCCTCATAGGCTGCTTTCTTTTTATCCAGCAGGGCGGAATACTCCGCTTGAAGCGTTTTGACTGTAGGCAGCTCCTTCACACCCTGGGCGTCAAAGGCACGTTTCGCCGCTTCATGGAGGAGCAAGTCCGTTTCATGGGCAGCCCGGAAAGCCGGCTTGTCAGCAGCTTTTTTCTTCCGGTAGGCAACATAAGTGTCCCGTGTTTTGGCGTAGTTGATGATGTGGGTCTTTAAGGCGGCGATCTGCTCCATGCGGTGTTCTGCCTGCTTTATGGAAGTGGAGATAGATTCAAAGTCTGCCGCAGCCTTTTCTGCTTTCTCTGCCAGCAGGTCATAGTCGGTTATGCCATGCTCTGTAAGGTAGTTTAAGGTCTTGGCGGCCTCTTTCAGATTGTGGATCTTCATCCAGCGCTCCATGCCGGAGCCACGTCCCTGCAGGCGGGCCTGAATGTCCATAAGGAGATTGATACGGGTATCTTTCTCCAGACGGATTTTTTTCTTGCGCCGGGGCTGTTTCACTTTGCCTACACGGTCACGGAGAGCCTCCAGGCTGTAATCGGCTCCCAGTGTTTTAGATCGGGTGAAACGCTCCTGGCCCTGGGCACGAAATTTTAAGAGTTTGCTGCTCTGGACAACCTCATAGCCCTCCCGCCGCATGGCTTCTAAAAATTCATCAAAGGTACTGACTGTTGGCAATACCCGGTCAATAGTCTGCCGCAGCAGTGACTTCCAACTCTGGCCGTTCTTTTCCGCCGCCCACTCGCCATAGTGTTTCCCTTTTTCCTCTGGATTCTCAATGATTGAAAGGCCAAATTCCTGACATACCCGGTCATTGGCTTTTCGCAGGGGGATAAAGCTGTTTTTGATGTTATTGAACTTGTGGGAACAGTCCAGGGTGGTGCTGTTGAATTCGATGTGATTATGGATATGTTTCTTGTCAATGTGGGTGGCTACAATAAATTGGTGTTCGCCGCCGGTAAATTCTAAAGCTAACTTGTAGCCCAGCTTGTTGGCGTCCTCCGGCGTAATGGTTCCAGGCTCAAAAGACTGGATAATCAGGTAGGAGATCACATCTTTATCCGGGGCACGCCTGCGCCCGGTGGTGGCAGTGTAAATCTGTTTAGAAACGGTAAATTCCTGCCAGGCCGTTTCCGGGGAACACTGGTAGCCAGTGACCAGCAGGCCGCCGTCTGTTTTCTCCGGATTTTTGCCGTAATCAATACGCTCCGCGAGCACAGCGGCAATACTTCTCCCTTCGCTGGCGTGGCGGGGTTTTAGTTTTGAGATTGCCATGTGTGGCGGCTCCTTTCTCGTAAAAAACCGCAGACTAGAGCCTGCGGTTTAGATTATAAAACTTAGTTGTGAATGGAATCTTTAAATTGTGTTTTATCAACATACAAATCAAATACAGATATATTCAAATCAATTTCAATCTGCATATCTGCTCTGTAAAATTTACAGTTCCAAATATTGTGTTGCTGTCTAACAAAAGATTTTGTATTTTCTTTTATCCAGCTTTCAATGCAAGTCAGTATACCCTGAAAAGATTTATTCTCTTTGTTGAAAATCACAAGTGATACCTTTGTGTCTTTCCATGTTGAATAGTTGAGTAATTGCTGGATAGCTTCAGTAAACAATTTACCACCATGCCATATCTTACATTCACCTATAAAAGCTGCCTTATTTTCAAATTCAATATGTATATCTGTTTTTCCTATCTTGCGAAAAGTTTCACCAGTAGCATTATCATAATGAGTATTAAGAGCAGCTAATAAGTGATCTCTTAATTCCTCTTCATCATTTCGATAGTATGTGCGAGCTGTTTTTTCCATTGTTGTTCCACACATAGCAATAATATTGTTAATATTATTATAATCTTGTTCACTGATATAATATTCGGTTGGTAAAGGCTTTCGTTGAGGTTTTTGTGGTGGAGTGCGGTTGATTTTTGTTAAGGGAATTGGTTTCACATTTGGCGCATTAGAGTTTAACTTCATTGGTATCTCAAGCTGTTGGCTTAATAAGGCAAATGATGAAGCCTTTTCTTTTCGTTTAACGAGTAAATCTTTAATAATTTTCGTTAATGAAGAGTTATAAGTTTTTACCTCCGTATTTACATATTGGGTCATCGTTCTATAGCCCTTAAACATATTTTCAAATTCACATTTTACATATGTTTGTAAATCAGATTTTCCTTCTATTTCTTGTTTTGTATATACCAACTCTAAAGTAAAGTAACCACATTCTTCATTTCTTGGACGAGAGAAATATGCAGGTTCAAAGTGAGCCATAATATACGTACTTGGCTGTAATTGGAATAGATCAACATCACCATCAAAATATATTTTGAATGTAATACAATAACCATCTACTTCAAAATATTCTTTTTGCCCTGGAAATGCCCCATAATAATGATTATATTTTTTCACCTTTCTCTCGCTCAAAGATTGAGAGATGTTATCTTCAAAAAGTGTAATAGTATTCAGCGAATATTTTGAATATAAATATTCTTCCCACTCTTTAAAATCACAAGTTGTGATTTCTTTGTCACTCATTGAGTCAATTTCATCCTTTATTTTTCTATGGAGATTATTAAAGTAATCAGAGCAACGTTGATTAGAAAAAAGCTTCATTAAATACCTCCCTCATATAAAAATTCGTTTGCACTGATGATATTATACTTTAATCACAGCTTTTTGTATAGTAAAAATGGGAACAAGCAATTCCATTACTTATTCCCATTTTCGTATATACTTATCTATAAATCCTCCCACTTAGCAAGCAACGCACTAAACACCCCCCACAACTCCCCATACCTCACCTTCAGATCCGCCACATCTTCCTCATACAAATTTCCGGTTCCATTCACCCGCCTTGCGATCTGGTTCAGATTATTGGCACAGTTACGCAGCAGCACCGCCAACTCCTTCACATCCGTCATATCCACCCGGACAACATAGCCGTCCACCGCCATTTTCCGCAGGTATGCCCGCTGGTTGCGGGTTCCCAGCTGCTCCATTTTCTTGTCGATCACCGCCTTTTCCTCCGGCGACACCTTGAAATATAAGGGAATGGTGCGCCCGCTTTTTGGTTTCATCCGATTGTCACCTCCATGTCTTTTTCTTTCCTGGGTGTAGCGGCGCTGGCGGCGGATTCCACTCCCATGCGGCGCAAAAGCCGCTTGATAGAAGTCTTTCCGTCACGGGCCTGCCGTTCCCCCTTGTCCCTGGGTTTTTCCTTGCCGCCGATATTCAGAGCAACATTGAGGACACTCAACCGTTCCGATTTCTCCGCAAGTTCCGCCTCCTGGGGGAAGGGGCGCTTTACCTCCACCTTGGCCTCCTCCGTCTGCTGAAGCAGGTTTTCCAGTTCTTCCTTGTGCTGTCCTAAGTTCTCCCGGATACCGTCTAACAGATTATCCAGGCGGGTGATATTGCCAAAGGGATCGCTGCCCGGCTCTATGGTGTGGGAGCGCTCATGCTTTAAGGTGATCTGTAACTTCTGGCTAAAACCCGTGTCCGACACCCAGAGGGTCATGGGGAAGCCCCGGTACTCACCCAGTTCCACCTTGTCGTTTAAATCCTTGAGGCTGTCAAAGGCGGCGATCAGTGCCTGGCCCGCCTCCTTTTTCTCCGTGAAGACAGTTCCCAGAACGGTCATAGAGAAATGTTCTTTATCCATTGGCGTATGGGAATCCAGGTGGGCGATGTCTTTTTCCAGGTCAGCGATCATTTCTTTCTCCCTCTTGATCGCCTGGGGGAAGAACTTGATCAGCTTGTCCTCCAGGGCGTACCGCTGGCTCTCATGGTTCGCCTTCAGCAGCTTCAGCTTTGTCACTTGGCCGTCTAAGTCGGTCTTTTCCATAATCCGAGGGTCGCCGGAAGCCAGGGCCTTCACCTCCGCATAGGAGAGGGCGGCCTCGTCCACGTCCTCGCAGGAACGGGAGGGGTTCTTGCCGCTCATCAGCTGGCCGATGAATTTCTGCTTGTTCTCGATCAGCCCCCAGTTGTAGGCGTCAAAGGTTCCTTCCGTCACATACTTAAAAATCTTCACGCTCTTAAACTGGTTCCCTTGGCGCAGGATACGCCCTTCACGCTGCTCGATGTCAGCGGGCCGCCAGGGGCAGTCCAAATGGTGGAGGGCCGCAAGTTTTTTTTGGACATTGGTGCCTGCCCCCATTTTGGAGGTGGAACCTAAGAGGACACGCACCTGGCCCTTCCTGACTTTCGAGAATAACTCCGCTTTCTGGGCGTCCGTCTTTGCGTCATGAATAAAAGCCACCTGCTCCGGCGGCACGCCCTGGGCCATCAGCTTTTGTTTGATGTCATCATATACATTGAAAGAGCCGTCCCCGTGGGGCGTGGAGAGATCACAGAAAACCAGCTGCGCCCCTTTCTGGGGTTTCGTATCATGCCAGACTTGCAGCACGTTTTTTACGCAGGCGTTGACCTTGCTCTCCGGGTCGTCCGGCAGTTCCGGGTAGGCCAGCCGCTGGTCTAAGGCCAGCTTCCTTCCGTCTGACGTAATCTTGAGCATATTGTCGTCCCTGGGTTCCACCAGGCGGTTCCTCACGTCCTCCGCCCGTTCTCCCAGTTCGGCCACCAGTTCCTTTTGAAACTCGCTGGGCTTGGTGACGATTGTGAGGTTTTCCGATTCCGGCACGGGGAGTTTTAACAGTTCCGCCGTCTGAATGTCCGCCGATTCTTTCCACATGGCCATCAGTTCCGGCAGGTTGAAGAACTTGGCAAACCTTGTCTTTGCCCGGAAGCCTCCGCCTTCCGGCGCCAGTTCCAGGGCCGTCACCGTTTCCCCAAAAGCCGCCGCCCAGCTGTCAAAGTGTTCCATGCCGGTGCTTTTTAGGAGGTCATATTGGAGATACCTCATCATGGTATAAAGTTCTACCATGGAGTTGCTCACCGGGGTTCCGGTGGCGAATACCACGCCCTTTCCTCCCGTAATGCTGTCCAGATACCGGCACTTGGCGAACATATCGCTGGACTTCTGGGCCTCGGACTGGCCGATCCCCGCCACATTCCGCATTTTCGTTGTGAGGAAAAGATTCTTAAAGCCGTGGGCCTCGTCCACAAACAGCTTGTCAACCCCCAGTTCCTCAAAGGTCACTACGTCATCTTTGCGGCTCTGGTCGTTCAGCTTTTGTAGCTTGGCCTCCAGGCTCTTGCGGGATTTCTCCAGCTGCTTAATGGTGTAGCGTTCCCCGTTCTGCTCCTTGGCCTCGGCAATCCCGTCTAAGATCTGGTCGATCTGATCCCGCAGGATTTCCTTCTGGCGCTCCGGGGACAGGGGGATTTTTTCAAACTGGGAGTGGCCGATTACCACGGCGTCATAATCCCCGGTGGCGATACGGGAACAGAATTTCTTCCGGTTCTGGGGTTCAAAATCCTTCTTGGTGGCCACTAAGATGTTGGCCCCCGGATAGAGGCGCAGGAAATCAGCGCCCCATTGTTCCGTCAAATGGTTGGGAACCACCACCAGGTTTTTCCGGCAGAGTCCCAGCCGTTTCCCCTCCATGGCCGCCGCTATGATCTCAAAGGTCTTGCCGGCTCCCACACAGTGGGCTAAAAGGCTGTTGCCGCCGTAGAGCATACGGGCCACGGCGTTCAGCTGGTGGGGCCGCAGGTGGATCTCCGGGGTCATGCCCGTAAACCGGATATGGCTGCCATCGTATTCACGGGGCTTGATACTGTTGAAGATCTCATTGTACTTCCCACAGAGCGCCTCCCGCCTCTGGGGGTCTTTCCATACCCAGGACTTGAAGGCTTCCCGCACCATTTCCTGCTTCTGCTGGGCCAACATGGTTTCTTTGGTGTTCAGTACCCGCTTTTCCGTACCGTCCGCCTCATGGATTGTGTCATACACCCGGCAGTCACGTAAGTTTAAGCTGTCCTCGATAATGGCGTAGGCGTTCTTTCTCTTGGTTCCGTAGGTCACATAGGCCAGGGTGTTGTTTGCGCTGTCACGGGTCTTGCCGCTGACGTTCCACTCGCCGGTGGCGGAGGAATAGCGGGCGGCAATCGCGTCCCCTCTTAAATAGCCTGGGGTCTTTAGCAGTTCATAGGTAAACTGGGTGTAATACTCCGGGTCGATCCAGGTGGCCCCGATCCGCACATCAATCTCCGCAGCCGATAAATCCTTTGGCTGGGATTTTTCCAACGCTGACACGTTGGCCTCATAAGCGGGGTCACGCTCCGTCGCAGCCCTTGCCGCCGCCAGCTTTTTTCGCACGTTTCCGGAAAGGTATTCATCGGCGGTTTCCCAGCCCGACAGCGGGTCATGATAGCTTTTCTCCGGGTTCTTGAAAATTACCCCGGAGAGTTCCCCGGCAATCCTTTCCTCCTCCCCAGACCGGTCTAGCAGCCCCGCCATAAAGGGAAGGTCTACCCCGGCACGCTCCCCGATAGAAACCGCCAGGGCCTCCGTGGGAGTGTCCACGTGGTCAATGCGTTTCGCCTGGTTAATGGTTCTCCTGGAAAACATATCCGCCTTTCGTTCCAGTTTCCTGTCCTCGTCCAAGACTTCCAGGGAGCAGAGCAGGCAGTAGGAACTGTCCTGCTCAAAGGCTCGCTTGTTGCCAGTGCTGTTCAGCAGGCCGTATTTGCCGGTGAACTGGTCATAGGCGGTGTTCAGTTTCTGTTGCAGACTTTTGATTTCTTCTTCCGAGCCGCTGTTTAACTGGGCTTCAATCAGGTTCCGGGTGATGTCACGCAGTACGATCATTCCCTGGATACGTTCCTCTGTGGCCGCCGGAACCGTCACCGGAAGCAGGCTGCCATCTTCCTTGTAGTAAAGTCTGCCCTCCACCTGGGTGTAGCTGAAATTGCGGGCCTCCGTGGGAGATTCCGGTATTTCTGGCTGCCCGGGCGCTTCGGTTTCCCGCATGAGCAGGGAGTGGTCTGGGGCTTCCAGGTGGGTGATCGCCTGGGCAAGCTGTTCCTTTAAATCCATTTCCGGCAGGGGCTTACAAGCGGTTTCCTGCCCATAGGGGCCGCTTTCCCAAACCATGGTTCCTAAGACCATTTCCGGGTGCCGCAGGAAATAGTTGTTTATGGGGATTTTGTCCTCGGTCTGGGAAACCTCCACCCAGTCCGGCAGATGTTCCGGCGGGTTCTCCCGTTTCTGCAAAAACAGAATGTCGCTGGTGACTTCCGTGCCGGCGTTGCGCAAAAAGGCGTTGTTGGGCAGCCGGACAGCCCCCAGAAGGTCGGCCCGCTCTGCTAAGTATTCCCGGACGGCGCTGTTTGGTTTGTCCAGGGTTCCCTTGGAGGTGATAAAAGCCACGATACCTCCAGGGCGCACTTTGTCCAGGGTTTTCCCAAAGAAATAATCGTGGATAAAAAAATGCTCCTTGTCATATCGGGGGTCTGCCACCTGGTAATTGCCAAACGGCACGTTGCCCACCGCCAGGTCAAAGGAATTGTCAGGGAAATGCACCCGTTCAAAGCCGTCTACCGTGATATGAGCCTGGGGATAAAGCTGTCTGGCGATCCTGCCGGTGATCGAATCCAGTTCCACGCCGTAGAGGGCGGTATCCTTCATGGAATCCGGCAGCATACCCAGGAAATTCCCCGTGCCCATGGAAGGCTCCAGCAGATTTTGGGGATTCAGACCCATTTGCTCCACGGCCTTGTAAATCCCTTCAATAATGGCCGGGGCGGTGTAGTGGGCGTTTAAGGTGGAGCCTCTGGCGGCTTCATATTCCGCCTGGGTCAGAAGCCCCTTGAGTTCGGCATATTCCGCCGACCACTTTTCGTCATTGGCGTCAAACGCCTGGGGGATTCCTCCCCAGCCCACATACCGGGATAAGATATTTTGTTCTTCCGGGGTAGCGTTCCGCCCGGCAGCTTCCAATTCCTTTAAGAGTCGGATAGCGGTCACATTTGCCTGGTACTTTGCTTTTGGCCCGCCCACCCCAAGGTCGGGGTCAGTGATACGGAAATTTTCTGCCTTGGGCGGTTCTGGTGGTGCTGTCGGTTCTGGTGGTGCTGTCGCTTCTGGTTCCGGCTTTAACGGCTCTGGCGTCAATGACTCCGGCGCCAAAGGTTTTTGCGTGAATGGTTCTTGCTCCTGGTGAGTGACGTTTGGTGTCAGGCCGGTGGGAGGCAGGGCTTCCCGTTCCTGCTCCAGCGCCTCCTTTACCAGTTCCCGCACATAAGGAACCGGCTCATTCCGAAAAATGGGAAAGCCGGTGCTTCCCGCAAAGGTTTCATCACGGAGGCTGACCGTGCCGAAATCGTAGTCCACGCTCTCAATGACAAAAGTGCGCCCATCGTCCGTCACCGAAAAACCTATGGGGAGATAATCGGAAATTTCCAGTTCTTTTTCTACGGCGTAGGTATTTCCCTCCGGGTGGGCAAAAACGGCGCTGCTGCCGTGCTGTAACAGTTTCTCCCCCTGGGCCTGCCAGCTTGTGCGGGAACCGGTGACAAGAGTTTCTCCAAGCCCCGGTATCTCCCTAGTGATCGCCTTTTTCCCCAAAGCGTTTGCGGCGGTTTCGGCGTCTTTGCCATAGTATAAATAGAGATCGTCCACACGGACGCCGACCACATGGCCGGGGTACTGGGCCTTTAACTGTAGATATTCCTCCGTAAGCGGAACCAGGTTCGGCTCTGGATTGGGCTGTTTTTCCCCTTCCGGCACGCCGCCACGGGCGGGATTTTCCGGCTCCTGGGGCAAGGGTGGTATATCGGTCTGGCCAGGCTCTTTCAGTGCCAGGGTGCGGCCCAGGGCGGTATAATCCTTGCCGTTATCCTGAAAGAAGACGGCGCTCTGTCCGGCCTCCCTTAACCGGGTGGCGGCCTCCTGCCAGCCCTCCCGGATTCCCGCCACGGTCACTTTGCCGATCCCCGGTAGGTCAGCGGGGAGCAGCCAGGATACGGGCATTTTCTCAAAGGCTGTCTTTGCGTCCTCCCCGTAAAACAGACAGTAACCGCCGTTCTGGATTCCCACCAGTTCCTCCGGGTGGGCCTCCTTTAAGGCGTTGTAAGCATGGATATGGGGGACAAGACGGGTTTCCCCGGTTTCTTCCGGCTCGTTGTCGCTCCCTGGTTCCTCGGCCTTTTCCGGCTCGCCGGCGCTCCCCGGTTTCTCTGTTTTTTCTGGTTTTGCTGTTTTTCCCGACGGCGCTGTCTTTTCACCGTCCCTCACCCATGCCGGAGCATTTGCTTCCTTTTCATGCTGCTCCACGCTGGTACGGCTGTCTATTGCTACGTCCTGGTAGGTACGCTGTAAAATATCCTCCACCAGATACTCCCGAAAATTCGGCAGGGTGGTGTAGGCTTCATGGAGGGCGGGGCGTTTGTCCTTTAAGCCTGCCAGCAGGTTATCAACCTCTGTATAAAGTTCCTTTTGTGCCTCCAGCACGTCCGTATCCCGGTCACGGAGGAAAGGATAAATCTCACTCTGTTTCACCATTTCCACCAGTTCCGGCAAGGCTGCTTCATAAAGCCGCCTTGGATTCTGGGAAAGGCTGTTCTTTGCTTCAGCAAGGATTTCCCGGTGCAGCCGGTCATGGAACTGGGGCGTGTCAAAATAGGCTTTGGTCAGTTCGGTTTCCCCCAGGGAAAGGACGGCCCGCCGGATAGCGGCGTCACATTCCAGGAGAAGGTTCTGCTCGTCAGAATTTTTAAGGGCATGAAAAAAGGCGCTGTCCTCAAATACCTGGGACAGCACCATAGGCTGGTACTGGTGATAAAGGTCACGGAGAGTAGTACGGGCCGCTTCCGGCTCCATAGTAGTTTTTGTGGCCGCTTTTTCCTCCGTGGAAACCGTTCCGCCGGAGAAATCAAAGGCAAGCTGGCCGGTGTGTTCCTCCCTCGTCTGTTTCCGGCTCTGGCTTTTTAACCGATTAAGAGTGGACTTGGCGATGTCCTGGGGTTGTTTTTCACGGCTTGCTGGCGGCTGTTTTTCCTGATCCTTGCGGGGTTCCTTTTGCCCTGCCTTCCTCCCCGTTTCCTTTGCGGGAGCAGGCCCAGGGCGGCCAAGGAGGGAATAGGTGCCGTCTTTGTAAGCGGAGAGGCTGTCATAAGCGTTGACACATACTTCATAGCCACGCTGCCCCACAGCCATGGACTGTAAACCGTCCTTCATCACGGAAAGCAGGGTATCCACCTGGGCCGGGTCGTCAAGCCATTTGCGGACAGTTTCCCAGCCCTTTCCAAAGTCCGGTTCCTCATAAGGCCGCTGTCCCTTTGCCCCATAGTAGAAAAAGGCATTGACATCACGGGAGAGGATAAATTTCTCATACTCCGGGAAACGTGCCTGATCCTCTGGCGTCAGGAAACGTCCGGTTTCCATCATTCTGTCCATACGGCGCTCCACCTGGTTCCAGTTTAACACGATCTGGGCGTATGGCTCCTCAAAGGTTCTTTTTAATTTGAACCCCTTTGCGTCATGCCAGGTGTCCCGGATCAGGCTGCCGCCCCCGCCAATGCCAAAGGATTCCTTTAAATACTCCTGCCGTTCTTTCCGGTCAGGGTGGTTCTGGAAAAACACATAAGCCCCCAGCTTGCTGTCCGAGTAGCTGCCTCCTGGGGCAATCGCCTCATTAACCTCGTCTTCGGTAATGAAAGCGGGGCGCTCCTCCCGAAACCCTTCCGTCAGCGGGAATACCTTTACGGAAGTCTGGAGCCGTTCCAGCCGCTTCAGCACAGCAAGTGGGCGGTGGAAACGGAACCGCAGAATATCCGGGTTTTCGGCGTATGCGGCGCAAAGCTCCCCCATTTCTCCCACAAGGCCGGCTGTCTTTTCCGGGGATTGCAGCATGGCTTCCAGCTTTTTTGTAGCCTCCGGGAATCCGCTCCGTTCCAGGTAAACCTCATTCACCAGGGGGAGAAGCCCGGCTTCCTGCGCCGGCTCGCCAAAATCCTGCCGCAGATACCAGAGGCTCTCCGCCAGTTCGCGGGCCTCATTGTCCCAGGTCTTTGCGGCACGCTCCGGGGAGAGGTAGCTGCCGTTTTCCACCAGGCGGCGGATACGGCTCTCTGCCTCTGTCCAGGAGAAACGCAGGCTCTCCCGGTCATACCGGGCGCTCTTGCCGCTGTTTATGGCAAGCCCGTTCTCGTCAAACCACAGGGCATAGGAAACGCCGTCAATGGTAAAGCCACGTCCCCCTCGGCCAAACTCCTGCCGTAAAGAAGCCGCCATTTCCCCGGCCTCCACACCGGCCTGGTATTGGGCATAGATCCGCAGCGCACCAGCCGGGTCATTGGTTCCGGCGGATAAGATCCTCTCTACCACCTGCTCCGGCACCACCCCTGCAAGGGAAAACGGAGGGGCAATTTCCTCCCTTACCGTCCGGGCGATACGTTCCACTTGTTCCTCCACCGTGGGGAACAAAGAAAGCTGGGTATAGGGCGTGTCAGAAAATGGCCCGTCCATTTCCACAGCCATTCCCATGGACGGGGAAACGGCAGGCCCAATGCCCGCCGCTTCTGGTCTGGCCGTTTCCGGCTCCGTATTTAGCTGTAGATCAGTTCCGCCATGATGATCTCCTCGGCCCTTTGGCGGATATTGTTCATCTGTCCCACCCAGGCCATTTGATTCTCCGCTTTCAGCTTCTCCGTCACGCCCTCGCTGGCTGCCAGTTCCGCCGTCAGGCTGTCCATCTGTTCGTTGGCTGCCTGGTCGATCTCCGTTAGGTGGCTCCACAGGGTTCCCTTCAAAAGCAGGCTGGTGTAAAGGGCTTTCCGGTGTTCCATCAGGTATTTCTCCCTGGCCCTGCCAAAACGGGTCAGGGTTTCCGGTTCTCCCTCCCTGCTGTCCATCACGAGGTTGGGTATCAGGTATCCGTTCCGGTTGGTGTATGTCAGATTGTTCATGTTCCTTTCTCCTTTCGTACTTTAAAGTGTTAAAGTTTCCACTTTCATTATAGGCGATCTCCTGGGTTTTGGCAAGCCCTTTTTGCGCCTGCCTTGCCTGCTCAAGCTGGGCAAGCCTGACGGCCTCGCCCACTTCCATTAAGACGGCACGGCTGGCCTCGGCGGTGACAGTTCCCAGGCAGGCCAGGGTTCCCACGTTGTTGAAATTCACCACGCCCCCTAAGTCCTCCGTGTCCAGGTAGAGGGAGGCGTCCAGTCCGCAGCGGGTCAGGGCCGCATATTGGACGCTGGCTTTTAAGGTGTCACGGAAGATCAGGTCGATGTTCTGGTCGTCCAGTTCCTCTAAAAAACTGTCCTCCACCTCATAGTGCAGGTCACGGAGGTATTCCCCGTAGCTGTCCTCCACCACACGGGCGGCAGCCTCCATGACCGTGTCGCCCAGGCTGCCGGTTCCGGGAATGTCAAAGGCTTTCGCCAGGCGCTCCACTACCGGGGCATGATAGGATTCCTCCATGTTCCAGAGCCAGGGGTCTTTGCCGCCCCTGACCCGGTGGGTATCGGAAACGTCATGGACGTTCTGGATATAGGGCCTGCCGCCGGTTCCCTTGCGGATTAAGCCGATAGCGTTGGAGCCGGCGTTGACCCAGCGGCGCATTTTGCCGTTCCAGGTTTCCATGTCGGCGCAGGCCGTGGCGTCCGGGCGCTGGATATAGATTAAAAGCTGGTCGTCAAAGCTGTAGCTTTTGTAAAAGCGGGAAGCGGTAGTTAAAAATTTCTGCCATTGTTCCGGCGATCTGGTGACTTCCTGCTGGGCCTGCTTTGCCAGTTCGGAGATGTGCATAAACCATCTGTCTGCCATAGTTGACCTCCTTTCAGACGAAAAAACCCGGAACCTGCTGGGTGGGCAAATTCCGGGTGGTTTATGGATAGGTGATTGTTGGGTAACAAGCTGTTTGGTAATGGGGGATATGTAGTCTGCTATTTTGCGGGCCACGTAAATGTTACTTCCGGCGCTCCCGGTTCTTCCGGTTCATATCTTCCAGCACCTTCTTCTGGGCCTCCGACAGTGCCCTGGGCGGGGATACTTTAACCCACTTCTTGGGAAGTTCAAAGGTCAGCGCCCCGATCTTGTTGTCCTCGGTCTGCCGCACCTGGGCCGGGTGGCTTTCGCACAGGGAGATAAGCGTGCGCTGCAAGCCGGTATTGTAGGTATAGATCGTGGCGGCGGCCTCCTGCTCATTAAAATTTACAATGGTTTCCTGCTCATACTTTGTCACGTTCATGGCCTCACCTCTCATGGCTTTTCTTTTTGGCGGGCGGCTTTAACTCCGGTTTCTGGCTCACTTTTTTCCCAAGCTGTTTCCGGATAGAGGGCTTTTTCTCCGCCTTCTTGGGAGGCTCCTCCCTGGAAAAATCCTTCTCCCGCATTTCCCGGAAAGCCAGGACTTTCCCCTTTTCATCGGTGACAGCGGCGTACATCTTCGGCAGCTTTAACATCATGCCGTCCAGACTGATACCGGCGTAGTAGTTTCCGTGGGCGTCACGTTCCTTTTCAAGCAGCACTGTCTTGTCCGCCAGGACAAAGCCCTCCATCTCATATTTCTCCACCAGGCCGCAGACGATCCCGCCGGATTGGGCGATCCCGATCATCTTGCCAGCCGGTTCCAAAGGATTCTCCACAGCTGCACCCTCGGCCACACGAAAGGCCGTAGGCTTTCCCCTTTTGTTCCGTTCGGCCACTTCATAGATCCGGGCGTCAATGTACCGGCCTGCCACGTTCCGGTTGGTGGATTCATAATACTCCGGGTTGGAGGCGCAGGGGGTGAGGATAATGCCGCCCTTGATGATCAGCTGCTCCTTGGTGATCTCGTCCGGCTCGATGTGGCGTTTAAACCGGCTCGCCGGTTCCACGGGAAAGACTTCCGGTTCCCGAAAATCCTCCGGTTCCTGTTTTTGTTCCGGCAGGTTGTTGAGGATTCCGTCAATCATGTTGGTGTTGGCTTCCATCGACATCTCGGCATTTTTAAGATAATTCTCATTGGCGGCAGCCGGGATAAGGGCGTATGACCGGGACTGTTCCGGTGACAGAGGGCCAGGATATTCCACATAGCCAAAAGCCTCCACCGTGCCCTGCTCATACTTGTGGGGCTTGGCGGTGAACCTGGCCACGTCCGTTGGCCCCATGTAGGGGTAAGTGCCGATATTCATGGCTTCCTGGGTGATGTAGTAGCGGAACCGGCCCGGCTCCTGGGCGATGAACTGGGGCACTTCCTGAAACCCGAATCGGTCTACATAGTGGGCCGTATCCCTGCCATTCTCATGGAATACCACGATGTCGGACACGGAAAGGCTGTGCCCCTTAAAATCCGCCGGGTGGTTGAGATTGAACCTCTCATAAATCTGGTTCAGCTTATCCTGGGCAGAGCCGCCCTCCGGCAGCGGGGCGGTGTAAACCTGGCTGTAATTGTCCGGCTCCACAGAAAGCCCGGATTTTTCCAGCCGTTCCAAAGGCTCAAACCGGTGGTAGTGGAGCGCCTCCCCGTCTTTTAGCTGGTAAATAGTAAATGTGTTTGGTTCCTGTTCTGTGTTTTTCTGGTTATAATCCTCCATGCCTTACTCCTTTCCCTGGGTATTTTTCGGTCTGGGCGGCAGCTCAATCTTATAATTGACATACTTTCCGCCCGTGTCCGCCAGCACCACGAAAGCATCATAGAGGACGCCCTTTTTCTCACTGAACAACCCCTTTACCTTGATACGCCCGTTCTTTAACAGAGCCGCCGCCATGGGCTTGGTCAGTTCCTTGTGCTTGGAAGTAAAAAAACGGTCGTCTTTCCACATGGAAAACGGACATTCCCGGCTGGTACAGTAAAAATTCTTCTTTCCCTCCACCACGTCACTCCCGCAGCGGGGACAGGCTCCGATCACTTCCCTTGACCGAAACATAGAGGTATCCACGGAAACGCCTCGGTATTGGGCCACCAGGTCAGAAACCATGCCCTCGATCCCCTCCATGAAAGCGGCGGCGGACTGTTCCCCACGCTCCACATCCTTTAAACCCGATTCCCACTGGGCGGTCAGGCTGGCGGATTTCACCGTGTCCGGCAGGACAGCGATCAGGTCGGTTCCCTTTTTGGTGGGGAGTAACTGTCTGCCTTTGCGCTCCAAAAATCCCCCTCGCACCAGCTTCTCCAGCACGCCGGCACGGGTGGCTGGGGTTCCAAGGCCCGTGCGCTCCACGTCCCCAATCTGGGCAAACTCTTTAGCGCCGGCGTGTTCCATGGCCGCAAGGAGCAGATCTTCCGTGAAATGCCGGGGCGGGCTTGTAGTTCCCTCTTTTGTAGCCGCTTTCACCTTCTCAAAGGTCTGCCCCTGGGAGAGAGGCGGCAAGGCTCCCGGTTCTTCCTTAGAATCGCTTTCCGGTTTCTTTTTCAGGGTGGAAAGGAACGCCTGCTCCACTTCTGTAAATCCGGGAGAAACGATCACCCGTCCCTTTGCCGTAAACAGACCGCCGCCGCAGGTGATCTCCGCCTCCGTGTCCTCATAAACCTGCTTTTCCCCCACGGCGCATAAAAGCCGTATTGTCACCAGGGTCAAAAGGTTCCGTTCCCCCGCAGGCAGCGCCGAAAGGTCAGCCCCGGCCATCTGGTTTGTGGGGAGGAGGGCATGGTGGTCGCTCACTTTGGCGTTGTCTGTCACACAGGCGGCGTCCACGCCGGAAACCGTCACCGGAAAGGGCAGGGCAGAAATGACCGCCTCACACAGTCCGGGGAGAGTATCCCTCATGTCCTCCGTCAGATAATTGGAATCCGTGCGGGGGTAGGTCAGCAGTTTCTTCTCATATAACGCCTGGGCGTAATCCAGGACTTGCTGGGCCGTGTAGCCAAAGATCCGGTTCCCGTCCCTCTGAAGGGAGGTCAGGTCATACAGCTTTGGAGGCTGGGCGGACTTTTGTTTCTTCTCTACCTTGTTTACAACAGCGGTCTGGACAGCGCAGGCGGCGGCCAAATGGTCGGCGGCTTTGCGGTTTTCACACCGCCCGCTGACAGCGGAAAACTTCCCACAGTCCAGAACAACGGTATAAAATTTTTCCTTTTTAAACCCAGAGATCGCCGCCTCCCGTTCCACCACCAGGGCCAGGGTCGGCGTCATGACCCGGCCCACGTTCAGGGTTTTCTGGTAAAGGGAAGAAAACAGCCGTGTGCCGGAGATTCCCACCAGCCAGTCCGCCTTGGCACGGCAGAGGGCGGCTTCATACAGCCGGTCATAGTCCTTTCCGGGGCGCAGTGCGGCAAACCCATCCCGGATAGCGGTATCCTCCATGCTGCTGATCCATAACCGGTCAAAGGGCTTTTTACAGTCTGCCTGGTTGTAGACCAGCCGGAAGATCAGTTCCCCCTCCCGGCCTGCGTCCGTGGCACAGACCAGGCTCTCCACGTCCGGGCGGTTCATCAGCGAAACCAGCACCTCATACTGTTCCTTTTTATCCGGGGCGACAGCGTATCTCCATTTCTCCGGTATAATGGGCAAGTCCTCATAACACCACCTGGAATATTTAGGGTCGTAAGCGTCAGCCGCCGCCAGCCCGACCAAATGCCCCACGCACCAGGACACAAGATAGCCGTTCCCCTCCAGATACCCCTGCCCCCGTTTTCCGGCCCCCAGCACAGCGGCAAGGCTCTGGGCCACGCTGGGCTTCTCGGCGATCACCAGTTGAACTCCACTCAATTTTTTCTCCTCCTTCCGTTCATCAGTTCCCGATAGCAGATCCCCACACAGCGCCGCCCCCTGCCATAACTACAGTCATGGCAGGGGGAATCCTGGGCGGCAGAGGGGTTTCCCCTTCTCACACGCCCACCCGTGGGCTTCTGCGTCATCATGCGCTCCAGTCCGGGGTTGTCAGAAAACAAGGTCATCGTCACCCTCTATGGGAATGTCCTCGTTATCTTCCTCATAAAGCCGGCGCTGTTCGGCTTCTTCTTCCTCGGAAATATCCCGTGTTTCCGGTTCCTCCCCAAAGGGCTGTGCCATATCCTCATTGACCATAGGCTCCCCCGGCCCCTCAAAATCAAACTCGTCAATGTCCTCGGCGTCGTCCAGTTCATGCTTGGGTTTGTAAACCTTAAAATAGTAGCCAAGGCCGCCGGCGGCAAGGGCACCCACCAGGGCAAGGAGCAAAATGCCGTTATTGCTTTTTGGTGCGGGCGGTTCCGGCTCCTCTTTTGGCTCCTCCGGCTGTGTGGGCGGTTCGGTCACTGGCTCCGTTTCCTCCGGCGGTTCCTCCGGTTTTGTGGCAGTGACAGCGGCCTGGGTGTCCTTTTGCGCCAGAGCCATGAGATCGCTTTCCGTCACAGCGTTGAGGAAATAGACGTTCTCGCTGTCACGCTGCTTGTCAATGACCAGGTAAAACACGTTTTCGTCCGGCGTCATAATGGTGTAAAACTCCTTACCCTGACTGTCCGTGGCGTTGTCCACCACCGTAGCGCTGCCTTCCGGGGTAAACGGGTTGTCCTCCTTTTCCTCCACAGCCGTGGGACTTACCGCAGAAGGGTCTTTTTCCTCTGTACCTTCCTTGGAGGTCTGGCCGGAACCACTGGGCTTTGCCGATTGCCCGGACACAGAACCATTCCCTTTCTGACCGCCAGAGACAGCGGTTCCGCCGCCGGCGGCAGCCGTCCCCGGAGCAGCCGGTGACGCAGCCGGGTTCTGGGCCGTAGGGTTGGCGGCGCTTCCAGAGCCTGCCCCGGTTTCTTTTTCCGGTTCCTCATAGTAGGGGTTTCTCATCTGGGTCATGCTGCTTTTGTTGCCGGCGTTGTCCGTGGCCTGAATGGTGATCTGCTGGTAATTGTCGGCGTAATCCTTCAGCCGCACGTCCAGAGTTCCATTGTTCAAATCGGAAAAGGCGTTTCCGCACACAAACACCTGATCCACACCGGAGAGGTTGTCACTGGCCTCCACCCGCAGAAGTTCCCCGTCAATCCCGGCCCGGACAGTGGGGGCCTCCCGGTCAAAAACTTCTATGTATCGGTTCTTGGTGTGGGTCTTCCCGTTCTTGTCGGTGACGGTCACATAAATGGTGCAGTTCTCCGAAATCTCCACGGCGGTTTTCTCTTTCTCTGTCAGGTCGTCCGTCAAGTCCACCCAGCTGCCGCCGCTGTTGATCTTCGCCTCCACGGTTTCCCAGCCGGTTCCGTTTACGTCCCTGACCCGGATTGTCACCTTGGCTTTCCTGGTGTGCCAGCCGTCCGGGGAGAGAATGGAAATGGTAAACTTAGGGATTGCCGGTTCCTGGCCGGTACATTTTGTCCGGTCATTTTTGCAGAGAGGGCAGTCCGTATTTACCACACCGACGGCGCATTTCTCTTTGCAAACGCATTTCTCCGGCTCGTCTGACGGTTTCTCTGATTCCGACGGCTGTTCCGGTTCCTTGCCGGTACACTGTGTCCGGTCAGTCTGGCAAAGGGCGCACTCCGGGTTGACGAAACCCTCCCGGCATTTTTCAGCGCAGGAGCAGGCAGCGGGCGGCTCCTCAACCGCCGGGGCAATACACAGATCCATGTCGGCGGCGCAGGCCGGGCACTGGGTATTGTGGCTGTCCTTGGTACAGCGCTTCTCGCAAAAGCAGGGCGGCTTTTGTGACGTTTCCTCCTCCGCTGCCGCCTGCCCCGTACAGCTTTCAGCGTTTTCCCGGCATACCGGGCACTCCCGGTTGAAAGCCTCCGCCGTGCAGAAGCTGTCACAGACGCAGGCACCGGCGTTGTTTTCGGAACCCGTATTTTCCGCCGCCATGCCAAGAAGCGGCACGGCGAAAAGAAACAGAGAAAGCAGCAGGCAGGCCGTCCCGGTGAGCCTCTTATTCCGTTTTCTGTTCCAGTCCATCATTCTCATTCTCCTCCCTCTCCATGAAAACAGGCGCCCCGGCTTTTGAGCCACGGAACGCCTTGATAAACGCCGCCAGTTCCTCCGGGGCCACACTAAGCCCACGAACCATGCCGACGATTTCCACATTTTCCAGTTCAGTCTTTTGCTGTTCCAGTTCCCGAAGCCGGGTCTGCTGGGCGGCGATCTTTTCCTTTGTCCTGCTAATCTCTGTCAGAACTTTTTGAAGCTTATTGCTTGAATTCAAATCGTAAATCCTCCTTTTTCTGTTTTCTTTTCCAGAACTCCCCGCTGCCGGGGCGCTGTGTTTCCGCCAGTCCGGGTCATAATCATTGAAATCCCCAATGGCCCAGAACAGACGCTTGTTGTTCACCCACCGCTGGAGCTGCCTGGTAATGGGCGGGGCGGTGGCCTTCTCATAGATCATCACGTAAGGGTCATATCCCATGTCCTGCAGGGTGTAGATCCGGTATAAATCCTGCTCATGGCTGCTCCCGTAATTCGTCAGCACATAAACCCGGCGCTTCCGGCAGTCCTTAACGGCGGTCATCTGGGCGAACTGTTTAAAATACGGAGTCAGGTCGTCCTCCGGGTTATCCCAGGCGAAATGCAGCATTTTTGTCCTGACCCGGTTGAGCATGGCCGCCTTTTTGGGGGTCATAAGCCGCACGTCCAGCCCCTGGGTAAAGTCTACCATGGCTCCACTGTCCGCAAGCTGGGCAAGGAGCCGTTCCCAGTCCGGGCAGGCCAGAAGGTTGGCGTCCAGCAGCTTGATTTCTTTCTGCCCACACCAGAACTCCGAAAGGTCAGCCACCGCCACGCTCCTTAACCCCTCCTTTTTCCCCACGATACAAAAACCGCACCCACGGGGGCAGCCCCGTGACAAAAAGCCGTAGGCGGTGTCGGCAAACTGGGGATAGAGGGCGTAATCCGGGCAGGTGTGTTCCACTTCCTCCGGGAGCCGGTTGTCCAGGCTATAGCCCGTGCCTCCCCGCACAATGCGGTCGGCGTGAATGATCCCCGTAAAATCCTTGGAGTAACTGTCCGTAAAGACCCGGCTCATGTAAACCAGGTCATAGCACTGGCTTTCCCTATGCCATTCCACAGTGTCACCCCGGCCCTTGTGGTAGGCCGAGAGTTTCATCAGGCACAGGTTGGGCCAGCGGTGGCCGTCCACATCAATCAATCCGATCCTCAATCCTTCCTCCTTCCTTTTCTGCGGTATCCCCATGTTTCCCCTAGTTAAGCCTGCCCATAGCGTAGTAATGCCCAGACCAGTACGGACTGTCCGTCCGGGCGTATTGGATTGGCGATCCACAGTGGATCATGCGGTTTTCCCCCACATAGATCCCTACATGGCTCACCGGCCCCGGCGAGTTGTACGTGCCGGTAAAAAAGATGATGTCTCCCGGCCTGGCCTCGGATTTTGGGATATGGGCGCACTGGTTATAAATGCCCTGGGCCGTGGTGCGTGGCAGGTTGTGGACGCCGCTGTGGGTGTAGACATAGCACACGAAGCCGCTGCAATCAAAGCTGATTGCCGGGCTGGAACCTCCCCAGACGTAAGGGAATCCCAGGTATTTCTCCGCCTCCCGGATAAGGGCCGCAAACTCCGGGTCAGCCAGAGCCTCCCCCGGAATGTCGTAATCCTCCCCGGCGCTTTCATTGGCGTAAATATCATTTCCAAACAGATCCGGCTTGTTGCCCTTTAAGGAGAGGATTGCCGTGTACCGTTCCTTTTGTTCCGCTGTCAGTTCTCCCATAGCTACTGTGCCGGTTCCTTTATTCCGCAGGGCTACATAGAGAATCTTGTACTCATACTCCTCCTCTTCCTCCCAGGTGTCCCCGGTTTCCGAATCCGTGTGGGTGACGGTGCGTGTCCGGATCTCAACCACCTCACGGGTGGTAAGGCTGTACTGCAGATCAAAAAGCCTCTGTAACTCCGTCCCCACCTGGCCGGGGGTAAAAGCGTCATACCTGGCCGTCAGGTAGGAGATCAGTTCATTGGGGTTGTGGCCGATACTGTCCACGTCATAGCGGTACTCGTCAAAGCCGGGGTAAGTGCCCTCAATATTCGACAGCCGGTTTTGCAGATCGGTTTCCAGTGCGGCAAAGTCCGCCTCCGTCTGGATAATATCCGGGTCTTCGGACGTGTAGGACGTGCCCAGGGCGGCGCTTATGGCTCCCTCCATCATCATGGAGCAGGAGGAAAGGGAGGAACCCACCATAACAAGCAGGGCCGCCCCAAGGCCAACGACCACCAGGCCGCCCTTGTGCTTTTTTGCGATGTTTAAGGCTGCCCGGCCTATGGAGTCGGCAATGTCCTTGGCTTTCCCGGCAGCGGACACGCCCTGCTTCCCGGCCTTTTTCGCCTTTCGGTAATCTTTCGCATACTGCCGCTTGATTTTTTGTTTCTGGAGAAAATTCTTGACCGTGTGCTTCTGTAATTCCGGGTTATCCCGGAGGGCAGCACCGTAGGCGGCACTGACATTGGCCTTGTCCGCCTTGATCTCCAGCTTCTCCACCCGTTTATAAGGGGCATTTTGGTGATAATTCTTTACCTTGTGAGCAGCAAGGGCGGCGGTTCCCTCCCCGGCCAGTTCCGTCCTGTGGGCGGCCTTGGTTCCCACGTTTTCCTCCTCCGCCTGGTAGACTTTGGCGTGGAGATTGGCGCCGGCGCTCTGGGCCATGCGCCTTGCCGCCTTCTTTGGCAGGGCCTCCTTCCCCTGCCGCTTTTCTGTTCCCTCAAACCGGAGTGTGTGTTTCAGCCTACTTTTTTGGGGGTCAAATTCCTTTTTCAGCCGCAGCTTTTTCTTTTTGGGGATTTTCTTTTTTGCCCGTTCCAGCTTGGTTCCCAGGACTTCCGCCTTGTGCTGGGCACGGGCCGCCCGTTCCTCCGGGCTAAACAAAAGTCGCTTACTGCGCTCCACATCGTCCGTGTCATAGATGTTCGCTTTTCTTTTCATGGTGTTTCTTGACAATAATAAGTCATACTCCTTTCTCCGTTTTGACAATAAGTAGTTATACAAACACTGGAATTACCAATAAAAAATGCCATCGCATAGAACATTCCACGCAACAGCAATACCGCAACAGACATTAAAAACCATTCTTACTGCTAATCCATTCAGCAGCTTTGCACCAGTATAACTTTTTATTGTAAATACCAGTGCGCCAGTATGAATAATTATTGCAAAATTTACACCGAAACTGCTATTATAGATATTTATTGTAAATTATAGGTTTCTATTGTCAAAGTATAACTATTTATTGTAAGTCAACACATGGCAGCCCCCCTTACTCCGCAAGATCGGCGGGCTTGGTGGTCATGACCTGGTACAGTTTCGTGTCCGTGGGGAACTTGTCAATAAACGGAATGATCTTGTCCCCGAAGAACAAAAGCCCTTCCCCGGCCCCGCTGTTGGTGATGTGGGTCAGTTCCTGGGGCGAGATCCCCAGCCTCTGGGCAAGGATATTCCGGTCGCTGGCTGCCTGGTTCAGCATTAAAATAAAATCGCTGTTTTCCAGGATATTCTCAATCTCCGGGCTGTCCAAAAGGTCTTTCACGTTCTGGGTCAAAGCCGTGGGGATACCGTTCCACTTGCGGAAACGCTTGTAAATCTCCGCTGTGTAGGCCGCCGTCTGGGGTTCCTTTAACAAAAGGTGGAACTCGTCCAAGTAGATCCGGGTGGTCTTCCCGGCGTAGCGGTTTATGGTGGTTCGCTGCCAGATGTTATTCTGTACCGTCAGCATACCCGGCTTTTTTAAGTTCTGCCCCAGGGCGCTGATGTCATAGCAGACCACCCGGTTATTGATATTTACATTTGTCTGGTGGTTTAAATAGGAAAGGGAGCCGGACACATAAAGTTCCAGAGCCGTGGCCAGTTCCAGTGCCTGCCCTTCCTCCTGGGAGCGCAGGCACTGGTACAGATCCCCAAGCACCGGCATCCGTTCCGGCCTTGGGTCTTTTAAATACTCCCGGTAAATCTTGGGGATACACCGGTCGATCACCGATTTCTCTATGGGCTTTAACCCGCCATGGGAAGCCGATAAGATCAACTCGCAGAACGACATAATAAAATCCGCCTTCATAAGCAGCGGGTTTTCCCCCGTATCCACGGACAAGTCCACGTCCAGGGGGTTGATGTAATCGCCGCTGTCCGGGGCCAGCCGGATAATCTGGCCGTAAAGCTGCCGGCAGAGGGAGAGGTACTCATGCTCCGGGTCTAAAAACAGCAGGTCGTCACTGGTATGCAGGTACACGTCCGCCGCCTCCCGCTTGCAGCTGAAGGACTTGCCGGAGCCGGGGGTTCCCAGCACCACCCCGTTGGGGCATTTCAGTTTCTTCCGGTCAGCCAGTATCATGCGCCCCGTGGTGGCATTTAACCCATAATAAACCCCGCCCTTCTGGAATACCTCGCAGGCCCGAAAGGGCAGGAAAATAGCCGTGCCGCTGGTGGTCAGCCCCCGCTGGATCTCCACTTGGTTGATCCCGATAGGGAGGGCGGAAAGAAAGCCCTGCTCCTGCTGGTAGTCCAGCCGGATCAAATCACAGTTCTGGGTATTGGTGATCCCGTCCGCCGAGTAGACCAGGTTTTCCAGTTTCTGGCGGCTGGCAGCCATATGGACAATGAGGATTGTCACCATAAACATCTTTTCATCATGGTTCTGTAAATCCTCCAACAGCTTCTGGGCCTCCTTGCCAAAGGTCACAAGGTCAGGGGGCAGGATATCCATGTCGAACCCGGAGCGCACAGCCCGTTTCTGCTCGTCAATCTTTGCCTTGTCCAGATCGCTCAGTTTCCGCTTCACCGCTTTTAAGGCGGCGTTCTGGTCAAGGGCCTTGGCGTGGATACTGACAATCTGGCTGCCCTCCAGTTCTAAAATGCTGTTAAGCAGGGTGTCATATAACTTGGTGGCCCGTATCTGCAAAAAAGAAACAGCACCGAAAGAAGTGCCGGTGCGGAAGTAACGCCCGTCCTTAAAAAAGAAGGAACTGGGGGCGATATAGTCCTTGCTGGAAAGTCCGGTGCCGTTTAAGGAATCCCAATTAAACCGGAACTTCCTCCGTTCCTCCAAGTGCAGGCATTTGTGGAGCAGGGCCAGCCGTTCATACCCGTCCATGGGGCGGGCCGTCACCATAAGGGCACGGAAATGGCCCACCACGTCACTGTCGATCTGACCCAGCCGGGAGCGTGCCTGCTTTACACTGTCCGCCTCAATGGTATAGGTCAGGCAGATCCGGCGCTCATACCGGCTTTTTGATACCTGCTCCACCAGCATATCGCTGTACTCCTTTCGGATTTCATCAAAGGCGTCGCCCTGGGGAGCGATAGCTAACATCTGCCGGTATTCCACCATATCCGCCGGGCAGCAGACTACGGACAACTCAAAACCCACAGAGGGGCCGAAATAATTGACCAGCTTGCAGTAAAGTTCAAAGAGAACCGCCTTCTCATCGTCAGAAGCCTCGGCGTAATTGATGTCCTCGCACATGACGCTTTTACTGAAAAGCCGGCTGGTGATCCGGCAGACGCCGTCCTGGTACATCTCCTCATAGGGAATGGTCTGCTGGGCGGTGCGGGCAATCTTGCCTTCCCGCTTCGCCCGCCTTACGGCCTTTTCCACCCGCCTTTTGTCGGCGGGGGAGAGCCTGGTTCCGGGGCGAATAATAAGATGTTCCCAGCCCACGGCGTTTGTTTTTTGTGGTCTTGTTCGGAATGGAAACAAGTTGCTTTACCTCCTTTTCGTAGCGCTCCTGCCGTTCCAGGGCGGCAAGGCGGTTGTTGGTCTGGTACGGCCTGACCGCCGGGGCCAGGAACCGGACACGAATGATATTCTTTAAAATCTTTTCCAGGGGCTGCCCGTTCTTCTCATACAGCCCCAGCAGCATGAAAGGCGCTGCCAGGGCGATCAGAAGAAGCAGGGCGGCGTCATTTCCCAGGGCGTGCCGGGTTAAAAAATACCCCCCGACCCCCAAAAGGCCGCCCAGAAAAAAGCAGATGATCTGCCGCCTGGTAAGGCCAAAAGCCACCTTGTCCTTCACCTCGGTCAAGTCCTTGGTAATGGTCACGTAAGCCATAGAAATCCTCCTTTCTCTGTGCTGGCTTTTTTAATGGGCGTTCAGGATACCCTTGGCCACGGAGCCGGTCTTAAACAGACTGAAGCACAGAAGCACCGTATAGGTGGCGCAGCTCCAGAGGGCGGCCTGCAGATCGCCTCCCAGGGTGAGGGCGTTGACCAGCACGGCGTAAATGCCCACGCAGACCATGATAAAAAACCCCTGAAGCCCCAGGGCGGCAAGGCCCCGCACATAGTTGGTGCCGATGTTCCCCCATTCCCGGTTCATCAAGGTAGCGAAGGGAAGGGGGCCGACACTGGCGTAAATATAGATCTCAATCATGCGGCCATACAAAATGACCGTGATCACAAGCCCCATGACCTTCATGGCAAAGGTCATGACCCAGGTTTCCAGCATGAGGGCGAACAACTCCCCCAGTTCCATGGCCTCCAGCTGGGTGGTGATGTTGGCCAGGGCGGACGAAATGTCAATGGCGGCACTGGTGTTGATGACCCCGGCGCTCCTCTGTACCATGGTCTGGGCCACCTGAAAAATGGCGATGATAAAATCAAAGGTATGGTTCACGATGATTGCCGCCGCCGCTGACTTGAACGCCCACTTAAAAAACATAAATGTGTCAATGTCATGGAGGTTGTTCTTGTCAATAATCATGGAGATTAACTCATAAGTCAGCACGGCGGCGATCACAAGCCCCGCTATGGGGACGACCACGTTCCGGGAGAGGGAGAGAATGATTGAAAAGACGCCGGAGTTCCAGGTTTCCGGCGTCTTTCCCACTTCCGAAGCGATTGTGGCCACTTTGCTGTTGACATCGTGAAACATATCCGACAAATTGCCGGTGACAGCCCCGATCAGGAAATCCCTGATCCACTGCTCAATGGCGTCGATGATACTCTGCATAGGCCACTACCTTCCCCTTAGATCGTGATCAGGGTGGACAGCATGGGAACCACCTTGAGGCCCAGGAGCATGATCCCCCCGCCGGCCATTAATTGTTTAACGCCCTGGCTCTTGCTGGCCGGGTTGTCCGACCCATACCCTTCCATAAGGTTGATCACGCCCCACACGCCGACGCCCCCGCCAAGGGCCACCACTAAGGTTGACATCGTTGAAACGGCAGTAGTAAAGAAACCCATATATTTTCCTCCTGTTTTTGAAAGTGTGTTGTCTGCTGGTTATCTTTGACTGGTTTTTGGCGGCCTGCGCCGCAACGCTTTTTGGGGTCAGCCCTCACCGGCGGGCGGACGTGCTTCTTCACCCGCACCATGGTTTTGGTAAATTCCGGGCACTCCGTCCTTCTTATCCGGTGTCTGGAAACCTGGGGCGGATAGTCTTTTCCACGCCCTCCATTTAACGCCTCCACGATTGTTTCCAGCACCCTGACCGCTTCATTGAAAAATTCCATAACAGCCTCCTTTCCGGTTGGTTTCTCCGGTATCCACCGTATCTGGGCAAAAAGAAAAAGGCCCCACCGATTTTGAAAACCCGCAAGGGGTATCGTGTCGGTGGAGCCTTTACCTTTACCCAGCCGTTTCCGGCGGCAGTTCTCCTAATTCATAAAGTTCATATTCCTCCTCCGGCTTTACTTTGAGCCGGTGTTCCAGGTAAGCCTTCACGTCAAAGGCATACTTGGGATTGGCGTCCGCTGTGTATTGGTACTGGGGGTGGCGGGTAAGGTCATATTTCTTGGAGTAGAATGGGCGCACCCCCTGCACCTGGACAATGCAGCGGCTGGAGGGCATAACCGCCAGTTCGTCCACGCTCATCAACTCCTTTCCCAGACGCTGGTAGTTTAATCCGTAAGTGCGCTGCGCCCCACGGGAATCGCTCTCGTTCATGGTGTCAATGGTTTCCTTCCCCAAAAGGCTGGACACCATCTTTAAGCTGCTTTCCTCCTTCCCGCCTAAAAACAGCATGGTGGAGCAGCACCCGGCCACGGTTTCGGCGTTGTCCTTGTACATTCCCTTTAACTGGCTGAAGGTCTGCAACACGATGTGGGCCGAAATGTTTCTTGACCGGATCACCGATACCAAATGCTCCCAGTTGGGAATCTTCTGGTTAGCAAACTCATCAAACAGGCAGGTCACATGGACGGGGAGCCTGCCATGGTAAACCTTCAAAGCCCGGTCGCAGAGGACATTAAACATCTGGGAGTACATCATGGCCGAAAGGAAGTTAAAGGTGGGATCAGTGTCCGACACCACCGCAAAGAGGGCGGTCTTTTCGTCCCCCAGCTTCTCAAGCCCCAGTTCGTCATAAGCCATCATCTCCCGGACGGCGGCGATGTCAAAGGGGGCAAGCCTGGCTCCGCAGGAAATTAAAATACTTTTTAGGGTCTTGCCGGCGGCCATTTTAAATTTTTTATACTGCCGTGCCGCAAAATGGTTGGGGTCACGCTGCTCCAGCTGTTCAAAGAGAAGGTCAACCGCTGACTTGAAATTCTCATCGTCCTCCCGGCACTCGCAGGCGTTTATCATATCCAGCAGGGTGTTCATGTTCTTTTCCTCCGCCGGCGCCTCATAATAAATGTAGGCGATCAGCGCCTGGTACAGCAGGGCCTCCGCCTTCTGCCAGAAATCATCGCCGCCCTTGGCCTCCCCCTGGGTGTTGGTCATGATCACCGTCACCAGGGTGAGAATGTCCGTTTCCCCGTGGAGATAAACGAAAGGGTTGTAGTGCATGGAGCAGGAGAAATCAATGGTATTTAAAACTTTGATCTGATACCCTCCCCGCACCAGCGCACGTCCCACCTCCTCGACCACGGTACCTTTCGGATCAGAGCAGACATATGAGGCATTCATCTGGAGCAGGTTGGGCTTGATGTGGTAGCGGGTCTTGCCGCTGCCGGAGCCGCCGATGACCAGCACGTTTAAGTTGACGTTCCTCTTTTCCGGGTCAGCGATCTTCCCCAGGGTCAGACGCTCCGTGTCGGACAGAAGAATGTTCTGGGAAAAATCCGGGTCGATAAACGGCTCAATGTCCTTTGCCGTCCCCCAGCGGGCCGTTCCATACTCAGCGCCACGCCGAAATTTCCGGGCATTCTTGCCCTTCTGGTAGACAGCAAACCACAAAAGAGCGCCGCAAAAGGCTCCCACCAGCAGGTCAAAGGGGTGGAGGCTTGGCAGCGGGTTTGCGAACGCCGGGCCGATTGTAAGGAAAGCCCCGAAAATCCGATCCAGCACGTCACCGCCGGAGGCCATGCGGTACGCCTGCCCCAGCTTGGTAGCCATCAATCCCATGAAGAGATAGGGAAAAGCCGCCTTTAACAGCTTGGCTTTGTTAATTTTTTTCCGTTTCATTATCTGTCCACCTCCTGCTGTTTGTTCCGGGAGAGGGACTTGGCCATGTTTTTGACCACCTCCTGCAATTTGACAAGCTGCTTGCGGATCGAGGGCTTTTCCCTGGACTTGTCCTTAACCACCCGGCCCGAATACTCCCGGAAGGCCGCCGTCAGAGCGTCAGCGTCCCGGCTCTTGAAAAAGACCAGATACCGGGGCGGCTGGGTGGAGGCGTCCTTCTTCAAAGCGAAATCAATGCCGTATTTCCGGGCCACCTTCTCAAAGGACTTGATATTGCCGTCCGTGACCTCAATGTTGCTGACCCCGGCCCCCTGCCGGACAAGATGTTTCACGCTCTGTTTGCCTTTATAGACTTTTGGGTTTTTCCGCTGCTTCTCCATTTCCGCAAGGGCCTTTATGAGCGCCGCCTTCAGCACGCCGGCGGTCAGCTTGGTGGTTTTAATACTAAGCGCAACGGATTTATTTTCAATTTCTTCCTGCAATCTGTCACCACTCCTTTCCCTGGCAGGCGGGAACCATTAAGGCTCCACCTGGTTTTCTCCCTGGGAGCGTATCGTCAAGATCCCGTCCAGGGTGGTCGCCGTGATACCCAGCCGCTGGGCAACGGCGATGTCGTTCTTCACCGCCTCATCCACCTCGTCACCGCAGACAATCAGGACATGGCTCCGGCGCAGAAGTTCACGGGCCATGTCAATGCCGTCCTTATGCTCGGCGGGGATAGAATCCCGCAGGAAGCTGGGCAGGTAGAGAACCGGGCAGATCGGGGTAAACCCGGCCTCATAGACTTTCCGGCAGTAAACGCTTGCCTGGTCAGCGACCGTAAACTCGCCGCCCTTCCAGACAGCGGTAATATAAGCGAATGATTTTCTCATGGAACACTCCTTTCCCCGGCAGCGCCGGTATGGGCAAGAAAAAAGCAGTTACCCGCCGCCGTAAAGGTCATGGTTGACCAGGGCTGTGTAGTAGCTGCTTATGGTTGTGGGGGCGTTATAGAGGGAGGTGAGCAGGTAAGAACGGATATTTCGTACTTTGGTAGTATTGGACTTTAAGCAGTCCACCACGTATTTGATATGCTCCGAGTTGAGTTTTAACAGACGGCTCTTTACCACCTCCGCAGGGAAGTCCTGGCCGCTGATCCGCACCATGGGTTTTGTGCCGCATACCGTGTCCACCATGATGTCTAATATCTCGTCCAAGATTTCGGCGTCATAGCCAAGGCGCTCCCTGGTAATGTCATACTCAATATTTTCCTTAATCAACCTCCGGTAAGCCCGTATCCTATCAATCCTATTATCTATCGTTGGCTCGTGGCTTTCCACCTGTTCCCTGGCCGGATAGATTGATAGGTCAGTATCACTTAATTCAGTTTTATTTCTCTCAGTATTATTAGTGGCCGTTTTCTGGAAGTCTTGACTTCCCGTTTGCGGAACTTTAGACTTCCGTTTTTCGGAAGTCTGGATTTCCGGTTTCCGGATAAAGTTTTTCACGTAGATGATCGTGGGCTTTCCCTGGCCCTGCTTCTTTCGTTCAATCAGCCCATTCTTATCCAGTTCCCCAAAGAGGGAAACCGCCTTTGTATGGCCGCAGCACAGATACTCCAAAGCGTCCTCCAGGGTGAAATAGATAAATACCCGGTTTAAATCGTCCAGCCAGCCATTGCGGACTGACAGCCCCATACGGTCAAGCATAAGGCCGTAGAGGATCTTGGCGTCAGAGGATATGCGCCGGTAGCCAGGGTCAGTGAACAGCACTTTCGGTATCCGGTAGAAGGTATATTGTTCCGCCTCGTCGCCATAGAAGTAATCCAGCATGGCAGGGTCTGGCATGGCTTTGTTTCACCACCTTTCCGCAGTCAGCAGGCCGGAAAAGGGCATGAAAAAAGGACACCACCGTAAGATAGCGTCCTTTATTGTGTAATTTGCTGAAAACCCATGCCTTTATAGCCGTCTGTGACTGATATTTTTAGTAGTTTCGCTAGTTCGCTTAGAATACTCCGCTTTATCTGCTAATAAACAGGCAGAATACACTTCTCCCCATTTATTAGCAGATAAAAACTGCAATACAGGTGGCGGCTCATTACGCCGCCCACATCGGTCTTGCACCGTCATTTCATTGACCGGACTGCGGCTTTCCCGCAGCCCGGAAGTATCATTATCACAGATATGCTTCATCGCCCCATGTAACTGCTACATATTTTGCCCGATCTCACTCGCTCCTTACCTTTACTTCAATGTCCTGCTTCGACATTTCCTCACGTTTCACCCTGTTATAAATCAGGGCAGGTACGTCATGGCGCATCTGCTTAGTGGCTCTGCATATCCTCACGTCCTGTATGCAATACAGTATTCAATTTTCAAGGTACACCGCTGTAAATCTGTCAGCTATGGAAAAGGGCAGCAAGCCACCCTTTATACCGCTTCAAACGCCAGTATCTTTGTAATCAGCTTTGTTTCAAGCCTTCGGCGCAGTGTTTCATCAACACAATAATGAAGCCGCCCTCCCTCGTCATACATCTTCCGGGTGGACAGGGT
>CAYOWU010000025.1:0-25116 GCA_964407765.1 uncultured Lachnospiraceae bacterium
TAGAAGACTACATTTTATCAGGTTTTAGGAAATTTCAAAAGTTGTAAACTGGTGTTAAAAATAGAATAACATGAAAAAAGCCGATAGTCAACCTGTTTTATTTTAAGGTTGACTATCGGCCCCCGCCGTTTATCTCTCCATCTCTATTTTTCGGTCTTTAAAATAATACACTCTGTCATGCTCTCCCACCGGGCGCAGCGCCCGGCAGGGATTTCCCACCGCCACCACCCGGCTCGGAATGTCTTTCGTCACAACGCTGCCCGCGCCTATGACCGTATCGTCCCCGATGGTGACTCCCGGCACGATAATCGCCCCTGCGCCGATCCAGCAGTTTTTGCCGATGCGCACCGGAAAGTTATACTGGTCCCCTTTCTCCCGCAGTTCCGGCAAAATCGGATGCCCCGCCGTGGCAACCGTCACATTCGGCCCGAACATGGTGTAATCCCCCACATAGATATAGGTGTCGTCTATCAGAGTCAGATTAAAATTGGCGTATACACGTTTTCCAAAATAAACGTGGCGGCCGCCAAAGCTGGCGTGAAAGGGCGGCTCTATGTAGCACCCTTCCCCAATTTCGGCAAACAATTCTTTAAGAAGCCGCTCCCGCTTCTCCTTTTCTGCGGGCCGGGACATGTTGTAATCATAAAGTTTATCCAGACAACGCGTCTGCAGCTCCACAAATTCTTTCTGCATGGGATCATACAGCTCCCCGCTGTGCATTTTTTCATAAATATTCATATTTAACCTACCTCCGTCTTTTTTCATTTCTCATACTCATCCACAAATCCACTGCGATTCCCCTGTAAAATACGGGATTCATCGCCATTTTCTTCCAGAGCATGCAGTGAAACGGCAGCGGAAAAGGGAGCATCCATATGCCGTTTCCACGATAGCCATGCGTGGCTCTTCTCAAGAACACTGCATCTCTTTGGTTATAATTATATTGTAAAAAACTTTTCATTTCTTTCAATATATTCTATAATACTATAACGATTGTTGTTATTTTATAGTAAACGACAAATAAATCTGCCGTTCACTATAGAATCTGTAAAAAATGGGAGGATGCCTAAATGATTCTTGACCTGAATGAAGACCATTCCGAAAACGTTCCCTACAGCCACCCGGAATATTTTCTTTTTATCGAAGAAGACAGCCTGTCCCAGTACCCAGGCTATATGGGCTTAAGCCACTGGCACAGCGAGGTGGAATTTATCGCCATTCTCTCCGGGGAAATGGACTACAACGTCAACGGAAAAATCGTCCGCCTGCAAAAAGGCGACGGCCTCTTCGTCAATTCCCGCCAGCTCCACTATGGTTTTTCAAAAGCCCGCCGAGAATGCCGGTTCCTCTGTATTTTGCTCCACCCCAAGCTTTTGTGCTCCACTTTGTCCATGGAACAGGAATATGTGGCGCCCGTTCTGTCAAACCCGGCCCTTTTCTGCTGGCCGCTGCATGCATCCGTTGACTGGGAGCGCCGAATCCTTCAAGCGCTTTTTCAGATGCATGACTGCATGAACCAGCCCGCCTTCCCTCTGCGAATCTTAGGCCTGTTCTGCGAAATCTGGCAGGAGCTGTACGCCCATGCGCCCTGTAAGCAGCCCTTTTTGGGGAAATCCTCCCGCCAGCTGGATGCCGTGCGGGACATGCTGGCCTACATCCAGCGCCATTACGCCGAAAAAATCACCCTAGATGAAATCTCCGCCGCAGGCAGCGTATGTAAGAGCAAATGCTGTTCTCTGTTTAGCGAATACCTGGGGCAGACGCCGATCCGCTATCTGATTTCGTATCGGCTGGAAAAGAGCGTCGAGCTGATGGCTTCCACGGAGCTGTCCATCTCCGAGATCGGCTACGAAACAGGTTTTTTAGGGCCCAGCTATTTTTCTGAAACCTTCCGCAAACGCTACGGATGCAGCCCGGGAAAATACCGGGAGAAGTTTTATGGGAAAGATTGCAGCAAGAGGCAGAACGGACTCAGCTGTATGAACAAGAAAAGCTGCCATCCTTAAATATATTTTAAAGACGACAGCTTGCTTTGTCCGCTTTGTTTATTTATGATAAATGCAAATCTTCGCCCCTTTTTCTACGGTCTGCAAAATCTTGATCATGTCCAGCTGGCTGACGGCGATGCAGCCGCCCGTGTAGGTATAGTTCCCGCTACAATGGAGGAAAATAGCCGAGCCGTTGGGATAGACGCATTCTTTGTTGTAGTCCAGAAACATGCCGTAATTGTAGCTGGGCGCATAGTCTATCAGATGTTCGCCCTGACAGGCGTGGGGCTTTTTCGTGATGTCAATCAGCCGGTTATAATAGGCCGGATCGCTGCACCAGTAGTGGTTGGCGTTTACCTGCAGATAAGACATTTTCGCCCCAGGATTGGGCAAAATTCCAAATCCTCTTGTCAGGTTGTAGGTTCCCTCTGGCGTGGTGGGCTGCCACTCCCGGGCAGCGCCGATCCCGTCTTTGCCCACATAGCCTGGGCAGGAAAGGACTTTTTTCCATTTTTTGTTCACTTTTGTGTACAAAAGCACATTGGCTCTGGTTCCTCCCTTGTATTTCACAAACAAAAGCTGCTTCACCTTCGGATTGTCCTTGTACTGATCCAGCAATTTGTTCCAGACCGGGTATGTGACTGTGACTTTGCAAGTCAGAAAGACCGCGTCTATGGTTGCCGTGATCACAGCGGTTCCTTTTTTCCTGGCGGTGATTTTCCCGGTTTTGTCCACGGAAGCCACGGAGGGGCTGCTGCTGGACCAGACGGCTTTTTTGCCGGTTCCGGTTATGGTTAGGGTTTTGGATTTTCCCTTTACAAGGGAAAGCGTTCCGGCGCTTAGGCTGGCTTTCACCACCCGGATCCGGCATGTGGCCGTGCAGCCGTCCGTTTTGGCCGTTATGGTCGCCACGCCCCGCTTTTTCCCTGTGACCTTTCCCTTTTGGCTGACGGAGGCCACGGTTTTGTCACTGGTCTTCCAGGTCACTTTGCCGGAAATGTTCTTTTTGGTCAGCTTCAGTGAATATGAGCTGCCTTTTTGCATAACCATGGAGGACTTTTCTATTTTCAGAGCCTTGGGCTTAGCCGCGCCAGTGGGGACGGCCGCCTTTCCGTTACCCGCTTCGGAAGAGGAGGCCCCGTAAACAAATCCCGTGTGAAAAAGGAGAACGCCCAGAAGAATCAGAAAGATTCCCGTCTTAAAGTAACGCTTCATGATTCTTCCCCGTGCAGCCTTTCCTCAATGGCCTTGACCACCGTCTGCAGCACTTTGATGCGGGCATAGTATTTGCTGTTGCCCTCCACCGCGATCCAGGGCGCGTACGGCGTGGACGTGCGTATGAGCATTTCGTTGACGGCCGCCTCATACTGATCCCACTTTTCCCGGTTCCGCCAGTCTTCGTCTGTGATTTTCCATTGTTTCTCCGGGTTTTCCTGACGCGCTTTGAAACGCTGCTCCTGTTCGTCTTTGTCAATCTGCATCCAGAACTTCAGGACGATGGCTCCGGCATCGTAGAGATCCCGCTCCATGTCGTTGATTTCCTTATAAGCGCGCTGCCACTCTTGAGTTGTGCAGAATCCCTCGATCCGCTCTACCATCACCCGGCCGTACCAGGTCCGGTCAAAGATGGCAAAATGTCCGGCTTTGGGCATGTCTTTCCAGAATCTCCACAGATAATGATGGGCATTCTCCCAGTCGTTGGGGGAAGCGGTGGGGATTACCATGTAGCCTCTGGGATCCATTTTCTCGGTAAGTCTTTTGATGGCCCCGCCTTTGCCGCCGGCGTCCCAGCCCTCGAAGGCCAGCACGACGGGAATCCGCTTCCGGTACAGTTCGCCGTGAAGCAGCTGTATTTTCGACTGCAAGGCTTTTAGCTTGGACTTGTATTCCTTTCTGGAATAAGACAGGCTCAAATCCAGTTTGCTTAGGATGGACTCCCTAAGGTCGCTGTCGTCAATGTAGGACGTCTTGCCCTTTTGAACCTGCTCCGGCGCGGAGGCCCGCTCAATTCCCGCCGCCAGCGCGTTAATCACGATGGTGTAAATTTTCACCGTCGCAAACCGCCGGTCCGTAGACTCCACGATATGCCAGGGTGCGTAATCCGTGTCCGTCTTCTGCAGCATTTCCTCGTAAATCTTTTCGTATTCCTCAAAGTTTTCGTTGTGCTTTAAGTCCGCCTCGGACACCCGCCAGGCAGATTCTTTGTTTTTCTGCAGTTTCTGGAAACGCTTCTTCTGTTCCTTTTTGTCGATGGCCAGAAACAGTTTCACCAGAACCACGCCGCCGTCGGTAATCTGCCGCTCGAAAGATAAGATGGACTCAAAGGAACGCTCCTGCGGATCGCTGGACAGCACCTTGCGGTACCAGCTTGTGTCGTAGAGAGCCATCCGGCCCTCGGCGGGCATTTTTGTCCAGAAACGCCACATGAAAGGATGCATCCGCTCTTCTTCCGTTTCTTTTTTTACCGCGTGGACTTCAAACCCACGGGGATCCAGCGCACGGATCAGAGCCGCCATCTGGGCGCCTTTTCCCGCCGCCGGATAGCCCTCAAAGGCAATCATCACCGGAATTTTCAGGCTCTTGCATTTGCGCTGCAGCTCACCCAGCTCCCGCTCCAGCCGTTCCATTTTCGACTGGTATTCTTCTTTCGACATTTTTTTCGTCAAATCAACCTTCTCTAACATTTTATTCTCCCCTTTCCAGGTTGTTTTTGAACAATCAAAGTTAATCGTTTAAACTGTCCATACAGCAAAAGCCTTTCGACCGCAGCACGTTTTCCGTCTCAAAAATCTCATCGGTGTGAAGAATCACCGCCGGAAGCTTGCTCATCCTGCCAAAGGAGGAATATGTGTAATTGATGCTCACGTTGCTGGCGTGAAGCGCCGCAAGCAGGGAGTCCATGCCGCCTTCCTCATCCGGAAGCTGCACGGCAATCACCTCGCCTAACTTCGTCACAAATCCCTGTCTGGTCAGGGCGTCTTTTGCTTTCTCCGGCTCATTTACCACCATGCGCAAAATCCCGAACTCCGGCGTGTCGAAAGAAGCGGACGCATAGATATTGATTTTCTCGCTGCGAAGCGCCATCGTCACTTTCCGCAGGCTTCCCGACTCATTTTCCACAAATACTGCTAATTGCTTTAACATTCTCGCACCATACCTTTCTCTTCTATTATAATCCTTCTCCGCGCAGATCAGTCACGCGTTTGGCCTTGCCCTCAAACCTCTGCAGGCTCATGGGCGCCACAATCTGAATCACCGCGTCCAGTCCTAAAATCGCCTTTAAGCTTCTGCGGATTTTTTCGTTTAACTCTTCCAGCTTCTTATAGGAATCCAGAAGGCGGTCGTCGATCAGCTCCACCACGATGGACATCACATCCAGACGGTTCTTGCGCTCCACTTTGATTTCGTAGTGCGGCCCAATCTCCGGAATCTGCAGCAGCACTTCCTCTATCTGGGTGGGGAATACGTTCACGCCCCGGATGACCAGCATGTCGTCGGACCGGCCGGAAAGGTTTTCCATGCGCACCGTGGTCCTTCCGCAGGGACAGGGTTCGTACATCAGCCTGGAAATGTCCTTCGTGCGGTAGCGAATCAGCGGCAGCGCCTCTTTGCCAAGACAGGTCACCACCAGCTCGCCCTTCTCCCCCGGCGGAAGGACTTCGCCTGTTTCCGGATTAATGATCTCCGGTATGAACCAGTCCTCATTCACATGCATTCCCTGCAGATATTCGCACTCGCCGGACACGCCGGGGCCGCACAGCTCGCTCATGCCGTAATTCTGGGTGCACAAAAAGCTTTTTCCCCAGATCCGGTGCATCTCATCCCGCATGGGCTCCGTCATGCCCTCCCCGCCGAACAGGCCGATGTGCACATGCAGGTCTTCTTCCGGGTCAATGCCCATGGCCCGGGCCGATTCCCCCAGATAGAGGGCGTAGGACGGCGTCGCCACCAAAAGGGTGGTGCCCATATCCTGCATAAACATAATCTGCTTTTTGGTGTTTCCCGAAGACATGGGCATGACAGACGCGCCGATGTTCTCCAGGCCCGCATGCAGCCCCAGCGCCCCGGTAAACATGCCGTAGCCAAAGGCAATCTGCGCAATGTCGTCGGGCATCGCTCCGCCCATGCAGGCGATGCGGGATACGTTATTGGTCCACACTTTCATATCGTTTCTGGTATATCCCACAATCGTGGGCTTCCCGGTGGTTCCCGAACTGGCGTGCACGCGAACCAGCTCATTTCTCGGCCGCGCAAACAGCCCGGTGGGGTAATTGTCCCGGAAATCGGATTTATTGGTAAACGGCAGCTTCTCCAGATCCTTTAATGTCTGGACATCCTGCGGCTTTATGCCTGCCTCGTCCATTTTCTTTTGGTAAGCCGGAACCTTCTCATATATATATGCCACCGTCTGTTTCAGCTTGCGAAGCTGGATGGCCTGTATTTCCTCGCGGGTGTATGTCTCCTCTGGCGCCCAAATCATTGTATTTTCCTCCTTGTGTATGTATGATGCTTTCAAATTTTTTCTTTATTATAGCACACTCCGCACAGCCACCACAACAAATACCTATGCCGCCTTTGAAAAATTTTGACAGCCCGAAGCGGGCGGCGTCATTTGACAATTCACTAGCTATACATTATATTATTTATAAAATATCAGGATATGAAAGAAGGGATATGAAATATGGCGTTATCTAACAGAAAAAAAATCGCCCTTTTGGCGGCGGCGGGAACGCTGGTTTTCCTTGCCGGCGGCTACATCCTCTTATGCGCCCTCATGCGCACCGACCGCATGCTTCCACGAACCTATGTGCAGGGCATTTCTTTAAGCGGCATGACCCTGGACGCGGCCACGGATGCGCTAAAGGACGGCCTAAAAAAAAGCCGCGACGACGCCTGCCTCACTGTGGCCTTTGAGGGAAAAAGCTACCAGGTTCCTATGGACGGCGCGCTTTCGCACGACTATAAATCCGCCGCCCGAAAGGCTTTTAAGAAAAGCCAGGCGCCTTTCTTTTTAAAAGGGCTGACGCTTTTAAAAGCCGCTTTCCTGGGCAATCACGTCCCATGCCCGCCAAAGGTGAAAAACGCAAAAGCGCTGCAAAACGCCATCGCTGACAGCGGCCTTTTAGAGGCGGGACACACCGTGCAGACTTCTTATAAGATCGAAGGCGACCAGCTGATTTTCACCATGGGAACCGCCGGCCCGGACGTGGACGCAGACGCGCTGGCCGAAAAAATCGCCGAAGCCGTCCAGACCAACGATTTTGAAAACGTCATCGCCTGCCCGGATGCGCTGGGCAAAGTGCAGCCGGTGGATCTGTCCCGGATTTACGAGGAAATACATATCGAGCCGGCCAACGCCACTTTGGATCCGGAAAACAATTACACCATCGTGGAGGCTGTCACCGGCGTAAGCTTTGACATGAAAACGGTGCAGGCCGCTTTGGACGTGGCGGAAGAAGGGGATGTCGTCTATGCCCCGCTGCTATACACCCAGCCGGAGATTGATGCGCAAAACTTAAGGGAGCATCTGTTTACAGATGTTTTAAGCACGTACACGACCCAGGTGGGCGGTTCGTCCAACCGCGCCATCAATATCGGCCTGGCCACAGAAAAATGCAACGGCGCCATCCTCCCCAACGGCAGCGTGTTTTCTTTTAACAACGCTGTGGGCGAACAGACGGAAGAAACCGGCTTTAAAAAGGACAACGCCATCCTAAACGGACAGATCATCCAGGCTTACGGCGGCGGCATCTGTCAGGTGTCCTCCACCATCTTCGCCGCCGCCCTTTACGCCAATCTGCAAATCGTGGAGCGGTGGAACCATGAATTTGTGTCCAGCTATATCCCCGCAGGCGTAGACGCCGCCGTGGCCTGGGACGAACTGGATCTGCAGATCGCCAACAGCCGCAGCTATCCCATTCGGATTGACGTCAGCTTCGCAGGCCAAAACCTGACCGTCAACATCGTGGGAACCAAAACCGCGGAAGTCCCGGTGGAAATCGAGACGAAAACCGTCCCGGCTTCCGGCCCCGGACTGCTGGCCGTGGAAACCTACCGAAAGGTCTATAATGAAGACAAGAGTCAGTTCTTTATTGAGAAAATTGCGGACAGTGAATATTTGAACTAACCCGTTGTGCTATTTTATTTTTGAAACACCCGAAATGCCTAAAAAGCGCAAAAAGTCCTTGTATCACCCAATATCCCTTTTGTAAATATATTAGAAAATCAGATGTTTTATTGCTGTTTAATGCCAGGAACTTATTTGCAATCCCGGCGCACCAGATTTTATGGCGCAATGATTGACAGTGAATATCTGATGAAAGAAAAAACTTATGAGGATCTTCCAGATGTGTATATCATATATATAAGTGAAACGGATTTATGGAAAGCTGGGTATACAACTTATTCAGTTGAAAAATGCTTTTGATCAAAATATTTTATATATGAATGCAGCAATGGATGATGGGACAGAGATTGCGGGGCTGATGCGCTATTTTAAAACAGCCAACCCAAATGATATGAGCAATTCTATTTTCAGTGTATGGTATAATACTTTACTCAACGAAACATATCTTTTTGCTAAAATGTGGAAGTGTCAATAAGAGGTGTATCTAATTTTAACGTGAGTTCGATGGAGGATTTTTAGAGCAAAATTAGTATTATTTTCTTCATATCTTTAATATTTATCGAACTCACGTTATTAACAGCGTCTGATAACGCATAAACTGCAATCATACGTTATCAGACACTTTATTATACATCGAAAGACTTAAGCTTTATTTTTTATGCCCAGTTCCTCTTCCGCATGCCTGATAATATAATCCATTTCTTTAATTACGCTGTCTGATAAAGGTGCATGATTCGGGTTCGCGATCAGAGATTTTGCGCGTTCGATTGCCTCCTCTTCGATTGGTTTACTGCCAGTGGCAGCCCATGCTTCCTGGCCTTCGCGATTGAACAGTTTCGGATAATTCTGGTGTTCACGCATATTATCGAATGTGTGTTCTTCCGCTATGTATTCACCTTTTGGCCCAACTTCTTTGATGATATCTTTAGCGAGTGTAATATCATCAATTTTAAAGCCCTTGAGCATAAATTGGACTGCCTGGAAGAGATCGTCCTCAATTACGAGATTTGAGAAATCCATTACAAGACCACCTGCCAAACCGCCGGCGCCGAAGATCAGGTTGGCGCCTGCCACTGCCGGCGTCAAAGCGCTAAACGCTTTTTCCATACCTGCCTGTAAATCTTGACACTTACTGTCTGTCCATGTTCCCGGAACTACACTGGGCAGTTTATAAAAATGAGCCATTCTTGCTGCGGCTGCGGCAAACATGGAATGTTCAGCGCTGCCAGTTGTACATTGACCTTTTCGCAGATCAACCGCACTTGTGCAGGAGCCGTAGATGAAAGGAGTCCCTTTTCTGATAATCTGAGATAAGATCAGATTACCAAGCGCTTCACAATTATGCTGAACCAAAGTCCCTGCCAAAGTCACAGGGCCTGTAATTCCTGCCAGAACCATAGGCATACCTTTTACGGGAAGGCCAGCCTTGGCAAATTCAATAACAGATGCAGTTACAGATTCGCTTGCATTCAAAGGACTCTTTGGACAAGAACCAGCTATGATGATCGGACGTTCTATCAGATTCTTCATGCCGCCTACTGCTGCAGCTGCCAGAGCAATGGTAGCTTTGGACGTAACATGGTCAAAAGTGGCATTTAGTGTAGGTTTTTGGCTGTTTGTCAAGTAAGCTTTAACGGCGTATAAAGACGCAGTTTCACTGGGAACATCGGAAGCTTCAATGCCGTGCCAACAAACGGGCATATTATCTAATTGGTCAACAAGGCGTGCATAATCTTCCAGGTCTTTTAAGACAGTAGGCCTTACCTTACCGGTTTCCAGATCACGAATGCTTGGGCAGACGCCGACGGGCGTAAAACCAACACGGCCATATTCCAATGGAAAATCATAATCAGGTGTACGGCCACAATAAGTCCAGCTTTCTGGAGCGGACTGGATTGCTTCATTTACCATCCATTTTGGAATCTTAACGATATGGGTTTCAGGATCTACGTTTGCGCCTGCTTGTTTATAATAATCTCTGGCTTCTTGCTCTTCATAATAGATGCCAACAGATTCCAGGATGTCGAGAGACGCCTCATGGATTGCTTCCAGTTCGTTGATCGTAAACATGTTTTCACCTAATAATGCCCAGTTTGTTGTAGGATGAAGATTAAAGTTTTTAAGATGTTTATTCATACTATATACCTCCGTTTTTGCTTTCTGCCTGAAGGCAGGTTTAAATTTTTTTGTATCTTTCATTTTATGCAGGTGCAGAATCCCGTCCATCCATAACCGTGATGAAAATCACAGCGATCAGCAGGATTGCTACTCCAACAATCTGTATTCCGGTTACTATTTCATGCATAATAATGATGCTGGAAATAAGCGCCACTACAGGATCCATCGACATCATGATCTGGTAAATGGTGGGATCAATACGTTTTAGTGATTCTTGCATTGTCGTGTAGCAAATGATCATTGGAAAAATAATAAAACCAATCAAACCGATCCATGCTGTGCTTCCGGAGAGATTTGCCGCAAGATCTTTGCAGACAGCAATTGGATTCGTCAAAAATACAAGAGCTACGATCAATGATGACCCCTGCCCTACAAGAAGAACAGCATCTGCATTGACCTCCTGCATGAGACAATACGTGTTAATGATCACATTTATGCCGTAGCAAACAGGGATCAGAATAGTAAAGATCAAACCGAGCATCGTATAGCTGCCGCTTCCGTTCTCTCCAAAAATTCCCATGACCAGCGCTACACCGATAATGGCAGCGATTACTCCAATAAACTTGGGAATGGTAAAGTTGTAGTGTAGAATAAATTTTGAAAGAATCATAACTACAATAACATTACAAAATGCAACAATTGATACAACTCCGACTGGCATACCGGCTGAATACGCTTTTGTATAACAAAAGTTCATTGCAGTTCCAAAGATACTTCCCTGCAGGATACAAAGGATCAAAGTTCTTTTAGTAAATGTCTTCAACACTGATGCCCGAAGTAAGACCTTGATTCCAAAGTAAAGGGTTAATATGATTGCCGGAAGCGCGATGATCGTCTCCTCATTAATCCCTGCCTCAAGCATCATAGATTCAAAAATGCCATATAGACCATAAGATATACCAGATGCTAGCGCCATTCCGATCCCAATTGTTTTTTGACTATTCATAGTTACAAATGCTCCTTTCTGCGAAAAATGCCGATGGGGTCATGAAACCGGCACCCATTTTGGGGACTAAGTTTAAATTCTAAATTTGTTCCTCCTTTCGTATCTGGATCATACCATCCTTTATCCTATAAGAAAATGGAATTAAATTCATCAGATTCATAACTTAAAGTTAAAAATAGACTGTTTATTGTACTAAATATAAAAATACATCGCTTAAAAAGTGCAAAAAAGACAATAAACTAAGAAGTAGTCACCGATTTTTGGGTGAAAATAATAATTTATGGGACTGATTCGTGAACAAAGAACAATGTATTTTCAGACAATTCATATATAATTAGTATAAAGAAAATCTACAGATGAAAAAGAACTTTATATAAAGAAAGCGAAAGATTCAGAAAGGAACAAAGTATATGAATTCTACAAAACTTTTACAGTTTAAAGCAATTGCAGATTATCAAAGTATTACTGGGGCAGCGGCCCATCTTTTTGTATCACAGTCAGCGCTCAGCAAGAGTTTGTCCTCTTTGGAAAAGGAGTTGAACTGCAAACTATTCCTCCGGTCTGGAAGAAAGTTGTATTTGAATGAACGTGGTAAGCAGCTTCTAGATTATGTAAATCAACTGGATATGATTCTAAATCAGATTCAGGATACATTTATGATTGATTCACAGAGGAACATTCGAGTGGGGAGTATCAGCAGTTCTGTATACATGCTCTGGAGTAACTATATTAAACAAACCACAAAACAGATCCATTTTGAGACAACTACTGGCCTTACGATTGCAAATCGGCTGCTCCAAGGAGAAATTGATGCGGCAATTGCAGACGAATCTCATTTCATGGGTGTTTTCAGTAATGAATTGGTGAAAATTCCACTTTTTCTGGAATCTCTGTATTTGGTAGTTCCTGCACAGCACGAACTGGCGGACCGTGACGGCATTTCATTTGATCAAATCAAAAATACGAAGTTTTTTAGAAATACAGATGATATAGGGACTAACGAATGGATTTCCAGGCTTTGCAATCTGAATGGGAAGACGATTAACTGGGCGCTTTCATTGGACAGCGGTGTTTATCAGGCGCTTCAAAAAAATTACAGGAACATGTATCCATATTTTGACAGCCTCGGTCTTGATGTGTACAACACTTATCCTGAGTGGGGCAAAACGGGGCGATATGTGCAGGTTCTTGGGGAGCATACACAGCGAATGTTGTATCTATGGTATCTTCAGAAAAATGAGCTTTATCTCGATGATTTTATCCATTCATATCAGTTTTGCAGGCATTAGAATTAGGAAAAGCGATATTTTATGGAACGGAAAACGTCTTCCCAAGCGCGTTTTCTGTTCCACATAGATCAAAATACGTCTTTTAATAATCGGGCAATTAATAAAATGAGAAGTTTAATATCCGGATCGTAAAGATCGATGTTGGTAATCTTCTGAATTTTTTGGATACGGTATTTCATAGTATTAATATGGATGCCAAGCAGATCGGCCGTTGTTTTCTGTTGCATATCATTATTGATAAATGTAATCAGAGTCCTGCAATATTTGGTTTTATGCTGTTTGTCATAAGCGATCAGTTGTTTGACCCCTTCTGGGAGTACAGATTCTATAGGAAGGGAGTATATCCCATGATGAATTAGATAATCACAAATATAATCCTGGTATCGATAAACATGTTTTTTATGATCCAACTGACTTCCCATATCCAGAGCGGCTGAGGCTTGTACAACATAGAATGGAAATTCAACAAAACTTGTAAATGTTAAACTGATTCCGGCAGCGCTGAAAATATCGCGCATGAGCCCATCCAGCATAATCCTGAATTCCGAGTCTGTAACATCTGCTAAAGAAAGATTGCAGAGATAGATGCTATCATGCTCATCGAGAACAATACTCTGTGTCTTGAATAATGGTATATTATTTTTAGAAATATCCAATTTATATAAAGATTCATTTTTTTTAATTTTTATACAAATTAATTTGTCATCTTCTTTCCAGCCGATTTTTTTCCATGTTTGGATCACGTAAGGCGGACAGTTTTCTATGGAAGTGTCTGCAGCAAGATGCTCCATAAGCATGTGCCTGAATAATTTCAAATTTTGATATCGGTTTTCACAGAACATGTTGTAAAAATTCAGATAATGTTCACCAATATATTTCATGAGCAATTGATACGTAACTGTTAATTGATTGGTCAGGTCGATCAATATTAACCGAATAGTTGTATTGTTTCCCTTTGCGGTGTACATAATGTATGGAATCGCAGAGGATGTTACTCCCTCAGAAAATCCATGGCAATCAGGTTTACTGCAAACAAAGAGCTCCTCAAGATCCGATATTAAAAAGTCGGAATCACTTTCCTGAAAGGTGTACTGGTCAAAAATCCCGTTTTTCGGTCTATATATGTGCAGCGCTTCATAAAATTCTCCAAGGACCAGGAGCGGCGCTGAAAATATCTGCTCTAATATACTGTATATCTTTTGTTTCTCAAAGGGACTTCGGTAAAGTTCTAACAGTTGTTCGGATATATTATGAAAGCGTTCAAATATTTCTATTACACAGGTCAGCACAACTTCACGTCTTAGATAAGATGGAACAGTTATAATATCACAGGAGCTATTTAAAACGAGATCTGGCGTTGGAGTTCCGATAATAATGAAAGCGCAAGAATCCTCTGAAACATTTCGTTTTGTAAAATCATGTTCTGAAATAATATAGATCGTATCCGTTCGGAAATCTGATCTAAAGCTCCACAATTCACAATAGTTTAATGAACAATACAATGGATCACTCTTCCCAAAATGGTCTGTGTGAAAAGGTAATTGTTCTGCGATCAGATAAGTATTTAGTTTCATAAGCCGCTCCCATTGTTATGATTTATAATATCGTTTTCTCTTTTCAGTTGCGCTTTTCCAAATCATCACTGATTTGGTTATCCAACAGATGAATAATAATCTTCAAATACAATTTTACTTCTTCATTGTTCAGATTCAGTTCTATCATTTTGTGGATTTTTTTCATCCGAAATGAAAACGTATTGCGATGAACATATAGATCTTCGATTGCCCTTACGGTTTTTTTGTCGTAAAATAAATAATTTCGCAAAGTTTTATAATATTCCGTATCATATTGTTGGTCATGTTCAATAATACGTTCAAGTCCCGGAGGGATCAGAACAGACAACGGAAGAGAATCGCTTCCATTGGTTAAAATGTGTTCAGTGATCACATCTTCAAAACGGAAAATCCATTGTGTATCCGAGTTTTTTCGACCAGTTTCAAGCGCTGCAAGCGCAGCTTTATAATATTCTGGAAATCTCAAAAAATCATGGAATACGAGACTCACGCCGGCATATAGAATGTTTTCCCGAATAATGGTTGTAAATTCGGAATACATTTCTTCTCTGTTTTTTTTGCTTTGTGTAAGATTATAAATCATAAGCCAGCCTTTACGATAATGAAGAGAGACGCTATTCAATATATGATGATCCAGCAGGATACTCTCATATGCAGTTAAATAGGATTCTACACTTTGTTTTGAACCATGGATGATAATACAGACATAATCATCATGCTGTTTCCAGTTTTGGGAAGCCAGCTCCTCTATAAGTGTATGCCTAATTTCTGCAGTGGGATGCGTCAGATAACGGATACAAGTTTCTTTGAAAATTTCTTTATGATCAATGCTCGCTGTTCCGAAATAACGGATAGTTTCCACAAAGTAAGGACCAATAAAATACATCAATGCAGAAAGTCCTTTTCGGAATTCTTGGATCTGATCTACAACAAACTGTCCGATATAAGTCACATCATCCTGAAATAAATTCAGTACCATACTATAGGTCGAATCATCCAAATCAAGCCATATATGCGGTTTATGCTTTAACAACGCTGTGCGAAAATCCGCTCTCAGAGTCAGATCCTTAACCGCACTTTCATTCATATATTCAGTGCCGGTTTCCAGAACTGAGTAGTTAAACGGCGTCTCTGGCGAATCGACAAATCCCAGTACCTTGAATTCTTCATCATGAACCATAACCGGATTTCTTAATATGGGTTGGATGATACGGCAGATCGCATCAACATTCTGCCTTTGAGACATTGCCTGGATTAAACGCAATTCCCACTCGTCGTACATCTGAAATAGCTGCCTGATATGGGCGGCCAGATCCGTCATATCGGGAAATTCTCTCCTGGATACCTCTATATAATTTTCATATTGAAGGGTTTTACTATTATCAATAGACTCATTATTAATGCCAGAACTTAACAAAATCAAATAAATATTTTCAGTATTTTCGTTTATTAGGGCATATTTGTCTTCAACCAAATACAAAACAGCGCTCTTCAGAACCATTCCCGGATAGTAACGGCAAAAAGATGCTAACGGCAATGATACATCCTCTATATTAAATTTGTAAGAAAGCGCTTCTTGAAATTCATCGTATATAACAGGTAAGCTAAGATTCATAATTTATCTCCGTATTTATGCAAATAATCAAATTATTTACTATATATGGTAGGATTTTCAGTATAAACTGTCTGCTTGATGTTATATTAACAAAGATGGATTTCTGATGCAAGAGAATTTTTGTTATGATCAGAAGAGGAAAAGGATAGGCCTGCGGACAGTCTATTCACAGATTTTTCATCGCTGGACGGACCGAAGGCCTCCAAATGGATTCCGTGCTTTTTGGATATGGCCGAAAACACATTCGCAGACAGCGGCAACGCCGCCCCAGAACAGTATTTTGCGCTCCGGGAAAAATTTTCGGCGGCAGACCCTCTTTCCGGAAAATTTGCCGCCGGTTTCCTGGACTTTTAATCCCGCCGCAGCGCTTCAATGGGATTTAGATTAGCCGCCTTAAAGGACGGCAGCAGCCCGAACACAATGCCGATGACCATGGAAAATCCCACGGAGGCCACGATGGCCGGGACGCTGATGGCGATGGGGATTCCTGCCATCTTGGATATGACATTTGCCATCACGATTCCGGATATGACGCCCACGATGCCGCCCAGGCTGGTAAGCACGGCTGCCTCTGTGAGGAACTGGAAAAGGATTCGGTTTTTCCTGGCGCCGATGGCTTTTTTCAGGCCGATCTCGCTGGTCCGCTCTGTGACGGAAACCAGCATGATGTTCATTACGCCGATACCGCCCACCAGCAGGGAAATGCTGGCGATCCAGATCAGCTGCCCGTTGGTGCTCTCGCTTAACTTTTGCTGGTTTTTGGCCACTTCCAGGTTATTGTTGGCTTTATACTTAATCTGGGAGTTATCCTCGATGGCCTCGTTTAAAATCTTCGCCGCCTTGTCCCCCACCTTGGTCATGGCCTCGGTGTTGACGGCCCGCAGCACGGCATTCTCCGATTCATCGTATTTGTAAATGATGGGCCAGGCCGCGTTGGGAACCAGGAGCGTCCCCGTGCCCTTATCCCCGTAATAAGAATAATATTCCTGGTAATTGTTGATAATCGGCTGAAAGGCCTCGGCCTGGGTATAAACCCCCACCACCACAAAAGGCTCCCCCTTCACCTCGATGGTTTTGCCCAGGGGCGTTTCGTTCTGGAAAAGGCTGCTCACCGCCTCCTCGTCCAGCAGCGCCACTTTGCGATAATCCTCGTAATCCTCCGGCACAAATCCCCGCCCGGCCTCAATCACGTAGCCGCGGGCATCCAGATAGCTCTCGTCTATGCCGTAGACCTTTCCGCCCTGCATGCTTTTTTCCATATAATAGACGCCTTCAGAGTATCCGCGGCTGTAAAAGAACGTGGCGCTGGCCACATCTTCGATTTTTCGAATCTCTTCCTTTTGCTGGTCTGTAATCTGGGGCAGGGCGGCGCTTGTCATGCCCCAGCTGGCGTCGTATTCGGAGCTTCCGTCGTACAAAAGCACTTCCACCGCGTTATTTCCCGCCCCAATTAACTGCTCTTTGATCTGCTCGCTTGTGCCCTTGATGGTGGAAACGATGGAGATAATCGAGGCGATTCCGATGATGATTCCCAGCATGGTGAGAAAGGAACGCATTTTATGGGTCCATATGCCCTGAAAAGCCAGCCTGATATTTTCTAACATAATTTTCTCCCTGTCCGATACGAGTCTTTAGAAATCATACAGCTCCTCCATTGTGCCCTCTTCCGTCTTGGCGCCCTCTTCCACGCCCTTTCCGTAAGGAAACGCGATTTTGTCATCATTGCTTAAGCCTTTTGACACCACGATGGAATAGCCGTCGCTGCTTCTCTGGGCCGTGACGTATTTCTTCTGAAGCTGGCCTTTATTGTCCTTGTAGACATAATACTGGCCGCCCTCGGATCGGATCATGGCCGCGTCCAGATAAATGCTGTCCCCGGAATTGTTTTTTTGGCCGCCGCCAAGCTTTATCTCTGTACCCTCTCCGTTTTGCAGATCCAGATCTTCGGTCACATGGGCCACAAAAGGATATTGGGACTCATTGGGATTTCCCATATCGTAGGATTCTCCGTTGCCGGTGGCGGGATAAGCGGCGATTTCACGGATTTTGGCCGTAAATTCAAGACCGCTTTCATAGGAAGTCCCTGTAATCTCGTCGCCGGTCTGCACCCGATCCAGCATCAGCTCGCCTAAAGAACCTTTTACATAGTAGCCGTCGTCGCTTTCAATCTCGATGAAGCCGTCCCCGTCCGATTCGCCGGTGGCGGGATCGCCCACCACCGTTACGATTCCTTCCATTGTGCTGGTGGCCGTCTCCTCCTTCAGTTGCTTTTCCAGCTTGGAAATGGCAAGGCTCTGCTTCTGGATGTCCAACTCATAGGCCTGGATGTTGTTTTTCTGGTACTTGATAGCCTCCTCCCGGGTCATGGACGGTTCTTCCGGATATTCCTCTTCTTCCCAGTCGTCATCCTCCCAGTCATCTTCGTCCTCCTCTTTCACGGTTTTGTTGGGGCCTTTGATCTCTGGCTCCGGCGTGGAGGTCAGCACGCTCTCCCCGTCGTCCGTCTGCCCGGCGCCTTCCAGCGTAAAAATTTTCTCCTCATCTGGATCCATGACCTCTTTTCCCTTGCGCAAATAATAGCCAAGCAGCGACGCTTCCGGATTCTCCATATCGGAAATCCGGTCGCCTTCGTGAAACTCCAGACGGTACCAGAGGGCTTTTGCATCCTTGGCTTTCTGGGCGCCTGTTTCATCGTAGCCGGCCATCCTGTTGAAAAAGGAGCCTTTTACCACAACGCCTTCTTCACTTCCCGTGCACAGAAAACAAAGGGGATCTTCTTTGCTGCCGCTTCCCCGGTACGGCACGGACTCATAGTCCAGCATTTCATACAAAACAGCCTCTGGCGCCGGCGAAAGCTCCGAATCGCTGATTGTGCCGTTGTCTTTGTCCTCCCGCCCAGCGTCCGGGTCGCCGCCCAAATCACTGTCTGCGTTGCCGTCCGATTCACTGACTGAACCAGGGCTTACGTCCAAATTGGGATCGCTGACCTCGCTGACCGCTGCCGCTGCCATGCGCACAGGCGTCTGGGCCAACGCATAGAGATAGGCGCCGTTACGGGCTTCGTCCGGACTGTCCCCGCTGTCATCCTCTATGGGCGTGTAGTCATCGCCGTCGTCATCGTCTATGGGGCCGCCGTTTTCCAGGCTTGTCAGCCGCGCCCGCGCTTTATCCAGCTTGTTTTCCAGATTTTGCCTGCGAAGCCTGGCAAGCTCCAGCTCCAGCTGCTTTAAGGTCATATCGTAGGTCAAAAGCTTGTCGCCTGGCTTCACCCGGTCGCCCTCTTTTACATGGACCTGGGAAATAATGGCGTCCTGCATCAGCTCCACCTTCTGGGTGACACTGGAAGTTATCTCCCCATACAGCATCGACTCATTGTCGTCCATATAACCCGACTGATTCAAGTCGCTGACCGGGATAACCTTTACTGTGGTGGCGTTGGCCCTTTTGGCCATAATGCCCACGCCGGCAAATATGGCGAACACGCCGGCCACGCCCAGCAGCGCAAACAAAATTTTTTTCATGACCGCCGCCCCCTTTCTTCTGTCAGCTCCCCGTCCCGGATTAACATAGTGCGCCCGGCGTACTCGGCAATTTCCGGATCGTGGGTGATCATCAGGATTGTGACGCCCTCGTCGTTTAATTTCTGAAACAAATCCATCACCTGCGTACTGGATTTGGAATCCAGCGCGCCTGTGGGCTCATCGGCCAGAAGAATCTTCGGGTCGTTGACCATGGCCCGGGCAATGGCCACTCGCTGCATCTGCCCGCCGGAGAGCTGGTTGGGACGGAAATTCACCCGGTCCGCCAGGCCCACCCGCTCCAGCGCCCGAAAGGCCCGCTGTTTTCTGGCCTTTTTTGGCACACCTGCGTAGTTTAAGGGCATCTCCACATTTTCCAGCGCGGTCTGCTTGGGCAGCAGATGGAAACTCTGAAACACAAAGCCCAGCTTGTGCAAACGCAGATCCGACATTTCATTTTCAGAACATTTATTCACATCCTGCCCGTCCATATAAAATTCGCCGGAGGTGGCCTTGTCCAGACAGCCGATAATGTTCATCAGCGTGGTTTTCCCGGAGCCGGAAGGCCCCATAATGGCCACATATTCCCCCTCTTCCATGGAGAAATTCACATGCTTTAACACCGGCACGGCCAGCTTCCCCTGCTGGTATTCTTTATAAATCTCCTTCAACTCCAAAATCATCAGGGCGCCACCTCCATATTGGGAGCCTGCGCGTCTTCATTGGTATCCGGCGGCAGCGCTTCCACTCCCTGGACTTCCCCTTCCATTCCCGGGTAAATGCCGCCGTCATCCTCAAGCTCTTCTATATTTTCAAACCCTTCTTCGCCTTCTGATTCCCCAGACTCCAGATTTTCCGTGGGAATCTGCATCTGGTCGCTGATTTCCACCGACATCCCTTCTTTCAGGCCCTCGGAAGGAAACGCGATGCAGTCCTCTTTGGTCAAACCTTTTACAATCTCGTACTCGCCCAGCTCCTGGTCATAGTCGCCTAAAGTCACTGTGCGCTTCTTTAGCCTGTCCTGGCCGTTGGAGGCCCATACGTAAGCCTTGCCATCCGTATCCTGAATATAGAACTCATTGAGCCAGATTCCTTTCTTTTGCTCCTCCTGACCATAATCCATCTCGATATACACGTGCTGCCCCAGCATCAGCCCTTCTGTAAAATCCAGATTGACATAAAAAGGATAGGACGAGGATGAGGTCTGCGTATCTTCCCCGCTATCCGACGTTATCATATTGGTGGCGTCATCCTGCCCGCCGCTGCTGGCGGGATGTTCGACATCCACTTCGCCCATGGAGCCCTTCCATGTGACCGAAGGGTCCACCCGGGAGCGGATAATCACCGGGGAACCTTCTATAATGCTGCCCCGATTCTGCTCGTTCACCTTCCCTTTCACCCGGTAATTTCCGGTTCCAAGAATCGTGATAAATGCGGTCTGTCCCCCGGACGAACTGGAATCCGGGCTGTCCCCGCTTCCCATGGCGTCTTTATTGATAGCTTTTACAATTCCGTCGATTTCGCTAGTCACCACCGGTGAATCACTGACTTTTTCCAGCTTCTCAATCTCCGCCGCCTTGCTTTTCTGGTCGTATTCGTTTTTTTTCAGGTCCATCTGGGCGGACTGGATCTGGATGGTGTAGGAAAGCTGCTCTTCCTGGGGAGCCTTTTCCTTTTCCCTCTGGTACGTATTAATCTGCTCCTGGTAGCTGACCGCCTCCGTCTTCAGACGCTCCAGCTCCAGCCTAGCCGTGGCCAGTTCCTCCTCCCCGGAGCTTACGTCATAGGAAAAAAGCGAATCGCCCGCTTTTACCGTCTGGCCTTCTTCCACCATCAGCTTCTGGATGGCCCTGCCGGAGTCCAGTTTGACTTCCACGGTCTTCTGCGGCTCCACGACCCCCGCGTACCGATTCTGCGTGCCGGAGACATCTTCCCCTGTCAGCGAGCCCACGGTGGTTACATACGCCACGTTCTCACTGCTCTTGCCTTTGCCTTTCAGGAAATGCCAGGCTCCGGCGCCCAACAGGCATACCGCCGCCGCAATCCCCCCAATAATGATTGCCCGTTTTTTCATATCTATTTTCCTCCGAATAAAAGGCTGTCCAATCTTTAGATTTTATCATATCAGATTTCAACAACGGGGGCAAGCCTGCACGCCAAGGAGTCACAAACAGTTCACAGTTTTCATTCCGCCCCCGCCTTGAAATTATAGATGGGACGGATTACCTTCAGTATTTCGGCCGTGGGTCCTATGTTCGCCGTGATGTCCTCCATGCTCTTATAAGCCATGGGGCATTCGTCCAGCGTGGCTTTTCCCACAGACGTGCTGTAGACGTTTTTCATCTGCTTTTTAAATTCCGAAACCGTGAAAGACTGCTTGGCCGCCGACCGGCTCATAAGCCGTCCCGCTCCGTGGGGCGCGGACTGATTCCAGTCGTCGTTTCCCTTTCCGGCGCAGATCAGGGAGCCGTCCCGCATGTTGATGGGAATCAAAAGCCGCTCGCCCTGCCTGGCCGAGACGGCGCCCTTGCGCAAAATCATGGCCTCCGTGTCAATGTAGTTATGAATCACAGTAAATCCGTCCACCGGGTGCAGCTTCATGCCCTTTACGATTTCCCGCATCATGGCCTGGCGGTTTAATTTGGCGTACTTCTGGACGATTTCCATGTCGTGGATGTACTGGTTAAAAAGCTCCCCGGAAACATAGGCCAGGGACTTCGGAACATCTGTTCTCACGGCGCTTTTCATTTTCTCCAGCTCCTTTTGGATTTCCCGCTCCCGTCCAGCCTCTTTTAGCTGGGCGATCCGCTGTGCCGTCTGTTCTTCTGAAGGACGGTTCAGCGCCTGCCAGCCCTTTTCCTGATAATAATTGGCCACCTCCAGCCCCAGATGCCGGCTGCCGGAATGGATGACGATGTAGAGATTTCCCTCCTCGTCTTGATTGGCCTCTATAAAATGATTGCCGCCGCCCAGCGTTCCCAGGCTTTTTTCGGCCCGCAGAGGGTTTATGCTCTTATAGCAGCAAAGCTCTTCCAACTCTATTTCATCGAAAAACGGATGCGTCTCCTCCCGGATATGAAATCCCGACGGGATTTTCTCATATATCAGCTTATCCAGCTTCTGCAGCTCTATGTGCTTTTCCCGAAGCTGGATCACCTCCATGCCGCAGCCGATGTCCACGCCTACCAGGTTGGGCGACGCCTTATCCGAAATGGTCATGGTGGTTCCGATTGTGCAGCCGGCCCCGGCGTGGATATCCGGCATGAGCCGTATCCTGCTTCCCTGGGCAAAGGGCTGGTTGCAGAGCTGTATGACCTGAGAGATGGAATCCTCATCCGCCTGGTCTGTGAAAATCTTGGCCGTATTATATTTCCCTCTTAATTCTATCATCAATCTCCTCCTTGTTTTTGACATTTCCATTACTTTCTGATAAACTAGGTAAGGAAAGAATGGAAAGGAATGGAACTATGAAGCGGTTAATTCAAGCAAAGCTTTTTTTTGCGCTTCTCATTATGCTTTCTCTGACAGGATGCGGCAACACAGAACAAAGGCAGGTGAAAAAAGCGGTCGTTTCTGAATTTGACCGTTTAAAGGAACTGAACTCCAAAACCGTCCAGAGCTATCTGGCCTCGGAAAGCCTGTTTCCGGATGCCTCCACATCCCAGGCGCCTCCCGCAGTGATTGAAGAAGTAGCTTCTCTTTTTTTTAAAAACTTTGACTATAAAATCCTGAAAATACACGCGGCGGAAACCACGGCTTCCTGCCGTCTGCAGATCACCACGCTGGACGCCCACGCCCTGGCCAAGGACTATCAGCGGGAATACTTGACGCAGGTGATTATGGCGGCCGCCAACGGACAGGCTTACACAGACATCTCTCTGGAACAGCGCTATCTGTTAATAAAAGATCTGATGGAAAAAAACGCCTACCAGACAATTTCAAATTCCTGCAATATAAATTTAGTAAAAGACAAACGGCGCTGGAAAATCCAGCGGGACGCCGACTTAAACAACCAGCTTGTAGGCGGCTTTATCACAGCGGCCGCCAACCCCTATCTTCTGACCCCCGCCGACACGGTGGACGTGTATTTTGGCGCGCTTAAAAACATGGACGCCTCCCAGTTAAGCGTCTATCTGGGACTAAACGCGCTGTTTTCGGAAAGTGATGAAAACAGCCAGGCGCTGGCCAACGCACTTTTAAAACAGGTGCACGCCTGCTTCAATCACCGGGTGGTCAACTCCCAGGATAATGGCACCACGGCCAGGGTGGATACGGAGATTACCAGCTTTTCCTACGATGCCATTGTCTCAGAATATAATAAGAAGCTGGACGATTATCTGAACACCACAGACGCGCTCATCGACGGCCCCAGCGGGCGCCTGACAAAATCAAATGAACTTCTGCTGGGCTGCATAAACGACAATGACGCCACGCAAGTGCAGACCATATCTCTGAATCTGGTAAATGACGGCGTAAGCTGGAAGCTTAAATCCAGCAGTCAGCTTGGCACAGCTTTATTTGGTGAATTTAACACAGACACAGCCGCTTCTTCTTTAAGCAGCGCAGAGGAATCATCCGACGGCTCCAACGTGTCCGCCGAAGCTGCCGAATGAATAGAGAACAGAACTTATTCCTTATTGATCAGCGCAATCTGCAGCTCTTCCAGCTGCTGCCCGCTGACTGTCCCGGGCGCTTCGGCCATCAGATCCGAGGCGTCTTTTATTTTCGGAAATGCAATCACGTCCCGGATGCTGTCTTCCCCAGCCATCAGCATAACCATCCGATCCAGGCCGTAAGCCAGCCCTGCATGGGGCGGCACGCCGTACTGGAATGCCCGCAGCAAAAATCCAAACTGCTCATAGGCCGCTTCCCTGGTAAATCCCAGCGCTTCAAACATTTTCTCCTGGATATGGTTCTGATGTATACGGACGCTTCCGCCGCCAAGCTCAGTGCCGTTTAAGACAATGTCGTAAGCCTTGGCCCGCACTTTCCCGGGGTCTGTGTCCAGCAAATCCAAATCCTCTTCCATGGGCATGGTAAATGGATGATGCATGGCCATGTAGCGGTTCTCTTCCTCGGACCATTCCAGCAGCGGAAATTCGGTAATCCAGACAAACCGATACTCCTCTTTATTCAGAAGCTCCTGCTGCCTGGCCAGCTCCAGCCGCAGATTTCCCAGCACATCCCAGACCACCTTATCCTGGTCCGCCGCAAAAAGGAGCAGATCGCCGGGCTTTCCCGCCATGGCCCGCACCAGAGCGTCCATCTCCTCTTCGGTCATAAATTTGGCGAAAGAGGACTTCACGCTCCCATCCTCTGCAATGGCCGCATAGGCCAAGCCTTTCGCGCCAAAATCTTTGGCGAAATCCACCAATTTGTCAATCTTCTTGCGCGGCATGGCTCCCAGCCCCTGGGCGTTTATGCCGCGCACGCTGCCGCCCTGCCCGATGGCGCCCGTAAACACGCCGAAGCCGCAGTCTCTTACGATGTCTGTGACATTCTGAAGCTCCATGCCGAACCGAAGATCCGGCTTGTCGGAGCCGAATCGGTCCATTGCCTCCCGCCAGGTCATCCGCTGAATGGGCAGCGGAATCTCCACATGCAGGATTTCCTTAAACAAATAGGCCAAAAGCCGTTCGTTTACGTCAATCACGTCGTCCACGTCCACAAAGGACATCTCCAGGTCAATCTGGGTAAATTCCGGCTGGCGGTCCGCCCGCAGGTCTTCATCCCGAAAACACCGGGCAATCTGAAAATACCGGTCGTAGCCGGAGCACATCAAAAGTTGCTTAAAGATCTGAGGCGACTGGGGTAGCGCGTAGAAGCTCCCCGGATGCACGCGGCTGGGAACCAGATAATCCCTGGCGCCCTCCGGCGTGCT
>CAYOWU010000025.1:25126-46217 GCA_964407765.1 uncultured Lachnospiraceae bacterium
TCATCAGCATGGGCGTTTCAATCTCCAGAAAGCCCTCTTCCGTAAAAAACTTTCGGGTCAGCGTCGTCACCTGGCTTCGCATCATCAGATTCCGCTGCAGATCCGGCCGGCGCAGGTCCAGATAGCGGTGCTTCAGCCGCAGCTCCTCTTTGGTCTTGCTGTTCTCCTCAATGGGAAAAGGCGGCGTCTCCGATTCCGACAGGACGCGGAGCTCATGCACACGTATCTCGATTTCCCCGGTGGGAAGATTCTTATTCACCGCGCCGGAGCGGGCTTCCACCGTTCCTGACGCCGCAATGACAAACTCACTGCGCAGCTTTCCGGCTTTTTCAAATCCTTCTTCGTCTATGCTTCCATTTTCAAAAATTAACTGCATCACCCCGGAACGGTCCCGCAAATCCACAAATACGATTCCGCCTTTGTTCCTGCTTTTTTGCACCCATCCCATCAGGGTCACTTCCCGCCCAATGGATTCCTTTCCGATCTCCGCGCACCTGGCGGTTCTGTGCAATCCCTGCATCGTCTCAGCCATTGTTTTCCAATCCTCACCTTTCTACATTTTATTAGGCAATTGCGAAACGCCCCTTTCAGTAACCGGAGTTTGGAAAAAATAGACAAATAAGGAGCGAATGGAAAACGGTTTTGAGCTCCGTTTTGTCTATTTTTCCCAAACTCGAAATATGAAATAACAGTTTCGCAATTACCTACTTCATTTATCTCTGAAAAATTCCTGAATGTCTTCGTACCCTTCCTGGCGAAGCTGGTCTTTCTGGAATTTCTTGTTCTTTTTCATCAGCGCAACGTTCACCTGGCCGCCCTGCCCCCGAATCCGGGTGGCCTGCTCTAAAATCTGCCGCAGCTGCTGGGCGGACATTCCCTTCTCTATGAGATAAGCCGTCTTCTTTTTGGCGTCGGGAACCTGAAAGCCGCGCTCCAAAAGCAGCATCACAATCCGCTCAAACCCGATGGAAAATCCGCAGGCGCAGGTTTCCTGGCCGGTGAACTTTCCAATCATCTCATCGTAGCGTCCGCCGCCGCCCACCGATCCGCCGTATTCATCCATGGATATCTCGAAAATCGGCCCGGTGTAATAAGACATACCCCGCACCAGCGTGGGGTCAAACTGAATGGAAAATTCGGCCGTCCTGACCGCGTCCACACTCTCCATAATGTACGCCATGTTCTCAATGCTGGACGCGTCCACAATTCCTTCCAGGATCTGTCCGCAGCGCTTCACCCCTTCCACATCCGGGGTAATCTGTCCAAAAAGGTCCATGTATTTCTCCACCGACTCCGGCGCAAAACCCTCCCTTTTCAGCTCTTCGGCCACCCCCTCGGCGCCCAGTTTATCCATTTTGTCCAGAATGATGAATACCGTATCAAAACTTTCTTCCGCAAATCCGCTGTACTTGGCCATGGCCTTTAAAATCTTGCGGTCGTTGATGCGGATTGTAAAATCTTTAAACTCCAGCTTTCCCAAAAGCGTGGTGGTGGCCAAAATAAGCTCAATCTCCGCCAGACAGGAGGCGTCCCCCAGCGTATCGATGTCGCACTGCATAAACTGGCGGAAACGCCCTCTCTGGGGACGGTCCGCCCGCCACACATTTCCCATCTGCAGGGCCTTAAAAGGCACAGGCAGCTTGCTGGCGTTGTTAGCGTAGTACCGGGAAAGCGGCACCGTCAGGTCGTAGCGCAGCCCTCCGTCCACCAGATCCATCTCTTCTTTGGCCTCCTCTATTTTTAGTTTCTCGCCCCTTTTTAAAATCTTGAAAATCAATTTTTCATTTTCCCCGCCCTGTTTGCTGGACAGGTTTTCAATGCTTTCCACGCAGGGCGTCTCCAGGGGAAGAAAACCGAAACTGCCGTATGTCTCCCGAATCAGGTTTATGGCGTAATTGCGGACTTCCATCTCACCTGGTAAAATGTCCCTCATGCCGGTTACCGGTTTTTTCTTCATAATTAATCGCTTCCTCCATTCCTCTTCGTTTCGCACTGTTTGTGCACGACCCTCTGAAAAGCCAAAAAAATCTTCATATCAAAATATTTTACCTCGCCAATCATCAGCTTCATGGCGTCTTCCATAGACATGGCCTTTCTGTACGGACGGTCGGAGCGCAGCGCCGAATACACGTCGCACACCCGCAGAATCCGCGCCCCCAGAGGAATCTCCTCTCCCCGCAGATTGGCCGGATAGCCGCTTCCGTCATAATTCTCATGGTGATACAGGATGCTCTTTAAAATGTGATCGGAATACCCCTTTCCCACCAGTTCCTCGTACCCCAGCGTGGAATGCATGCGCACATACTTTAGCTCCTCGATCACCAGCGGATCTTCCTCCCCGTAGAGATAATTGAGCAGCTTCAGCTTGCCAATGTCGTGAAGCATGCCGGCCACCGCCAGTTCATTGCAGACCTTCTCCTCCAATTCCAGTTCATTAGCCACATGAAAGGCCAGGTTGCTTACCTGAACCGCATGTTTCAGCTCTTCCGATAAATCCATCGATATGAAGCCGTCCAAATCTCTGGCACGTTCCTGTATTTTCACAGACATGGGGCACCTCCTTACTCCCACATTTTTTCGCTTTTCTTTTGTCGTTTCATCTATCTTATTTATGAGAGTCAACTCCCGGTTTAAATCCTTCTCGTTACGCATCCGTTTATCATTATAATTTCCGCAATATGAGATGTCAAGTATTCTTCACAATACGAATGCATGGAAAGCAACCGTTTAGCCATGCGCTATCCCGCGAGGCGTCGGCTTGCACCTGCAAGACGATCCCGAGACAGCCACGCGCCAAACTGCGTTTTTTGCAGTTTGTGTGCATATTTTTGTGACAGTGAAGCCCAGGAGGCTGAACTGTTACAATGGAAAAATTCATGCCCATGTGTTAAAATATGATCCATAAAACGCTTCTGGGGTGGATCTTCTATATCGAGCCATAACCAGAAAGCCGCTTTTGATTACGGAGGCCGTCTTTTTTATTGACAATGCTAAAAATGATGATTATAATATCCTTATTACGCATGTAAGATTTAGGAGGCCTATACTGTGAAATCACTGCCCCAAATTTCAGAAGCCGAATTTGAAGTCATGAAGATCGTATGGAAATATGCGCCGATCAGCACAAATGAAATAACAGACCGCTTGGTAAAGACCACCACATGGAAACCCAAGACAATACAAACATTGATCAAGCGTTTGGTAACAAAAGGCGTTCTTTCTTATGAGAAACAAGGCCGGGTATTTGTATACACGCCATTGGTAGGCGAAGCAGAGTATATAGGACAGGAGAGCAATACCTTCCTCAACCGTTTCTATGACGGCAATATCACAGCTATGCTGTCTGCCTATATTGACAATGACAGGCTCTCAGAAGCTGAGATCAACGAGCTCCGTTCTCTTCTTTCCAAGAAATAAAGGAGGAAATCGATGTGGCAGAATTTATAATCAGATTTTTGATCTGCAATATTTTTATCAGCATGATCATCGGACTATTCCTGTTCGTCAAACATCTTCTCAGAAATGCCCTGACCGCTCGGATGCATTATAATCTGTGGTATCTGCTGCTTGGCTTATTGGCTGTTCCCTTTATTCCGGTCCGACTGATCCGCTTCCCGCAGATCTTCGCATGGTTCAAAAACCTTAAAAACACATCCTCATCCCCCATTGGATCTGTTATAAAGGAGACTGCTTCCCCAATCCGCCCCAATACCGCTGAATGGATGAATGATTTCAGCATATCAGTCAGCAAAAAGACGCCTGGGGCAATCGGCCTGATACTGTGTATCTTGTGGGGCATTGGTATTTTTATAATGATCGCGATGATCATAAGAGCAACGCTCCGCCTTCACAACATCAAAAACTCCGCATTGCCATTGCAGAACCCGGCCGTACACAGACTATACTATGACTGTTTAGACGAAATGCATATAACAAAGCCGATCCCCGTCTACAGTACAGCATTTTTGAGATCGCCCATTCTTGTCGGGTTGTTTAAGCCGTGTATCTATCTGCCAATCCATCTGATCTCAGACTGTCATGCAAACGACATACGGTATATACTGATGCACGAGCTTGGGCATTATAAATACAAAGACGCATTCGCCAATTATCTCATGAGCATGATCGGTGTGCTCTATTGGTTCAATCCGCTTGTATGGCATTCGCTGAAAGAAATGAAAAACGATCGGGAGGTTGCCTGTGACACTTCCGTATTAAAGCTGCTGGATGAAGATTCCTATAAAGATTATGGAAATACTTTGATCAACTTTGCAGAAAAGGCGTCGCTTACACCATTTCCCTTTGTGACCGGGATTGGCGGAAGCATGAAACAAATGCAAAAACGTATCCGGAACATTGCCAATTACCATCCGGCTTCTTTCAAAGAAAATCTGCATAGCGCCTTTACATATATCTTGATCGCGTTTTTCCTGTTAGGGTCCGCCCCGCTCTTGTCCATACAGGCTGCGGAAAATAACCGCTACTATTTTAATGAGGCTGACCGCACTATTACATATATTGATCTAAGTGATGTTTTTGGAGACTATAACGGCAGCTTTGTGTTCTATGATGCAGCCGAAGATTCCTGGCAGATCTATAATAAAGAATACGCCGCTGCACGCATATCCCCGGCTTCCACCTTTAAAATATACAGCGCCTTATTCGGTCTGGAATCCGGGATCATCACGCCTGAACATTCGTTAATCCCATGGAATGGGCAAGATTATATGTATGACTCATGGAACGCCGACCAGACTTTAAGATCCGCAATGCAGAATTCCGTCACATGGTATTTCCAGACGCTTGACCGGCAGACCGGCCTGTCATCCATCAAGGAGTATGTTCAAAAAATAGGCTACGGGAATCAACTCATCAAAGGCGACGTCTCTTCTTACTGGATAAATCCATCACTCAAAATATCGCCTATTGAACAGGTTGAAATGTTAAAGAAGCTGTATGACAACCAATTCGGTTTTTCACCGGAAAATATCAAGGCCATAAAAGATTCAATCCGCCTTTATTCAACGGCCAATGGCTCCCTCTCTGGAAAGACAGGAACCGAAGAGGTGAATGGAGAAAATACATCCGGCTGGTTCATTGGATATATCGAAAAGGACGACCACGCTTACTTTTTCGCCTCAAACATCCAAAGTGAAAATCTGGCTTCCGGCCCCCTTGCCACAGAACTTACTTTTACTATACTCTCTAATCTAGGATTATGGGATGCCTAATGTCCCTGCTGTAAAAGCTTTGGTTCTACAGGGACTATCTGCTGTGCAGGAATTTTTTTCTGGATATGTTCAAGGCAGGCTTTTTGCACCCGGCGAAGCCGGTAATAATCTTTTAATACTCGTAATAGAAATATAGTCTATTGTCGCACACTTTTCCTCTACAGTCGAGATACAGACTATCTACCGTTTACGTAAAAAAGGCCCGCCCCCTATAAAGGGACGAGGCCTTTTTCGAACAAGGTATCTCTGTTTTTCAATGTGACCGTATAGACTTCCACATCCGGTCTTTGGGCGATGGATTGGGGAAAGCTGTGCTCTCCCTGTCTCAATACACCGACCACATACGGGATCTCATCCAGACAGCGGAAGACCTTCGCTTGAAATCCAGATGCGGATCGTTCTGACTTTCCGATCTCGTCCAACACCAGCAATGTCGGCTGTCGTTTTGCCTGTCGGATGGAATTTTCCAGGATCTCCGTTCCGGCGGTCTCAAAGCTCTCTGTCACAAAGACCATTTTTCCGCCGCCCAGGCGGATATTGATGGGACAATCGTTGTCATATCTCTGCATTGGTACCAATCCGTGGAGATAAAAGCCCTTGCAGCGTCCGTTGATCTCATAGGGCCGTGTCTCGAACCCGGCTTCGGTCAGATGGTATTTCTGACACAGCTCTCTCCGGATCTTCCGAAGGAGTGTGCTCTTTCCCACCTGGATCTCACCGGTCAGGAAAATGTGCCTGCTCTTGCTCAGTCCGTCCATCGTGCTCCCTTCGTTTATCTTATCTTTATTTTTGACCATGCGGAATAGTATCTCTTGCCGTTGACTGTCTGGTATGTGCGGAGCCGCACGTAATGTCTTTTTGTCTTATCGATCTTCTTTAAGGTCGTCGTTGTTTTATTGCTTCCTTTGACCAGTACGCTCCTTTTGCCTGTAAATCTTGCGTTCGCGGCATATTGTATCTGGTAGCCTGCGGTCTGGACGGTCTGTTTTTTCCAGGTGACCTGCAGTTTTTCATTTTTTTTCGTCAGCTTGGTGATGCGGGTCCCTTTGGGATTGACTATTTTAGCTTTGGTCAGTTTGCAGTTCTTGCAGCTGCGTGTGTGCCTGCCTACTTTTGTGAGATCTTTGGGGGACCAGTTCCCGTAGGTATGTGTACGTGCCGTCTGCCTTCGCAGCACAGCCCCTGTGCAGCTGTTCTTATACGCGTTTCCCAGGGAGCCTGCTATCTGGGAGAGCTGGGCGATGGTCTTTCGCGCGGCTGTGCCGGAGACGTTTTGGCCGCTGCCGATGCTCTTGCTCCCAGAATAGAAACAGTTTGTGATCGTCAGCCGATTATCGCTGGAGCTGGAGGATGCGTATCCGGCCAGATCTCCAGCGGCTGCCCGGCCTGCCGCCGGGGAGATCTTCCCTGTGTTGTAGCAGTTGGACAGCTGCAGCGCTTTCGTGCCTTTTTTGCCGAGGATCCCGCCTATACAGCTGGCGCTCGTATCGCTGGTCACGGTCACGGCGCCTTTGTTATAGCAGTCTTTTATGGCAGTCACGGCGCCGCCGCCTGCAATGCCGCCAGCCATCGTTCCGCCGGTGACGCGCCCCTGGTTGCTGCAGGCTTCGATGCGCAGCTCTTTGCTGGAGCCGCCCACGATGCCGCCCACATGACCGGCCGTCCCCTGGACGGCGCCTGTGTTGTCGCAGTCCATCACCGACTGGGCCGTCCAGGCTGCAACGCCCGCCACATAATTTCCCTTGCCGGTCACATTTCCCGAGTTTACACAGCCTGTATAGACGCACTGTCCGTCACCGGCGGCCGCGATCCCACCCACAATGCCGCCGGTGGAGGTCACAGCGCCGCTGTTTCGGCAATTGGACACGGAGGCGTGGACGCCCATGGCGATCACTCCGGCCACATACGTCAGTCCTGCATCCGCTTCCGCAAAAGATATCTCCGCCTGGTTCGCACAGCCGGTCAGTGTGACCGCGTTGTCGTTGCGCGCCACCAGGCCCGCCACATAACAGCCATGCCCTTTCACGGAGCCTTTGACCGTGAGGTCCATGAGCACAGCCCCGTCGGCATAGCCCACCAGCGCTGTGTTGCTGTCTCCCTCCAGGGCCAGTGTCACGGATCTTTTCGCACCATCCAGCGTTCCCTGGAATTTATGATCCCAAAAATAGGTCAGTGTACCGCCGCTGGCTGTCGGGATCGTCTCGCTCCCATACTTGCCGATCGGACGGAAGGCGGATCCGCGCGCGTCGATGTCCCGCTGCAGCCGGGCCTGGATGTCGGTGTTTCCGTCCAGGCTGACGGCGTCGGAGAACCAGCACAGATCCGCGGCTGTCTCCAGGAGATAGACGCCGTTCTCATCTCGCGGAGGCTCTGTATAAGCCCCGGATACGAGTACGTCAAAGGAATCGGTCTGGGTGATGCCATTTACGGTGTAAGACACCGTAACCGTTTTATTTGCAGGGGAAAGTGGTCCGTTGGCGTCGCAGGAAAATCCCCCGCTTACGATCTCGGACGTACCGTTTGCATAGGAGGCCCGAATCTTCAGGGCCGCTGTATCAAAGGTTTCACCCTCCTGATAGGCGATCTTTGCCGGACCCTGAAAGATCGCGATGCCTGTCAGCGTCCGCTCCCGCACAGTAACTCTCACTTCTGCTTCCGCGTGGAAGCCATAGGCATCACAGGTGACGCGCACGGGTTTTCCGTTATCTTCCAGAGAGAGGATCATCTTGTCAGCCTGCTGATATTTAGGGGAGAGCAGTTCCCGGGTCCCGTCTTCGTGGACCGCGTAAAAACAGATCCCCTCCATACGGAACGTATCGCCCGCATAATACTCAGTCTCTGCATCGGCCACATCGGAGGTCAGGCCGACGACAGCCGTTTCCGCCTCTTTGGTCTGCCAGCGGAGTATGGGATAGCCCTGGTTCTGCCCCTGGTCATCTCTTTGAAAAGCTGCGCCCAGGCTTTCCAGGAACGCATCACTTTTCATCTGTTCACGGCTGCGGACGATCCCGGTCCGGCTGCCATTGGACGGCGAGCAGTTGGCGATCCCCTCTAGGGAATAGCAGTTCGTCACCACCTCCGGTCCGTCACTTCTGGGAAACAGGGGAGCCCAGTCGTCGTAACCGTCCAGGATATCGCCTGTGACATAACAGTTGGTGATGGCTGAATAGGCATTTGCCCAGCCGCAGAGGCTCCCGCCCCATCTTCCGCCGTTTAGTCCGATGGCGCCCGTGTTATAGCAATTGCTGATGCTCCCAATCTCGTAGGGCAAGTCTGTGTTCCCGTTGCGCCCGGCGATGCCGCCGGTCCCGGCCCCTCTGCCCACCAGATGGTTTTCGATAGCTCCGCTGTTGCAGCAACGGTCGACGCTCCCGGCATTTTCTCCCACGATGCCGCCCGTGACCCGGTAGCCTGCAATGTGTCTCTCATTTTGGCAGCGTCTGATCTCGCCGACCGCGTCGGGGATCTCCTCCTGGTTTGTCCCGTTCAGCCATTTCCCGCTGGTGTTGTAGCCTGCGATGCCGCCCACATATTCGGCAGTCGCGGCCGAGACCTCCACCTTTGAGATCACGTCCTCGATCACGCCCGCATTGAATCCCGCCGCACTGCCCACATATTTTACAGCGGCGCTGTCTGCCGTTATATGCAGGGAGCCTTCTAAGGTCAGATCCCGGATCACGCCTTTGTTGTATCCGACAAATCCCCAAAAGCTGCGTCCGCCTATCATCTGCAGGCCGCGGATCTGATGGCCTCCGCCGTCGAAGATGCCCTGGAACGGCTGCGCGTCGCTCCCCGCCGGTTCCCATATCACTGCCCCGGCGTCCACGTCCGCAGACAAGAGAAAATACTGGCCTGCCGCACCCGTCTCTTCCACCTGGCTGCGCCAGGAGAGGAGCTGTTCGGCCGTTGCGATCTGGTACGGATCCTCCTGGGCGCCTGTGCCTGCGTTATAGCTGTAAGACGTGCCAGCCTGTTCGGATAGGTTTTCTTCCTCGATGACTTCATTGACAGACGCCCGGCTATTGCATGGATATATGAAAAAGACAGCAGCCAATGCCGCCATCCCTGCAAACACCCGCCTCTTCCATCTGTTCATGGTTCTCTCTTCCTTTCTATCTGTATCGACGTGACCCCCCGTACCCAAAGATCCGGCGTGGTCCCCGGGATAACCAGGCGCATGGGCTGTTCATCCTTATCCAAAGCCTTTTGGCCGTCCGCCACAGCCAGGATCATCTCCGGATGTATGAGGAAAAAATCACTGTCAAATTCTTTTGTATATCCGTCCCCGCCCACAAAGACCACGCTCTTTAACTGCTCCGTCTGGATGCCGTACGGCTCCAGAAAAGCGTCCAGCGTCGGGCCTGCCGCCTGCACGGTTATGGTTTTATTCCCGTTTTTTGACTTTACGGTCTTATTTACGCAGCTTAGCTGTGTCAGATCCCCGGGCGTTACGGTCTCGGTATCTTTGGTGACGCCCAGGACAGAGATCGGGGATGTTTCGTACGCCGAGATGTCCGCATCGATCTTGTGGGAGCATCCGCCCAGGAAAAGCAGCAGCAGGCACAGCCCTGTTTGGTATAGATAGCTTAAAATCCTTTGTTTCTCCATCATTCTTTTACCTTGATATATAATTCACCTGTCTCCGGGTCTTCGTAGACCACGCCTTTTTCCTCTAACGCTTCATTGGAGGTCACTTCCTGGATCTCATTCTCGGAGAGCGTCTCGGCCTGATCCAGCTTTTGGACTGCCGAGGATGCTGTAAAATCCACCTTCCAGTTCACCACCACAGCCAGCATCATGCCCACAGCCAGCACCAGCATGGCATCCGCCAGATTTCCCGTTCCTTCCATAGGATTGAGTTCCTCTTCCGGGAGATCGGTTAAAAGCCGCCGTCCATTTCTCCTGATCATGCTGTTTTTTCCTCCTCCAGGATGCATTCCATCAATGTTTCCAAAACGGAGAGATCGTTTCGATACCAGACCTTGCGCACCAAGGATATCAGCAGCGCCGCCGCTGCGCAGAACAGGCCCGTCACCGTGGTGTCAAAAGCGACCAGCAGGGAATTGGACAGTGTAAATGTATCCCCCTGCCCCAACGCGATGATCCCCGGACCCAGCGGGATCAATGTGCCCATCAGTCCGAGCATGGGTCCGACCTTCGCGATCAGGTCGGAAATCCGTGTCCGCCTGTCGCAGACGGCGCGGGCTTCCGTGAGCATGCGGACAGCCATGCTCTCCCTCTGGGCATCTGTCAGATCTGGATGTTTGGTGATCTCCAGCAGGTATTTTTTCTGGCTCTTTAACAATGCGCTCTTCTCGATGCATGCATCCAGCGGTGCGTCCTTGCTGTGGAACGCTTCTATGAGCTGGGGAATAGAAGGAGCTTTCCTCAGGATATACAGCCGGCTGATGAAAAATTCCCCGATCAGCGACCCCAGTAAAAAGATTGTCAAGGCTGCCAGCACGAGCAGCAGGAACACCACCGGCGTCTGCAGCTTGCTGGTGATACTGCGCATGATATCTGTTGCATCTATCGGACCGATCATCCTCGTTCCCCTTTCTTTTCCATATAAAATCGGACAGCTGCTTCAGCGACCCCCAGAAAAAATAAGATCCAGGCGGCGGCCGTAACGCCTTTGGAAGGAACGTCAGAGATGGTTTCTGCTGTATCCGCCGGTACGCTCATCCATTGCTGAGAGCTTTCCTGTGTCCCGGCCTGTGCAGGGGCATCCCTGGCCGCCGCTGTGTCCACTTCCGCTTCCGTATCCTCGCCCGGAGCTGTGTCCTGGGCAGGTTCTGTCTGCTCTGTTTGTTCAATGGGATCCTCTGTCAGCCCTACGCTCTGCGCCAGCGCAGCTGTGCCTGCTGCGGTCCCCGGCGCTGCTGTGCCGGGCGTTCCCGTGGGCAAAGCTGACCCGGACGGCGCCTCTGCGTTTTCATTGGATCTTTCCGCCCCTTTTGCGGGTGGTTGTGTGGGGGCTTTCGTCAGAGGCGCCGCAGGATCGTCCCCCGCAGGAGGCGTGTCAGCAGGCGCTCCCCCCGGTGTGGGCGTTTCAGAGGGCAGGGGCGCGTGTCCCGATACCAGCATGGACTGGGAAGCATTGACCAGCGTCCCATCGTATTCCTGTCTCGCATAAGAGGCCTGCAGATCTGACTGTCCTTCGCCCACGATCCTCATCTCATACTGGCCCGTGCCTGTCTGGACCAGATCAACCACAGAATCGTCGTATGTAAGTTCCACTCTCTCCAATACCTGGGCGGACAGAGCCTGCAGGACCTCGCCGGAGAGATATCCGTAGTTTGGTGGAAGATCCGCGGAGATATCCAGACGGTATCGGCTGCCCACCTCGCCTTCATTTCCCTCCAACAGCGTCCGGTCCAGGCGGATCCCCGGCGCGCCGGTCAGCTGTACGTTGATCTCGAACACCCATTTGTCGCTCTCCTGGACATTCAGCGCGGCCTCCAAGCTGTCCAGGCCGAGCTGTCCATAGATTAGACGATATCGCAGGTCTTCGGAAAGTTCCGCTCTGTCGGGATACGGATAACCGTTCCAGGCCGCCTCCGTATAAGCCGCGCGGCTGAAGTCCGTACAGCCGATGGCCAGCATGGCCGGGACGACCTGGGGATCTGCCTGTTCCTCCCCGGTCAGGGCATCAAAAGGCAGGATCTGCTCCTCACGGCCGTTTGGATCCGCCAGCCGGATCATATGGGGGTAAAAATATCGCTCCCGCAGCAGGGTATCCACAGAAAATGTGGCATAGTATTCTTCGTAATTGTCCTGCGTCCCCATGTGCAGGTAGCCCACGGATCCCAGGTCGATCCCCGCCTGGTCCAGAAGGAAATCCAATGACACGCCCCAGGCATAGCACAGCCGCATGAAGCCTCCGCTGTCCACACCCGAATACGTCCAGACCGAGCCGTCCGACATACTGCGCATGTCCGCGTCGCTGAAAACAGCCGTTTCGTAATATGGCCCGCCGTAAAATCCAACCTTGACCGTCAAGCTGTCCGCCGCGGCCCGGACGGGTCTGTCCCCATGGACATTGAGCGCCAGCGCGATCACGCAGAACAGGCAAAATGATCTCCATATCTTATGCATCTGTCTCCCCTATCTTGTGCGTACATCGATCCTCGTCAGATACTGCACGCTCCGGTTCCCATATGTATCCTCCGTAAAGACAGCCCGCATCGGTCCAGTGTCGCCCTGTGTGTAATATCCCAGCGTATCACCGTCCTGGGCATAGGCGATCAGGATCGTGTCGGCCTCCTTTTTGGAAGCCGCCGCCGAATAGCCGTCTCCGGCGGACAAGATCACTGTATCGTACTCTGAGATCCCTGCCTGCTTTAAGAGCTCTGTGAGCCAGACGCCCCGGTACTCGCCTTGTTCCTGTCCGTTCTTTACCGACTGGATCAGGACGGATACTTCCGTGGACTCCATCGCCATCAGCTCCTTGAGGGAGATGGATGACACCGCTTCGCCGTCCTGGTATAGGACCAACGTCCGGCCATCCGCTTCCAGACTGTTGCGCTGCAGGGCTGCCGTGATCCCGATGAGCAGCAGTAAGAGCATGCCGATCACGGCTGTCATTTTGCCGGAGATCACACTTCGTCGTTCCATTGGCTGCCTCCGATCTTGTCAGGACCCACGCCGTGCACGTCCAAAAAATGCAGCAGCTTCCAGGCCAGGAGCCCGCCTAAAAGCCCGGAGAGCGCCGATACGGACAGGACCAGCGCCAGATACAGCCCCGGCGCCCTGAAAAATACCACATTGACACAGGCGCTCCCGGCCACATTGGCCGCCATGCCGCCGATGGCACAGCAGCCTGCGCAGCAGCAATGATGGCGCAACAGGATCTGGACGATCTCCACAGCCAGCCCAGGAGCCGCATACGTCAACAGGCTCATGATCCCATGGGAGCCGATCACGCCGGTGAAGATCACAAGGCATGCCTGGATCAGGCCGATGATGACCGCGGTCCCCGGTTTTTTCACAAGACCATAGCCGATGATGAGCCACATCATATACAGCCCGCCCGCCAATGCGCCGCCTGGTATCACAAACGGGCCGCAGATCAGGTGGGCCAGGGGGACCACGATGGGCTTGACCGCGATCCCCAGCGCCGCCATCAACGCCATGACGACTGATTCATAGATAGAAAATCTTGCGATCCATCTTCTCATAAACGCCTGCCTTTCAATAACTGATCTCTATACACTGCACATACCTGGCCCATCCCTGCATATTGAAATCCATAGAATCCGGCCCGTCGTAATCCGCCTGCCCATACACCAGACGGAAGGGACATGGATATCCCCAGCCCTCTTCTTCATCCGCCAGTGCGAGCATCGGTGCGGCCGGCACGCCCTCGGCGCTGTCTGCTTCTTCATATGTATACAGGTCGAATAGATCCTCCACGTCGTATTCCCGGACGTAGCCGTCGCTGCAGAAGACTTTCATGGATGCGTCCGTGCGAGCATAGCCCGCATTTTCCAAAAGCGTATCCAGATCCACACCGGAGAATGTCAGGAACTGCCGGGCGTTTTTCACTTCTTTTCCCCGTGCGCTGTACGTGCGGGTCTGCAGGCCCAGTCCTCTTAGATCCTCCTCTGTGTAGACCACCGGATCCTTTTGGGGGCCTGTGATGGTCAGTGTGGCCGCCTCGGGATCTATTTTATAGGAGGCCGCGGCGGCCTTCTCATCTGTGCGGTTCTCGTCAGATCTGCTGCAGGCTGTCAGCGATACGAGCAGTACCAGGAACAGCAGGCATATTTTATTTTTTCCATTGGTAACGATCGGTCTCTCCCCCTTCCTTTTCATAGGCGGTCAGCGTCATGCGCTCTGCCGTTATGTCCAGACGGATGTAGCCGGGCGTTCCATTCTGGAAAGCTTTTACATAACTGGGCAGCGGTCTTTCCTCATCCATATAGTAGCTTTTCTTCTCCCCGGAGTTTACCATGACGGATACGATCCCCTGCAGGGGCTCTGTCCGCATATAGACATGCTGGTGCCCGCACAGGAGCAGGTCCACATGTCCCTGGGATAAAAGCCCGCCCCAGCCGCTGCGGATCCGTTTGTAGATCTTGTCGTCTTCTGCCGCAGGATACATGGGGTGATGCATGACGGCGATCTTCCAGGGGGACGTGTCTGCCTGCAGATCCTGCCGGATCCACCGGGCGACGTCTCTCATCGTCTGTGTATAGTCCGCCTGCGCCATCCGCTCTTCCATGAACAGACAGCTGTTCAGCGCCAGAAAATGGCAGCCGCCGTACGTAAAGGAATAGCATTCTTCCGGCAGCGGACTCTCCTCGGGCAGCGCCATCATGTCCAGATAGGCCTTCGGATATACGGAGGTTTCGTGGTTTCCAATGACGGTCATCATCGGGATCTGGGAGAATACGCCCTCGGCATTTTTTAAAAACGCCTGCCAGTCCTTTTGATCCGCGCCGTTTTCTACCATGTCGCCCCCGAAGAGGCCCAGCCGTACATCCGGGTTTGCCTGCCAGGCGTTCTTGAGAGTCTCACCCCAGAGCTCATAATCCCTCTCCCGAAGGGAATACTGGATGTCGCCCATGTACAGACAGGCAAATGTATTTTCCAAAGGCCGGTGGACATAGACGCCACGGGGACTGCGCGTTTCCCGGCTCCCCACGGTATAGGTGTAGCGTCCCGCTGTGAGGCCCGGCACGTCCGCCGAATAGCGGTAATAGCCCTCCCGGATGCGCACGGCCCTGGCCGGCAGTTTTTCTTTTCCCCAATAGAGCTGTCCTTCGTAAAGTCTGTCGTCACTCCAGGAGACGGTGAGCGTATCCGCATCCTTCAAGGAGAGGATTGCCTCCTGTCCCAGTTCTTGGAGCGGCGGCTTTCGTCGTATAGACTGTGAAAAGATGACCAGGCCTGCCAGAAAGAGCAGGACGAGGACCAGGACGTTTCGATCTTTTTTCTGCATCTGCAGTCTCCTCATTGTTGTCCGTTTTTCCGAAGAGCGAAATCCCCGGGCTTCCATGGCGATGGACGTATCCTTTGCTCGCCCCAGAGCCGCCCACAGGATCGGGCCGCACATGGCGCCGTAGGCGCGGATGCGTTTTGGCAGGGAGGTTTTCTTCAATTCCAGGCCGCGCAGCTGCATACTGTAATAAACATCCAGAACCTCCTGGCGGAGCAGAGGAAAGAAACGGAAGGCCAGGATAATCATATAGGCCAGCTCGTAGGGGACCTTCCATTGGATCAGGGCCAGGAGATGGTCCCGCAGCGGACTGGTGAGCAGCAAGAGCGCCGATCCGGCAAGGATCAAGAGCCGCAGGGACAGCATGACGCCTTCAACTGCACGGCCTGCCGCACACTGCAGAAAGAAGACCAAAAGGATCATCCCCACCGCCCCCTTTGCCTGTTTGATCAGTTTGCCGGCTCTGACTCCGCATAAACGCAGGAGCAGCAGGGTGAACAGGAGCAAGAGCAGCATGCATGAGATATCGCAAAGCGCAAAGGATGTACAGGAGAGTGCGAAAGTCAGGGCAATCTTTGTTCGGGGGTCCAGATCTGTCCGTTTACCTGTATCCATTTATCTGCTCCATTTCTATGATGTGCGGACAGTATTTTTTTACAAAGTCCTGGTCGTGGGTGATGATCATCATCCCACAGGGGAGCTCCTGTAAGCGTTCGCCCAGTCTTTTTCGGCTGCCCAGGTCCAGAGCTGACGTGGGTTCGTCCAAGATCAGATATTCCGGATCCATGGCCAGGATAGCGGCCAGCACGAGACGCTGTTTTTCTCCGCCGCTTAAGGATTGTGGAAATCTGTCTCTATAAGGTTCCAGCCCAAAATAATGCAGATACTCCTCCCGGCGGGCTTCCCGTTCCCGGGGCGGGAGGTCCAGTTGAATCAGCCCGAGCTCGATTTCTTTTTCCACGGTCTCGGTGAAGAGCTGCCGGGCAGGGTTCTGCATCACGTATCCGATCCGCCGCCCTCGCTGGGCGATGGTCAGGGGATCCAGGCATTGGCCCTTCCAGAAGATCTGTCCGGACTCCTGTGGGAGGATGCCCATGATGATCCGGGCCAGCGTGGTCTTTCCGGAGCCGTTTGGGCCTGTCAGCGCGGTGATCTTCTCCGAAGGAAGCTCTGTGCGCAGATGGCGGATCACAGGATCTTTTTTTCCGTATCGGAATGTGATGTTATCCAATGTAAGACTCATAAGCTTTTCTGACCTCTTTTGGGCTTCCCTCCTGTTGGATCTTGCCGCTGTGCAGCCACAGGACGCGGTCCGCTTTTTCGAGAAAATGAAGATCATGGGCGGATACCAGGACGGTCGTGCCGTTTTTTTGCAGGTTTTTGATGGCTTCGGCCACGGCTGTGCGGCCCTCCGGGTCCAGATGGCTGAAGGGCTCGTCCAGGATGAGGATGTCTGGGCGCATGGTCCAGACAGAGGCCATTGCTGTAAGCTGCATCTGGCCTCCGGAGAGTGTGAGCGGATCTTGCAGCCGCTGCGCCTGCAGACCGAATAAGGCAAGGCCTGCCTCCACCCGTTCCCGGATCTGAGCAGGCGGCAGAGCCCAGTTCTCCGGCCCAAAAGCCAATTCGTCTTCCACCGTGGTGGTGACCATCTGCCGCAGGGGGTCCTGCATGACGAAACCCGCCTGTCTGGAGATCTCTGCCAGCTTTTTTGTGCGGATGGACTGTCCATCGTAGAGCACGTCCCCGGACAGGCGCCCGCCGATGGCGTGGGGGATGACCCCGCAGAGGATGTGGAACAGTGTGCTCTTGCCGCAGCCAGATTCACCGACGATCCCGATATAAGCGCCTGCCTGCACGGCAAAATGCAGATGCTCCAAGATCGGGTCGTTTGGGCTGTAGGCGAAGGACAGGTTTTTTACTTGTATCTTCTCCAAAGGTCATCCCTCCCGGCCGTTACCGTTTGATCGACTGTACGGCGGAAAATGCTCCGTATCGATATCTGCCGTTTACGATGCGGTAAGGGCGTATTTTGTAATAGTAGGTCTTTCCTGCGTGTGTCGTTTTATCTATGTATGTGGTGACGGAGCTTTTTTTGACGACGGCCGTTTTCCGGTAGCTTTTGTTCTTTTTCACGGAACGGTAGATCTGGTAGCCGCTGGCCCCGGCTGTCTTTTTCCATTTTATCTGGATCTTCTGGGAGGGCGTCTTTATTATTTTCTGGATGGTCGTCCCGGACAGGACGGGTTTTGCGGATGCTGCGGCGGACGCGGGGCTGAGCAGGATCTTTTGGCCGTCGGCCACATAGGCGCGTATCTTGTAGCGGTAATTCTTATTTGTGGTCAGGCCCGTGTCTGTGCAGGAAGACGCAGGTGCTTTTATGGTCTTGAGTTTTCTGTATTTTTTTGCGGCCGTGTCGTAACGATAAATATAATATCCGTCTGTACTGCCTGTGGCTTTCCAGGTGAGCCGGATGCTCTGACAGCCTGCGGACACAGCTTTGAAGGAGGCAGGGACTTTGGGGGACGATACCGAAGCCGGGGTCGGCTCCTCTGGGAGCGGAGCTTCCGGGGTTGGGTCTTCTGGGGGCGCTGGCGCTGGAGCCGATGTGCGGACGGCGCCGCTTGGGTCGACGATATTGAGTTTTTTGAGGTTGTAGAGGACAGCCTGCTCTTTCGTTCCCTGCGGCATGTAGACGGCCATCTCCCCGGTCTGTTCGGCAGGACACGGCCGGTCGTCTGCGTATCCCCACACCACCATGCTCCCTTCGAGGGCTTCTCGGCCGATCGTGGTCTTGCTCCCGTCTTCGGAGACGATCTCCAAGAGGGAGTCGGAGCCTTCCGGGATGTAGGCGGCTATCCCCAGCTTCTCCAATACGGTCCACAAAGGGACGCCTTTGACGAGATGTTCCTTTGTCTGCCCATTATCCTCGAACGTATATCCTTTGACCTGTGTCCCCAGGGCGAGGAGTCCGTGCAGGCGGAGGACTGCGTAGCGGTCGGAGTCACTCTTAAGTGCGGTCACAGGTTCACCTACCAGGAGTGTATTGGCTCCATGGATGAAATGGCAGTGATTGCTCTCTTTTGCGGTCCGCTGGCCGTAGACAAATGTCTCGTCGCCCGCTGCGGTCATCTCTGCGGGGCCGGTAGGTTCTTGTGCTGTTTCCGGATCGCCAAAGGCCAGGGTCGTCTCGTACAGGGCAAAGATCGGTGCATTTGACAGTTGTTCCTGGCCGGTTACGGGTGGAAAATATTTCAGGCTCGTCATGTCCGAGAGGCGCAGTTTGGTGGAGTAGCCGTCCGAAGAGTAGATGTAACAGAACTCCGGCTCCGGGGCGGCAAGTATCCGGAGCATGGTCAGGACATCCAGGCCGTCTGCGATGGTGTAATGGTAATTTCCCGTCCCGTGGTTGTCGTAGGAGGAGTAGCGGGCATCGCTGATCCAGCAGTCTCCGAGACCGTATTTCTGCGGATCTTTTTCCTGTTTCAGGGAGGCCAGCTCCTCTTTGGTCAGATAGACAATGTTTTTCTGGAAACCTTCTGTCCCCGTCACGTGTTCGCCGGTTACCAGGAAGCCGTATGGTTCCCTGGCGCTCCCGTAGACACTCGACATAGGTATCAGAAGAGTGGCCGCTGCGAGCAGGAACAGCCACAGGTATTTTGATATTTTTTTTGCGGTGTTCATATTTTTTCCCTTTTTTGTTCTTAGCTGTCAAAAGCTCAAAACCCAGCTGTCAGTAGTCTGTACCGACAGCCGGGTGTATACTGGATCATTTTCCTGTCACTTTTACGATCGGAGACCAGGGAGCATATATCTTCTTCCCATTCACGGTCTTGTATGCACGGACTCGATATCTGTAAACCTTCTTCTTGGCCAGCTTGCTGCTCGTCCAGCTCACTTTATTGGCTTTTAAGGTCTTCACGGTCTTCCAGGCTCTGGTTCCAGTCTTCTGGGATACTTCGTAGCCGGACTCGCCCGCGATGTTGTTAAATGAGAGGACTGCCCTGCTGTTCTTGCGTTTTGCAATCACTTTCACGGCTTTTAATGTGGTCACTGTTTTTACTGCACTGTATTTTGCGCTCTTTTCTGCGCCGATGCATGCTCTCACGCGGAACTGGTAGTTTTTTCCGGCCGTCAGGGAACCGATGGTGATGCTCCTGGCTGTGGTCGTCTTGCTTTTCCATGTACGCGCGCTGGCTGTTTTGTATTCGACGATATATTTATCTGCGGATGCGACCTTTGACCAGGCGATTTTTGCGCTGTTGTATTTTGAGAGGGAAGCTGTCACACCTGTGACCTGTGCGGGTTTTGGCGCTGCGGCTTTGGCAGTCTCTACCTGGACATAGGCATTTTCATATTTTTCCGGAGTCTTTCCGGAGACGACTTCGTAGTCCTCGTCCCCATTGCTATATTCTAAATCTGCCGTGGTGACATCGATCAGAACGGAATGGTCAAAGTTCAGCGGCACGCGCTTTGCATTTGAGATGTTTGTGCTCTTCTTGGACTGCGTATAGTAATATGCGGTGAAGATATCATCGACTTTCTGCGTGATGTCGACCCGGGAGCCGTCCTGTTTTACGATGTACACATTTTTACCTGTGAGGTCGCCTAAGATGTCCTTCAGATGTTTTCCCTGGTAACGCTCGTACATAGGCTTGTTGTAACCAAAATAGGTATAGCTCACACCGTTAAAGACGTTGCTCTCCGGATATTCGATACCGCCTGCGGCCAGCTCGGAACGTTTCAGTGAATATTGGGTCCCGTCTACGGTCCACTCGAAGAACGGCGTTTCTTCATATGTAAATGCGACTTCCTGCGAGGCATCGCTCCCGATCGTGACCGTCTCATGGGCATCTGATGTGACATTTGCCCAGGGCACGTCTACATTGGGGGTCGGCAACCATTTCATGCCTTCCAACAGGCCGAGCGCTTCATAGTCATCGGCGATCTTGTTCCCGGCCGCATCTACACTGCACAGTTGGTAACCGCATTTGCCGGATGGCAAATCGATACCTTCCTGTTTGTTGGTGATGACCACGCCCTTGAGCAGCTTCAGCACAGAGCTGTTTGCGCTGTTCGTCTGTCTGTACGCACGGACAAAGGAGGGCTCCCGATCATAGTCTGTAAACGGGACATAGTCCGTATCATTTACGTTGTTTGCATCCGGTTTATCATAGATGAGCTTATTTGCCCACCCGATCATTGTTTCGGTGGCAATCCCTGCGCCGGAACCATTGCCCACGCCGTTTTCATCCGTCAGACTCCCTACAGTATCCTGATATTCAGCATTTGTGGCATGAAAGGCATCTTCTTCCATATATTGGATGATCCAATCGTTTCCGATCACTGTTCCGTTCATATCTTCGATCAGTGTGCTCAGCTTGGCGCCTATGACATTGGCTGTCTCCCCTTCGCCGTGGTTTCCATAGTAGAATGGCACTTCTTCGTTTTTGTTTTTGATCTCGTCTAATGTGTAGTAGTAAATGCCGTCCCCTTCATCGGTGACTTTTCCGTTGCCGTCAGCATCCACCGCGATGTAGAACACGGAACCGCGGATATCGTCCCCCTCCTTATAGGGTTCTTTTGTACCCGTCTGTGCATGTACCTCCTGGACCGTATCTGCCGTGATCTCTTCGTTCACTTCCGCTGCGTACACATCTGCGGGGATGATGCTCGTGACCAGCAGACCAAACGCCATCGCTGTGGCCGACGCTGTTTTTAAAACACTCTTCGTTTTCTTTCTCATCACTGCCTCCTTTGTTAGACTGATATTTGGTTATTTTTTATAAAATATAACCATATACAGTATACATTCAAATAGCGAGGATGTCAACTAAAGTGAACAAAAATACGATATTTCCTGTAACAGTTCAGCCATGCGCTATCCCGCGAGGCGTCGGCTTGCACCTGCAAGACG
>CAYOWU010000026.1:0-46193 GCA_964407765.1 uncultured Lachnospiraceae bacterium
ATCCGCATAAAATGGGAGGTTTTTTTATATAAAAAATTTTTATCGTCAGAGCTGTGTGCTATTTTTATGAATGGCGGAGTAAGAAAACGGGGAAAAACCTGGTCCTATTATTTTGACCTGGGGAAAGTCGATGGCAAAAGGAAGAAGAAGGAAAAAGGAGGATTCCGAACCAAAAAGGACGCAGAAGCCGCACTGGCGAAAGCCCTCAACGAGTATAATACCGCAGGACAGGTGTTTGAGCCATCAGAAATCACAGTCTCCGATTACTTAGACCAGTGGTTCGATTTATTTTGCAAATTAAACTTAAAATACAATACTCAAGTGGGATACCTCCGTATTATAGAGACCCATTTAAAGCCACGATTCGGTGCCTATAAATTAAAAGCTATAACCCCATCCATACTGCAGGAATTTGCCAACGGTCTGAAGCTAAATGGTTATTCCAAAAGCCATGTCACAGGCATTTTAACGGTTTTCCAATCTGCATTGGATTATGCTATTGAACCGCTACACTACATCAACCAGAACCCTATGAAATCTGTGCGGTTTCCTAAAATAGAACGTAAACCGCGCGAACGAATCATCTTGACTATGGATGACTGGCAAAAAATCGTTAACCGTTTTCAGGACACCCGATATTATATACCCCTAATGATCGGCTTTTATACCGGGCTGCGAATCAGCGAGGCTTTTGCACTAACCTGGGACGATATTGACCTCGAAAACAAAACTCTATCGGTCAATAAACAGATTATAAAGCGCAATTTCGGCACTGATGTTCGTAAAACAGTCGCACATAAAGATGGACGTGAACAACGTTCATCCTGGTATTTTACAACAACAAAAACACCTGCTTCCACCAGAACAATTTCTTTTGGCGATACGCTCTGCAACGCTTTACGAAAAGAAAAAGCCCTACAGCTGGAGAATGAATTAAAATACGGTGAATTTTATACTATTCACGTATTAAAAAAAGAAATTGATGAAAAGGGTAACGATATGTTACGCATTGTTCCTGTCCAAAAATGCATTGAAAGTCCGTTGCAGCGCACCCACCTGATCTGCATAGCCGAAAACGGCCAGTACACATCGACAGATACTTTTAAATTTTGCAGCAGAGTCATCCACAACCAGTTACACCTTGCATTCGATTACCATAGCCTGCGGCATACACATGCAACTATGCTAATTGAAGCCGGAGCTAACGTAAAAAATGTTCAAACGCGGCTGGGCCACAACAATATCCAGACTACTCTGCAAACTTATGTCCATGACACTGAAAAAATGGCCGAGCAGTCTGTTGAGCTTTTTGAACAGATAACTTCCGTCAAGCTATCGTAAGAAAACATGCCTGTTCAGCGTGTTCATTCTTCTTTATACAAACCAGTCATTTTTGAAAAAGTGGGTGGCAAACGGGTGGCAAAGCCACCCACACAAGTATATAAACCCTTTGAAATCCTTATCCTTTACGGACTAAACTACAGATAGTCTCCACATGACAAGTATGCACAAACTGATCCAAACAAACACACTTCTCCACCCCATACCCCTTCTCCTGCATCACCGCCAAATCCCTGACCAAACTCACCGGTTTACAGGATATATACACAATTTTCTCTACTCCATAATTCAATATCTTCGGCAGCGCCTTCGGGTGTATCCCGTCCCGGGGCGGGTCCAATATAATGCAGTCCGGCTTTTCGTCAATGTCATCCAACACTTTCAGCACATCCCCCGTCAGGAACCGGCAATTATGAATGCCGTTGAGGGCCGCATTTTCCCTGGCGGCTTCCACTGCCTCTTCCACGATCTCCACGCCGATGACCTCTTTTGCCACGGCAGCCACCGCCTGGGCAATGGTCCCCGTTCCGCTGTACAGGTCGTACACGGTCATGCCGCGGGCATCCCCCAGATATTCCCGCACCAGGCCATAGAGAATTTCCGCCGCCCGCGAATTGGGCTGAAAAAAAGAAAAAGGCGTAATCTTAAAGGTCAGCCCCAGCAAACGCTCATAAAAGTAATCCTGTCCATAGAGCAGTTCCATGCCGTCACTTTGGACCACATCGGAGATGGAGTCGTTGATTATATGGAGAATCCCTGCGATTTTGCCTTCCAGCGGAAGAGCCCGCAGTTGATTTGCCCAAGATGACAGGTCGTGCCGCTCTTGGCTAGTGGTCACCAAGCATGCCAGGATTTCTCCGGTGGCGCTGCCCCGGCGGAGCAGCAGGTGCCTCAGATAGCCCTGCTGCCGCATTTTGTGGTAATAGCCCACGTTTTTTTCCGTAAAATATGCCAGCGTGCAGTTCAGGATGTCCGTCATGTCTTTGTGCACCAGTTTGCAATCGCCTGCGGTGAGTACGTCATGCCAGCTCCCCTTCCGGTGCAGCCCCAGCGTCAGAGGGCCGTCTTTTTCGGCGTCGCCGAAGGAAAACTCCATTTTGTTGCGGTAGCCGAATTCCTGCGGACTCTGGCAGATTCCCTGAAATTCATATTCTCCGGGGATTACGGCATCCAGCATTTCCTTCACCTGGCGCTCTTTCATCTTAAGCTGCTCTTCGTACGGCATCGTCTGGTACAGGCAGCCGCCGCATTCCGGGAAAATGCTGCACACGGCGGCGCGTTTTTCCAGCGGGGACGGCTCCAATACTTCCAGCAGCTGGCCCTCCGCTTTGCCTTTGCGTTTCTTTTTCACATAAAAGCGTACTTTCTGGCCGGGCATTACGTTTTTTACCACTGCGTAATCGCCCTCTATTTTCACAAGGCCCTTGTTGGGAAACAGAACCTTCTCCACAATCTCTTCGTAAGTCTCTCCCTTTTTCATCATCGCCCCTCCAAACATAATAAATGGGCAGAGTCCGTAAAACTCTGCCCGCTGCATTCATTGGTCGCTCTAACGTTTATTCCTCTTCGTCTTCAAAGTAGTCATCGAAGTCGTCATCAAAGTCTTCTTCAAAATCTTCCAGGTAATCCGGCGTGAAAAACCGATATACACCATATGCAATGCCTGCGACTGCTGCTACCGCTCCTATAATAGCCAGAATCCAAAGGACTGTATTTCTGGTCTTTTCTTCTTCCTTCTTCTTCAATGCAGTTACTAAATCATCAATTTTATTCATGGTCACGACCTTCCTCTCTCCTTTACTGTTCCGGTCCCGGAACATGATTATTGACTGATAGGGTATATTATACCACCTTATATTGGATTTTACCACGTTTTTCTTGATTAAATTTTTAGACTTTTTCCAACTTGGCGAAACCGGCGAACATTTTTTTAACGCCCGCCTTTTCAAAATCCACCGTCACCTCGTAATCCTTGCCGCCGCTTACAATGGCCAGCACCCTGCCGACGCCGAATTTCCTGTGGCGCACCTGGTCGCCTTCCTTGTACGTCAGCGACTGGTTAATTTTTGCCGAGAACTGCTTGGGCTGCTGAAACGCCTTTGCGTGAAAATCCCGCTTCAGCTGACTGAATGTAGTCTTGGCGGGCGACGGCTTCGGCGGGCTGCCGGCCGGTTTTTTCCCCAGCTCCACCAGTTCCCTGGGAATTTCCCGGACAAACCGGGATACTTTATTGTACTGCGTCTCTCCGCGAATCATCCGCTGCTGGGCACAGGTCAGAGTCAGGCCTTTCATGGCCCGGGTAACGCCCACATAACACAGCCGGCGTTCTTCCTCCAGCGCGTCGGGATCATCCGACATCATGGTCATATAGCTGGGGAAAATCCCATCCTCCATGCCAGCCAGATACACCTGGGAAAATTCCAACCCTTTCGCGCTGTGCAGCGTCATAAGCAGCGCCCGGTCCTGCTCGTCGTCCACCGTGTCGATGTCCGCCACCAGGGCCACTTCCTCCAGAAATTCGCTAAGCAGCGGCTTCTCTGTAGACTCGTCGTAGGAAACGGCCTTGGAAATCAGTTCGTCGATGTTCTCGATCCGTACCTTCGCCTCGTCGGTTCCCTCCGCCTCCAGCTCCCTCACGTACCTTGTCTGCTCGATGATTTCCTGCAGAAGCTGAGCCACCGTCAGATATTCCGTCTGACTGCGCAGCGACTGTATAAACGTAACGAAAGGCTGGATTTTCTGCGCGCCCCGCCCCAGCGACGGGATCTCTTCCGCCCTTTTGAGCGCCTCATAAAAGCTGATTTGCTCCGCTGCAGCAAAAGCCTGCACGCGCCCAATGGTGGTGACGCCGATGCCTCTTTTCGGCACGTTAATAATCCGGCTCACCGCCAGGTCGTCCCGGGCGTTATCCACTGTTTTCAGATAGGACAGCAGGTCTTTGATCTCCTTTCGGGCATAAAAATTCACGCCGCCCACCAGCTTGTAGGGAATATTTGCCATCAGAAGCTTCTCCTCGAAAAGCCGGGACTGGGCGTTCGTCCTGTATAAAATGGCGCAGTCGCCGTAGCTGCACTGGCCAGCGCCCACCTTCCTGGAAATATCCCCCACAATAAACTCCGCCTCTTCAAATCCCGTGAGAAACTGCCGGAAATGAACCGGCTCGCCTTTCTCATTTTCCGTCCAGAGCGTCTTTTCCTTCCGGCCCGCATTGTTCTTTATTACCTGGTTGGCCGCGTTTAGAATATTTTGGGTGGACCGGTAATTCTGCTCCAGCCGGATCACCGCCGCATCCGGAAAGACCTTCTCAAAACCAAGGATATTGCCGATGTTGGCCCCGCGAAATTTATAGATAGACTGGTCGTCGTCGCCGACCACGCACAGATTCCGGTATTTTTCCGCCAGCAGGCGAACCAGATGAAACTGCGCTGTGTTGGTGTCCTGGTACTCATCCACCATCAGATACCGGAACCGTTCCTGAAAATATTCCAGCACATCCGGGCAGGTCTGGAAAAGCTCCACCGTTTTCATTATCAGATCGTCAAAATCCAGCGCGTTGTTCTTTTTTAACTGCGCCTGGTATTCCATATAAGCCTGGGCAATTTTCTCTTTCTTGAAATCTCCCATATGGATGCGCTCATACGCCTCCGGCCCGATCAGCTCATCTTTCGCCGACGAAATTGCCGCAAGCAAGGCCTTTTCCTTATAAATCTTCGTATCCAGCTTCAGCCTTTTGCAGACATCCTTCATCAGAGATTTCTGGTCGTCGCCGTCGTAAATAGTGAAATTCGTTTCATAGCCCAGCCGGTCGATGAACCGGCGCAAAAAACGGACGCAGGCCGAATGAAACGTGCTGACCCACACGCTGGCGCCTCCGGCCCCCACAATCCGGTCCACCCGCTCCCGCATCTCCCCCGCCGCTTTGTTGGTAAACGTGATGGCGAGAATATTCCAGGGATTCACCTGTTTTTCTTCTATTAAATAAGCCACCCTGTGCGTCAACACCCGGGTCTTGCCGGAACCGGCCCCCGCCAGGATCAGCACCGGGCCTTCCGTCTGCAGCACAGCTTCCGTCTGTTTCTCATTTAAACCGCTGTATGTATCCATTTCTCACTCCTGTCATGAAAAAATATTTCCATCCATATGCAAAAGATTATATCATATGAGAGCATTTTTATCTATATATCTGGCATTAAATAATTGCCAGATATATGGACCCTCCGGGGGATGCACGCTCGCGCGAATATGTATATGCCGCAGAGCGGCCGCGCTCGGCGCAGATGGCGATAATTAATCGCCATCTATTACAGCGAAAATTAAGTTTTTGATAGTTTGACGCAGAATATTTTTCTGAGAGTGCCGCTCCACAAACGCAGGCGTAGCGGTGGCTACGGCGAGGCTTGGGGAGTGGCGCTATCGGGAAAATAGGCAAGTCAAACTGCAAATTACTTAATATTCGCTGTACTATATATATCCTTAAAAATATTGACAGAAATACACGCAAAAGCTTACAATATGAAAAAAACGAGGGAAGCGCATGGATCTTATTGTGGATAACTGCCCCTAAAAAAGAACCCGTGGAGGAAAAAATGGAATACATACCCGCGAAACACATTGTGACGAATGTCCCATCGGCAGACCAGTGGTTTGGCATAAATTACAACATGAATATTTACCGGGGCTGCTGCCATGGCTGTATCTACTGCGACAGCCGCAGTGCCTGTTACCGCATCCAGAATTTCGACAAAGTGCGGGCAAAAAAGGACGCTCTGCGGATTATCCGGGACGACCTGCGCCGCAAGACCCGAACTGGAGTTGTGGGCATGGGCGCCATGAGCGACCCCTATAATCCGATGGAAGAGTCGCTGCGGCTCACCCGCCACGCCCTGGAGCTAATTCACGCTTTCGGATTCGGCGCAGCCATCGCCACCAAAAGCGATTTGGTTTTGCGGGACATTGACATTCTAAAGGACATCGCCCGGTACGCGCCCGTGCTTTTGAAAGTCACCGTCACCGCCGCCGAAGATGACCTGTGCAAAAAAATCGAGCCCCACGCGCCTGTATCTTCCAAACGGTTTGAGGCCATCCGGCAGCTTTCAAAAGCCGGCCTGTTTACCGGCGTTTTGCTTATGCCCGTCCTCCCTTTTATCGAAGACACAGACGAAAACATCCTGGAAATTGTGGAAAAAGCGCACGAGGCGAAAGCCCGTTTCATCTATCCGGCTTTCGGGATGACGCTTCGGGACGTTCAGCGAGACTGGTATTACGGGAAATTAATCCAGCAATTCCCCAATGAACGCCTGGTGGAAAAATACCAGAAGCATTATGGATCTTCCTACCGGTGCGTCAGCCCCCGCGCAAAACATCTGTGGAGCATTTTTTCACAGCAATGCAGCGCCAGAAATATTCTTTTTGATATGAAAGACATTATTTGCGCGTACAAAAGAGGCTATGAAAACCAACAGCTTACGCTGCAAATCTAACAAGGAAATCCGTAAACATTCAACAGAATTCAAAAAAAGAGCGGAACTTACCACCGCTCTTTTCTTTTTGAAAATCCCGTATAAAACGAATCTTTTACACTTTTTCCCTGCCAATCCGCTGAATTATGAACTCCTCCATCTCCCCTTTTTTCTTACCCAGCGCCACGGACAATTCTCCATAGAGCTGATTTTCCGCCAGCTTCAGATAATGCTCATCAATGGCCGTCACTTTCTTGCCCTGCGCGAGCCTTTCTTTTTTGCGCAGATTGAGCGTCTTAATAATCCGTATCCACTGGCGACAGTCGCAGCCTTTTACCGCCTCTTTATACTGCTCTTCGCGCTGCTTGTCATTGGTCACCCACAGCTGTTCAATTTCTGGAATTTCATCAATCAAATCATTAGCTTCCTGCTCTGTCAGCATCCTGCGCGTCTGGATTTTGTTGCTGTCCACAGGCGAATATACTTTGCCTCCTCTGGAATTTACAGGATTCAGTACATAATACAGCCTGTCCTTGTCCGCGCCGCTCATGTCCAGACAAGTAATATCTTCCACTTTACAGATCCCGTTGTGTCCATAAACAATAAATTCCCCAACTTTAAACATTTGGACTACCTCCTTTTAAATTTTTCCCCTCATATGCGGTCTTTTTCTTTATCCTGTATTGTAACACTTTTTTTGTGGGTTTGTAAGAATTTTCTGTAAAATTTTTGAAAAATTATAACTGTTCTGGCATGTAGAAATTCATTTTTTCCCCATCAGACAAAAAATCCTTGCGCATCCGCACAAAATAATGGATAATAAGAAAGTAAAGATCAATAGCCAATCAAATAAGAAAGTGGTGATACCCATGGATATCATAGTTTCAGAACACGTAGAGGCGGAATTTCTGGAAATTGTGGAATGCATCCTGGCTGACAGCGATTATCAGAAATTGTCCCATTATGTTCAGCATAAGAACACTACGCGTCTGATGCACAGCCTGAATGTGGCGTATATTTCCTGGAAGCTGGCCAAGAAAATGGGATGCGACGCACGGACAGCGGCGCGGGCAGGAATGTTGCATGACTTCTGCCTGTATGATTTTCGGGAAAAAGCTGAAGAGGCGCAGGTTTTCCATCACCCTAAGGTCGCCGCCAAGATGAGTCAGGAGCGTTTCCAGATCAGTGAAAAAGAAAAAGACGCCATCCTGTCTCACATGTTCCCTCTGGGCCCTATGCCCACCAGCAAGGAAGCATGGATCATTTCTTTTACGGATAAGATGTGCGCCGTTACGGAGAGGTTCAGCATTGGCATTGCGCTGTCCCGCAAGAACAGAGTGCAGGTAGCTGCGTAAAGCACGAACATAAAATTTTTATAACAATAATGGATGGACAGGAGGCAGGCGATTGGTTCGCCTGCCCCTTGTACGGTTTCTGGTATATGCATTTATATTGCTATCAGGAGTTTAAATAATGATACAAAATATCTATAAACTCCCCATTTGTCGGCTTCTGATTTAATTCATATCCTGCAATTCTGAACAACAGTTTACGATTCCCTTTATACCAGCAATTATAAACAGCAGTCCGAATACAGTGTTCTACCCCATCCTGCGTGGCGCCGAAATGGGTGGCTATGTCCGGATACAGATCCTTGTAAACAGACAGAAGGTAATCTTCATTCTCCATACACAGCTTTAGCCCGTATTTCAGATAATGGAACCCTCTTAATGTGGAATGTATTCCAAGGGACAACATAAGTGATGTAATACTCATATTAAAACCTCCTTAATTTTGTTTAAATATACCATTAACCATACAGAATACGATTTTTTGCTTCGATTCTGAATCCTATATATAGTTTATTTATGCAACTAACTACATTGTTTATAAAGACATTAATTCAACTCTAAGCAGCCATTTAAAATATATTAATGTTACAAGACAAAAAGATGAAATAAAAGATGTAATTCGACAATTTTCGCCTATAATTGTCATAAAAAATCTCCATTGTCTTCCACAAAAAAATCCAGTATAATATCTACAGACAACCTCACAGCAATGGAGAACTGTGTATTATGAGAAAAATCATCTTAGGCATCCTGGCCCATGTCGACGCTGGAAAAACCACGCTGTCGGAGGGAATGCTGTATTTAAGCGGAAAAATTCAGAAACTTGGAAGAGTGGATAACCAGGATGCCTTTCTGGACACCCACGAATTGGAAAAAGCCAGAGGGATTACCATTTTCTCCAAGCAGGCACAGCTTACGGTCAAAGACCTGGATGTCACCTTGTTGGACACCCCCGGGCACGTGGATTTCTCGGCGGAGATGGAGCGCACTCTGCAGGTATTGGATTACGGGATACTGGTCATCAACGGGGCGGACGGCGTTCAGGGGCACACCCGCACTCTGTGGAAGCTTCTGGAGAGCTACCGCATCCCGGTTTTTTTATTTATAAACAAAATGGACCAGGCCGGAACAGACAAGGCCTGGCTGCTGCGCCAGCTAAGAGAAAAATTAAACGAAAACTGCATAGATTTCACTGAAGACGAGGCGGCGCAAATGGAAAATCTGGCCACCTGCGAAGAAACGGCCATGGACGAATATCTGGAAAAAGGTTTTTTGCCGAAAGAATCCATAGAAAGGCTAATCGGCTCCCGACACGCGTTCCCCTGTTACTTCGGAAGCGCACTGAAGCTAGAAGGCATCGACGCTCTGCTGGAAGACCTGTGCCAATACGCCCGGCCCCCCATCTACGGAAAACAGTTCGGCGCACGGGTTTTTAAAATCGCCCGTGATGAGCAGGGGAACCGGCTAACCTATTTGAAAGTGACCGGCGGCTCCATTAAAACCCGGGAGGTCATCACCGGCAAAGACCCAGAAGACTGGGATGAGAAAATAACCCAAATCCGCGTCTACTCCGGGGAGCGCTACGAAGCGATTCCCCAGGCCGATGCCGGAACTGTCTGCGCCGTCACCGGACTTACCCACACGTTTCCGGGGCAGGGGCTGGGCCAGGAACCCGGCGGCGCAAAGCCCTTCCTGCAGCCGGCACTGACTTACCAGATTCTTCTGCCGGACTCCTGCGACACACATACAATGCTACAGAACCTGCGTCTGCTGGAAGAGGAAGAACCGCAGCTTCACATCGTCTGGAACGAACGGCTTCAGGAAATACACGCCCAGGTCATGGGGGAAATTCAGATTGAGATTTTAAAAAGCCTGATAGAAGAACGTTTTCATGCATCCGTGGAATTTGGCTCCGGCAACATCTTGTACCGGGAAACCATCGAAGCGCCCGTGGAAGGGGTGGGGCATTTTGAGCCGCTGCGCCATTACGCGGAAGTCCACCTACTGCTGGAGCCCACCGAACCGGGCAGCGGCCTGACCTTTTCCACGGCAGTCAGCGAAGACGACCTGGACAGGAACTGGCAAAACCTGATTTTGACCCATTTGGGCGAGCGGGAACACCCGGGTGTGCTCACCGGCTCCCCCATCACCGACATGAAAATCACGCTGGTCGCCGGAAAGGCTCACTTAAAGCATACAGAAGGGGGCGACTTCCGGGAAGCCACCTACCGCGCCGTCCGCCAAGGCCTGAAAAAAGCCCGCAGCGTCCTTTTAGAACCCTGGTACGCGTTTCGCCTGGAAACGCCGGAGGAGAACATTGGACGAGCCATGTCCGACATTCAGAAAATGGGCGGAGACTTTGAACCTCCCCAGACGGAAGGGGAAATGTCCCTGCTCACGGGAGACGTGCCCGCCGTCTCCATACAGAATTACCAATCCCAGGTGGCCTCCTACACCAGAGGAAGAGGGCGGCTCTACTGTACCTGGAAGGGATACCTGCCCTGCCATAACCCGGAAGAGGCAGTCGCGGCCTTTGGCTACGATTCAGAACAGGATGTGGAAAATCCCACCGGCTCGGTTTTCTGCAGCCATGGCGCCGGATTCATCGTAAGCTGGGATCAGGTGGAGGAATATATGCACGTAAACAGCGGGCTTTTTCAGAAAACCCGGGAAGAATTCCCGGAAAAACCCACCGCAAAACCCTCTAAATCCCGGGGAGAATCCCTAAGACTTGACAAAGAACTGGAAGAAATCTTCCAGCGCACCTACGGCCCCATACAAAAACCCCCTCCCTCCCAGCGCACCGCATACGCACCGAAGTCCCAGTCCGGTGCATCCGCCCCGGCAAACGCTCCCAAGCAGAGCGCGCCAAAAAAAAAGCCGGAAGACACATACCTTCTGGTGGACGGGTATAACATCATCTTTGCCTGGGAAGAGCTTAAAGACCTGGCCGAAACGGATCTGGGCGCAGCCAGAGATCGGCTGATGGATATTTTAAGCAACTACCAGGGCTACACAAAATGCACCTTAATCCTGGTTTTCGATGCCTACAAAGTGCCGGGCAACAACCGGGAGACTTTCCAATATCACAATATACACGTTGTCTACACCAAAGAAGCCGAAACCGCAGACCAGTATATTGAAAAAACAGCCCACCAGATCGGAAAAACCCGCCAGGTGACCGTGGCCACTTCCGATGCCCTGGAGCAGATCATCATCCGGGGGCAGGGATGCCTTCTCCTCTCCGCCAGAGAGCTTAAAGAAGAGATCCAGCAGGTGGCCAGCCTTTTGCGCAGCGAATTTTTAAACAAAAGAAAAAGCGGCAAAAACTACTTATTCAATTATCTGGACGATGACCTGGCAGACGCCATGGAAGATATCCGGCTGGGCAGACCGTCCAAACCGAAAAAAGCGAGGAAAAAGAAATGAATATAGCATTGATTCTGGCCGGCGGCTCCGGACAGCGCATGGGACAAGACATCCCCAAACAATTTCTCAACGTGTACAACAAACCGGTGATTGTCTACACCCTGGAAAGCTTCCAGTGCCATCCTCAGGTCGACGCCATCCTGACCGTCTGCATCGACGGATGGCACGATATTCTGTGGGCCTACGCCCGGCAGTTTAACATAACCAAATTAAAATGGGTGACATCCGGCGGGAATACCGGGCAGGAATCCATCCGAAACGGCGTATTCTATTTGGAGGACAAATGCGCCCCCGACGACACTGTCATCATCCACGACGGCATCCGGCCCCTCATCGAAGCCTCCGTGCTGTCGGATGTGATTGCCAAATGCGAACAATACGGAAACGCCGTCACCGCACTGCCCTACAACGAACAGATTTTCCTGATGGACGACGAGATTTCCACCACCGAATACATCCCCCGGGAATCCTTACGGCGGGTTTCCACCCCCCAGGCGTATAAATTCGCCAAACTGGACGAATCCTATCATATCGCCTTTGAAAAAGAAATCGGCATCCATGGTTCCTCCTATACAAACACCATGATGGTAGAACTGGGCGAACGCCTGTATTTCGCCGCCGGTTCCGAGCGCAACATCAAGCTGACCACCAAAGACGACCTGGAAATGTTCAAAGCCTTCTTAAAATCCGAAAACGCAGAATGGCTAAAATAAGCGAAAGGACAGCCCATGCAAACTTCAGAAAACAATATTTTAGAAAAAAAACAATACCGGCAGGAAATCAAAGACCAGCTATCCCTGCCCCTGCCCTGGGAGAAATTAGAAAATAAGTCCGTTCTCTTGTCCGGCGCCACAGGCATGATCGGAAGCTGGCTCATCGACCTTCTCATGGCCAAAAACCAGCTCCACAGCTTAAACTGCAAAGTCTACGCCATCAGCCGCCGGGAAGAAAAAGCCCGGACAAGATTCGCGCCTTACTGGAACAGGCCGGATTTTCAATACTTTTCCCGGGATGTGAACCAGCCGCTTGCCCTGCCCGATCTCCGAACGGACTACGTAATTCACGGCGCCAGCAACACTCACCCGGTGGCTTACGCCACAGACCCCATCGGAACCATCATGACCAACATCGCCGGAACCGCTCACCTCTTAGACTTCGCCAAATCGGCCAAATGCCGTCGGTTCCTCTTCCTCTCCTCGGTGGAAATCTATGGGGAAAACAAAACCGATTCCCTGCGCTTTCGGGAAGAAGACTGCGGCTACATTGACTGTAATACCATGCGCGCCGGTTATCCGGAAAGCAAACGCGCCGGAGAAGCCCTGTGCCAGGCATACATCCATCAGGAATCCATGGATGCGGCAATCCTGCGCCTGTCAAGGGTCTACGGTCCCACTATGCTCTCCTCCGACTCCAAAGCGCTGGCCCAATTCCTGAAAAAAGGCGCCGCAAAAGAAGACATCATCCTGAAGAGTCCGGGAACCCAATACTATTCCTACATCTACGCGGGCGACGCCGCTTCCGCCGTCCTGTGGACCCTGCTGCTGGGAGAATGCGGACAAGCCTATAACGTGGCGGACCCCGCCTCCGACATCACCTTAAAAGATCTTGCCGCCCTCATCGCCCAACACGCCGGGACAAAAGTCATTTACCAGATCCCCGATGAAGTGGAAAGCGCCGGCTATTCCCGCGCCACCCGCGCGCTGCTGGACGGCCAAAAGCTAAAGAATCTGGGCTGGACCCCTAAGGAAACCATCCAGACCGGAATCGAGAAAACCCTTTCGTTACTGGATAACCAGCTCCTTTAATAAATCCGTGTATTGGGTGCGGCTCTCCCGGATAAATTCAATGGCTTTGGACGGATGCTGATTCCTCTGCCCTGTAAGCAGGTACGGAATATCATATCCCCAGACCACGCCTTTCTCCTTCAACGCCAGCATATGCTTTTCAATAAACCGGATAAACGGCTCCTCCCTGCAGGAAATCCCCTGGCCCATCAGATAGCCGGCCAGAAGCTCCGCCGAACAGTTCCCTGCGCCCCGCCCCAGGCCGTTTATCGTCACATCCAACATAGAAACGCCATTTCGCATGCCCTCAATGGTATTGGCGAAGGCCAACTGCTGATTATTGTGGGCATGAATCCCCACCTGCTTCCCCTCCGGGAGTGCGATTTCCACATATTGACGGGCCAAAGCCGCCACCTGATGTGGATAAAAAGAGCCAAAACTGTCCACCAGGTAAATAACGTCCACGCTGCTGAGAGCTAATTTTTCCAGCACGCAGGAAATAGTCTGCGGATCATCGTTGGAAACGGCCATAATATTCACCGTCGTCTCATAGCCCAGGCCGTGGCAGATCTCTACCGCGTCAATGGCTTCGTCAATGGTGCGGGAGTAAGTGGCGATCCGGATCATATCCAGCACGCTGTCCTTCTTAGGCAGTATATCCCTCTCATAATTCGTTCTTCCCACATCCGCCATAACCGACAGCTTCATTCCAGTGGGATTCTCCCCCACGATTTCCCGCATAGCTTCCTCGTCGCAGAACTTCCATTTCCCAAAGTCGCTCTCCTTAAAAATATCTCTGGACGCACGGTACCCCATCTCCATGTAAGCCACGCCCGCCTCCACGTTGGTTTGGTATAAATCCTTTACAAAAGAATCCTCAAAGAAGAAATTATTGGTCAGTCCCCCGTCTCTCAAAGTGCAATCTAAAATTTTAAGTCCGCTCATCTGTAAATCCCCTTTCCTAGACCGTTTTCTATACTCGCCGACTTTGCCAGAGTGCACATATCCCATGGGTAAAACAACGCTTCCGAAAAACTTCTTCCACTGTACAAGAAAGAATCCTGTGCAGCAGGATTCTCCTCCGCCGCAGTGCGCTCCCGCCCGGAGGGCTTTTTATCTTATAGGGAATTCTAACGGAATTTCTTATAAGATAAAAAAAGACCCATGCATGCACACGCAAACATCGGTCTCAATCAAATCCTTACCAAACGTAAAAGCTTTCGATTGGTTCGCTTACTCCAATGTTTTGTGCATCAAAAGAGCTGGTACGTAATAAAAGTACCAGTAACCAAAAAAGCCATATGTATTCTCTGCCTGGTTCGACCATACATTCGCTTCTCTGTCCTTTGACATACAAAACACTCCTTAAAATAAAAAGATTAGAGATATTATAAAAGATTTTTCCGGGAAAGTCAAGAAATAAATTTCACACTATTAAACATGTGTTTAACTCTTATGCTCCGACGCAATGGACGGCTTCTTCCCGCTTTTCCTTTTGGCGCTGTGGTTGTGATGGACAACGCCTCTTTCCGTCGCAAGGCGCAGCTTACCTGTGTTGCTTTTAAACATGGCTTTCGATTGATCTTTTTTCTGCCTTATTCTTCCGAGTTTAATCCGATCGAGCATTTCCGGGCATAGTTGAAACGCTGCCTCCGTTCGTCTCTGTCTTCTTCCAACCCCTTTGACGATGCTCTTTTTGATGCTTTTCAAGCATGTTAACTATATTCAGGCAAAACAGCGGTTAACAGTGTCAGAAAGCGCGTACTCGAATATGCTGAAGTTACCAAACATCAGCACAAAAGAGCGCCCGCGCTTACATCTCGTAAATTCGTACAATTGTTTTTGAGTTGCAGTCAAAAACAAACTAAACATTGACGAATATCTATTAAGGTTGTGTTTTTTTTAAAATCTTGACATATTGCCAGAGTGCTTATTCAAGAAGCGGAAGCAGGCCAGCTATATATTTCTGAATCATCCATGAAACAGCCGCGTCTTTCGGTACTTTCTCCTGGCCAAAATCCATCATGCCGGCCATTTCCAAAAGACGGCTTCCCACGCGCCAGGCTTCCTGGGGCTTCAAAAGTCCCCAATCCAGCTGATCCAGAAGGTGAGCGAACAGCGAAGTGCAGGTCACCAGCTGATCCCCCTTTTTTATGCCGTCCAGCCGGTTCTCAAACGCGAATCTGGGCATGCATTCTTTCTTTTCCATCTCCATTTTCTCTTTGTACGCACTCCACAGCGTGTCCTCGGTAACGCCGAACCGGTCCATGCGCCGGATAATATCGTGCTGGAACTTTGGCCCCAGATCCGTCTGCAGATACAGCGCCTCCTTTACGGCCTTTTTCACTGTTTTTCCGATGTACTCGCCCAGCTTGCTGTGATGCCCCGCGTCTGTGAGCCTTTCCTTATAAGACGTATTGCACACCACAATAATGCCGTCGGTGCCGGAACCGGTGGCCAGTCCCCTGGAATAGCGGCTGGGCGCCAGAAGCTCCTGGATGGCCGCCACCTTCGCCTCTGTGCAGGAAGCCAGCGCCTTGACCAGCGTCCCATCGGGAAGGTTGGCGTCGATGTGCAGAATGATGTTGATGGTGCCCGGCTTCTCGCTGTGAACTGCCAGGTCACCAATGCGGCCTCCGTTTCCCTGGATTCCGCCGGTTACAATGGCAGTCACGATGAAATTTTCGTGTTCCATGGACTGAATGGACACGTTATCCATACTGGCGGCCGTGCAAAGTCCTGTGCATTTCTCCGGATCCAAGCCCATGTCTTCCTCCGCAATAATATCCAAATGCTCCCGATATGTATCCGCCCGCAGATTAAACTGTATGCCTGGGCCGGGATTCCCGTCATTATTAAAAACAGCCTGCAGATCCGTCCTGCACCCGCCGTTGTTTAAACCCGTGCTCAACACCTTCCGGGGCCCCCGAAAATAGAGAACCAGAGACTTCTTATAATAATGAAGTTCATCCCCGCACGCCAGCTGATATTTTTTCATCTTTTCCGCCTTTCCCTACTCGCCCATTTTCCGCAAATCACTTAAAAACTCATCGTTATCTCCAATATACCTTATTTTCTTAAATTTTTCCAGCTTTTCCAGCTGCCGGACCAGCTCACCGTCCGTGTAATCGTTGCTCAGTGCATTTTTGTGAAAATAAATTCTGCCCGGCGTTGTCTCCAGCCCGTACAGATTGGCAATGTTGCTGCTTCCAAAAGGCACGTCCGCCACCAGAATCAAATCCGCGTCTTCCATCAACTTTAAATTTTCCCGCTGCTTAACTTCCGTAACCGGCGTAAAAGGCTCGATTTCCACACAGGGAATCTCCAGTTCCCGGCAGATTTTCCAGTCCTCGCTTCCCTCGTTCAAAACCCCTGCCGTGATGCGGTATCCTCTGGCATCCAGCTCCTCAATCAGCCGTACAGCGCCGGTGGCGCCGCAGATCACGTGTATACGTTTGGAAACAGCCGCCTTCTCCTCCTCCATCACGCGGATGGGTATCATTTCCGGCTTGCGAAACAGAGGATTTTCCCGGATCATCAGCTTCATCTGGTACAGCGATTCCATATTCTTACGGTTAATCACCTCCCGGGGCGTACCGTCCACGGAGACGGCGCCGTCCTGGAGCATAATCATCCGCTTGCAGAACCGGGAGGCCATGTTGATGTCGTGGAGCACCGCCAGCACCGTCATATTTTCATCCTGGTTCAGCTTGGTAATCAGTTCCATCACCTCAATCTGGTGATGCACGTCCAGCGCCGACGTAGGCTCGTCCAGCAGAATAATTCTCGGCTTCTGGGCGATGGCCCTGGCCAAAATCACCCGCTGGCGCTCGCCGCCGCTTAATTCATTATAATATCGGCTGCGAAAAATCTCCGTGTTGGTGGCTTTCATGGCTTCTTCCACAATGTCGTAATCCTCCTGCCCCTCCCTTTTGCGAAAACCAAGATAAGGATTTCTCCCCATCATAACAATGTCTTCCACCGTGAAATCATACTCCACGTGGTACGACTGGGGAACCACCGCCACCATCTGCGCCCGCTCCCGGCTTTTTAAGGACGTGTTTTCTTTTCCGCAAATGGAAATATTTCCGCGCTTCAGCGGCAGAAGCCCGGAAATACATTTGATTAACGTAGATTTTCCCGTACCGTTGGACCCGATCAGCCCTGCGAACTCGCCTTCCCGGACAGACATGGTAACGTCCTTTAGAATCTCCCTCTCTCCGTAACCGGCCGCCACATGGCAAAATTCCAATACTTCGCCGCTCATGACAGTTCCCCTCCTTTCTTCATCCTGCCCAGCAGGTAAATGAAAAACGGGCCGCCGCAGAGAGACGTGATAATCCCCACCGGAATTTCCCACACAGCAATGCTTCTGGCCACTGTATCGCAGATAATCAGAAAGGTCCCACCGAAAACCAACGACAGAGGCATCAGCACGCGATGCTTTGGCCCGGCAATCATGCGCACCACATGGGGGACCACCAGCCCCACGAAGCCGATAATCCCTGTCACGGAAATCACCGCCGCCGTGATAATCGTGGAGGCGAACAGAACCTTTTTCTTCAAAAACTCCACATTTACGCCCAGTTGGATAGCCGCATCCTCTCCCGTCAGCATAATGTCCAGCTCCCGGCAGGTCGTAAAAAGAATCAGAAGCCCTATCACACAGTAGGGAAGCGCCGTCCCTATCTGGCTCCATCCTTTGCCGTTTAAGCTGCCCATAGTCCAGAACATAATCTGGTCCATGCTCTGCTTATTCATAATCATAATGATGGACATGGCCGCCGACAGCGTCTGGCTCATGGCAATACCTGACAAAAGCAGTGTGGAAACCGGCACTTTCTTTCCAACTTTTGAAATATTATACACCAGTATAATCGTCAGAAAAGCGCCCGCGAACGCCAGCAAAGTCGTCCCGCTCATTCCCAGAAAACCGTTGTCAAAATGCAGCACAATCCCAATGGCCGCCCCCAGAGCCGCCCCAGAGGACACCCCCAGCACAAAAGGGTCCGCCATGGGATTCTTAAATATTCCCTGAAAACCAGCGCCGCACACAGCCAGGGAAGCGCCCGCCAGAAAGCCCAGCGCAACCCTGGGAAGGCGCACGTTGCGGATAATCGTAACGCTGCCCTCTGAAATCCCTGTCATACCTACATCCAGATGCAAAATCTCATGAAACAAAATCCGATTTGCGTCCGCAAACGAAATCGACGCTACACCCGTCACTGTGCATATATACATAATAACCAAGCATACTGCAAGAGACAGAAAAATTGCCCACTTCCTGTTAATTTTCGTTTTCTTCATCCGCTCGTCTCACTTCATTAAAATAAATCCGGATAAATCTGCTCTGCCAGAAGCCGCATGCCTTCTACAACGCGGGGACCGGGCCTCTGAATCATATCCGCTTCCTTTGAAAGAGCTTCATAAAAAACGATATGATCTTCTTTTATGCAATCCAATTCATTTAATCCGGCTACCTCTTTCAGTTCTTCCGGCGTGGAATACAGTGAAAGATAAATGTCCGGATTTTTTTCAATAATCGCCTCCACCGAAAGCTGCGGATACGCCTCGCCGGTATCGGCGGCCACATTGGTCACGTCCATCTTGTCCAGCATATCCGCCAACAAAGAACCTGGCCCGGCGCTGTAGAAAGAGCCGATGTCCACAAACAACGATTTCTTTTCCTTGACAGAAGACAATGCAGCCTGCAGATCCTTCAGGTCCGCATCCATAGAGTCCGTCAGCTCTTTGGCCTTCTCATTTACGTTCAAAATCTGGCCCGCCTGGAGAATCACGCCCTGCACTTCCTCTACGCTGTTTGCAGAAAATACAACGGTCTTAGCGCCCGTCGACTCGACTTGTTTTTTGATGCTGTCATCTATATAATCAGAAGCGAATATCACATCCGGCTCCATAGAAAGAATCAATTCCGTATTGGGTGAGGTATATGTGCCGATCGATTCCACCTCAGCGGCTTCTTCTGGGTAGGAACAGTAATCCGTCCTTCCTTTCACCCGATCACCGACGCCCAGAGCAAATAAAATCTCTGTGTCAGCAGGCGCCAGGGAAATCACCCTCTGAGGCTCCTTCTCAATGGTCACTTCATTTCCAAGGCTGTCTGTTATAGTAAGAGGATACTCTGTCCCACCTGTCCCGCTTGCCTGCTGCCCGTTATCTTTACTTTCAACTTCTGTCGTTTGGGTTTCATCCGCCGTTTTCTGGCTGCTTTTGACATCCTCTTTCGATTCTTTCCCGCCGCATCCGACCATAAATGTCATGGCCAATGCCATGAGAAGAGAAATCAACAACATCTTCTGTCTTTTATCCATGTAGTCCCTTATCCTTTCTGCGCATTTTCCATGCGCACAGCTCAACAATCCGCCCGCCTGTTTTGGAGCAACAAAAAAATTTACATAGAAAAACCACTTCTGAACTTTAATAAGCTGCAGAGTGGCATTTTCTATGTTCATTCTTCAACTGTAACCCGTGTGAGCGGTCATTCCTTTTACTCTCTTACTATAACATATCTGATGGTGAGAATCAAGCAATTTTTATAATAATTATGGTAATATTTCGTCATTTATTGGCGCTTTTTACTGTAACCGCATCCTTTCCCTCTTTTTCATCAGGAGATCTTCCTTAAATACATAGGATCGAATCGAAGATTCCATATTGTCATTCATATTCACAAACCTGCACCCATAACCCATCATCTGGTTTAAGTTAAAGCCTCCTTTCGGCTCATAAGGCTGTTTGCGGAGCACTTCACATTCCAGGCGCAAAGGCTTTGCCGCCCGCCTGAACAAAAAAGAAAATCGGTCCCCTTCTGCAAAAATATGTTCAGTTACACAGAAAATCCCCCCTGCGCTAAGGTCGTGAATCGTGGCATCCACGTTAATCTTCTTGCCCACTGTATCTACGGTCTGAATGGAAATCGGAATAATCTGGCGAATCTTCAGGTCATTTCTCCGCTGCACCGCACTCTCTTCCTCCCCCAGAATGCATTTCACCGTCAGGCCCATTGACAAAAGTTTGTAATCTTTTAACTTGCATTTATAAGTAACCAAGCCCTTTACATCGTCATAAAAGACCACATTTACATCTTCCCAGGATCCTTTCTTTATCTCTTCCGGAAAAATCAGAGTGATGTCCTCATTCCTCTCCTGCACAGACACATCACAGATATGTTCATGTTCCATACTATATATACTTGCTTTTCTCCATTTGTTAAACTGGGGCACAAATCCAACCTCCTCTACATAAAACTTCCGCATAATTCTATATACATCAACTATACCATTAATGTGACCCCGGAGGCAAGAGGGAAAGCGGATATTCTTTCATGCAGATCTGGCGGTATCGGTCATAATTCCAAAGATTTAAAATCTTGCCATCATCGTGCAGACACCAGGGACAATCCTGCTGCGGCACCGCAATCTTGTACCCCTTCTTCCGGAACTCAAAACTCTGGGAAACATCATAGAAATCCCAGCCGTCTAAAAGATCCGTGCGCCAGGGGAGATCGTAGGCGGTGGCCATGAGAAGGCCGTCAATGGCATCTACGGCGAAGAGGCCGTGTTCCAGTTTGTAGCGATAGTTTTCATAGTCAGAGGGTTCCAAATCCTTACTGCAAATATTTCCAATTAATTTTCCTGACCACATCATATAATCATTGGGAAAAACAGGTGTTCCTGCCATGCCCACCATGCCAATTTGCGCGTACGCCTGGAAAATCGAATACAGGCTGTCCAAAAAATAGGGATACAAAATAAACACATCCTGGTGCATATAAATCTTATACTTGGCGTCACTCTCTTCCATAGCTGCCTGATACCCTTCTGCCATGGAAGGCGCATCCTCGATTGTCAGAAGATCCGTACTAAAACCATCCGGAACATGGATCTGCTCCAAATACAGCAGACATTCCCTCAGATAAAGCTCCTGATTATAGCAGATAATAAAACAAAATTTCTTATCGTCTAATTCTCTATTTATTGTACTAATTTTGAAAATCCTCCCATAACTTGCAACGCCTGAGTGTATACACGCTCTGTATCGTTGAAAATCTCCGTGTCCGTAATCTTCCGAATGGCGCAGACGGAGATCCCCCTCCCGGAGAGGACAGCCATTGTCTCGTTTTTGGCATCCTTGGAAAGCGGAAACTCCAGCCTGCGCAAAAGAAACGTAACATATACATACTTCTCCATCAATTCCCCAAACGTATCCACATGCTCCAGGAAAATCAGCCTTGAACCGGGAAGCTTCTCTTCCGCGGCAACGATTTCACAGATAACAGACAGTCTGAACATCTCGACATCCAACTGCGAAAGCAAATACTCCCTTATGGGAAAACAGGACAGAATCTGCGGTATATAAGATGAATCCTTGGTCTGAATCATCTGTTCCGCAAGGGAAATGGCCTGCCTCTTTTGTTGGAAAAGCTGTTCTTTTATATCGGATAACATGTGAAGGAAGGTGGAGGTGGAGTCTTTTTGATTATTCATATAAATTGCTTTTTCTCCCATACACAATTCCTCTTCTAAAATCCAATGTAGAAAAGATATTCTCATCCCAGATAAATGCCATATACCCCTTTGAAGTATTGGTTTTATATCCATATGACTGCAAAATTTTTTTAATATCCACCTCCGCTTGAGGTTTGTGATAACTGCAAATAGCGCACTTAACATCATTATTACAAAGCGTATTTTTCCCGCCTAGAAGAGCCGCTTCTTCCGCTCCCTCAATATCCATTTTCAGAAAATCCAATCTTCCGTCAACAACTGAATCCAAAGTGACAGATGCCGCCTGATCATTCTGCCCCAGAAATTTATTGCATAAAACAACCTTATCATTAAACTTCTCAAATGTTTTCTGCAATGGCTTAATCCAACGCCTGTCACTTTCAAACAAATATAATTTGGATATTTTTTCAATATAACGCAGAGCAAAATTTCCTTCACAAACTCCCGCGTCCGCCACAACATCTCCCTGCTCAACTTTAATGTCGTCCTGAATATACAAATGCGGCGATGTTGGCTGCTGCTCTCCCAAAATATCAATCACAACTTTTTTTCCATCAACTACATGAAATCTGTGATCGTATGGGAAATACATTCTTTTATCTTCAAATATAATATATGGCAAATTTTCAATGCAATCCCAATATACAAGATGTATTTCTTTGCCTTGTTTTACATATTGATTAAACACGCTAAGTGGATTATCTTCCCAATATTTTAAAATTTCCTGAATTTCAGCATCTTCTGATTCTTTATATTTTTCCACCATCAGAACTTTTAGCAAATAATATTTGTTTTCTATTTTTTCTTCTTCAATATGATGCCAGTACATCAGATTTTCTTTAATAACGCCAAAATGCATAACCGACGGGATGATTATTTTATCATATTTTGCCGATTGCAGGATCTGTGGTGAACCAATAAACCCTCCCCATTTTGATGAATCATCATCCAAAATTCCCAAAAATTTCAGATTTTCTGGGAATTTTTTAATATGATCTATCATTTTTAATGTTGATCTTCCCGCTCCAAAAAGAAAAAATCTCATACTTTTAATTCCTTTCATTTAATTTATAATAATAGACAATTTTTTAATTATCTATATTTAATGCATTCCTGGAGGCAGTAGCGAAAGGGGATACTCTTCCATACAAATTCGTCGATATCGATCATAATCCCAAAGACTTGCAGCCGTACCGTCATCATGCAAACACCAGGGAATATTCTGTCTTGGCACCGCAATTTTATATCCCCGTTTACGAAATTCAAAACTTTGAGACACATCATAAAAATGCCATCCATCCAGTAAATCCGTGCGCCATGGAATATCATACGCTGTGGCCATCAAAAAGCCATCTATAACATCTACCATACTAAGACCATGATTTAATTCATAACGATAACTGCTGTAATCACAAGGTTCTACTCCTTTTCCACTGCAATAAAAATCTTTATAGTGACTCCCTACTAACTGCCCCGACCACATAATATAATCAGAAGGAAACGTTGGCGTTCCAACCATACCAATCATACCAATACGGGAATATAACTGGAAAATTTCAACCAAGCTGTCTAAAAAATAAGGATACAAAATAAACACATCCTGATGCATATAAACCTTATATTTTGCATCACTTTCCTCCATGGCTGCCTGATAACCTTCCGTTATAGAAGGCGCATCCGATATTGTCAGAAAATCTATAGAAAAACCATCTGGCACATGTAGTTGCTGCAGATACAATATACATTCTTTCAAATATATTTCCTGATTATAACAAATAATAAAACAAACTTTTTTATAATCTAATTTCCTATCTATATTTATTTTAAAAATCCTCCCATTTCTTTTATTTTTAACACCTCATCATATCTATTTTTTTCATCCGAAAAAATTTCATAGTCTATAATTTTTCGTAAAGCGCATACAGACACTTCTTCACTTTTAAGCATATCGATTGCTTCCTGCAATGACAATTCCGGAAAAGAAAATTCTAACCTATACAAAAAAAGTTTTATTCGTATATATTTCTGAATCAAATCATCAAATGTATATATCTGCTCCAAAAAAAACAACCTGGATTCAGGTAACTTATTTTCCTCTGTAAGTATTTCACAAATAAGAAACAACCTACGCATATCAGCATCTAATCTCTGTAACTGGATAAACCTCTTACTGACGGTATCCAACTGAGAAAGATACCTGTCCTCAATTAAAAAACAAGAGAAAATTTTGGGTATATAAGATAAATCTTTGTTTTGAATCATCTGTTCTGCAAAAGCAATAGCCTGACGTTTTTGATAAAAAAATTGATCTTTAACACTGGACAAAATATCTGTGGCATAAAGAAAATATGGATAATTTTTTTGTTCATTCATAATTTTTATTCCATTCTAATATGTATACTAAGCAAAAATATTTTATCAAAATATTGTTTCAAAAAATATACAATATAATTAACTATTAATTAACTATTATTTATATGTATTTTTTAGCAATATATCAAAAATATAGATATTCTGTTTATAGTCATCTGAAGGCTGATTGAGCAGAATCCTAAATAGATTTTTACACGAAAACATTTACACTTATAAATTACCGATAGAATAGGGTTGTCTTTACAAATAAGATTATGTTATAGTAAACATATGACAAAAATAAAAAGGAATATAAACCAATGAAAACGATTGCTCTTGTCATGATTGTCAAAGACGAAGAACGTTGCCTGAAACGCTGCCTGGACAGTGTGCAGTCTCTTGTAGATCAAATAATCATTGTAGATACTGGCTCCCAGGATAACACAATAGAGATCGCCCATAAGGCAGGCGCCAACGTCTATACGTATCCATGGAAAAATGATTTTGCAGCCGCCAGAAATTATGCCCTGTCTTTATCCGATGCAGACTGGAATCTGGTACTGGACGCAGACGAATATATTTCTAGTGGAACCAAAAAAGAGATTTCCCCTTTTCTTGAATCAAACTCGTGTTTGGGAGATATTTGCATCCGAAATTCTTATCTGGAAAATGGAGAAATCTCTTATTTTAATCTCAGATTAAGTCGACTTTTACCAAAGGGGGTATTTTACAAGGGAAAAATCCATGAGCAGATCGACAGCCACTTGCCATCTGCTCCCGTACCTATTTTTGTGGAACATGACGGATACCTGAAATCCGGTGAAAAGGAAAGAAGAAATCTTCCTTACCTCCTCCAGGAATTACAGGAACATCCCCATGACGCGTACCTTCTATATAAAATAGCCGGATCTTATCAAATCCTTGGTGAAGAAAAAAAAGCCTTAGACATATTCCGGAAATTTTACAAAGAAGTTTCCCCGAAAGCCCCTTATCGTCCCAAAGGAGTAGTTGGATTTCTTTACAGCTTGATGAACTCCAAAAATTATACCGAAATCCTGAAAATTTTGAAGTCAGAAGAAAAGTCATTGGAAAACTACGCGTCTTTTCATTTTTTCTGCGGCATTTTTTACATGCAGCTCATTCTGTCCGATACAGCTCAATACATCAGTTATCTTCCAAAAATCGAACAGGAATACCTACGCTGTCTGGAAATCGGAGCAAATTTGCAGGATGAAGAAGATCTGGGAACCGGATCGTACAAAGCTTCCTATAATCTGGGAACCTGGTACGAAGTCAGCGGCAACCTAGAAATGGCTAAAAAGTATTATGACTTATCCGCCCAACAGGGCTATCAAAAAGCTCTGGACAGGCTGAAACTTATAAAACAATAATCTATAAAGAAAGCGAAGGTGTATTATATGTCAGATATTATTATACATTTACAGGAAGATTTAAAAGAACTGCAGCAATTAATTCAAAAATATAGCAATCCGGAACAATCCATCAGTGATGAGGATATGAATTTTTTTAATGAAAAATGCATCTATCTGGAAAATACTTATACATTAGAAGAACTTCAGGCGGAAGGTCTGAGCAATGTGGAAATTATAAATTGCCTGGAATCCGTAGGAATTTTCTTGGGATACAGTGATATTGTAAAAAATCAAATGCCGGAAGCGATCGACCATTTAATGATGGCTTTACACTACAATCCCTATTCTAAAGATGCATTATGCACACTTTTAGATATTTTCCTGGAGGACATGCCAGAAGAAAATCGAAGCCAGAAGGTTTACGATCTATTATCCAAAATGTATGATTTTGATAAAGAAGAAGACAAGGATATGGTAATCGACTGTGCTCTGGAAACAGGCTTTGTCCAGCTATGCAGTGAAATCACCATCCATGAAACAGAAAAATGAAAAAAATTTTTAAATCACTCTTAAGTAATTGGAAAATCTCACGATAATATATGTGTAAAGAAAAATAAGCCGGTTACATAAACGGCAGCTTTGGAACCCAGGCGCCGGATTTCAAAGCATAAATTAAGAACTGTGGTGGAAACCAACGGGAAAAGGAGTTCCCGGTAATCATATTCAAGGAGGAAGATTTATGAGAATTCAACATAATATTACAGCATTAAACTCTTACAACAAACTGAATACAAACAATAGTGCAGTATCTAAGAACCTGGAAAAATTGTCTTCTGGTTACAGAATCAACCGCGCTGGTGATGATGCCGCTGGTCTGGCTATTTCTGAAAAAATGCGTGCACAGATCACTGGTCTGGAAACTGCTTCCAAGAACGCAGAAGATGCCGTATCCCTGGTACAGACAGCAGAAGGTGCTCTGACGGAAGTTCACAGTATGTTGAATCGTATGGTTGCTCTGGCTACACAGTCCGCAAACGCAACATACAACAGTACAAACCGTAACTCTATGAACGAAGAAGTAAATCAGCTTCAGTCAGAAATTGATCGAATTCTTTCTACAACGAAATTTAACGGTAAAGAAATCTTTACTAATGCTGCTGCTACTGCTAATGGCGGTAAATTAACATTCCAGGTAAGTGAAACTGGCATTGACAATGCTCAGATTGGCATACAGTTACAAGAATTGACTACCGTAAAATTAGGTGTGGATAAGGCTACTCTTAGTATTGGCGGTAGTGGCAATACCCCATCTAATGATGCGGTGGATCAGAACAATGCAAGAGCTAAGATCGACATAATTAATTCTGCCATTGATATTGTTTCTAAGATGAGAGGAGATTTTGGTGCTGTTCAGAATCGTTTGGAACATACTATCAATAACCTGGCTGTAAGTACAGAAAATATCAGTGCCGCTGAAAGCCGTATCCGTGACGTAGACATGGCCAAAGAAATGATGGCTTACACTAAGAACAACATTTTGGTACAGTCTGCTCAGGCTATGTTGGCTCAGGCAAATCAAGTTCCTCAGAGTGTACTTCAGTTACTGCAGTAATCTCTGATTATAATGTAAGAGAATTAATCTCCGGCGGGGAAATACCCTTAGCCGGAGATTTTCACGTATTTAACGTGAGTTCGATGAGCATACCTATGCAAAAATCATATTTCCAGTGTGAATAGATGGTTTTTTAGGCAAAAAAGAGTACGCCGCAAGCCCAGCCACCAAGTTGACCACAAAATTGCAGCTGCTTCTGTGTCTGGAATGCTCAATCTGGCAGACGTTTTTTAAGAAGTCGTTTACCGACTCGATCACGGCGCGCTTCCGCAGAAGAATCCTGTCTGTGAAGCGCAGAATCCCTGGGCTTTTGGCGTTCTTTTTCTGTTTGACGATCAGCTCCAAGCCTTTATTCAGGAGTTCCTCAAATAGTTTTTTGGACGCATACCCTTTGTCTGCAAAAATCTTCCCAAACAGTTTTTTTGTCAATCTTTCCATGACATTTTGATTGCGGTCGTCCACATTGGCGGGCGTCAGGAAGAAGCGCAGGATTTCCCCGCGGTCATTGATGACAAGGTGGAGTTTGAAGCCGTAATGCCAGCCCGTGGAGCTCTTGCCTCTTTGCGCGACGCCTTTAAAAACCTTGTTTTGCCAAATCCTGTGGCTGTCACACACGTCCAGCGTCGCGGAGTCTACAAAGCTTATGCCGGTGCATGGCGATTTTAATCCTACAGACTGCGCAAACAAAGCCAACGGCATGGCCGCGCAGGACATAAGCTCCACAAAGCGGTTATAGCTGACCAGATTTGGAAAGAATTTGCGGCAGTCTTTTTTGATGAATTTTGTGTAATACCGTTTGAATGTCCGGTAGCCAGACAAGTGGAAGATAACGCAGACGGTCATAACCTCGCTTAGTGAAAGGCGCGAAGGCGGCTCGAAAGACGCGCCGTTCCCATTGCAGGGCAAAAGGCAGCGTTCATAAAATATTTTTAATTCTTTGCAGAAGTTGTCAATGTCATAAAAAACTGATATAATAATTTCGTCCATAAGTTTATTCTCCTTTGGTATTGTTTTGTTTGACGATTTAATTATATCAGAGGAATAGGCTTATGGACATTTATTTTTTATCGAACTCACGTTATTTAAGTATATTCGCCTATAAATAAGGAAAAGTTATAAAAAAGGAGAATGTCATGAAACCAAAACTGACCATATCTTTATTAGCCTCCAAACAAATCCATGCCGTCCGAAAATGTCTGGATTCTCTGATTCCTATTTTAATGGGTATTCCCAGCGAGCTGATTGTCGTAGACACCAGTAAAAATGAAAAAGTCCGAGAATTAGCACTACAATATACTTCACAGATAATTCCATTTCATTGGTGCAATGACTTTTCAAAAGCAAGAAATGCAGGACTGCAAAAAGCACATGGAGAATGGTTTTTGTTTATCGATGATGACGAATGGTTTGAAGATCCCAGCGAAATTATTGAGTTTTTTTCCAGCGGAGAATATTTACAGTACAATTCTGGCCGTTATATTGTACGTAACTATATGGACTGGATGGGAACGAATTATGTCGATGCCCGTTTGAACCGTATGGTCTGTATTACGCCGGAGACACAATTCAAAAATCCTATACATGAATACCTTCGGCCTTTTGCAGAACCAATTAAAATGTTCTCATCTTACGTCCATCATTATGGCTATGCAGGAAAAGTTCAGAAAACCAAGACCGACAGAAATGTTCCTTTATTAAAAAAAGAACTAAAAGAACATAAATCCACCGCTCATAATTATACGCAGCTAACCCAAGAATATATATCCACCCATGAATTTAAAAAAGCCGAAAAATATGCAAGAAAATGTCTGGAACTAAACATTACGTACCCAGATCTGGAAGTAAGCTGGTGTGTAGCCTACCTTCCTTATATCATATATTCACAAGAGGAATACCAGCGTGCATGGAAAACAGGAAAAGAAATGTTAAGGCATTCCCAATGTACAGAAATCGCCGCTCTGCGCATCTATATGGATCTAATTGGAATATGCGGCCATTTAAACAACCACGAAAAAGACATCATTATCTACACAAAAGCCTATCACCAATATTTAAATCAGATGGATATCCATCCAGAAAAATGGCCCAAGCAGGCAATCGGGGAACTAGGGGAACATCAAATAAAAAAGTTTAAAGATATTGTACATTTTCTCGGCCTAAAAGCCGCTGTTCAAATAAAAGACGCAGAATCTGCACGATTTTTTCTCTCATTTCTTCCCTGGGGAGGTATTGCCGCAGAAAAATTCTATCCATATTTCAGCAATATTTTAAGAGAGAAAAAGAAGGAAGTTTTTCTTCTGAATCTGTTTGAAAATATGGATGGAGACAGCGAGAATCCAGATCCCTTGATTCTGATTTTCAAATCCAGATCCGCTTATCAACAAGGAAATTTTCAAAAATCAGAAGATTATCTGCAACGAGCCGTAGAAAGCCGCCAGATTTATGTATTAATGGAAGCTGCTCTGCTGATTTTCCAAGCTAAAGGAAAGCTTTCTCTGGAATCGTTATTCTCTCAAATGGATATATCCCAATTAGGAAGCGTATCCAAATATTTAACCCAAAATGCAGAAGCAGATCAGCTTTCTCATTGGATTGCTATGGTAAAATCTAGTTTAAGCAGTTTTCCAGTTCAGTCGCTTTTTTTACTGACCTCTTTTCAGGAAAAATTATTAATCGAAGGCATTTTGGAAATCGAAGATTCCGAACTGCTTGCGCAAACCAAGCAATATTGCCAATGGGTAAAGGAATATACAGTTTCTGTTTACAGTGAACAAATTTTTGCCTCCAAAGATAGTTCCTTTACGCCGCCCGACTATCGTTTTGCGCTGCGGATGGAACAGATTTTTCAGGATTGGGAAGATTGCAATTATCCACAGGTTTTGAAAGGGCTGCGTGATGTTATCAACATTTACAAACCTTTATGTGGAGTAATCCGCCGTTTGCTGTCTATGATCTCCGAGGAAATCAACCAGCCAGCGCCAACAAACCCAGAATTCCTGGCTCTGGCAAATCAAGTAAAACAAACAGTTCAATACTTGCTCCAGGAAAATCGCTGCGAAGAGGCTCTTCCATTAATTCAGCAGTTATCCACCCTGCTGCCTAAAGATCTGGAAGTTGTGCGCCTGCGGCAGGAATTATGGAGCCAAATGGGGAATTAGCTCAATATGAAAACGGTATTATTCATTACATGGGGATGTTTTGGACAAGAGGATATGTTTCAGGCTTTTTATAAACACAGTTTTAGGATAGCCACTTTCCCGCTAAAAGACAGAGGATACCCAGAAGATAAAGAAAAGTACACAGCTGATTTGAAAGAAAGCATTCAGAAATCAAAGGCCGATTTTGTATTTTCCTTTAATTTTTTCCCAATCATCGCCCAAGCCTGCAAGGAGGAAAATTGTAAATATATATCCTGGATTTATGACAGCCCTCACAGCAATATGTTATACCCAGAAGTGCTTTACGAAACCAATTATATATTCACTTTCGATTCATATATGTGCAATTTTCTTAAAAATCAGGGAGCTCAAACCATATACTATGCGCCCCTCGCCGTCAATTCACAGCGGCTGCGTTCCATCCCTATTACTGCGGATGATCGAAAAAAATATAGCACGGAGATTTCTTTTATAGGAGCGCTGTACAACGAAGAGCATCATTTTTTCGAGCGCCTCGTCAGCAAGTCCGATCCTTATACCATCGGCTATCTGCAAGCTCTGATTATGGCTCAGACAGATATCTATGGCTGCGATCTGATGGAAAAGTGCCTGACAAAAGACGTTATTTCAATTATAGAACAAACTATGCCCTATGACACTCCAGAAGGATTCCTGGCCCCGGCATCCCATATATATTCTAATTATTACTTGGCCAGGAAAGTAGCCTCCACGGAGCGTATTTTGATGCTGGAACTGTTGTCCGAATCGTTTGAGACACATTTATACACATTAAACGAGGAAGCCGTTGTGGGAAAAGCCATAAACCGAGGCATTGCCGATTATGCGGCCGTCATGCCAAAAGTGTTCCGATGCAGTAAGATTAACATGAATCCCACGTTGAAAAGCATCCACACTGGCATTCCTTTAAGGGCCATGGACATTATGGGCTGCGGCGGCTTCCTGCTGACCAATTTCCAGGAAGATTTCTTCCTTCATTTCGAACCGGACGTGGACTTCGTCTATTACACCAGCTTTGAGGAAATGTTGGACAAAGCCGCTTACTATCTGGAACATGATGAAGAACGGGATCGAATCCGCCATTCCGCCCTGGAAAAAGTGGTTCGAGAGCATACCTTTGAAGTTCGATTAAATGAAATGCTTAAAATTCTTCTTTGACTTTCTTAGACAAAAGGGCCAGGAATCTTTTTCAGATCTCCGGCCCTTTTACAGTCCTATACTCTTATTTCTAAATGATTTCTTTTAACATTTCTGTGTTCCTGGCAATTTGATTGTCGTGCATTTCAAGTTTACCATTAATAAGCCTTATTTCTTTTATTACACGGGCATTAAATTCCTTTTGATAAACATAAAATTCCTCCAGCATTTCATAATTATTTGCGATAGCTGCTCCCATTTTGGACATGTTACTTTTAACGTCTGCCATATCCTTTTTCAAGACAGACACATCAATCTTTAAGAAAGATACATCCTCTTTTAAACTGGACACTTCCTCTTTCATTTCGGTCATGTCCTTTTTTAAGACGGATACTTCCTCTTTTAGACTGGACACTTCCTCTTTCATTTCGACCATGTCCTTTTTCAAGACGGATACATCCTCTTTCAGCAGAGATACTTCTTCTTTCACCTCTACCATATCTTTCTTCATTTCGCTTACGTTTTCTTCAATAAAGACTACCTTTTCAATCAGTAAATCTAATTTTTGATCGTTTGTCATTTATTGCCTCCTTATATTGTAAATTTTTATTTACTTATAAGGTAATTATACTATACCCCAAAATCCATGTCATTGAATTCATAGTCCAAAAATATATGTTCGATAAAAACCGGCCATGTCCATCTAATTAAAACCCATGAACATAGCCGATTCTTTATCTATTTAAAAATATATTTCTCCCTGCAGCCAGATAATCCCTTTAAATCTTCGTCCTTTTTCCGGCTCTCCCAGCAAGTCTTTTTTGTTTATGCAGATGTCAAATTGCAAATCGTTGCAGTCCACTGTTAGGTGGTAGATTTCTTCGCCTGTCAATGTGTTTTGGAAATCCAGGCAGTCTGTAATTTCGCCCATTATATTGTACTGGTCACACTCTATTCCATAAGGCATGAAATAGGAGTCCACGATTGTAAATATGTCCTCAGTTTCTATCCTTTTGGATATCATGGAATAAGTGTCTATATCGTCAATGGTGAGGCTTTCCATGGCCTCCTCGTCGCCTTTTCGCGCCTCAGCGATGAGATGATTTCTATTCTGGGTGGCCTCCTGCTCTATGCGGACCTGTTCTTTGTTTTTCTGCACGGGCAACAAGATTTTTCCCTCATACGCCAGCCCGGACAGGCTGACGGGAAGACTTTCTGAAAAAATATTTTTTCTGCTTCTGTTTGTCAGATATTCTCCGGCGTTCTGAATGTAAAAGATTAAGGTAACTCCTATGCGGACATCGTCACAAATTCCTTCATATGATTTATTACTGGCATGTCGTTCAATCACCAGCGGTTCCTGTGTGGTAATTCCTGTTCCCCTGAAAAAAGGAAAATAATAGTCTATATGAAACTGATTATTTTCATCGTATTCGCCGCAAACTGTAATGCCGCAGTCACAGCCAAAATTTTTTGAAAATTCTGCGAAGAGGCATTCTCGACTGGATTCTGTCACTATTTTTTCATCATAAGAATTGACTACTTCATTCAGAATTTCTTCCAATTCTTTTCTTCGATTTATGCAGGAAAAGCCTACAGCTGGCAAAAATTTATGCACGCTTCTACCTCCCGTTTTACGATTTTTTTACGATTTTGTCCATTCCTCCCATGTAGGGGCGCAGAGCTTCCGGTATATTCACGCTGCCGTCCGCATTCAAATTATTTTCCAAAAATGCGATGAGCATCCGGGGCGGAGCCGCTACAGTGTTATTCAGCGTATGCGCCAGATATTTTTTCTCCTTGCCGCTGACCCGGATTTTCAGACGGCGTGCCTGGGCATCGCCTAAGTTGGAGCAGCTTCCCACCTCAAAATATTTTTTCTGCCTCGGCGACCACGCCTCCACATCTATGGATTTCACTTTCAGATCCGCCAGATCGCCAGAACAGCATTCCAAAGTGCGTACGGGTATATCCAGGGAGCGGAACAGATCTACTGTGTTTTTCCATAAAATGTCAAACCATTTTTTACTCTCTTCGGGACGGCATATAACCACCATCTCCTGTTTCTCAAACTGGTGAATGCGGTATACACCCCTTTCTTCCAGGCCATGGGCGCCTTTTTCTTTTCTGAAGCAGGGGGAATAACTGGTCAGCGTTAAGGGAAGCTCCTCTTCCTGTATAATTGTGTCAATGAATTTGCCAATCATGGAATGTTCGCTTGTGCCGATCAGATACAAATCCTCCCCTTCGATTTTATACATCATCGCTTCCATTTCCGCGAAGCTCATAACGCCTGTCACCACGTCGCTGCGGATCATAAATGGAGGCACACAGTAAGTGAATCCCCGGTCGATCATAAAGTCTCTGGCATAGCTGATGACCGCTGAATGCAGTCTGGCGATATCTCCCATCAAATAATAGAATCCGTTTCCGGCAACCTTTCGGGCACTGTTTAGATCCAAGCCGTTAAAGCTTTCCATAATCTCCGCATGATAGGGAATCTCAAAATCCGGAACCACGGGTTCTCCATATTTCTGCACTTCCACATTTTCACTATCGTCTTTTCCAACGGGGACGGATGGGTCAATGATATTCGGTATAACCATCATAATTTCCCTGATTTTGCTCTCCACTTCTTTTTCTTTGGCTGTCAGTTCTTCAATCTTCTGGCCGCTGGCCGCCACTTCCTGTTTGATTTTCTCAGCCTCTTCTTTTTTGCCCTGCCCCATCAGCGCTCCTATTTGCTTGGACACTTTATTGCGGTTTGCCCGCAGCTCTTCCACTTCCTGTTTAATGCTTCTGTTTTTCTGATCCAAATCTATGACCTGATCCACCAGATCCAGTTTGGATTCCTGGAATTTTTTCCGGATATTTTCCTTTACTGCATCTGGATTTTCCCTTAAAAACTTTATATCAATCATGACTGTTTCTCCCTTCTTTTATCACTCTGAAACATTCTCCATATTTTCCGCTAATCCGAAATTAACCGCTTTTCGCAGTGCCTCCACTTCCTCCTGACTGAGCATCACGTAGGATTCTCCTTTTACGATTTCTTTTAAATATAAGAAACAATTGTCTCTGCTGTGGATGGCGTTTAATATGACTCCTGTATTATTTCTGTCCAATAACGCCAGAACAAAACTCATTTTTCCGCCAACATCGTCAAACGCATCGTACTTTTCCACTCCATATTTGCTGAACAGCCTGCTGTAATTTTTTCTGAGGACATCAATCATCTGTTCATGGGAATCATTTTTCTCTACTAGTTTATCCAGGTCTTTAAAGCGATGTGCAAATATCCTTTCTAGAGATTGCCCATCTTTTCCTCTCATAAACCCTTTATATTTTCTTTCTAACCTCCTTATTCGCATACCCATACGAAACACAATTAAGAACAGCGCTACAATAAATACGGCCAGTATTAAAATTATAATAGCCGGATCTATCCCAATGCTTGTAAAGAAGTCACTCATATGTACTCTCCCCTATTCCGATCCAATGGATTCAAACATTTCTATAATCCGCTCCAATTCTTCCTGCGAATAATATTCGATTTCTATTTTCCCCTTATTTTTCTTCCTTCTATTGATCGTGACCTTCGTACCCATAATACCCTTCATCTTGTCTTCCAATTTTTCGTAAATTGCGTCTTCAGCTGATCCACTTTTTATTTCTTCTTTCTTTTTTGGATTCAGCAGATTTTTTATAAGCTTTTCCGTTTCCCTTACGCTTAGTTTTTCTTCAAAAATCCTGTTCGCCAGCTCCAGCTGTTCCCTGGCATCGGTGACAGCAAGAAGCGCCCGGGCATGTCCCGTCGTCAGCATCTCGTCAATCAGCATTTCCTGCACCTTTTCATCCAATTTTAATAGGCGCAGGGAATTTGTCACGGCCGTCCTGCTTTTGGCCACTTTCTCGGCGATTTCATCCTGCTTCAAATTGAAATCTTCCAACAGCCTTTTATACGCCATAGCTTCTTCAATCGGATTCAGATCCTCCCTCTGAATATTCTCGATCAGGGAAATCTCCACAATTTCCTGCTCCGAATAATCCTTAATAATTACAGGTATTTCCTTCATGCCGGCAATTTTTGCCGCGCGCCATCTTCTCTCCCCGGCTATGATTTCATAATAATCATTTTTGTTAAGGACAAGCAGCGGCTGCAGCACGCCAAATTGTTTTATGGACTCGGATAATTCCAATAAGGAATCTTCATCAAATTGTTTTCTGGGCTGTTCTCTATTTGGCTCGACTTTTGAAATCTTTACAGAAACAACTCCCTGATTTTCTGTCTCACTTATTTCTTCTAAATGATGGTCAGGAATTAGAGAATCCAATCCTTTTCCCAAACCAGACTTTCTAACAGCCATTCTCTCCTCCATTCTTTTTACTTTAAAAGTCCTGCCGCCAAATAGGCGGCATACATTCAGGTACTCCATATGCGCCCACACGGCTTTCCTTTCTTGTGACCCCTCAACTGCGGGCGCACGCTGGTTCCCTGTTAATGACCTCTTCAGCCAAAAGACGATAACTCTCTGCTCCGGCAGATTTCGTATCGTATATATTAATAGGCATTCCATGGCTTGGAGCTTCCGCTAAACGCACATTCCTTGGAATGATGGTTTTGTAAATATTCTGTTTCAAATTATCTTTGACATTTTCCACCACTTCTAAAGATAAATTTGTCCGGGCATCATACATGGTAAATACCACGCCCTCAATCTCCAGTTTCGGGTTCAGTCGGTCCTGCACTAATTGAATCGTGTGAACTAATTGGGACAATCCCTCCAGCGCATAGTATTCGCACTGTATGGGCACAATTATAGAATCAGCAGCGGTCATAGCGTTTATCGTCAGCATACTTAGGGATGGAGGACAATCCATAATTATAAAATCATAATCTCTCTGTACCAGTTCCATTGCATCTCTTAAAATAAATTCCTTATTTTCAATGCCTATTAATTCAATCTCTGCACCAGCCAAATTCATATTCGCTGGAATCAGTGACAAACGATCCTGGACATTCGATACAATACAGTCTTCTACGCGAACTTCACCCAACAGCAATTCGTACAATGTATTTTCAGATTCATTCTTGTCCACTCCAAACCCACTGGTAGTGTTTCCCTGGGGATCAATATCTATAATCAAAACTGTCTTTCCTGCTTCCGCAAGACAGGATCCCAGGTTTATCGTTGTAGTTGATTTTCCCACGCCACCCTTTTGATTTGCTATTGCTATAACTCTTCCCAACTCATGACCCCTCCTCTGCTCATAGTAAGACACTTTAAATATCCTTACCAAAACTCAGACGTAGCGGGCGTTCCAAATCATAGCATAAGGATATTTAAAGTGATTATACTAGTTTCTATGCTATTATAACACCTTTTTATTTATATATCTATAAAAAAATCAATGTTTCACGTGAAACATTCAGTGCCGGGCTAATTATATATAGATGACGATTAATTATCGCCATCTGCGCCAAGCGCGGCCGCTCTGCGGCATATACATATTTGCGCAAACGTGCATCCCCCGGAGGGTCTATATATCTGGCAATTATTTAATGCCAGATATATAGAAACATTTTTTCGCCGCAGTACGATCCCGTCCAGAAAATTTTTTTACTACAAAAATCCGCCGCTGGATAGATGTTTATAGAGGTGCATTCATTTGTGGTTGCAGACAGATTAAAAGAATTTCACATAGCAAAATTTTTCACCTGTATCAGATTGATTTTGACGGCTGAATTTCATTTTATTACAGTGCACCTACATGGAGAGTTTTTATCTCATAGGAGATTCCTGCTGAATTTCCCATAAGAAAAAAGTTGTAACAATTCAGCTATACGCTATCCCGCGAGGTGTCGGCTTGCGCCTGTAAGACGATCCCGAGGCAGCCACGCGCTAAACTGCGTTTTTTGCAGTTTGTGCACATACTTTTGTAACAGTGAAGCCAGAAGGATGAACTGTTACAAAATGTTTCACGTGAAACATAAAAGGTATAGAAAAAATAGAAATTATGTGATAGGATATAGAAATAGAAAATACAATAAATAAACAAGGAGGAACTCTATGAATATGAATAAATGCAAACGCAGGCTATCGACTCTCGGCGTATTATTTACCGTTGCAACTGGAATCATCCATATGGTAAATAAAATTATTATTGCATCCTCTTCTCTGAAAAACGCCGTTTCATTTTCTGAACCTCAGACTTATTCCTGGCGGTTTGGAGACATTTCTTATACCAAACAGGGTACGGGAAATCCTCTGTTATTGATTCATGATTTGCAGTCCGGATTGTCCAGCTACGAATGGAATAAAGTAAGAAATTCCCTATCGAAAAACCATGAAGTATACTCCCTGGATTTACTGGGCTGCGGCTGTTCGGATAAACCAAGAATTACTTACACAAATTTTCTCTATGTGCAGCTCATATGTGATTTCATTAAGAATGTGATAAAAAAAGAAACCGACGTAATCGCCAGCGGTTATTCCAGCTCTTTTTTGACCATGGCCTGCCGCAACGAGGGAAAACTCTTTCACAAAATATTTTTTGTCAATCCGCCCGATTTTAAGGAATTGAATAAAATACCCAGCAAAAACTCCGCCATCCAGAAGCTGCTGCTGGAGATTCCCATTATCGGGACAATGATTTACAATATTTTCATGAGCCGCCAGAACATTGATCACTCTCTTTCAGAATATTTGTTTTTCAATCCATTCCGCATTGACTCGGATTTTCTGGATTTGTATTATGAAAATGCGCACCGGGATGACTGTGGCGGCAAATATTTATATGCCAGCCGAATTGGCAATTACACCAATATAAATATCAGTAATTGTATACGCGAGACAAACCACAGCATTTATATCATCGAAGGAAATTATGAAAAAGAGGGAAAAGAAATTGTCCGGGAATATACTGAATGCAATCCGGCTATTGAGACTGTTTTCATAAAACACGCGAAGCATTTCCCCCATATCGAAAATCCCGAAGAATTTCTGAATCAGATGGATATTCTTCTATAGGACATTAGACAATTGAAAAACGTTCCCTCGGTAAACGAAAACAAATCTTATGAAATAATAGTTTCGCAATTACCTAAGAACAAAGAGTCCGGCTCGCCAGACTCTCGCGCCGAAACGCGGTTGCGTCAGCAACCAATTTCCTTAGCGCAAAGTGCGCATCCCCCGGAGGGTTTTTGCTTTATAGGACGCAATTTCCTATAAAGCAAAAAAGAATCCTGCACAGCAGGATTCTCCGCCTGCGGCGGGCTGCACCTGGCAGCATAATTTTTCTCCACCGCAGCGCAATCCCGCCCAAAGGGTTTTTTATCTTATGGAGGATTCCAACGGAATTTCAAATCTTTACAAAGGCGATTTCCCGGGCACGCCGCTTTTTCTCGGATACTTCCCGGATGTATTTTTCACTTTTTTTATGGAAATCAATGTCCTTGCCATATCCGATGTGGGAACCTGAAAACTTACCTTCTCCTGAATTTTTCCACCCAGAAAATGGATGGCCTTTTTGGAAGCCTCCAGTTCTTCCTGGATTTTTCCGGATTTGTAGGCAACGAAGCATCCGCCCACGCGTACCAGCGGCATACAGTATTCAGAGAGAACGCTCAGATTGGCAACGGCGCGGGAAACGCATAAGTCAAATTGTTCCCTGTACGCCGGATCCCTGCCAAAATCCTCGGCGCGGCCATGAACCGTCCGCACATTTTTCAAACCCAGTTTTTCCGTCAGCGCATCCAGGAATTTGATCCTTTTATGCAGTGAATCCAGCAATGTTACCTCCAAATTTGGGAAAATAATCTTCAAAGGAATTCCCGGAAATCCCGCACCCGTTCCCACATCAATGAGTTTTTGGATTTTATTTTCATCGAATCCGGATAATTTTACAAGGCACAGACTGTCCAGAAAATGCTTTTTTATCACATCGTCGTATTCTATGATTCCCGTCAGATTCACCTTTTTGTTCCACTCAATTAGTAAATCATAGTAATCTGTAAATTGCTGTTCCTGTGCTTCTGTCAGATGAATGCCCAGCTGTTCGCAGCCCTGTGTCATAATCTGCATTTTTTCACAATCCCCATATTTTTATTTCGCCATAAGATAAACCATCAATACCGATATATCAGAGGGCGAGACTCCTGATATTCGGGAAGCCTGTCCCAGGGAAACCGGTCTGTACAACGCCAGCTTCTGCCGGGCCTCAATGCGGAGATTGGGAACGTGATCGTAATTAATATCCTCCGGCAACAGCTTTTCTTCCAGCTTCTTAAACTGCAAAACCTGTTTCTCCTGGCGCTTAATGTAACCCTCGTATTTGATATGGATATTGACCTGTTCCTTTACATCCCACGGAAGATTTGGACGGTTATCATCCAGCGCTTCCAACATCTCATAATTCAATTCCGGCCGGCGAATTAAATCCGCAAGCGTGACGCCGGATTTCAAAAGCGCGCTGTTGTTTTTCTTCAAAAAATCCTGCACCTTTTCGTTTACGCCGATATTTTTCTTTTCTATACGCTGAATCTCTTCCTGGATTTTTTCTTTTTTCCATAGAACGTATTCGTAATCTTTTTTATCAACTAATCCTACCTGATAGCCGATTTCCCGAAGCCTCAGATCCGCGTTGTCCTGCCGCAGCAACAATCGATATTCCGCCCGGCTGGTCATCATCCGGTAAGGCTCTTTATTTTCCTTGGTGACCAAATCGTCAATCAGCACGCCTATATAGGATTCGCTGCGATCCAGCGTAATCAGCTTTTTGCCCAGGATCTTCATGGAAGCGTTGATTCCGGCAATCAGCCCCTGGGCCGCCGCCTCTTCGTAGCCAGAGCTTCCATTAAACTGCCCGGCGCTGAACAATCCCTCTATGGACTTGAACTCCAGAGTCGGATTCAGCTGGCGGGGGTTGATGCAGTCATACTCGATGGCATAGGCATTTCGCACAATCTCCGCATTCTCCAAACCGGGAACCGTGCGGTACATGGCAAACTGCACATCCTCCGGCAGTGAACTGGACATGCCGCCCACGTACATCTCCGAGGTGTACAGCCCTTCCGGCTCGATGAAAACCTGATGACGGCTTTTATCCGCAAACCGGACAACCTTATCTTCAATGGATGGACAATACCTGGGTCCCGTTCCCTCAATAATTCCTGAGTACAAGGGAGAGCGATCCAGATTCTGGCGGATAATCTCATGGGTTTTTTCATTGGTATAGGTAAGCCAACAAGAAACCTGATCTTTCTGAATGTCTTCAATTTTTGTGGAAAAAGAAAATGGCCGAATCCGGCAGTCTCCCGACTGCCGTTCCATTTTTTCATAATCAATGGTGTTTCCGTCAATCCTGGCCGGCGTCCCTGTTTTAAATCGAAGAATATCAATTCCCAACTCCCGCAGAGAATCCGTAAGATGATTAGCCGCCTGCAGGCCATTAGGCCCGGTGTTAAAACTCACATCCCCGTAAATGCAGCGGGCTTTCAGATAAGTTCCCGTACACAAAATCACCGCCTGCGCCTGATAAACAGCGCCCGAATAAGTGACCGCACCCTTCACCTTGCCGTCCTCTACCAGAATCTTCGCTACCTCTCCCTGTTTGACTGTAAGAAGCGGCGTATTTTCCAGGGTTTTTCTCATTTGATTGCTGTAAGCCTGCTTGTCCGCCTGGGCCCGAAGGGAATGCACCGCCGGGCCTTTTGATTTATTCAGCATCTTGGACTGTATAAACGTGGCGTCAATGTTTTTTCCCATTTCACCGCCCAGCGCATCCAAGTCCCTGACTAAGTGACCCTTGGAGCTTCCCCCAATATTTGGATTGCATGGCATCAAAGCGATGCTGTCTACGCTAACCGTAAACAAGACCGTGCGCAATCCCAACCTGGCGCAGGCCAGCCCCGCTTCGCAGCCCGCGTGTCCCGCGCCAACCACCACAACCTGATATTCCCGTATCAACCGGCTCATATCTTCCTCCCATCTGTTCAAAAAATTTTCTATTTTCCAACACAAAAATTCTCAAATATTTCCTGTATCACATCTTCGTCCACCGATTCTCCCAGAATGCCGCCCAGCGCTTCGTAAGCGTTCATCAAATCAATGGAATAAAAATCCTCCGGCATTCCCGCATCCAGACTTGCCTGCACTTGGCGCAGACTCTCCGAGGACTCTTCCAGCAACCCTTTATGCCTGAGATTCGTAATATAAATATCTTCCGGCAGCTCCAATTTTCCCTGGAAAAACATGGAGGAAATGCAGGACTCCAGTTCCGCGAATCCCAACCTTTCCTTAGCTGAAGTCAAAATCACCCTTTTTCCTGTCAGCCTGGCTAACTCTTCCGCCTCCACCTGGGAAGGCAGATCTGATTTATTTAAAAGCACAACCGCCTGCTTATCCCGAATCATTTCTATAATCTGAAAATCATTCTCATCCAGGGGCATGGATGCGTCCGATACATATAAAACAAAATCTGCCTGCTCTGCCTGTTCTTTCGCCTTGCCTACGCCAATGCTCTCCACCAGATCCGACGTATTGCGGATGCCGGCTGTGTCCACAATTCTTAAAGCTGCGCCGCCAAAATGAATATATTCCTCCAGCACATCCCGGGTGGTTCCCGCAATCTCCGTGACAATCGCCCGATCCTCTCCCACCAGAACATTCAGAAGTGAAGACTTTCCCGCATTGGGCTTTCCCAATATAACGGTGCGGATGCCCTCTTGAATCACCTTTCCGTTGGCGACCGTAGACAAAAGCCTGCGAATCTCTCCCTGCTGTTCCTCTAAAATTTCTTCCAGATGTTCCGCGTAACCGTCCAGGCTCACATGCTCCGGATCGTCCAGCGCGGATTCGATTTGCGCAATCTCATGTAAAATGGTTTTCCGTATCTTCTCGATTTTATTTTTCACAGAGCCCTTTAGCTGCTGAATGGAGTTTTTCAACGCGTAACGATTCTTGGACTGAATTACATCCATGACGGCCTCTGCCTGGGACAGATCCAGCCGGCCGTTTAGGAAGGCTCTCTTCGTAAACTCTCCCGGCTCCGCGATTCGGGCGCCGTTTTTCAGCACACAGTCCAGAACCTTTTTCATGGCATAGATGCCGCCGTGGCAGTCGATCTCCACCGTGTCTTCCCCGGTAAAAGTCCGGGGGCCGTGCATCACCATAACGAGAACCTCGTCCACAATCTCATCTCTATCGTATATATGGCCATAATGTATGGTATGCGTGGGAACATCCGCCAGCCTCTTATTCTTTACTTTACTTCTATAAACCCGGTCCGCAATTTCCAGCGCCTGGCAGCCGCTGAGACGAATGATGCCAATCCCGGAAGCGCTCACCGCCGTGGAAATCGCTGCAATAGTGTCCGTATACATAATTCTCTCCTTATTTGTATATTTTGCCCAAACTCTGATTAGTCAAAATAAATATTTCCCATAAAGCTAAAAAACAGCCGCCACTACCGTATTAAATAGTGATGGCTGATTTTTATTTATCTGCCTTTTGGCTTTACAACAATATGACGATAGGGTTCTTCCCCTTCACTGTAGGTTTCCACATTGCGGTTCCCCTGCAAGGTCGAATGTATAATCCTTCTCTCATAGGGATTCATAGGCTCCAGCACAACGGCTTTCCTGGTCTTCTTCACCTTGTATGCAATTCCTCTGGCCAGGTTCTCCAGAGTCTCCCGCCGTCTGGCGCGGTAGTTCTCCGTATCCAGCTTCACTTTCACATATACGCTGGTCTTTTTATTCAGTACAAGCCCTGTCAAATACTGGAGAGAATCTAAGGTCTGCCCTCTCTTACCAATCAAAACGCCCATATTTTCCCCGGAAAAATCAATGGTAAGACTGCCATCAGACTCATTATATACAGATTCCATATGAACTTCAATACCCATTGCCTCAAAAACCTGAGAAAGAAACTCTTCGGCGCGTTTTTTTACTTCCTCAATCTGCTCCTGGTCTGTGATTATTTCTATCTGACGGCCTTCTCTCTTCGGCTTTCCTTCCCTAAGCTTTTCTTTCGCGGGAGCGGGCTGCTGTTCCGGCTTTTTCTCTGTTTGCTGTGGTTCTGGTTTCGATTCTTCTTTTTCCGGCTCTTTTTTCTCTTCTTCTTTCCTGCCTGCCCGAATCACGAAAGGCTTGCTGCCAAATCCCAGAAAACCTCTGCTTCCTTCACTGATAATCTGAATATCCAACTGATCACTGGGAGTCTCCAACTGCACGGAAGCCTTCATAATAGCCTCTTCCTTGGTTTTGCCAGATATTTCAATATAATCCATCTCTCTTTTTCATCCTCCCACCACTATCTATAAAACCTATTTCTCATACTTATTTCTTCTTTTTATTTCTCTCATCAAAATCTCTAACCATATTTGCCTTTGCAGCAATGCTTCCCGGCTTCGGATTATTTACCTGCAAAATTTCCACTTTCTTGTTTGCAAGAGAGCTTGTCTCTTTATCAATATTTCTCACATTCTGATGCGCCTGGCTGGTTATTTTCTGAGGCGGAAGCCCTGCCTTTTCTCTTTTCTTGGCAGCTTTCTCCATATTCTGTTTAATCAAATCATCGATGTCCAGCCTGCGGATATAACGGTTAATCAACAGCATTTGCAGTCCGCGGAGCACCGCGCCGGCAATCCAGTAAATGCCGATACCCACCTGAAAAGAAAAACACATCACGGCTGAAAAAATCGGCATAAACGTATTCATAGTCTTCATAGTGCTGGCCATACTATTATTCTCTGAATCATCCGTGGAAACCTGGGGCATCAGACGATAATTCAGCCACTGGGTAAACCATGCCAGAAGCGGAATCAAAACGGCCCCAATGACCAGAAGTGCGCTTCCCGCCGCAAGGGCTGCTTTAATAATGTCCCACGGAGTGTCTGCAATGTTCAGCCCCAAAAAGTTCTGCATCCCGGATAAATTCGCCGCCGTGGCGTCAATGGCGCCGGAAAAGGATGAAAACTTGTCAATATCGGCAAATTCCTGCCACTGAGAAGGCGACAGCTTGTACAAAACATCAATCACAGACTCTCTGGTCGCCACATCATTTTCCAAAATCAGACTGACCTGATTAATCTTATTGTCCTCCAGGAACTTCTGAAGAATGTCTGTATATCCATTTACATTTACTATTTTGTCAACAACATCCGTAAATACAGATCTAGCGCTTCCCACATAGGCCGGAATCCGGTATATAACCTGGTAAAGAGACAGCAGAATCGGCATCTGAATCAAAAGCTGCACGCAGCTTCCTGTGGGCGAAACCCCATACTTTTGGTACACCATGGATGTCTCTTCCTGCATTTTCTGCATGGAAATCTGATCTCTTTTATCTTTATACTTTTTTTGAATTGCCTGCAGTTCAGGATTCATGACGGCAGACATCTTCGAAAACTTCTGCTGCTTGATCTGAAGAGGCGTCATCAGCAGGTAGACAATCAGAGTAAAAATAATGATACAAAGGCCAATATTTTCAATTCCGAAAAACTTGTCCAAAAACTTAAATATTCCATCCATCAGACAGCCCAGTATATAAGCGATCTGACCCAATATTGGCACACTGCTCTTGGTAGCTAAAATAAACAAAATCCATTTCCTCCTGGTAATTTTCTAAGCGTCTTTACGGCACCGGGTCATACCCGCCTTTTGAAAAAGGATTGCACCGCAAAATTCTCCACACTGCCAACAGCCCTCCTTTAAACGCGCCGTATTTCTCAATGGCTTCCATCCCGTAACTAGAACAACTGGGAAAATAGGGACATTTCGTCCGTTTCATAGGCGATACATATCTCTGATAAAGTCTGATAATCCAAATAAATATTTTTTTCACTGTTTTCTACCTATTATAATATGATGCATATTCCCCAGATGCATCAATGCGCTTTCCACATCCCAATAACTCTTTTCCCGCGCCTGCACTCTGGCGACCACAACGATGTCCAATCCTTTTTGAAAACTATTTTCATTTAATCGGTAACTTTCCCGAATCAGCCTGGCGACCCGATGACGGATCACGCTGTTTCCCACTTTCTTACTCACCGAAACGCCCAGACGGTTCCTGTCTGTGGAATTACTGGAAATGTACATCACCAGCAAACGATTCGCATACGACTCCCCCTGCCGGTAAACCTTCTGGAAATCCTTGTTTTTTCTCAACGATTCCGAAAAATCCATATTCAAATCCCCGCGAACACATTTGAACGCCCCACCCGGACATAAATTGTAATTTGCCTTTGCCCGATCCGGCGCAATGCGCGAAGCAGACAAAGACAAACTATGATTTCTGACCGGATGGAGTGTTCATAGACTTACATAGAAGAAAAGACCACAATTTATGCGGTCTTATGCGGACAATTTCTTTCTCCCTTTTAATCTTCTGGCAGCTAAAACTTTACGTCCGCCTTTTGTGCTCATTCTCTTCCGAAAGCCGTGTACTTTGGCTCTGTGTCTTTTTCTCGGCTGAAACGTCATTTTCATAATCAGGCACCTCCTTTACCGTAAAGTTTGAAAAAACATCATTTCAATTATATTCATAAACAAGCCATTCGTCAAGCAAAAATCCTCAAAAAGATAGATTGTTTGTAACAGTTCAGCCTTCCGGCTTCACTGTCACAAAAATATGCGCACAAACTG